>JASFQK010000006.1:0-183789 GCA_050115495.1 Phycisphaerae bacterium | reverse complement strand
CTCCCGCCTGTGTGGCATGCCGAAGCGCAGCGCCGGCATGTTCTTCCCTACGCCAGGCAAAGACATGCCGGCGCCAGAGGCTTCAGCATGCCACACTCCCAAGACGTCCGGTACGGAGCCCGGACGCTACAAACGGCCGGCACGGAGACCGGCCGCTACGGCTCACGGCTTGTTGCTGAAGGCTCCCCCAAAGTGCCCAACACGCGCACATTCAACACAGCACCGCCCGCAACGCGCCACCGCGCCCGCCCGTCTGCCGCCAAGAGTCTCATTTACGTCGCGCGCAAACATTAGATCCTTGAGACTCTTGAACCCCGCCGGCGGCGATTCGCTTGTTTGCCGGTTGTGGCGGGGGGGCAGGTTTCGTAGACTGACCTCCGACGGGGGCGGCGCCCGGGAGAAACGCTCCCGCGGAGGAAACAGGATGATCTTCGGCGAAGAAGACAGCCAGCAGCCAGGACAGCCGCAGGGGCAGCCGCAGCAGGTGCGCCTCGACGTGGGGCAGATGGAGACGGTCTACGCCAATTCGTTCGCCGTCGCCGGCTCCGCGGAGGAAATCGTGCTGCACCTGGGTACCAACCTGCCCATGCCCGGCCTGAAGCAGCCCGTGGTCAAGATCACACACCGCGTGGCCCTGCTGCCGGCGAACGCCAAGCGGCTGATGATCGCACTGCAACAGACAATGAAGGCGCACGAAGACCGCTTCGGCCCCATTGAATTACCCCCGCCGAGACGTCCGGACGTTGGTTAGGCTCCGATAAGCGCCGCCCGCCGGCCTTCGCCGTCGGCGTGAGCGAAACGCCTACACGTCCGGCGTCCAGACCGCGACGATCTCCCGGTACAGCGCACTCCACCGGCCCGCCGGATCCGACTCGGTCAGCGTTAGCAGCGGCTGACCGTTGCCGTCGTACACGGCGCCGCGCCAAGCGATGCTCTCGTGCATCGCCGCCAGGCCGTTGCCGGGCGTGCGACTCGCATGGCGGGTCACGTGCCAGGCGCCGGAGGAGTAGGACAGCAACACCAGGTCGTCGCGGCCGTCGCGCAGGACAACTTCGGCGCCGTCACATGCAGTCCATTTGTCCCGTTCGGGAATCAGCGTTGAAGCGGTTAATCGCGCCGTGGGCGACATACATCCGTTCCCGTGCCGCGTTGAGAAGTTGCATCCAGAGTACTTCCTGAAGATGTTCGTTCAAGGCGCGTTCTGAACAGAACATCCACAAACTCTCAACAATCGCTAACACGGCTCCGGCGCGTCGAGAACGCGCCGAAACCACAACTCAATAGTGGATCTGCGCTTGTTAGCGCTTCCCCCCATTTGTTAAGACCGAACCGGGCGTTTGTTAAGATCAGGCCTCGGCCTTCATCCGCTCGGCCTTCTCCGCCGCCATCTCGACCGCACCGACGTACATGAAGGCCTGCTCCGGCAGGTGGTCCCACTTGCCGTCGCACAGCTCCTTGAAGCTGCGTACGGTGTCTTCACGCTTCGTGTAGTTGCCGGGGAAGCCGGTGAACTGCTCGGCGACGAAGAACGGTTGCGAGAAGAAGCGCTCGATCTTGCGAGCACGCGAGACGGTGAGCTTGTCCTCTTCCGAGAGCTCTTCGACACCCAGAATGGCGATGATGTCCTGAAGGCTGCGGTAGCGCTGGAGGATCTCCTGCACGCGGCGGGCGACGGCGTAGTGCTCTTCGCCGACGATGCCGGGATCGAGAATGCGGCTCGACGAGCCGAGCGGATCGATGGCGGGGTAGATGCCTTTCTCGGAGATCGAGCGTTCCAGCACGATGAAGGCGTCGAGGTGCGTGAAGGTCGTGGCCGGCGCGGGGTCGGTCAGGTCGTCGGCGGGTACGTACACGGCCTGCACGGACGTCACGGCGCCGGACTTGGTGGACGTGATGCGTTCCTGCAACTCGCCCATCTCGGTGCCGAGCGTCGGCTGATAACCGACGGCCGACGGCATGCGGCCCAGCAGGGCGGAGACTTCCGAGCCGGCCTGCGAGAAACGGAAGATGTTATCCACGAATAGCAGCGTGTCGGCGCCGCTCTGGTCGCGGAAGTACTCGGCCATGGTCAGGGCGGTCAGGGCCACCCGCAGGCGCGAGCCGGGGGGCTCGTTCATCTGTCCGAAGACCATCGCCGTCTGGTCGATGACCGACTTGCCGGTGGTGCCGATCTTGGCGTGCTGCATCTCGAGCCAGAGGTCGTTGCCCTCGCGGGTGCGCTCGCCCACGCCGGCAAAGACCGAGAAGCCGCCGTGCTGGGTGGCGATGCGGGCGATGAGCTCCTGGATCACGACCGTCTTGCCGAGCCCCGCGCCGCCGAAGAGGCCGATCTTTCCGCCACGGACGAAGGGCACCAGCAGGTCGATGACCTTGACGCCGGTTTCGAACTGTTCGGTCTTGGGGGTGAGGTCGGCGAAATCGGGCGGCTCGTGATGGATCGGGCGGAATTCGGTGGCCGCCACGGGGCCGCGGCCGTCGATGGGCTCGCCGACGAGGTTGAACACGCGGCCGAGGGTGATCTCGCCGACGGGTACGGTGATGGGCTCGCCGCGGTCGAGGATCGGGCTGCCACGGACGACGCCGTCCGTGCTGCCGAGGGCCACGGCGCGCACCTTGCCGCCGCCGAGATGACTGGCGACCTCGCACCAGAGGGTCTCCTCCTCGGTGACGGCACCGACGGGTCGGCGCACCTTGACTTGTAGCGCGTTGTAGATCCGCGGCAGGTGCTCCTCGGCGAATTCGGCATCGAGGGTCGAGCCGATGACCTGCGTGATCTTGCCCCAGTTTTCGCCGCTGTTGGACATAACCAGCTCCCGTTCGCTCCGCGCGGAGTCTTTCTAACCCACCGCGTTCGCGCCGCCGACGATATCCGCCAGTTCGAGCGTGATCTGCGTCTGGCGGGCGCGGTTGTACTGGCGGGTGAGGTACTTGATCATGTCGCCCGCCGCGTCGGTGGCGGCCTTCATGGCCACCATGCGGGAGACCTGCTCACTGACGATCGAGTCGTTGAAGCACTGGAAAAGCTGCACCTTGACCGCCTCGGGAATGAGGCGAGCCAGCAGCCCGGCCGGCGCTGGCGAGAACTCGAACTGCACCGGCACGGTCGGCGTCTCGCTCGCGGGCTGGGCCGGCGGCTCAATCGGCAGCAACTGCATGATGGTCGACCGTTGCAGGCCGACCGAGTGAAAACGGGTGTAGGCCACGTCGACGCGGGCCACGGCGCCCTGCTCGTACAGCCGGATGTAACGCTCGGCCATCTCGGCCACGCGGCTGAAGGCGATGCGGTCCTCGACGTCGGTGATCGTGGCAGCCAGGTCGTAATCCAGGAAGCGGAAGTAGTTCACGCCCTTCTTGCCGACCATCTCCAGTTCGGGCGCCAGGCCCTGGTCGATGAGCTTCTGGCGGTGCTCGAGCGCCGTCCGCAGCACGGACATGTTGTACGCCCCGCACAGCCCGCGACTCGAGGTGATGGTCAGCAGGATGCTTGGCGCCACGCCCTCCTGCGGGCGCAGCAGCCGGTGCTCGGCTGCCCCGGCCGCCGCCAGCGTCTGAATCATCTCGCGGATGCGGGCGGTGTAGGGCTGCGACGAGAGGGCCCGCTGCATGCACTTCTGAAAGCGGGCCGTGGCGATGAGCTGCATCGTCTGCGTGATCTTGCGGATGTTCCGCACAGCCCGCCGGCGTTTGGTGATGGCCCGCGCCTTGGCCATGGTTTAGCTACCCTGCTTCGCGAGGAAGGTCGTCTTGAAGTTACGCACGATTTCTTTGAGCCGGTCGTCCAACTCATCGGTGAGCTTCGGTGCCTGGAGGACCTGATCGCGGACCTCGGGGAACTCGTCGTTGTAGTGCTTCAGCAGCGCCTGCTCGAAGGCCCGGATGCGGTCCAGCGGCAGGTCGTCCAGGAAGCCGCGCGCGCCCGCGTGGATCGAGAGGATCTGATCGACGACCGGCATCGGCTCGTACTGCGGCTGCTTGAGCAGCTCGACCATCGCCCGTCCGCGGTCCAGCGACTTCTGCGTCGCCGCGTCGAGCTCGGTGCCCAACTGGGCGAATGCCTCGAGCTCGCGGAAGGCGGCCAGGTCCAGCCGTAACGAGCCGGCGATCTTCTTCATCACCGGCACCTGGGCGTTACCGCCGACGCGGCTGACGCTGATGCCCACGTTGACCGCGGGCCGCACGCCGGCGAAGAACAGGTCCGGTTCGAGGTAAATCTGGCCGTCGGTGATCGAGATCACGTTGGTCGGGATATACGCCGACACCTCGCCTTCGAGCGTCTCGATGATCGGCAGGGCGGTCAGGCTGCCGCCGCTGCCGGGCATGCGCCGCATCTCGTGCTGGTCCTTGTTCGGCATGGCCTCGAGGTCGGTCTTCGCCGCCTCTGCGTCCTGCTCGCCGACGTACACCTTGCCGTTGACGCCCTTCTTCGTCTCCGGCGGGGCGCCGCGGGGCACGATGATCCGCCGCTCGGCGACCTTGCAAGCCCGCTCCAGCAGGCGGCTGTGCAGGTAGAACACGTCGCCGGGATAGGCTTCGCGGCCCGGCGGCCGCCGCAGGAGCAGCGAAAGTTGCCGGTAGGCCTGGGCCTGCTTCGACAGGTCGTCGTACACGCACAGCGTCGCCCGGCCGTGCTCGTACATGAAGTACTCGGCCATGGCGCAGCCGGCGTAGGGGGCGATGTACTGGAGGGGGGCCGGGTCCGACGCGCTGGCCGTCACCACGATGGTGTAGTCCATCGCGTCGTACTTGCGGAAGGTCTCCACGATCGTGGCCACCGTGGACTCTTTCTGGCCCACCGCCACGTACACGCAGATGACGTCGCCACCCTTCTGGTTCAGGATCGTGTCGATGGCGATGGCCGTCTTGCCGGTCTTGCGGTCGCCGATGATCAGCTCGCGCTGGCCGCGACCGATGGGGATCATGCTGTCGATCGCCTTCAGGCCCGTTTGCAGGGGCTCGTTCACAGGCTGTCGCTCGGCGATGCCGGGGGCGATGACTTCGAGCGGGCGGCGGTGCGGCGATTGGATCGGCCCGCGGCCGTCCAGCGGACGCCCCAGCGGGTCGACGACGCGGCCCACCATCTCCTCGCCGACGGGCACGCTCAGCAGGCGCCCGGTCGTGCGGACCTCGTCACCTTCCTTGATGCCCAGGTAGTCGCCGAGCACCACGGCGCCGATCGAGTTCTCTTCGAGGTTGAAGACGGTGCCGACGGCCCCTTCGCCGAAATCGAGCATCTCGCCGGCCATGGCCTTGGCCAGCCCGTAGATGCGGACCACGCCGTCACCGACCTCCAGGACGCGGCCGATCTCGGCGACGTCGAGCTCGGTCTTGTACTGGCTGATTTCCTGCTTGATGACACTGGTGATCTCGTCGGCCTTGAATTTCATGCCTGCGTCTCTCCGCCGGGCAGCGTTACTGGTTGTCGGTCGTGCCTCGGACGAAATCCGTTCGGAACCATGCTTACTCTTCGATGCCGATCTTCAAGCCGCGGTCGCTACGATCGAGCAGCCGGGTGCGGGCCGTGTGCAGGTGGCGCTGCACGGAATGGTCGAAGCGGTAGTCGCCAATCTCGACCACCACGCCGCCGAGGACGCTCGCGTCCACCACGTACTCGACCAGCGGGTCCCGGCCGGAAATCTCGCCGGCCCACTGCTCGACGGCCTGGCGCTGCTCGACGCTGAGCTCGACCGCGGACGTGGCCCGCACTTCGATCTGGCCGCGGGCGTGCTCCTCGCGCAGCACGTAGCAGCGCAGCAGGGCGGCCAGCATGCCGGCCCGCCCGTGCCGGTTCATCACCAGCAGCGTGTTCAGCACCATGTCGCTCAGGCGGCCGCGGAACATCTTTTCGAGGCTGGCCGCCCGCTTGTCGTCGTCCACCGCCGCCGAATCGAGGAAGGCGATGAACGTCGGCTCCATCTCCGCCAGCCGGGCGAGCTCTTCCAGCTCGGCGCGTACCGCCGAGATCTGGTTCGCCTCGCTGGCCAGCTCGAACAGAGCTGCGGCGTACACGTCGGCGACCGGCAGCGCTTCAGCGATCGACTCGCTCATGATCGGCTGCTACTCCCTGGCGGCCCGTCAGTTCAGGCTGCCCTTGTCCACCGCTCGGAGCTCGGCCAGCGACTCGTCGATCAGTCGGCGATGGTCGGCGTCGCTCAGCTCTTTGCCGATAACGCCGGTCGCCACCTGGACCGCGAGGTCCGCCGTCCGGTCGTACAGCTCCTTCACCGCCGTGTCCTTGGCCAGCTTGATCTCCCGCCGGGCCCGGGCCACGAGCTCCTCGGCGTCCTTGTGGGCCTCCTCCTGAAGGCGGCGGCGGACTTCCTCGGCGTCGCGACGGCTCTCCTCGACGATGGCGGTGGCTTCGGCCCGGGCTTTTTCCAGTTGGGCTCGGTAGTCGGCCACGAGCTTCTCGGCCTCGACGCGCTGGTCGCGAGCCTCGTCGATGGAGTTCTGGATGAAGGCTTCGCGCTGCTGGAGCGCCCCCAGGAGGCGCTTCCAGGCGAGCGTGCGCAGGAGGATCAGCAGGGCCACGAAGACGATGATCGTCCACAGGGCCACGCCGGGATCGAACGTCAGCAGAGCCGGACGCGGCCCCTCGTTGTGTCCACCATGTCCGCCGTGTTCGGCCTCGGGGGCGGCCGTCTCGTGGACGGCGGCGGGCTGAGCGGCGTCGTCGGGCGGGGCGGTGGCCTCGTGCTGCATTGCCGGGGCGCGCCCTGCGGTGGCCGCCAGCAACAGACCCGCCAGCATGTATTGGATGATGCGCATGCGCAGTTTCCCTGAATCACAGTGGCCCGTGGGCCGCCGACCGCCGGCGGGTGATCATCCCGAGATGCCGGCCGCCTTCTGGGCGATCTCGACCAGCTTGCCGATCTGGCCGACGGCGCCGTTGCAGACGACCAGGGCGAAGAAGGTGAAGCCTTCGATGAGGGCCGCGGCGATGATCATCGCCAGGAACGCGTTGCCGCGCACTTCCGGCTGGCGAGCCATGGATTCGACGGCGCTGCCGGCCAGGTGCCCGATGCCCTTGGCCGCACCGAGGGTGGTCAGCCCCGCGCCAATCCCGGCACCCAGGGCCATCAGCCCCATGTCACTGAACAGGACCATTCCATCCGCTGCGAGCGTCGTGAGCATGCCACACGTCTCCCTGTGTTGTAGGATCGACCGCACTCGCCGGCCTTGAGCGATACGCGACCGGGCACCGGCTACCCAAGTTCTTCGTTCTATGACAGCGCGGCCGCCCGTCGCGGGCCGCGCCTCGGTTCCGCTCTAGTGTTCCGGCGCCACCGCCATGCTGATGAACAGCGTCGTCAGGAACACAAAGATATACGCCTGTAACACGGCGACAAACAGCTCCAGGCAGCTCAGCGCGAGGCAACCCGCCGCGCTGGTCACTCCCGCTACGTACGTGCCGGCCGCCGGAATCAACAGCAAGATCGACGCCAGGACGATATGCCCGGCGATCATGTTGGCAAAAAGACGAATCATCAGGGCGAAAGGCTTGATGATCGCCCCGAGCAGTTCGAGGACCAGTAGCCCCATCCACATCAAGGTGTCCAGCACGGTCAGCGGGACCTTCACCGCCACCTTGGCGTCAGGAGCCGGCTTGAATACGTGCGGGGCGAAATTCCAGATGTAGAGCGGGAAGGCCAGTGCCGCGGCGGCACCGGCGGATCGTGTCGTACCATGTGCGGCGTGCTCCGCCTCGCCGTGGCCGCCCTCGTCATGTCCGTGATGGCCATAGGTGCCGGTGCGCAGGCCGCGGTAGACCTCGCGCACGCCGGCAACGTGGATCATGAAGAAGGCACAGATGGCCAGCCCGCCGGTTACGGCCAGGTTTCCGGTGGCCGTGCCGCCGATGTGTTCGAGGCGGCCGCCGCTAAGCATGCTGATGATCTCGGCCAGGGGGATCATGCCGAGCAGGTTGCAGAACAGAATGAAGAAGAAGAGCGTCCACAGGAACGGGACATAGGCGTCGGTGCGGTGCTTCAGCACCGGCCGGGCCACGTCCTGCCGGACGAATTGCAGAAACAGCTCGAAGAAGTTCGCGAGGCCCTTGGGGGCCCGCGGCTCGCCGCCTTTCAGGCTGTAGGAGCGGGCGATTCGGGGGAAGATCAGCAGGCAGAGGACCGCCGCCACGAGTGTCATGAGCAGGTGGTTGGTGAAGTAGAGGGCCCCGGAGCCGGTGCTGAACCCGAGCAGCGGGATCTGCTTCTGGCCGAAATCGAGGTTGAATGGCAGCAGCCGGAAGAAGGCGTGCGGCAGCACGTGGTCCACCGGATCATGAGCGGCCAACAGCCAGGTGGGGAGCATCATCACCGTTTCTCAGCGGTCCCGGGGAAACACGTTCGCCGCACGAGGACGGCACTGAATATAGTTTCGGCTACGAGCAGTAGAAGATATAACGCCAATAGCCAGGCTAGGAACGAAACCAGGTGCACGTTGCCGACCATTTGCCACGCCAGGCCCAGCATCGCGGTGGCGAAAAGACGGATTGTCGTCCCCGCGAGGACGGCGTGACCGATCCACTGCGGCCACCAGGTCGCGGCGAAGCCCAGGGGGATTGCCGCCACGATCGCGGTAAACAGGCAAATGCCGGCGGCGGCCCACATACTCTGGAGACCCTCCGCGCCCCAGCGTGCTTCGGTGAAGGTGTAGCCGACGGCAACGAGCAGGGTGCCGCTGCCCAGCAGTATGGCCAGTTGCAGGAGGACGTATTTCACGTCTGCTCACCGCTCCAGCTTGCTCGCCTCGCGGATCATCCGGTACACGCCTACGGCCGTTGCCAGCAGCAGGCCGCCGAGCAGCCCCCACGGCTGACAGTGCCAGCGCTCGTCCGCACGCGCGCCCAGATACCCGAGAACTGCCAGATAGGCAAGGAACTCGAGCACGAGGACGTATTGCCGCGCCCATCCAAGCGGCAACTGCGGTCCGTCGCGTCTGTCGCCACCGTCACGACCGGGGCTGGACACGTCTTCAGCATCCACAAATTTCCAGCATCTCGCGAAATCTCCACGGCCCAAACCGCCTACCGCCGTGGACTGCCGGCTCGCTTTCCCTTCGGGCTGGCGGGACGAGGGAGTTTAGCTCTGTTGGCAGCAAACCGTCAAGGCGTTGGGGGCGTGTCGCGTTTCGCCCGGACACGGCGTCTCGGGAACTTCATCTGAACCGGTTCCGGGACGCGCAGCTTTGGCGCTTGACAGTGCCGCGGCGGTCGGGATGATCGGTCATTCGGCACCCGCGGGCCGGCGCTTCCGGTTCGGTGCGGGTGCCGCCTGGTGCGGCGGAAGCGTTGTATGTCGGCGGAAACTCCAGATGGCGGCGGCGCCCGAGTGCTCGCCCTGGCCAGGGCCTTGCAGGCTCATCAGGACCTGTTGGACGCCCTGCGGCAGCGGTGGGACGTGCACGGTGTGGCGTCCCGGGAAGAGGCGCTGTCCGCCCTGCGCACCGGGCTGTACGACGTGGTCGTGGCCACGCCGACCGACCTGTTCCCGCTCGCCCGGGCCGAGGCTCGCGAGCGGGCCGAGCATATCGTCGAGCAGATCGGGCAAGCTCTCTACATCACCGATCGCCAGGGGACGCTTGTCTGGGGTAATGCGCGGTTTCGCGCTTTCGCCGGCGAGGTTCAGGACGCGTTGCGGCAACAATGCGCCGAAGTCTGCTCCGAGATGGTGATCGGGGCGACCGGCACCGATCCCGCGGCCCGTCACCGCACGGTGCCCATCGGCGATGACCATGTCTTCGACCTGACCGTGGCTCCGCTGATGACCGCTGCCCAGCAGGTGCAGGAGGTGGTCGGCCTGGCCCTGGACGTGACGTCCCGCCACCGCCTTCAGGAGAAGATCAACGCCATCGACGCCGCCGGCCGCGAGCTCGTCCGGCTGGACACGGAGACGATTGAACAGCTCGACGTCGGTGGCCGCTTGGCGCTGCTCGAAGAGAGCATCAACCGCTATGCCCACGAGCTGCTGAATTTCGACCACTTCGTCGTCCGCGTGCTCGACAAGCATACGAACAAGCTTGAGACCGTCGTGGCCAGCGGCCTGCCGGAAGAAGCCCGCTCGAAGACGCTCTTCGCCACGGTCGACGGTAATGGCATTTCCGGCTACGTGGCCGCGACCGGTCGCTCGTACCTCTGCCCGGACGTCAGCCAGGACCCGCGCTATCTGGCCGGGCTCGACCAGGCGGGCTCATCGCTGACGGTGCCGCTGCGCCTGCACGACCAGGTCGTCGGCGTGCTCGACGTCGAGTCGGAAGAGGTCGCCGGTTTCACCGAGGATGACCGGCAATTCGCCGAGATTTTCGGGCGGCATATCGCCATCGCCCTGCACATGCTGAAGCTGCTCGCCGTGGAGCGTTCGACCACGACCGGGCAGATCGCCGACGATGTGGCCACCGAGCTGTCCGTCCCGCTGAACGACATTGTGGCGATCGCCACGCGTCTCATCGCGGACCGCGGCGCCGAGGGCGAGCTCCGGGACCGGTTACAGGCCATCGTCGACGGCGTCGAGCAGGTCAAGCGCAGGATGCAGTCCATCACGCAGGTCACCGGCGTTCGCGGGCTCGTGCCTGAGACGACCGTCATTGACCCGCAGCTCGACGGCCGGCGCATCCTGGTCGCCGAGGACGAGGACATCATCCGCGAGACGATCTCCGACGTGCTGGCCAAGGGTGGGGCCCTGACTACGATGGCTCGCGACGGCCAGGAAGCCCTGGCCATGATCCGTTCGCAGCACTTCGACCTGGTCGTGTCCGACATCAAGATGCCGTATTGCACCGGCTACGAGGTCTTCGCCGCCGCCCGCCAGGCCAACATCCATTGCCCCGTCATACTGGTCACCGGCTTCGGCTACGACCCCGACCACTCCATCGTGCGGGCCAGCAAGGAGGGGCTGGCCGCCGTGCTCTTCAAGCCGTTCAAGGTGGAGCAACTGATCGACGCGGTGCACCAGGCCTTGCAGCCGGCGGAGTCGTCCTGACCTGCGCGGCGGCTCGCCCACCGGGATGGAACGATGAGAAACACGCTTGCCCAGCCCCCGACGATCCATTTGCCGGCCCGTCTTTGCGCTGACGTCGGCGAGGCCCTCCGCCGCGAATGGCTGGTGACCAATGGTATCGGCGGCTTCGCCTGCGGGACGGTCGCCGGGGCGCTCACCCGCCGGTATCACGGCCTGCTAATGGCGGCCCTGCGACCGCCGCTGGGTCGCACGCTGCTGGTCGCCAAGCTCGACGAATGGGCGGAGTTGGGTGGCCGGCGCTACCCGCTGCACGCCAATTGCTGGGGTGACGGCGTCGGGGCCGAGCACGGTTGCCGCTGGCTCCGCCGGTTCGATTTGCTGCTCGGCGTGCCGACGTGGCGTTTCGAACTGCCCGGGGCGGCGCTGACCCGCCGGATCTGGATGGAACCGGGGCGGAACACGACGTACGTGCAGTACGAGCTCGATGAGCGCAGCCGGCCGGTGGTCTTTCACGGCACGCTGCTGGTCAACTACCGTGACTACCACACGCTGCGGCACCATTGGGACCGGCCGTTCGAATTGGCCACCGTGTCGCGCGGGGCGGAGGTGCGCACGCCGGACGGCGGTCCGCTGGTGCACGTGCAGTGCAGCGCGCCTTCAGCCGCCTGGACGCCGGAACAGACGTGGTATCGCGACTTCCGCCTGCCGGTCGAGGAGTCGCGCGGCCAGGACTTCATGGAGGACCACTGCTGCGTCGGTCATTGTCAGGTGGCGCTGGTGCCGGGGCGGGCCCTGACGTTCGCATTCTCCGCCGAAGCCGAGGCCGCTCCCGCCGATTCGACCGCGCTGGTCCGCTGTCAGAACACCGCCTTGCAGCGCTGCGGCACGTTCGAGCAGCAGGCGGGGGCCGAGGACGGAGCGATACCCGGCCCGGTTCGGCAGCTTGCCCTGGCCGCGGACCAGTTCATCGTCGCTCGCACCGGGGCGGACGGTGAGCCGGGTTATACGGTCATCGCCGGCTACCCGTGGTTCACCGACTGGGGCCGCGACACGATGATCGCGCTACCTGGGCTGACGCTGTGCACGGGCCGGTTCGACGTGGCCCGCAGCGTCCTGCGCACCTGGTCGCGCTACGTCGATGGCGGCATGATCCCCAACCGCTTTCCCGACCGGGGCGACACACCCGAATACCACACCGCCGACGCCACGCTCTGGTACCTGTGGGCCATCGACCAATACATGGCCGCCACCGGCGACCGCGATACGCTCGCCGAGCTCTTCCCCATCATGGTCGACATCGTCGACTGGCACCTGCGCGGTACGCGTCACAATCTGTACGTCGGCGACGACGGGCTGGTCCGCGCCGGCGAGGAAGGCATCAACCTTACCTGGATGGACGCCAAGCTCGGCGACCGCGTGATCACGCCGCGCATGGGCAAGCCGGTCGAGCTCTCGGCGCTGTGGTACGACGGGCTGTGCAACATGGCCCGGCTGGCCCGCTTTCTCGGCGAGCCGGGCGAACGCTTCGAAGAGCTCGCCGAGCGCACCCGCTGGTCGTTCCGCCGGTACTGGAATGAGTCGCGTGGCTGCTGCTACGATGTGCTGGACAGCGCGCACGGCGACGACCCCACGCGGCGGCCGAACCAGATCTTCGCCGTCTCGCTCAAGCACTCGCCGCTGACCGCCGCCCAGCAGCGCGGTGTGGTCGACACGTGCGCGGATGAGCTGCTGACGTGGTACGGCCTGCGCTCGCTGGCTCGCGACGAGCCCGGCTATCACGGCCAGTGCAGCGGCGATCTGGCCTCCCGTGACGAAGCCTATCACCAGGGCACGGCCTGGGGTTGGTTGCTCGGGCCGTTCGTCCTCGCCCACTACCGCGTTCACCAGGATGCCGAGCAGGCCCGCCGGTTCCTTGAGCCGATGCTCGGCCAGCTCTGGACGCACGGCGTCGGCTCGCTCAGCGAGATTTTCGACGGTGACGAGCCCCACGCCCCGCGCGGCTGCATCGCCCAGGCCTGGTCCGTGGCCGAGACGCTCCGCGCGTGGCTCGAAACGCAGGGCGGTCTGTCCGAACCCGGTCGCCCCTCCTGAAGACGACGGCCGGCCTCAGCTCTTGGCGCTGACGTGTGGTACGAACTTCCCCTCGGCGTACGCCACCAGGCGGCTTTCCTGGTGCACTTCCGCCCGCAGCCGGTACAGCCGCGGGTTCGACTCCTGCACGACGGCGCGGATCTCGGCCTGCGGCCCGATCCGCAAGGGTTCGCGGAACGCCACGTTCAGGCGTCCGGTAACGCCGGCTACGCCGTGATGAAACAGGCAATGCGTCATCGCCGCATCGAGCAGCATGGCGACCACGCCGCCGTGCACGCGGTCCGGATAGCTCTGGTAGCGCTCTTCGCAGTCGAAGTGTCCGACGACGGAGCCATCGTCCTGCTCGACGAAGTTCAGTCCCAGGCCGCCCTCCTCGCGCCGCCGGCAGGCGAAGCAGGCCGGGTGACAGGTTCGGCGAAGCTGGCGTCCTGACGGTGCCGCGCTGGGGGATATTGGGCTTTTCCGTGATTCCACAGGCATGCTTCGATCATCCTTGACGGCCGGGCGCGTGGCCCGGACGTCTTTGTCCCGCCCCGTCTGCCGGCTACACTAAACGATGCCGACCGCGGAGGCGAGTCCGCCGGCGGCGAGATTCGCCACGCGTCGTGCGCTTCCACCGACGATCGACGACGCCTGAGGACCGCATGAGTAAGCGCAGCCATCAGCGAGCACAGACACAGACCACGAAGACTCCGGCGCCCGCGGTGGCGATGATCCCGCTGCCGCTGCGCGTGATCGGCACGCTCGCGCTGATCGTCGCTGTCGTCATGTCGGTCATGCTCTCGCTGGAGCACCTGAGCGGCCTGAGTCTGCCCGGTTGCGGCGAAGGCAGCGGCTGTGCCGAGGCTGCCAAGAGTGTCTGGGCGAGAGTCCCGGGCGTGCAGTGGCCAGTGGCGTATCTGGGCCTCACTTACTTCCTGGCGTTGCTGGTGTTCTGGCTGGGCAGCCCGCGTGGCCTGCCGGCGCTGGCCCGCGCCGGCGTGCGGCTGGGCCTGCTGATCTCGATCGGCTTCACCATTATCATGTTCGTCGAAGGGCATGTGTGCCAGTATTGCGTGGCCTGCCACGCGGCGAACTTCGTCTTCTGGCTGGTCATGGAATGCGCACGGGCCCGCGGCCGCTGGTCGATGCCGGCGCTCGGCACCGCCTGCACCGTGTACGTGCTGGGTACGGTCGTGCTGGCCGGATTCGAGTGGCACGCCCGTTACGAACTCGAGAAGCGCGGCGAGCAGGAGCTGCAAGAGGCCACGCAGAAGATCATCGCGGCGACCACGCAGAACGCCGCCGCCGCGTCGCAGTCACAACCGGTCAACGTCACCGCCACCGGTCCGAGTGAGGACGACGGCCCGCTGACGACGGCGCCCGCCGGCTCGGTTGGTTTTCGCGGCCGCTATCTCCAGGGACCGGAGAAGGCCGCGGTGCGCCTGGTGATCTTCACCGACTACCAGTGCCGGGATTGCAGGCGCATCGAGGGTGAGATCCGCACGCTGCTGGCCAAACACAAGGACGTCTCGTTCTCGGTGAAGCAGGCCCCGTTCGACCAATCGTGCAACCAGCGAGCCACGCGCACGCTGCACAGCAATGCCTGCTGGGCAGCCCGCGCCGCCGAAGCCGCCGGCATCCTCTGGGGTGACGAGGGCTTCTTCGCCATGCATGAGTGGCTCTTCGACCACAGCGGCGTCTTCACCTCGACCGAGGCCCTGTACGAGGGGATCCGCAGCCTCGGCTACGACCCCGAGGGCTTTGTCGAGATCATGACCGGCTCCGAGACGCTCCGCCGCGTGCAGGCGGACATTGCGGAATCGGAGCAACTGGGCCTGTTTCAGACGCCGATGATCTTCATCAACGGTGTCGAGCTGCGTGGTTGGTACGCGCAAAACGCCGTCGTTCGCGCCGCGGAGGCTGTACTCGCCACGCATCCCGAGCCGCGTGACCACAGCCTCGACCAACCCCCACAGGCCATCGAGAAGTGCGTCGGCGATTGGCGCGAGCAGCCGCTCCGGCACATGCCCGTCGATCAAACCACCCATGCCCTCGGCCAGACCGGCGGTCAACCGCGCGTCACCGTCGTCATCTTCGGCGATTACCAGGAGCCCACGACCGCCGAGGCCGACAACATCGTCCGCGAGTGGCTGGCTGGCCGCGACGACACGTACTACGCCTTCCGTCACTATCCCTTCGACCAGAGCTGCAACCCGAACGTGTCACGGACGGGCCACGACCGGGCCTGCTGGGCGGCGCGGGTGGCCGAAGCCGCGGCCGTGGTCGGTGGCGAGGACGCGTACTGGCGCGTGCACGACTGGTTGCTCGGCTATCAGGACGCCCTCACCGACGAGGCGCTGGGGCAGGCCGCCGCCGACCTCGGCCTCGATGCCGCCGCGCTGCGAAGCGCAATGGATGCGCCCGAGGTCACGCAGGCCATCGAGGAAGACGTCAACGCGGGGAAGGTGCTCAACCTGCGTTTCATTCCCGCCGTCTTCATCGACGGCCGGCCGGTGTTGCGCTGGCGTTTCCTGGGGTTGGAGGAAGGGCGGAAGATCATCCGCTCCATCCTGGACGCCGCCGCCGAAGACTAACCCGCTCGCGGCGTCTCACGCCGGCCGTTCGAGCCGGGCCAGCTCCTGCCAGATGCGCGACGGCTCCACGAGCTCGATTGCGTGGGCCAGCAATCGTTGCAGCAGCTCCATGGCCGGCGGCTCGCGAATCGTGGTCAGCGACACGATCCACTGCACGACGCCCGCCAGGACGTCCACTTCGCCACAACGGCCGAGGAAACGCCGGCCGATGAAGCCGGCGATCTCGTCACCCAGCCCACGCGCGTCCACGCTGCCCAAAACGGTGATGCGCCGCTCGACGTCAGCCACATCGCACGCAGCCAACGTGTCGTAGAAACGCTCGGCCCGTTCGGGATCGTCGCGCACTAGGCGGCCGTCGAGGGCCAGCTCGATGGCCAGGTGTGTCAAGAATTCGG
Organism: Phycisphaerae bacterium; assembly: GCA_050115495.1. Lineage (GTDB taxonomy): Bacteria > Planctomycetota > Phycisphaerae > UBA1845 > Fen-1342 > JAAYXS01. The sequence goes on along the minus strand of JASFQK010000006.1, from coordinate 167,772 downwards.
CGATCAGCGGATGCGGTTCGCCGTCGTCCAGGCTGGCCCGCAGCGTGCGCTGCCATTGGCCGAAGCACGGCAGGGCGTGAAACAGCCGATCGGTCTCGACGTGATTGAGCAGCCCGGCCCGCAGGTGCACGTCCGCTGTAGCGCTGGGTTGCGCGGCCCGCAGCATCTTCCAGCGGATCCGCCGCCGGCGGGAGAAGCGCGGCCACAGGTCCGGCAGGGCCACGCCCATGACGAAATGCGCATCGGGTGTCAGCCGGCGGATTTCATGGTTGTAGACGAAGTGGCCCAGGTAGTTCATGACCGTCACGCGTCGAAGACCGATAAACCGCCCGCATCATCGTAGCGTGCGCCGCCGCGGTCGTGAACCGCGACGGGCCGTGCGATTGGGCGCCGTCGGCTGTTCGGGTTAACATCCGCCCCACAAGCTCTGGCCCCGTAGTGAAGGAGCCCTGCGCGCATGGCAGAATCGGCCCCGACTCCAACCGCGAAGCTGAGCTGGAAGTTCCCCAGGACATTCTGGTACGCCAACGGCGCCGAGTTGTGCGAGCGCTTCGCCTTCTACGGCATGTTCATCACGTTGCTGCGCTACCTGAACCGCGACATCGGCTTCACCGATGCCCAGGCGGGTATCGTCTCGGGGACCTTCTCGTCGGCGATCTACCTGTTCCCCACGTTCATGGGCATCATGGCCGACAAGATCGGCTTCAAGCAGGCGCTGATCATCGCCTTTGCCCTGCTCACCGGCGGGTATACGCTGCTCGGGGCGTTTCAGCTCAAGGTAACGGCGCTGGCGGCACTGGCGCTCATCATGTTGGGCGGGGCGATCATCAAGCCGGTCATCTCCGGCACGGTGGCCAAGACGAGCGACGCGGTCAATCGCGCTCGGGCGATGTCCATCTTCTATATGACCGTGAACATCGGCTCGTTCACCGGCAAGCTCACCGCCGGCCCGCTCAACGAGCATTTCGGCCTGCGCTGGATCAACTTCTACGCCGCCGGCATGACGCTGGTGGCGCTTGTGCTCGTCGCGGTGTACTACAAGAACCCGGATATCGAGGGGACCGGCAAGACCGTGGGCGAGGCGCTGCGCGGACTGGTGCGCGTGTTGGGCAACGTGCGCTTCGACCTGCTCATCATCATCATCGGCGGCTTCTGGGCGATTCAGGGGCAGCTCTACGGGGCGATGCCGACGTACATCGAGCGCCTACTCGGCACGCAATACAAGCCGGAGTGGCTGGCCAACATCAACCCGCTCGTCGTCGTGCTCTGCGTCGTGCCGATCACGCACCTGGTGCGCAACTTCAAGCCGGCCAGCGCTATCGGCATCGGCCTGTTCATTATTCCGTTCACGGCGCTGCTCGTGGCGCTCGCCCCGGTGCTGACGCAGCTTACCGGCGCGACGATCGACATGGGCTTCTTCACCACCCACCCGATGATCCTCCTGTTCGTCGTCGGTATCGGATTGCAGGGTCTGGCCGAGTGCTTCCTGTCGCCGAAGTGGCTGGAGTTCGCGTCGAAGCAGGCGCCGAAGGGCGAGGTCGGCCTCTATCTCGGCTACTCGCACCTGACCACGTGTGTGTCGTGGCTGTTCGCGTTCATCCTCGCCGGCTTCCTGCTGGAGCGCTATTGCCCCGATCCGCGTCTGCTGGAGCCGGAGGTCCGGACGCAATGGCGGGTGGCGATCGATCCGCATTACCGCTGCCCGCTCGATGTGAGCCTGACCGATGGCCTGACCGAGGGCGGGGCCGTGCCGGTGGGTGTGGTCACAGCGCTGGCTGCCCAGGGCGTCGAGGTCCCGCCGACCGCCACGCTGCACGAGGCCAAGATCGAAGGGCAGTGGAAACAGGACGACCCCGGCTGGGAGTTTCAGACGCCCCAGGGCAAGCAGACCATCGTCCGCGTCGAGTTCCCGATCGCGACGGTGGAGCAGAAGACGTGGTTCCAGAAGGTCGCCGACTTCTTCGTCACGACGGATGAGGAGAAGGTGACCGAGGCGTTCATCGTCAGTGAGGTGCCGCCCGAAGGTGAGCGTCCGGCCGTCCCCGCCGTCTACGACAACGCCCACTACATCTGGTATGCGTTCACCGGTGTGGGCTTCTCGGCGTTCATCGGGCTGCTCGTCTACAAGTTCGTCACCGAGCGCATCGACCGCCGCCGCGCCAGGATCGACACCGCGTAGCGCCGGGTACCGAGACCGCCCCCGTAGCGTCGCGCTCCGTGCCGATTCGCCCGTAGCGTCGGCCCCCCGTGGCCGACGTCGAGCACGAGGGATTGTGCGACGCGCGATGGTAGCGTCCGGGCTCTGTACCGGACGTCTTCCGCTACCAGTTCGACTTCGCCCGCAAGACGCGTCCCGTGCACTCGCCGAAACCGAGCCGATAGCCCTCGCCCTCGCACCAGGCCCGCATGATGATGGTGTCGCCATCTTCGAGGGCGCGGCGCTGCTCGCCGCTGGGCAGCGTGAGCGGGCGTTCGCCGCGCCAGGCCAGTTCGAGCATGCTGCCGAAGCTCTCGGGCGTTGGTCCGCTGATCGTGCCGGAGGCGAGCAGATCGCCCGGCCGCAGGTTACAGCCGCCGGCGGAGTGGTGGGCCAGTTGCTGCACCATTGTCCAATACAGGTGGCGGAAGTTCGACCGGCAGATGACGTGCGGCGTGTTCGTCTTCTCCGTGGTCAGGGAGACCTCGAGCCGGATGTCGTAGGCATACTGCGGCTCGGCGGCCGTGACCGACGGCGGCAACCGCAGGTAATCCAGCGGCGCCGGGTCCTGCGCCGGGCCGGCACAACGGAACGGTTCGAGTGCTTCGAGCGGTACGATCCACGGCGAGACCGTCGTCGCGAAGTTCTTGCCGAGGAACGGCCCGAGCGGCACGTATTCCCACTTCTGGACGTCGCGCGCCGACCAGTCGTTGACCAGCGTTAGTCCGAAGATGTGGTCTTCGGCCCGCTCGATCGGAATCGACCGGCCCAGCGGATTGCCTGGCCCGGTGAAGAAGCCCATCTCCAACTCGAAGTCGAGCATGTGGCTCGGGCCGAAGACCGGCGGAGCTTTGTCGTCCGGCCGCGTTTGTCCGCAGGGGCGATGAACCGGCGTGCCGCTGAGCACGACACTGCTGGCCCGCCCGTGATAGCCGACGGGCAGCCAGACGTAGTTCGGCATCAGGGCGTTATCCGCCCCGCGGAACATGACGCCGACGTTGTGGGCGTGGTACTTCGATGAGTAGAAGTCGGTGTAGTCGCCGATCTCGACCGGCAGGAGCAGCTCGACCTGCTCGATGGGGACGAGCACGCGCTGCCGCATCGCCTCGTTGTCGCGCAGCGTGGGGTTGTCCGCCCGCAGCAATTCGCTGATCGCGGCTCGCACGTCGCTCCATACTTCGACACCCTGGGCCATGAAGCGGTTGAGCGACGGCTCGGCGAAGAGCCGCTCGTCCGCGCCGAGCAGGCCGCGGAAGAGTCCGTCGTGTTCGAGCCGTTTCAGGTCCAGGACGAAGTCGCCGATGCGCACGCCGGCGTGCGGCACCTGGTCGGTCTGCCGCCGGAACACGCCGTATGGCAGGTTCTGGATCGGAAAATCGGAATCCGCCCCAACAGGCACGAACGAGCGCAGCGCCGGATCGTTGGTGGGGTTCATCGCCGTGGCTCCGAAGGTTACATCAGGCCCAGCGTGCTCAGGCCTTCCTGCGGTTCATTGAGGCTGCAACTGCCGAACGAGAGGGCGAACTCGCGGCGGGCCAGCTCGATCTCGTCGATCGTCGCCGACCACTCGCGCCACTGGAAGCCCTCGGCCGTGAAAGTGAAAGCCGCCGCGTCCTGCTCGGCCAGCAGTTGCGTCAGCGTCTCCTCGTTCAGGCCGCGGGCGTGGGCGAGCACGGCGCCGGTGAACACGTTGATGAAACCGTGCATGTCGGTTTGCAGGCCGGCGTCGAAGTGACGCAGTGGATGGTGCAGGCCGGCGGTGAATTTCAGCGGGACACAGCCGTCGCGACAGGCGATGAGCGTGTGCGCGACGCGTTCGAGCGGTGGGAACGCCGTCGCCTGCACACCGCCGGTGCGCAGCTTCAGGCCGATGCGGGCCGGCGCCGGCCGCCCGCGCTGCTCGTCGTGGAATTGCAGGGCGGCGATTGTGCGGGCCAGCGATTCGCGGTATTCGCCGACGAAGATCGGCTCGAGGAAGACCTCGGCGTCGGCGAAGTGGTGCTCGAGCAGGCGGGTGGCCAGCACGTCGAGCCCTTCGCTGACCGCTTCCGGCGTCCAGTCGCGGAGCTTGTCGCCGGGCACGCGCAATTCGAGCGCCTCGATCTGGCAGCGCTCGCCGTGCGTCTTGGCGAAGTAATCCGCCAGCCGCACGTCCTTGATGAACTCTGGTGTGAGGGGGTCCTCGCGGCCCAGCACCGTCAGCCGGGCCGGCTTGTCGGCTGTGAACGCCTTGTCGCCCAGGGGGCCGAAGTCGCTCAGCCGGTCCGCCGGACAGACGAATCGTGACAGCAGCCACGCCGCGGGACCGGTTTGGGTGCCGGCGTATTCACGGATCGCCTCTTCCAGGGGTAGCTCGGCGGGCGGGAAGAGGCCGGCATAGTCCACGATCCCCGTGAGCAACGTGCGCAGGCTGCGTTCCATACGAGGGCTCCTTTGGCCGGCGTGCCGCGATTCGGCCCGGTCGCGGGGCAAGTGACGCTCGGCCATCAGGTTGCAGGATAACACAGCCCCCCGCGGGCGGCCACGGGCCGGAAAAACCGCTCCCGGCGCCGCCAACGTTCGCCCGGCCGGCCTGTCATGAGTTGTAGGTTGGGCAATATTCGTATTCCCTGGCCGAATCCGTTGGGGCGGAGTCGTTGTGCCGCCACTGCTGAGCCGCGAATCCGTGTGGGCTCGTTCTGCGCCCATTCGTCGGCGTCCAGGCATATTCATGGCTCCCGTACCTGCGCCGACGGCGGCGCAGCCGGGGCTACTCGTTCATTCAGGCATGATACGGAGGTTTCACCATGTGGCCGGCAAGTCTCGCAATCCGACTCCTCCTGGCCGGTACTCTGGCCGTTGCTGCCAGCGTTTCCGGCGTGCGGGCCGACAGCCCGCAGGACAAGTTCTATCGAGCGTACTACCTGGAGACAGAGAAGGGGGATCTCGGTGCCGCGGCCGATCTGTACGAGGCCGTTCTCGCCGACCGGGCGCTGCCGGACGACCTGCGTGCCACCGCCAAGGCCCGGCTGGCCGTCTGCCGTGAGGACCTCGTCTGTGCCGATTTCGCCCGGCTGATGCCGCCGAATCCACTCGGCTATGTCGAGATCAACCGGCCGGGGGCGTGTCTACGCGGCCTGCTGGAGAAGCTCGGGCTCATGGCGGAGGGCCCCGGGCCGGCCGCCGAGGGCCAGATCGCCATCAGCCCCGCCATTATTGATGCTGTGCTCGGCATGCGCGGCGCCGCCGTGGCCATCACCGGTTTCGATCCCGCCCAGGAACGGCCGATGGGGGTGGCGGTCTTTCATCCCGGTGACATGGAGCTCATTCGCGGCCTCGTGGAGACCGCGCTGCCGGCCGCGGCTCGCCCGGTTGGAGCCATTGGCGGTCACCCCACGTTCCTCGTCGAGGACATGGTCTACATCACGCTGACCCCGCGGCTCATCATCGCCAGTGACCAGGAAGCCGAGATCGAGGCCGTCATCTATCGCATGAAGAATCCGCACGAGGCGTCGCTGGCTGCCAATCCCGACCTGGCCGACGTCCTCCGCGAGCGCGAAGACGCCTTCCTGTATTTCTTCGTCAATCCCAAGCCGCTCATGCCACTGCTCCAGGGTGCGATGGCCGTCGCCTCCTCCCAGAGCCACGAGCTGGCCATCGCCCAGGCCCTGCTCGATCTGCGCAGCCTCCGCTCACTCACCGGCCAGATGTACATCGGCGGCGAGGGCGTGCGCCTCGACATGACCCTCCGCCTCGACGAGGGTCACCGAAATCTCGTCTACAACTTCCTGCGCGGACCGGCCGTCGATCCGGCGGTGCTGCGCTCCATTCCGGGCGACGCCGCCGGGTTCCTGGCCTTCGCCCTGAACGACGCACCGGAGAAGTACAAGCAGACGGCGGCTCCCGACACGCCGCCGATCGTCACGTTCCTCGACCTCGGCCGCGAGGTCTTCGCCAACGTCAACGGCGTGGCCGTGTTCCTCCTTCCGCCGGTGGAAGGCGAGCGGCCGACGGGCGAAGTGCCCGACGCCGCCCTGGCCTTGACCGTCAACGATCCGGCGAAGTCCGAGGCGCTGTGGGGGCAGATGCTCGGCATCGCCAGTCTCGCCGCCGGCGGCGTCACCATCGACGGGGCCGAGGTGGAGATCGAAGGCACGGACGTGCGCAGCTATCGTCTGCCCGAGGGCGTGTCCATCTACTTCGCCACCACCGGGCACCACCTGGTCGTCAGCGGGACGCGCTCGGCCATGGCCCGCACGCTGAAGACCCTGCGCGGCGGCCCGTCCATCATGGACGACGATGCTTTCGCCCCGACCATCGCCCGCATCGGCCCGCACACCACGCTGGCTTGCTGCGCTCATCCCCGGCGCTGCGTCGAGGTCGCCCGCAGCTACATGTCTCCCGCCGACCTCGCCGAAGCGCAGCCCTACATCGACGTGCTCGAAGACACAGTGGGTTCGCTCATGATCACGCACTCGGCGGAGATGCTGCGCGTCTCGCTCGGCGTTAGCGGGTTGCCCGACGTCAGCGGGCTGGTGTCCGATCTGATCACGCGTGAGCGGCTGCAGGGCGACGCCGTCCGCGCCATCGAGCGCGGTGACTGGGACGAGGCCGAACGCGTCTACGACAAGATGATCGCCGCCCAGCCCGGCGATCTCGGTTTGCTGTTCATGCGGTTCGACCTGCTGGCCAAGCACCGCCACGATCGGGCCGCGGCCCTGGTTGCCGGCGAGGCGGTATATACGCAGATGGCGGATGAGCCGTCGTCGCTCAACAACTTCGCCTGGTCGCTGCTCACCGACGAGGACTACGGCCATGCGTACACCGACCTCGCCCTGCGCTTCGCCGAGCGGGCCAACGAGCTGACCGGCGAGAAGAACTGGGCCTACGTGGACACGCTGGCGGAGGCCCACCAGCAGCGCGGCGATTTCGATCAGGCCCTTTCTCTGCGGAAGCAGGCGCTCGACCTCATTCCTGCGAACAACGTCTCGTCCCGGACCGCGTGCGGCAGCAAGTACGTGACGGCTCTGCTGGCGGCTGATCGTTCGGCCGAGGCCGCGGCGTTCGCCGAGCAGACCGTGGCCAACGCCCGTAAGCAGTGCGGTGCGGATCGCGCCCGGCTGCGCGATGCGCTCGCTCCGCTGGCCAAGGCACTCAACGAGGCCGGCCTGCGGGCCCCGGCCATTCCCATCTGCCGCGAACTCGTCGAGATCGACCGCGACCTCCAAGGCGATGCCTCCGTCCAGGTGGCCAGCGATCTGAACTATCTCGGCGTCGTGCAGTCCTGGGCGGGCGAGGTGCCCGATGCGGCGCACTCCTTCCGCGAGGCCCTGCGCCGCTATGAGGCGGCCAGCGGACCCAACGACCTGAACACGGTGATCGTTCGCCGGAATCTGGCCGGCGTTCTCGTCGAGCTCGACCAGCCGGTCGAGGCCGAGGAGCTGGCCCGCGAGGTGCTGCGGGCGATGGGCAAGTCGTCGAGTGGGCCGGTGGTGGCCACGGCCGACACGTCGCGTATCCTCGGGCTCGCTCTGCTGGGGCAGGGTCGCGCCGCCGAGGCGGAGCCGCTGCTGCGCGAAGGTGTGCAGTCGCTCAGTGGAATGGAGCTGGGCGACAAGGACCGCTGGCGGCTGGCCCGCGCCGAGAGCGCCCTCGGGCAATGCCTGAGCGCCCTCGGCCGGCACGAGGAAGCCGAGCCGCTCCTGCTCAGCAGCTACGAGCGCTTGCAGGCCGCGCGCGGCGATACGTTCCACGAGACGCAAGTTGCCGCCGGCCGCCTCGCCACGTTGTACGAGGCCTGGGGCCGTTCGGCGCAGAGTGCCGAATGGCGGGCCAGAACGCTGGAGCACAAGGGGTTGGTCGGCGCCGAGCGTGGCGCCGGCGTGTCGACCGACCTCGACTAAGCCAAGTCCAATGCACCCGCCGGCCGCCTCCGGCCGGGGTGGATGTCGGGTGATGCTCGATCCTCCCCGCCACGGGGGCGGCGGCGCGCGCCCCGCCTCTTGGGTTCTGGTTGTTTTTTGCGCTACATGCCCTGGACAAGCCACGGCGGCCGGACAACACTTAAGGTGTGTAGCGCACTTCTGTCCGGAGAGACGCCATGTCGCAGACTGCCGGGCTCCGCAAGGGGATGGTGATTCGGCACGAGGGGCATCTGTTCAGCGTTGTAGACTTTCACGTCACGCAGTCCGGTAAGCAGAAACCCACCGTGCACGTCAAGCTGCGCGCCCTGCGCGACGGCCGTCCGGTCGAACGCACGCTGGCCCAGTTGGGCGAGATCGACGAGGTCGCCAGCGAGGTGCGCGAGATGCAGTACCTCTACGCCACCGGCCACGAACGCGTCTTCATGGACCTGAAGAACTACGAGCAATACAACGTCGACACCGAGCAGCTTGGCGGCGACAGCGAGTACCTCGTCGAGGAGCAGACCTATCGCTTTCTCAGCATCGAGGGCCGGCCGGTTTCGCTCCAGCTTCCCGCGGCCATGGTGCTCGAAGTCGTCGACACGGCGCCGCCCGAGCACGCCGGCGGCGGAGCCAGCGTCTTCAAGGAAGCCCGCCTGAACACGGGCCGGATGGCGATGGTGCCGCTGTTCATCAAGACCGGCGACCGGATCCGGGTCAGCACCGATACCGGCGAGTACCAGGGCAAGGAACACTGACGCGCAGGAACTGCGCGGCCCGCGGATACAGCCACCCCTCACACCCGCCGATAACCTCAGCATGAGTCTCGCCCACCGACACGATCACTGGGCGTCGGCCGGTCTTGCTGTCGCCGGCCTGCTGGGTGCGGGCCTGGTGCTGCTGGCCACGGCTCGGTACGGGGCGGCGGTGACGAGCGATTCCATCGCGTATATCGCCGCCGCTCGTCACGTTGGGGCGGGGGAGGGCTTCATTGGTACGTATGGGGGCTGGTACGTTGCCTGGCCGCCGATGCTGCCGGGGTTGCTGGCATTGCTGGGCATGTGCGGCGTCGAGCCGGCTGTGGGTGCGCGTTGGCTGAACGCCCTGGCGTTCGGGGCGACCGTGGCGCTCGTAGGCCATTGGGTTCGGCGGACGACGGTGACGCGCGGGTTGTGGCTCTTCGCGACGGTGCTGACGCTGCTGTCGTTTCCGCTGCTGCTGGTGGCTTGTTACGTCTGGTCGGAGCCGCTGTTTGTGCTGTTGGCGGTCGCCGGCTTGTACCGGTTGTCCGTCGCCGGCGAGGACCCGCGAGCGTCGACGCTGTTGGGGGCGGCCTTGCTCGTGGCGGCGGCGTGTCTGACGCGTTATTTCGGCGTGACGCTGATCATGGTGGGGGGGCTGATGCTGCTGGTTCGCGGGGGCGCTTCCTACCGCCGGCGCGTGGCGAACGCGGCTTTGTTCGGCGTAGTGACGGCGACGCCGCTGGCGTTGTGGCTGGCGCGCAACTGGTGGTTGACCGGGCATCTGACCGGACCGCGGGCCTCCAGCGAGTACACGCTGCTCGCCAACGTGACCACCGCGGCCCGGTTCCTTGCTGCCGCGTTCGTGCCGGCGCACCGGGCGATGACGTTGCCGCCGGCGCCGGTGCTGGTTGTGTTGGCGCTGAGCGTCGTCGGCGTGCTGGCGCTGCACCGGCGTGCCGGGCGCGGTTCCGCCGGTCCGCGAGCGGTGTACCTGGTGCTCGGTTTTGCGGCCGTGTACGCCGGGTGTCTCGTCGTTGCGGCGAGCCGGACGGCGGCGGATGCGCTGTCGCATCGCCTGCTGGCACCGCTGTACGTGCCCGGCGTGCTGCTCGCGGTGTGGGGGATCGACGCGGCGGCGCAACTGGCTCGGCGGGCGATCGCCGACGGGCGGTGGGGCCGTGCGGTGCGAGTCGCTCACGTGTTGGCCGTGCTCGCTGGCTGCGCTGTTCTGGCGGAAATGGGCGATCGTGCGGCGGATAAAGTGCGGACGTCCCGGCGCGAAGGTGCCGGTGGCTATTGCACGACGCGCTGGCAGGAATCCGCGACCATCGCCCACTTGCGCGGTCAGCCGAACCGGGACCCCCTCGTCAGCAACAGCGCTGAGTTCGTGTATCTCCAGACGGATCGGCCGGTGGCTCTCAGTCCCGTGGCTTGCTCCGCCGGCCGGGACGTCAGTGCGACTTCGCTTGCCGCTCTCGCCGAACGGATCGCCGCGACGGGTGGTGCGGAACTCGTCTGGTTCACCGATCCTGATCGCACCGACCTAGTCGAGCTCGATCGGCTGGCTGCGCAGTTCACGCTCGAATGCCGCGCGCGGCTGGCCGACGGGGCCATCTACCACGTATCCCCGCCGGCGGTCGCCCGCCAGTCCCAGCCTTAGCCGCTGATAATCAGGATGCCACGACGTCGATCAAGGCGGCGCGGCTTACGTCGACCAGGCCGCGGTCGGTGAGCTTCAGCGCGCCGATGACCGAGAGGCTCAGGAACGACAGGGCCATGAACGGTCGGCGCAGGGCGACGTCGAGCGTGTGGGCCGCTTCGTGCAGGGCGTGCAACTGCTCGCTGAGCGTCTCGGCGCTGGCTTCGCTCATCAGGCCGGCGATGGGCAGCGGCACTTCAGCCAGCACCTGCCCGTCGCGCACCACGCAGAAGCCTCCGCGCATCTTCACCACCTGCACGGCGGCGGTGAACAGGTCCGCATCGTTCGTGCCGGCCACGAGCAGGTTGTGCGAGTCGTGCCCGACCGATGAGGCCAGGGCGCCGCCGGTCAGACCCAGTCCGCGGACGAAACCCAGCCCGACGCGCCCGCTGGCCTGGTGCCGCTCGATCACGGCCACCTTGCACAGATCGCGCTTGGGGTCGGCGGGAAGTTGGCCGCCGACGCTGCGCAGCCGCTCGCGCGCCCAGCCCGTTTCGAGCCTTCCCTCGGCGACCTCGATCACGTTCACTTCGCACTCGCCGTTGTGCGGTGCGTGAATCGCGAATTGCCCGGGTTCGAGCCAGTGCACGTTCATCGCGCTGCGCAGGATGTGCCGCCGGCGCGGGCCCTGGTCCAGCTCGGCGGCCTGGCCATCGGTGGCGACCAGCCGGCCGGCGTGATAGCAGCGCGTCACGCGGCAGTGCTCGAGATCATCCAGCACCGCGAGGCAGGCCTGCCGGCCCGGGGCCACCGCGCCGAGGTCGTCGAGACCGAAGTAGCGGGCCGGGTTCAGCGTGGCCAGCTTGATGGCATGCACCGGGTTCATGCCCTGCTTGATCGCCAGCCGGATGATGCTGTCCATGTGCCCGTCGGCCAGCAGGTCCTCGACGTCCTTGTCGTCGGTGACGAACATGAAGCGGTCGAGCGTGTCCGGCTGCACGAGCGGCAGCAGGGCCTTGAGGTCGTGGGCCTGGCTGCCCTGGCGGATCATGATGTGCATGCCGAGCCGCAGCTTCTCCCGCGCCTCCTCGGCCGTCGTGCATTCGTGGTCGCTGCCGACGCCGGCGGCGACGTACGCGCAGAGGTCGCGCCCGCTCAGACCCGGGGCGTGCCCGTCGATTAGCCGCCCCTCGGCCACTTTCAACTTGGCGAGGCAGTCTTCGTCGCCGGCGACGACGCCGCGATGGTCCATCATCTCCGCGAGCCCGAGCACCCAGCGGTCGCTCAGCAGTGGCAGGATATCGAGGGCGCCCAGGTCGGCGCCGCTGCTCTCGAACTCCGACGCCGGCACGCACGAGCTGACCATCATGTACACGTAGATTGGGCAGTACTTGCTCGATGAGAGCATGAAGCGGATGCCCTCGGTGCCGATCACGTTGGCGATCTCGTGCGGGTCGGCGATGACGGCGCTCGTGCCGTGCGTGGCGACCAGCTTCGCGAATTCCGGCACGCTCAGCAGCGACGACTCGATGTGGATGTGCCCGTCGATGAAGCCGGGGCAGACGTACTGCCCGTGCAGGTCCACCTCTTCCCGGCCGCTATACGTGCCCAGTCCGACGATGCGATCGCCGGAAATGGCCACGTCCGCCTCGTGAATCTCGCACGACAGCACGTTCACGATCCGGCCGTTCTTCAACACGAGGTCGGCCGGCCGGCGTCCGGCGGCGATGTCCACGTGGGCTTTCAGGTCCATGTTGCTCTCCAGCGCGCGCGGCTCAGCCCTCTATTCATTTTCTCGTGTTTCCGGTTCGTCGCCCACCAGCGGAATGGGCGGCAGGTCCTCGACCGGTCGATCCAGCGCTTGCAGCGTCAGCTCCGGTCCCAGTCCACCGCCGGCATCCGGCACTTCACTTACCGGCTCGTCGTACGCTCGTCGGCGCATGGCTGCGAGGGCGAACACGATCGTGGCCAGGCCGTAGCCGATGGCGATGGGGTAAGCGCGGTAGGCGACCTGCGGCCCGGCGTCCGCCGCCGCGGTGGGTGTGTCGGACGAGTCGGCCGGTGCCGAGGTCGGTGGCGCTTGCAGGTGTGGGGCGTCGACCTGCTGCCAGGCGAAGTACTCGCGGACGATGTTCCGTCCATCGTGATATTCGAGCCGGTAGGCGTGCAGCGCGCCCAGCAACGTGAGCACGGTGGCCACCGCCGCCCAGGCCGTCGCCGCCCGGTACTTCCGGTCGATGAGCGCGGCGCCGGTGGCCGTAAGGAGCAGTGTCACGACGATCCACCCCGAGTTTGCCCCGGCTAACGTGAGCAGACCGGGCAAATACATGGTTGTCGGCGTCGGATTCTGGAGGATGTCCACCAGGTTGACGCCCACACCGGGGTAGTCGAAGTACAGCCCGAGCGTGACCACAATGATCGCCGCCATCCCCGGGAAGAGGGCGATTGCGACCGCGGGGGCGTGCGACCGCGGCGTGGCCTGGAAGGCCTGGGCCGTGATGATGATGCCGATGTACATGACGATCGCGGCGCCGGCCTCGATGGGGATCAGCGCTCGCAGGAACGGCCCGAGACCAAACAGGAAAACCACCGTGAAGAAGAGCCCGTTCACGATCGAGTAGCCCGACTTCGCGCCCAGCGCCTTCCATCCCGGGTGCCCGATGTAGATCGTCGTCGGGAAGCAGGAGCCGAACAGGCCGGCGGCGATGGAGCCCAGTCCGTTCACGGCGAGCGACGGGCCCGTGGCGAAGCGATCGCCGCCCGCTTCCGCCGACTCGATGTTCTGGAGCGAGCCGATGACGTTGATGACGCCCATCGGGACGGAGACGGTGAGATAGAGCAGCACGAGGTTGGGATTGTCCACCAGTAGCTGCCAGATCTGCTGTCCGACGAACGCCGGTTGGATCCAGTGCACGTTGGCGAAGTTGATCGCCCCGCTGGCGGCGTCGCGGCCGAGCGCATCACCCAGAGCCTGCGTCGACATCGTCACGCTGCCGAACCAGTCCCCGCCGAACAGCGTCGTTCCCCAGGCGATCAGGCTGCCGAGGATCACCGCGAGGAATCCGCCCGGCAGACGCAGGGGGAACCGGTAGCGGGCGAAGTACGCCAGCAGCAAGACGGCCAGCGGGAGCAGGCCAACCAGCGGCCGCGTGTAGATGCGGAAGGCGAAGTCCGCCGCGATGAAGGCGATGCCCACTGCGGCCAGCACGCCCAGCAGTGCCGCGCGCGGTGTGATGCGGCGCAGCCGCTCGGCGACGAAAGCGCCCAGGAACTCGATCACACCGCTGACCAGGCAGGCCAGCAGTCCGGCCATCCACGCCAGGTTGCCGTCGCCGGTCGCCTTGTAGACGGGGGCCATGATGAAGTACGCGTAGGCGATAACCGAGGGCGTGTTGATGCCGTAAGGCAGGGCCGTGGTGTCGGGGCGCCGATGCTTGCGGGCCACGTACTGCGCCTGGAGCCCGTAGAAGATGTTCCCGATGATGAGGCTGATGCCGACGCCCGGCAGGATGCGCTCGTAGATGAGCATGTCGGGCAGGCCGCACAGGTACTTGCACAGGTCGATGATGAGCAGCACCTGCACCAAGTTGTCGACCATCAGGCCGAAGAACCCGTCCAGGTCGCCGCAGGCCCATAGCGGATAGCGAAACGGCTTCGTTGACATCTACGCCTCCCACCGCCGAAGCCGGCCGCGCCGGTCAGGCTTCGGCGAGATCGCGCGCCACTTCCGCCAGCGCGCCGGCGATGAGCTCGGCATCGTCCGCCGCCAGCGTGCGGCAGTCGAACACCAGCGCCGCATCCCGCACGCGGCAGATGATCGGCACGGCCCGGTCACGCAGGGCCGCCGCCACGCGGGCCGCGTCCAGCTCCGGCGGGCGCACCACGACCACGCACGTCTGAAACGGCGTCAGCGGCAGGGAACCGCCACCCGCCAGCGATTCGTCCAGTTCGCACGTCACCGTCGCCGCCGGCAGATATTGCGCGATGCGGTCGGCGAGACTGCGGCCGGCGGCCTTCAGCTCGTCCAGGCTCACGGTTAGCCGCCGCAGCACCGGCACCCGCCGACACAGCGACGCCGGGTCACGGTATAGCCGCAGTGTCGCCTCCAACCCGGCGAGCGTCATCTTGTCTGTGCGGAACGTGCGGGCCAGCGGGTTCTTCCGCAGCCGGGCGACCAGCTCCGCTCGCCCCACGATCACCCCCGCCTGCGGCCCGCCGAGCAGTTTGTCGCCGCTGAACAGCGTCAGATCCGCGCCGGCGGCGACGCTCTCACGCACCGACGGCTCATCCCAGTCAGGCAGCGCCGGAGCCGCCCCGTCCGCCTCGGGTTGCAGTTGCACCAGGTTCCTGTCGAGCAGGCCGCTGCCCAGATCGTTGACCACCGACAGCCCGCGGGAGTGCCCCAGCTCGACCAACTCCGCCAGCGATGCGCTCGCCGTGAAGCCCATCACGCGGTAGTTGCTCGTATGGACGTGCAGCAGGGCGGCGGTCTCTTCCGAGATCGCCCGCTCGTAGTCGCCGATGCGGTTGCGGTTGGTGGTGCCCACCTCGATCATCCGGCAGCCGGCGGCGGCCATGATGTCCGGCATGCGGTACGAGCCGCCGATCTCCACCAACTGCCCGCGGGCCACGACCACCTCGCGCCCGGCGGCCAGCGTGTTCAGGGCCAGGTACGTGCCGGCGGCGTTGTTGTTCACCACCAGGGCGTCCTCGGCCCCGGTCAGCTCGCGCAGCAGATCGCGGGCGTGGTCGTAACGGTCGCCGCGGTGCCCCGTCTCCAGGTTCAGCTCGAGGTTGCAGTAATCGGCCGACACTTCGGCGATCGCCTCAATCGCCTCCGGTGCCAGCGGTGCCCGCCCCAACCCCGTGTGCAGCACGATCCCCGTGGCGTTGATCACCCGCCGTAGATGCGGCACCGACCGCTGGTACAGCGCCTCCCGGATCTCCAGGGCCAGGCCGGTCACGTTCGGCGGTCCGGTCTGCCCGCCGCGGATCACCTCGCGCTGGTGGTCCAGCACGGTGCGGATGGCCGCCACGACTTCCCCCCGCGGATGCTCGGTAAGCAGGCTGGCCACGGTGGGCTGCTTCAGGAGATGGTCTACCGACGGCAAGCCGCGGAGAGATGACGGCGGCTCGTTGGCGTGATTTGCAGCATCCATGGCCCGCATGATACCGATAACCCGCGCCAGTGACGATACCGCCCGGCCCGGGACGCCCGCTGGCGGTCGGCGTACAATGTGACCATGTCTCGCCGTCTACGCCGTATTGTCTCCTGGGCTTGCGTTCTGGCGTTGCTGGTCGCCGCCAGCGTGGGCTGGACGCGTCTGCCCGGCGTTGACGGTGTGCGGGGGGAACTGTGGTGGCAGTTGCACCGCGACAAGCTTGGCCCCTCCGACTGGACGCAGATCGGCCGGCTCGTGCACCTAACCGAGTTCGAGGTTCCCGGCAGCCGCGCCCCGATCCTGAAAGATCTACTCAGCAGCGGCGACTTCGTTGTGGTCGATCGCACGCTTCAGATCCTGAGCGACCTGCTGGTCCTGCGCGGCGCCGACAGTCCCAACCTGCTCGCCCTGGTTGACGGCTGGCTTCAGTCTGCATCGGCCGACGACAAGCTCGCGCATCGGCGTGTGCTGTGTGAGTGTGGTATGCGCCGCGCCGCACTCAACGGCTGGAAACACGATGCGCAAGTCCCGGCTGTCGAGGATCTGCGCTGGATCCTCGTTGCGACGATGGACCCTTACAGCATGCATACCATGCTTGCGCGCGATTTGTTACCGCTCGAAGCCGATGCGGTTCGCACTCTCAGCCCCCGGCAGCTGTTCCTGGACGGGGTCATGCCGGCGCCGGCGGGGTTGGGCATCATCATGCCGGGCCTGCCGCCCGCCGTGCCGCTGGGCGAGCCGCTGACCGAATCGCTAATAGCGCTGCTGGCCGATCCGGTGCCAGAGGTTCGTTGGGCCGCCGGCCGGCTGCTCGCCGTCGCGGGCGACGCTCGCGGCGTGCCCGCCGTGATCGAGTGGCTTCAGCACGAGCCAGGCCGCACCGCGGTGGCGGAGAAGCTGTTCTCGTACCTCTACGGCCCCGAGTGGAGGGACCTCCCGTGAGAGTCGTCGTGCAGCGCGTTCGCGAGGCCCGCGTCACTGTCGATGGCGAAACCGTCGGCGAGATTGGGCCGGGCCTGCTGGTCTACGCGGCGGCCGCTCCCGACGATGGCGACGATGACGTCCGCTACATCGCCGACAAGGTCCACCACTTGCGCATCTTCCCCGACGCCGAAGGCAAGATGAACCGCGACGTGCAGGAGGCCGGCGGGGCGGTGCTCCTGGTCAGCGCCTTCACCGTCTGCGCCGACGCCCGGCGCGGTCGCCGACCGTCCTTCGACCATTCCGCTTCCGGCGCCGCCGCCGAGCCGCTCATCACGCAGCTCGTCGACGCGCTGCGAACCGCCGGCCTGACCGTGGCCACCGGGCGCTTCGCGGCGTACATGCTGGTCGACGCGGTGAACGACGGGCCGATCTGCGTTCTGCTGGATTCGCGGCGGGGGTTCTGAGGGCGGCGAGGGCTACTTGCCGCGCTGGAGCTTCTGCCGCAGGCGGGCGTCGATGAACGGTTGCAGATCGCCGTTGAGGACGCGCTGCACGTCGCCGACGGCCAGCCCGGTGCGATGGTCCTTCACGTGGATCGTCGAGCCGTGCAGGACGTAGCTGCGGATCTGGTTGCCCCAGGCGATATCACCCTTCTCGCTGTAGAGCTTGGCCAGTTCGGCGTCGCGCTTGGCCTGTTCGAGCTGCTCCAGCTTCGACTTCAGGATGAGCAGGGCCATGCGCTTGTTCTGCTGCTGGCTGCGCTCGTTGACACACTCGACCAGGATGCCGCTGGGCTTGTGCCGCATGCGCACCGCGGTGGCGACTTTGTTGACGTTCTGCCCACCGGCGCCCGAGGCCCGGCGGTAGTACTCGATTTCGAGGTCGCACTCGGCGATCTCGATCTGGGCCTCTTCGAATTCGGGGATGACGTCGACGCCGGCAAAGGAGGTCTGGCGCTTGCCCTGGGCGTTGTAGGGGCTGAAGCGGACGAGGCGGTGCACGCCGGCTTCGCAGGACAGGTGGCCGTAGGCGTACGGTCCCTCGACGAGCAGCGTGGCCGACTGGATCCCGGCCTCTTCGCCCGGCCGCCGATCGACTTCGGAGACGTCGTAGCCGCTGCGCTCGAAGTACATGAGGTACATGCGCAGGAGCATCTCGGCGAAGTCGCTGGCGTCGACGCCGCCGGCGCCGGCCTGGATGCTGAGGAAGCACGGGCGCTGGTCGTTCGGGCCGGACAGCAGCGTGAGCAGCTCGACCTGGTCCGTCCGTGTCTGGATGTCCTGGAGTTCGCAGCGTACCTCGTTGCGAGCGGACTCGTCGTCCTGCTCGGCGGCGAGCTCGACCAGGACCGCCGCATCCTCGATCCGCGCCAGCAGGTCCTGCACGGGCTCGACCTGGGCGCGCAGGCCCTTCATCGACTGCACGGTCCGCTGGGCTTCTTCCTGGTTGTCCCAGAAGCCCGGCTTCTCCATGGCGGTGGCCAGCTTGCTGAGTTGGGAGGCTTTCTCCGGCAGGTCAAAGAGAGTCCCGGATCGCGTAGATCCGGGCCGTCAGCTCCTGCAATGTGGAAGCCGGATCTTCGTGTTGTAATTCAACCATACCGCTCTCTCTACCCCCGCGCTCATGTCGGGCGCGGGGAATGGCGCCGCTCTAAGCCTTGGCGGCTGCCTTCTTCAGGACTTCGGCCTTGTTCGTCTTTTCCCAGGTGAAGGTCGGCAACGCCCGGCCGAAGTGCCCGTGACGCGCCGTTTCCCTGTATATCGGCCGGCGCAGGTCCAGGTAATCGATAATGCCGCGCGGCGTCAGCGGGAAATGCTCGAGAACCAGTTGGCTGATGAGCTCTTCGCTGATGCGGGCCGTGCCCTCGGTGCTCACCAGCACGCTCGTCGGCTCCGCCACGCCGATGGCGTAGGAGAGCTGCACCTCGCAGATATCGGCCAAGTCGGCGGCGACGATGTTCTTAGCGATGTGCCGGGCCATGTAGGCTGCCGAGCGGTCTACCTTCGTCGGGTCCTTGCCGGAGAAGGCTCCGCCGCCATGCCGACCGCGTCCGCCGTAGGTGTCGACGATGATCTTCCGCCCGGTCAGACCGCAATCGCCGTGCGGACCGCCGATCTCGAAGCGGCCCGTCGGGTTGACGTGGACGGTGATGTCGTCGCGCCACCACTCGCCGAGCACGGGCTGGACGATGTGGCGGATGATCGCCTGCTTGAGCTCAGGCTGCCGTTCGTTCCAGGACTTGTCGTGCTGCGTCGAGAGCACCACCGTGTCGACGCGCACCGGCCGCGGCCCCTCGTACTCGACGGTGACCTGCGACTTGGCGTCCGGCCGCAGACCGTTGACCGTACCCTCGCGTCGGGCGTGCACGTGCTGCTCCATCAGCCGGTGGGCAAGGTGGATCGGCAACGGCATCAGCTCGGGCGTCTCGCGGCAGGCGAAGCCGAACATCATGCCCTGGTCGCCGGCACCTTCGCGGTTCACGCCCAGAGCGATATCGGGCGATTGACGCTTGATCGAGGTGAGCACCGCGCAGGATTCGAAGTCGAAGGCCATGTCGCCCGAGGTGTAGCCGATCTCCTTGATCGTCTCGCGGACAATGTCGGGGATCTCGACGTAGGCTTTGGTCGTGACTTCACCCGCGACGACCACCATGCCGGTCGAGACCATCGTCTCGCAGGCGACACGGGAATGTGGGTCCTGTTCCAGCATGGCATCAAGGATGGCATCCGATACCTGGTCGGCCACCTTGTCCGGGTGCCCCATGCTGACGGATTCGGACGTAAACAAATGCGGCCTGGCTTTGCTCGACTTCTCCAACGATCGCTCCTTGTGGATAGCGCCCACGGCGTTGCAAATGGTGCTCGCCGGCTGAGGGAGGAATCATACCCCCGCTTGACGCCAGCCACAACCGGCGATACCCGACCGCCGGCCGAACCTTCGCGGCGAGCCGGCGGCTTTTCGCCCCAGTTCATCCGATACGCGGTCCGGATGTGCGTGGGCGCGGGGCGGAGGGGCAGAGGAGCAGAGGAGCAAAGGAGCAAAGGGGCAGACCCTGGCCGCCGTGGGGTTCACCGGGTTCTACTGCGTTTCGGCTGCCCCGGCCTCGCGGAGATCGTCCAGCAGTTGCTCGACTTCCTCGTGAATCTTCGGCGTCTGGCGCACGACCAGCACGCCATTGAGGATTCTCGCCGTGCCCATGCCACCGTTGCAGAGCCACGCGTCCGGGTCGATGGTCTGTTCGATGAGGTCCACCAGCAGCGTCTCCGCCGCCGCGGGGCTTACTTCGCGGCGATACGTCTCGAGCGCCCTGGTCACGGCCGAATGAACTTCCGCCTGCATGACGAGCTCGGCGGGCATGTCCTCACGGGTCGGGATGCCCCGCCGCAGGTGTCCGGCGATCGTGTCCGCCAATAACTGGGTCCCCTGGGCGTCGTCCTCCAACCGGGCGTAACGCGCCGTCGCCGCCAGCAGGTCGCGTACTTCGTACACCTCGGTCACCTGTCGATCCGGCAGCCGGTGCCGCGACGCGATCACCAGGATGCCATCGTCGATGTCGTAGCCGAGGTCGCTCATCTCGCTGGCCATGTCGAGCACCAGACGCAGGGTACGTTCGACCGTCACGTTCCGCAGGTTCACCGAGACCGGCGCATCGCGCGGCACGCCCACGTTTTCCAGATCCGCCCAATACACGACGATGTTGACACCCATGAGCTCCTGGAACCACTCCACCGCCACGTCAAGCGGCACCTGCTCCAGCATCACCTCGGGCACGTTCCGGGCGAGCGCCGCCAGGATCGGCGCGTCGGGATCGTGCTCCTGGACCGTTGTTGCCACGGCGGGTGTCTGCGCGTCGTCGGCCACCGCCGGCGCCGTGCCCTTCGGCGAGAAGCCCACAACCATGAACGCCACGAGCCCGATGACTGCCGCCGCCATCGTTCCTCTCATGATCCACCTTCGCTTTCGGCCGACAGAACTGAACCGGGCGGCCAACTCGGCCGCATCCCCGAAATCATCCAGCACGCGGAGAACTGCCTCGTCGCGCGGCGTTCCCGCGGCCATCTCGTCCTCAATGGCTTCTTCGAGGTGAGCCCGCAGCTCCCGGCGAATCTCATCCCGCTGGCGCGCACTCAGCCGCAGGAACCGGGAGAGCAGACCCAGGTAGGCCTCGAAGTCCACCTCGGACATCACACGCCTCCGCCACCCAGCGCCGGTTGTGCCCCCGCTCCGTCATCGCCCAGGATCGGCCGCAGAATCGCCCGGACGCAGGCGGCGTAATCCGCCCACTCGTGAGCGTCCTGGGTCAGACGGCTGCGACCCTTGTCCGTCAGGGCGTACCATTTCCGCTCTCGTGCCGTGCTGCCATCCCACCGGCTTTCTACGGCACCCGAGCGTTCGAGTTTGTGCAGAATCGGGTACAGCGTGCCGGCTTTGAGGTCGACCCGGCCGTCGCTGCGCTGCCGCAACGAGGACAGAATCTGGTAACCGTATTTCTCGCAAGAGCTTAGCTCTGAGAGCACCATCAGCTCCAGGCTGCCCCGCAACAGGTCACGAGCAAATGCCACCGCAAACCCTCCACATCCCAATGCATTGCTGAACTAACTATAGATCGACTATATATCAAGACAAGGGTCAAATCGGATTTGTTTTCGGTTGGTCAGTCGCGTGGGGGTTCTCGGACCAGGGCGAGCGCCTGGGCGTGTAGGTGGCCGTTGGTCGCCAGGGCGTCCGGGCTCTTGTGCGTCCGCTCGCCGGTCCAGTCCGTGAACTTGCCGCCGGCTTCGGTCACGACGGGCAGCAGTGCGGCGTTGTCCCAGATATTCATGATGGAGTCGGCGACGACGTCGACGCGTCCGGTCGCGAGGCAGGCGTAGCCGTACGCATCCGCCCAGCAGCGGTCGGTCTGGCACGCCTTCCGCAACCGCTCCCAGGCCCATAGCCGACGTTGCTGCTCGAAGATCTTCACGCCGGTGACGGACAGGCGTGCCTGCGACATGTCGGTGGTACTGGATACGTGCGCTCGCCGACCGTTGCACCAGCAGCCGAGGCCCTTGGCGGCGTAAACGGTTTCGCCGAGTGCCGGCAGGTGGATCACGCCCACGACCATCTCGCCGGCCCATTCGAGTCCGACGAGGACGCTGTACAGCGGCACGCCGGAGATGAAGGAGAACGTGCCGTCGATGGGGTCGAGGATCCAGCGGGCGGGGCTGCGGGCGGGTTTCTCGCCGAATTCTTCGCCGAGGATGCCGTGGTCCGGGAATGTGGACTCGATGCGTTTGCGCAGGAGCTCTTCGGAGCCGCGGTCGGCGATGGTGACGGGGGAGTTATCGGCCTTCAGCTCGTGTGGCGTACCGGTGCGGAAGTAGCCGAGCGTAAGCGTTCCCGCCAGTTGAGCGGCCTCGACCGCGAAATCGAGCGCATCGCGGAGTTGCTGCGCATCCATGGCTGAACTCCTTCGGGTTGCTGCGCCGCGGTCGGGCGTGACTCATTCCGGCCATTCGAGCCGGCGCGGCCACTGGTCGTCGAACCTGGTCATTTCCCGTTTGCCTTCGGGGCGGATGTGGGCGAAGAGCGACTCGGCCGACTTCGTGTAGGCGACGCGGCCGTTGACGATCGTGTAGTGCACCTGCGTCATGTAGTGGAGCAGATCGCCGTCGCAGACGACGAGGTCGGCGTCTTTGCCGACTTCGAGCGAGCCGACGCGGTCGTCGATGCCGAGGATGCGGGCGGCGTCGATCGTGATGGTGCGCAGAGCCTCGTCATTGGTCAGCCCGCCGCGGACGGCGAAGGCGGCTTCCATATTCAGGTGGAGCAGGTCGCGGCCGGCGAGGCCCCAGGTGGTGATGCCTTGCGTCCCGGGTACGACGGCCACGGGCACGCCGTGGTCGTGGAGGATGCGGGCGTTTTCGATGGTCGAGCCGGTGGGGCGGTTGAGGTCCTCGTCGGGATCGATGTCGGTGCGGGGGGTGATGATGGCGCGGACGCCGGCCCGGCCGAGATCGCCGGCGACGGTCCAGCCTTCGTAGGCGCCGCGGACGACGAGGGCGAAGCCGAAGGAGGAGGCCAGGTCGGCCAGGTCACGCAGATCCTGTGTGGTCTCGGCCCAAGCGGAGGCTACGGCGTGCCCCTCGAGCAGTTGCTTGTAGCTCTCGTACTCGCCCGTGAGCCATTCCTTGTCGGGCGGCTTGGCGTCCTTGTTGCGCTCCTTGTCGCGCTCGTAGCGGGCTTGGTCGCGCAGGTAGGCACGCACGCGTTCGAGGTCGGCCCGCAGCTCGGCCCGCTGCAACGGGTTCCGCCGGGAGTAGGACAGGTTCACGAACAGACCGTCCTTGATGACCATGTCCTCGGTGGTGCCGAAGGTGAGCTTGGCGGCAGTGTCGCCGACGAGGCTCGTGGTGATGCCGCCGGCCAGGGCGATGGTCAGGCCGAGGGAGTAGATGTTGACGCTGCTTTCGGGAGTGCCGTTGAGTATCCCGCCGCAGGCGGCGACGAGGCCCGGGTACACGAACATGCCCTTGGCGTCGACGATCGTGCACTCGGTGGGGAGGTGCACGTCGTTGCCGATGGCGAGGATCGTGCCGTTCTTGCAGAGGACGGTGGCCTGTTCGAGGACGGGACCGGTGACGGTGTGCACCCGGCCGTTGATGACGGCGAGGTAGCGGTCCTTCTCGTTCTCGGCGGCGGCGGTCGTCGTGGTGGTCGGCTGGCTCTGCGTTGTGGGCGCCGAGGCGGGGGCGGTCGCCGGCTGACTGGCCGGTTGCGACTCGGCCTGGGCCCAGGCGGCAGGCGCCAGCAGGATGCAGATCACGACGAAGGCGAGGGTGGCGCGAACGGCGGGCATCAGTCGGTCTCCTCCGAATCGTAGACCATCTCGCCGGCAATCATCACGGCCCGCACGCGGGCCGTCGGATTCAGCGGATCGGCGTCGAGGAAGAGCAGGTCGGCTTCCTTGTCCTTTTCGATGGTGCCGAGGCGATCGTCGAGGCCGAGCAGACGCGCCGGGTGCAGCGTGACCGACTTGATCGCCTCTTCCCGCGACCAGCCGTTCCGTACCAGGTCGGCCAGGCGGCCCAGCACGCGGCCGTGCTCTTCCGGTGTGTCCCTCACGGGCATCACCGTCACCTCGCAGCCGGCGTCGGCGAACTGGCGTACCAGGTGCACCCACTCCGCCGAATACGGCACGCGGCCGATGAACGGCTCGAGGACGAGCCGAGCCTTCTTCTCGCCCAGCTTGTCGACGACATAGTCGAGGTCGGACATCCGGCCGTTGTGGGCCAGGAAGTCGTGGGCGATTTCGAACTCGGCCAGGACTTCGCTCAGGTACACGTAGTCGGAAGCGCTGTCCACCTCGATCAGGGCGGAGACGCCGGGCTTCTTCTGGATGAGGTCGACGAGGACCTGGTAGGCCGGGTCGATCGGCGGGGGCTCGAACTTGGGCGGCTCGGCCGGCTGCGTGGTGGGTTGTGTGGTCGGCGGCGGCGTGTCGGCGGCGGCAGGCTTGTCCTGGTCTTTGGGCGGTTCCTGCTTCTGTTGCTCCTCGGCGCGCTTCTTCTCGAATTCCTCGCGGGCCTTCTCGACCTTGTCGATCTCATCCTGGGCGTGCTTGAGCGCGCTGCGGAGGCCGGACTTACCGGTGGTGATCCACAGGTACGACGGCGAGGCCACCGTGCGCTGCTCGTCGGAGCCGCCGGTGTGCACGACCATCGCCCGCCCGGGGATGCCCGAGCCGGCGGGGATCAGCGCCACGGACGTGTAGCCGGTCTTGAGCAGGTCGAGGAACATGTCCGGCCGCGGGTAGAACTCGGCGGCGGCGGTCAGATCGCCGTGCACGCCGCCGCGGTAGTGCGAGTCGAGGCCGAAGCGTGACTGGGGGTTGATGAGACCCGGCATGACCACGCGGTTGCGGGCGTCGATGACCTTGGCGCTGAGGGGGTATTCGAGGTTGCGGCCGACGTTGCGGATGCGACCGCCGGAGAGAACGATCATTCCCTGCCGAATCTCCTCACCGCTGACGGTGATGATGCGGCCGGCCTTGATGACGACGAAGCGACCTTCATCGTCGCCGGCGGGCGGGTCGGCCAGGCAGGTCGCCGCGGCGAACGCGGCGGCGAGCAGCAGGACCAGCAGGCCGGGGCCGTGTTGCGGTCGGCGGTACGCCTCGGGGGAAGCGGTTGAATTCTGCATGCGGGCAGCACTCATCAACAGGGTTCCTAAAACCGTCGCAGACCTTCGGTGCCGTCGTAGATGATCCGGCCCTTGAGGATGGTCAGCAGGCAGGCCGAACGGGGATCGAGCGGGTCGCCGGTCCAGATGGAGAGGTCGGCCTGCTTGCCCACCTCGACGCTGCCGACCTGGTCGTAGACGCCAATGGACTGGGCGTTGACGCGGGTAACCGCCTGGAGGGCGGGATAGGGCAGCCAGCCGTACCAGCAGGCCATGGCCGCCTGGTAGGTCAGTTCCTGCTGGGGAATGACGGGGGCGTCGGTGTTGATGCCGAGGCGGCGGACGCCGTTCTTCCACCAGCCGGAGGCGTTGCCGATCATACGGCGGGCGGTGCGGTCGAACTCGTACTGACGCGGGCCGTTGATGGCCCAGGCGTCGGTCTCGCACACGAGCGGGCCGAGCTTCCAGCCGTTGAACGTGCAGTGGTCCAGAACGGTCCACATGCCGAAGCGGCCGGTAATCATGTCCAGCGTGGACATCATGAGCTGGTAGCCCTGCGTATGCATGGTGGCCGGGTTCTTGTGGCGGAACGTGTCGCGGATGATCTCCCAGGTGGGGTCGAACGGGGGCGGCTCGGTGGTGCGGCCCTCTTCGTAGTCGAGCCAGCTCTGGTGGTACTTCTCAGCTTTTTCGAGGGTTTGGCGCAGGTTCCAGTACATGAACATGCGGCCGTTGCCGCCGAAGTACCACTCGGGGTTGCCAGCCTGGGCGATCTTGAGCGAGCCGGGCGAGCGGATGACGATCTCGTCGGGGTCGCGGCCGCCGGTGTTGACCACGGTGCCCATGCCGGCGAGGTTGGTGCCGCTGCCGGGGAGGAGCATGACGGTGGTGACGCCGCCCATGCGAGCCAGGCGGATCCAGTCGTTGTCGGCCTGGGGAATGCTGCGGGTGTCGAGGCCGGGGTTGGTCTGGTAGACCATGTCGTTGAGGTCGTCCCAGGCGCCGGCGGCGCTGTGGTTGTGGGCGTCGACGATGCCGGGCACCAGCCAGTGCTCGGGGAATTCGAGGACGCGGTAGGACTCCGGCACCTCGATCTTGCCGGCCGGGCCGAGAGCCTCGATCTGCCCGTCGCGCACCAGCACGACGGCGTCGTTGATCACGGTGTCGGCGTCGTCCATGGCGACGATCTTGGCCACGCGCAGAGCCATGCCGGCCGACTCGCCGGCTTGCCCGCGCAGATCGTCGGCCCACCCGCCGGCGACGGTCATCGCCAGCAGGAGCACAGCGGCCAGCCTGAGTCTACTTCTCATGCGGCACCTCGCGTCCGGAAATCACCACGCGCTCCAACCGGCTGCCCGTATCGAACGGGTGGCCCTGGAAGATGAGCACGTCGGCATCGCGTCCCGGCTGGAGCGAGCCCAGCCGATCGTCCAGGTGGTACATCTTCGCGGCGTCGATCGTCAGGGCCCGTAGGGCGACATCCCCGCCCAGCCCTTCGGCGACCGCGTACAAGCCCATTAGTGGCAGGTTGCGGGCCCGGTCCTCGCCGCCACTCCGCAGGGCGACGGGGATGCCGTGCCGGCTGAGGTCGATGACCGGCCAGTAGGGCCGGCGCTCGCGCTCGGTGACCAGCACCGGCGACACGATCACACCCAGCTTGTCCTTGCAGGCCACCAGGCGGTCCATGACGTCGGCGGCGTCGTCCGCACCCAGCAGAACCAGCGGCAGCTTGTTCTCTTCGATGAACAGCTTGATGGCGGCAGCGATCTCGCCGGCCGAGGACACGTCGACCACGGCGGGGATTTGGCCGGCCAGCAGCGGGCGGTAGGGTTCGAGCGATTCGTTGACCCGCGGTGGAAGCGGGCGGCCGTCCTTCGACCGCTGGCGGCGACGGGTGACCTTGAACTCGACGTCGCTCTTGTCGGTGCGGGTGGCCTCGAACTGAATCGCGTAGTTGGCGATGGTCAGCGTGCCGGTCATGTGGTCTTCGCGGTCGAGCGCTGCTCTGACGACCGGGTTGCCGACGGGCGAGTCAGGCACCGTGATCTCAAGCGTTACTTCCTTGCCGTTGAGCGTGCCGGTGAGCTCAACTTCCTCGCTGCCGCCCGGTTCGAGAACGCGGCCCTCGATCGTGTCGCCGGTGAGCTTGAGGGTCATGGTGGTGGTGACCGTCTCGGGCAGCGGATCGCCGCTGAGCGTCACCTCCCACGTACCGGTGATCGGGTCTTCCTTGCCGCCTTCGACGACCGTCTCTTCCTTCTCCTTGGGCTTGGCCGTCTTGCCCTCGGCGCGGGCCTTCTCCCACTTGGCCAGTTCTTCCTGGTACTTCTTCCACTGCTCGTCGTACTTCTTCGCAGCGTCGAGCGCGCCGCGCAGCGATCCGAGACCGGTGAGCGGGTCGCGGCCACGCAGCGAGAAGCGCAGGCCCGTCACCTCGCGGGCCACAAGGTCTTCGCGGCTGAAGCCGTAGGTCTTGATGGCGGTCAGCCGGGCGCCGTTGTCCGGGAAGGCGTAGGGGGTCAGCAGCACCGTGGTCACGCCCGCGCGGGCCACGCGCAGGAAGTCCGAACCGGCCGTCGCGAGCACTCGCGGCAACTTCATGTCCGGCCCAGCGCCCGAGCGGTCTCCTTCGAGGCCGAGGTGCCCGAGGCTGTCGATGAAGCCGGGCGTGAGGAAGCCGTCCGGGCCGGCGTCGATCACGCGCGCCGAAGGTGGATGCGGCACGCGGTGGCCAACCGCCTGGATCTTGCCGTCCTCGATCAGCACGGCGCCGTCCTGCAAGACCGTGCCGTCGCCCACCCACACGGTGCCGGCCTTGATGACCAGCGCCTCACGCTGCGGAGCTTCGAAGACCATGCGCCCGCCGACGTAGACGCGGCGGACGTGGCTCGAAATATCCAGCGGGGCGCCCGTCAGGACGAGCAGGTCGGCGTCGCGCCCGGGGGCGAGGCTACCGACGCGCTCATCGACGCCGAGGATTTCCGCAGGCGTGCGGGTGATCGCGGCCAGGGCCTGCTCGGCGGACATGCCGCCGCGCACGGCCAGCCGGGCCACCATGCGCAGGTCCTCGTCACGGTCGCCACTGCGGCCGGCGAGAGCGATGGCCAGCGGTCCGGGAGCCAACTGGCCAGCGGTGTCGAGAGCCGGGGCGAGGGCGTTGGGATGACGGCCGATGTCCCGGCCCGGTTGCTCGTAGGTCTCTTCTACGCGGACTACGACGGGGACGCGCGCCGCCCACAACGCTTCGGGCAGGCGGTCGGCCTCGGTCAAGCCGACGAGGTATGCCGGCCGGCCCTGTTCGGCGATGAAGCGCAGGGCGCCGGCGATGTCGGCGGCCCGCCGCACCTGGAAGCGCAGCGGCAGCTTCGCTGTCCACGCCTCGCTGAACGCCTGCGTGTGCACGTTGAACGGGGCCTCGACGGCAGCGGCGGGATCGGCCGCAGCCGCGTTGGCCGCCGCGATGCGCTCTTCGAGCTCGAGGAACTGGCCGAGGCGGGAATCGGGGCGCTGCCGCTGGGCCGGCTCGATGGCGACGTCGGACGAGGCGTAGAAGGGCGGCTTGAACAGTGGCGGCGGATCGAACGTGCCGAGCGTGATGGTTAGATCGGCCTCGGGCACGAGGACGCGCTGTTCGGGATCGCCGGCGAGCTTGACCACGGCACCGACGCCGCTGACGAGGCGGTGCTCGCCGGGGTCGAGGTGCGCGGTGGTTGTGCCGCGGGCCAGTGTGGGACGGTAATCGTAGTAGTTGTCGAAGGCGTCGAGGGCGTGGTAGGCGCCGCTGACGCTCTCGTCGCCGCGGTGCCGGCCGGCCAGGGCGCTGCCCGCCGAGACGAAGCCGGGACAGATGACTTCGTCGGGCAGGTCGATGACGGGCAGATCGGCGGGGATGTCGAGGTCGGTGCCGACGGCTTCGATGCGGCCGTCACGCACGATGATCGTGCCGGGCGTCAGCGGACCGGGGGCGGCGGCTGTGACCGGATAGACAGCCTTGGCGCGGATGACGAACGACGGGCCGGCGGCCGCGGATTCGGCCGGGGCCGGTGCGGCGGGCGTCGCCGCCGGCTCGGGTTGCGTCAGACCGAGCACGCCGAAGGCGGTGAGCAGCAACACGGCACCGAGGGCCGCGGCCGCGACGATGTACCGGGTTGTGCCGCTCACTCCGGCTTCTCCTCGGTGGTCTTGGCGGGGCCGGGGGTCAGCAGCCGCTTGAGCCGCACGTCCTTGTCGCGATCGTAGGCGGGGATGCCGTCGATGAAGACCTTCTCGACGACGCTGTTGAAATCGAGCGGGTCGCCGCTGAAGACGACCAGGTAGGCGTCGAAGCCGGGGGCGATGGCGCCGAGGCGACCTTCGAGGCCGAGCATCTTCGCCGGCGTGACGGTGATGGCCTTCAGGGCGGCCTCGCGCGGGATGCCGTAACGCACGCAGCAGGCGGCCTGGTAGGTCAGCATCCGTTCGGCGTAGGAGGTGTCGGGGCCGGGGATGAGGGCGTATTCGAGACCGGCGTCGTGGATGACTTTGGGGACGAAGGTCTCGCGCACCTCGCCGGTGAGCGGGTCGGTCTCGCGGTAGATCAGCTCGGGCGGCAGGACGACGGGGCGGGCGGCGCGGCGGAGCTCGCCGACGGCCTTGTAGCATTCGCCGTCGAGCACGAGGACGGTGCGGCTGAGGAAGTCGTGCTCTTTGGCCAGGCGGACGGCGGGGCCGACGTCCATGGCCTCTTCGCAGTAGATGAAGGCGCCGAGCGGCTCGAACAGGCGTGGGCCATCCTCGTCGGCGACGTGCACCTTGCCGCCGATCAGGCGGAGCATGTTGCGGTGCTCATCGTCGATGTCCTCGGCGCGGATCAGGTCGCGACCGCGGCGGCGGGCCTCCGCGGGACCGACATCAATCTGCTTCTTGTCTTCGGCGAGCTTCTCTTCGTAGCGATTTTCGGCGAGCTTGGCGAGGTAGTCGTCGAGATCGAGGAACGTTTCGCGGAGCGTGGCCATCTGGCTCATGTGGTCCAGGCCGCTGCGCGGAGAGATGGACAGCTTCAGAAACTCGCCCTCGGTGATGGTCATTTCGGCGACGGTCATGCCGATCGGGTGAACGACGCGGCCGAGGCCGCCGATGACCGTGTTGTTGCCGGGGATGACGTGGATGCCGGTGATGCCCAGCCGCAGGGCGTCTTCGAAGAAGAGCTGCGAGGGGTCGATGGCGTCGTAGACGTTGAGCTGTGGCACGACGGGGCGCGGCTCGTTCGTGACGTCGAGGCCGCCGGCGGTGTGCACGTTGATCATGCCGGGGAAGACGACCTTGCCGCTGAGGTCGAAGACGCGGGCGTCGTAGGGGACCTCGACGTCCGGGCCGACGGCGACGATGCGGCCGTGCTCGATGAGCACAGTGCCCTGCTCCAGCGGCTCGCCGGCCATGGTGATGATGCGGGCGCCGGTGAGGGCGACTCTCTCCGGCGGCGGACCGGCCGCGATGCTCGCCGCGAGCGGCAATCCCCAAACGAGCAGTGTGCAAGCCACGAGGCGGAAACACTTTCCTGGCATGAGCGGGTCCTTGTGTTCCTGTCGGCGATGGATGGTCCGGGTCGTCAGCGGCCGTGCCTGGCCCGAATCACTTGTCCTTGAGCACCACCTGGCCGTTGATCATGACCAGCAGCGGGCGCGAGGTGGCCGTGAAGGGCTCGGCGTTCCACACGACCAGGTCGGCGTCGGCACCGGGGGTCAGCACGCCCAGACGCTGCGGGAAGCCGATCAGCTTCGCCGGCGTCGCGGTGACGGCTTGCAGGGCCTGCTCCGGCTTGAGGCCGTGACGTACGGCGAACATCGCCTGGCGGGCGAGGCCCTCTTCGTCACGCAGCTCCTGCGCGGTCAGGGCGAATTCGATGCCGCTCTCGACGAACTCCACGGGCGTGTCCAGGTGCGGATGCCGGGCTTCGCCGCTGTAGTGCCGCCAGCCGGTGGCGTTCATGTAGAGCGGGCCGAAGATCACCGGCACGCCGGCGTCGTGCAGTTGCGGGAGGCAGCGGTACACCTCGGTGGCTTCTTCGAGGGTGAAGCGTAGGCCGAACTCGCGGGCCAGCCGCAACGCCGAGAAGATGTCGTTCTGCTGGCGGGCGTGGATGCGCAGCGGCACCTTGCCGTCGAGCAGGTCGAGGAGGACGGGGACCGCCTCGGCGGGCGGTGCGTCGGCGCCGGAGGGCGCTCGGCCGTCGCGCGTGGCCTTGGCGTCATAGAACGCTTTGCGGAAGACCCAGTCGACGCCCATGCGCGTCGTGGGTCGGCGCGTGTGAATGTTCGGATCGGGGCCGTAGCGCGGCGGGAGGTTGTTGCCGGCGCCGCGGTAGCTGGGGTCGCCGCCGAGCGAGGCCGTCACCGCCGCCTCGCGCTGCACGATGCGCTGCGAGCGAAGGCCGGCGGTTTTCACGACGACGCCGCGGGCTCCGATAACGTCGGCCGTGTCGGGGGCGACGTAGACGGTGGTCACGCCGCCGCGGAGCAGCCGGCGGAAGTCATTCGAGTACAGGTTGAGCGAGTCGGCCATGAGGCGGTGGGGCGTGACTTCGGAAGCGTGTTCGGCCCAGCTTATGCCGGGGTCGATCGCCGGGGCGAGGGCGCGCGTGGCGGCGATGGGGCCGACGGGAAACTCGGAATCGCCGGGCAGCGAGGGGCCGTTCGGATCGGGCGGCTCGATCTCGCCGATGGCCCGCCAGAACGAATAGCGCTCGACGCCGTGGAGGCTGTCCGTGGCCTGTTGTTTGACCTCGGAGTCGACCGTGCAGCAGGCGTCGATCAAGCCGGGCGTGATGACGCCTTCGGGCAGATCGATGACCTGTGCGCCTTCGGGAATGGCGAGGTCGGCGCCAGCGGCGACGATCTGGCCATCGCGCACGATGACGAGGCCGTTCGTGATCGGCGCGCCTTCACCCGTGTAGAGGCGGGCGGCCTTGATGACGACGACCTTCGCGTCGTCGGCGCTCGCGGCCGGAGCGCAGATCAGTAGGCCGAACGCCAGACACACGGCGAAGATGATGCGACGGTGCGACGATGTGGCGGAGAGCCACCCCTTGCTGGAGATACTGATTCTCATGGTTGATCTCCTTGCGCCGCCGGTTGGTCGGCGACGAATACCCTGATCCCCTGAACGTAGACGGCCAGGACGCGGCTGCGTAGGTCGAGCGGGTCACCCGAGAAGACCACCACGTCCGCCTGTCGTTTCTCTTCGAGACTGCCGATTCGTTCGGACACGCCCAGCACCGTGGCCGGTACGATCGTGATCGCCCGGCGAGCCGCTTCGGCACTCAAGCCAGCGCGGCAAGCGACGGCGGCGCCGATGCGCAGGCTGTCCGGTGACGTATCCGGCAGGCCGCCAGCGATGGCCACGGGCGTGCCACCTTTTTCGAACAGACCGGCAGCCAGTGCCGCCCGTCGATCGGCGTGTAGCCCGAGCGGGCCGACGATGACCGCGGCGATGTGGTCGCCGAGGTCGCCGGCCACCAGCCGGGCGTCATTCGTGTGTTCGACGACGAGGTGCAGGCCGAACTGCTCAGCCAGGTCGGCGCCGGCCATGACGTCGGCGGCGCTTGGCGCACAGAGCACGCCGGTGAGCGTGCCGCCGGCGAAAGCGGCTAGCGGGTCGGCCGTGGCTGGACGCTCGCGGGCCGCGGTGAGCGTGTCGCGCAACATGCCCAGGGCGCCGCTGCGCGAGGTGGGTTCGCGATCACCCTTCAGCGCATCCGGCGACAGCGAGAGCTTCAGCGGGCCGGTCTCGCTCAGCAGACGCGGGCGGCCGTCCGGGCCGGCGGTCTGGCAAACGGCGATGCGGCCGCCGACCAGGTTCTCGTCGTCCGGGGCGATGGCGAAGACCATCACGCCCGCTTGCAGAGCCGTGGCCAACTGCGGCGAGTACTTGTCGAAAGCGTCGGCGGCACGGACGTTGGGCTGGACGGCGGTCTGGTGTTCGCCAAGGCCGCCCAGCACGCCGAGCGTACTGCGGCAGTCGATCAGACCGGGGCAGAGGACGGCCTGCGGATAGTCATCGATGGTGATGTCCGCGGGCGCTTCGCCGCCGACCTGGGCGATGGTTCCGTCACGGATGACGATCAGGCCGTCGTCGGCGAGGCTGCCGTCGGGGGCGACGCGGGCGGCGGCTCGCAGCACGCGTGTCTGCCCGGGCACGGATGCCGGCCACAACAGCAGGCTCAGCAACGCGACCCACGCGGCCACCTGTCGCCGAACACGTTCTCGTCGCATTGCCGGGAATCTCACGGGCGGAGTCCTTCCTCGTCCTTTTCGGCGTTGTAGACTTCCTGACCGTCGAGGAATACGCGCTCGACGCGGGCTCCGGGGGCCAGGGGGTGATCGCTCCAGATGACGATGTCAGCGGCCCGGCCGGGGGCCAGCAGACCGGCGCGGTCCGCGATGCCCAGCAGCCGGGCGGCACCCCAGGCGATGGTGGCGAAGGCGGCGTCGGTGCTCAGGCCGTCGCCCACCGCTCGGGCGGCGGCGAGCGTCAGCCGCGGCTCGGCCGTCGTGTCCGACAGCGGGCCCGTGCCGAGATAGACTTTCACGCCGGCGCGGCTCAGTGCCGCCGCCGCGTCCGGACGTTCGTAGCGTCCCGCGCCGGGGTCGTAGGCCAGAGGGGCGGGTTCGGCGAAGAGCACGACGGGGACGTCCGCCTTGGCGAGGCGGTCGGCGACGAGATGGGCGCTGGTGGCCCCTTCGAGGACGAGGGCCAGTGAGTACTCTTCGGCGAGGTCGAGGATGTTGAGAATGTCCGCCGGATGGTGAACCTCGATGCGCACGCGGATCTCACCGTCAAGGGCCCGCAGCAGAATCTGCGCGGCGGGATTGCGGTCAGGCTCGGTGGGCTTTTCCAGCTCGTCCTTCTCGGCTTCCTCGTCGGCGTCCTTCTTCTCTTCGCCCTCTTTCTCTTCCTCGTCCGCGCCTTTCTTCGCGGCGCCGCCCTCGGATTGCTCCTTCTTCTCGGCCTCGGCCTTTTTGGCGGCGCGTTCGGCGACTTTCTTCTCGTATTCCTTGAGGTCTTCCTCGTAGTTCTCGCACGTCTCGCGATACTCCTTGGCGGAGCGCAGGAGCTGCCGCATGCCCTCGACCGTCCGCACGCGGGACAGCGGGCCCTGGCGGCCGGAGGCGTCGACGGCGATGTTCAGGGCCGCCTCTTCGGCGAGTACCGCGTCCCCGGAGGACCTCGGCGGCAGCAGCCGCATGACGGCGCCCAGCCCGCCGACGCCGTTACTCGTGCGGGCCGGTAGGTAGACGACGGTCACGCCGCAGCGCCAGGCGGCGCGGAGCTCGTCACTGGCGTAGTAATCGAAGGCATCGACGGCCTTGGCGGTGGGCGATCCTCCGCCGAGCCGGTCGCGCAGGCCGAGCGTGCTGTAGATGTCGATGAGGCCGGGCGTAACGTATTTGCCGCGGCCGGGGATCTTCTGGGCGAGGAATGAGGCTTCGAGATCGCGGCCAATCTCGGTGATCTGGCCGGATTGGAAGGCCACGCCGCCATTCTCGATGGTCCGTCCGTCGCCGGTCAGCACGGTGGCCTCGCGGATGACCACGGGCCGCAACTGGGCGAAGGCGGGCTGGACGGCCAGCAGGGCGGCGGCCAGCGCGAGGGCGACGCAGAATCTCGGTTTGCCGCGGGACGGGGCGGCGACGACAGAGGGGAGGGTGTGTCGCATGACGCTCAGTTGTGGGACCGCCGCGGCAGGCCGGGCGGCACCGGTTGGAGGTTACAAACTTACCTTCCAATCTACGCTTCGCCACAGACAAGGTCAATTGTAAGCACTTGTCGGCGGTGGAGCGACGGTCTCCTCGATTAACCGCCGGTGAGCAGGTCCACAAAGGGCCCAATGTCGAAGTTGTTGACGGTGCCGTCGCCGTTGATGTCCGCCAGATGATGATCGCAGGCGGGGAACCGGTCGTAATACTCGGGGTAGCCCGGCGGCGTGCCGGTGATCACGAGGACGAAGGGGCGGATGTCGAAGTTGTTGACTTCGCCACTGCAATTGACGTCGCCGACGGCGTAGGCGGGCTGGCACTCATCCGGAACGCCGTTGCCGTCCTCGTCGGCACTGGTGCCGCTGTAGATGTCCACGTGGTCGCCGATGCCGTTGCCGTTGCAGTCGCTGAAGGGGCGGAACCACTCGAGCATGACGGCCAGCACCTCGGCCCGGGCGTCTTCCGGCAGCGCATCGAAGCTGAAGCCAGTGAAGACCGTGCGGTACACGGGATCGTCCTTGTCGACCGCGGCGGAGCCGACCGAGGACACGAACGCCGTCTCCGCTCCCGGGCCGGGGATGACCTCATCGCTGAAGTTGGCGTACGGGTAGATCAGGCCGTAGGAGCCGAGCCCGTCGAAGGCCGAGCCGCTGCCGGTGACGGACAGGTGCGTGACTTCGCCGGTGACGCTGATGACGCCGAAGTAATCGACCAGGAGGTTGGTCAGCCCGCGGTCGTAGTAGTAATCCTGGCTGCTGAGCAGCAGGTTCTTGCCGCGGGAGAGGTGGTC
The DNA here is from genome assembly GCA_050115495.1 of Phycisphaerae bacterium. GTDB lineage: Bacteria > Planctomycetota > Phycisphaerae > UBA1845 > Fen-1342 > JAAYXS01. Next base: position 132,541 of record JASFQK010000006.1, on the reverse strand, counting down.
GACCAGAGCGAGTTCGCCCGCCGGGCCGGGCCCGCACGCGCCGCCGTACTCGTCGCCGGTGAACCAGATCACCACGGAGTATGGGAGCAGGTCGTCGATGGTGGGCTCGTCGTCGGAGTTGGCGGTGTCCCACACGTCGTAGCCCAGGCCGAGCGTGTCGAGCGAGCCGGTGAAGCGAGCCCGCACGTCGGGGCCGTTGTCGTCGTCGTCGACCAGGAGGATCGTCGGTACGTTGCGCGTCGTGAAGCGGCAGACCGTAGCCGCCGGGCTGTCACCGCAGACGTTCGTCGCCCAGGTGCGCCAGAAGTATTCCGTCCCGTTGTCCAGGAGATCGGGGAAGGTGTGCGACGTGCCGTGCAGATCGGTGACCCACGCCAGCACGTCGTTGAAGCCGGCGTCGGCGGCCAGCTCGAGCGTATAGGTGTTCGCCTGCGGCGTCTCTGCCCAGAGGAACGTGGGACGAAGGTCCACGCCCGCGGCGCCGTTCAGCGGCTCGAGCGTGGTCACGACGCCGGGCGGGCTGTTGTACACCACGAGGTTCACGTTGGCCGTGTGGGTGACGTCGCCGGACGTGCCCACGATCTGGAACTGCTGCGCACCGATCGCGGCGCCCGCATCGACCGTGACGGTCAGTGCGCAGTCGGTCGGTGGCAGGACGGAGCCGGTGCGGAAGTCGGCGGCGATGCCTGGCGGCAGGTCGGTCACACCGAGATGGACCGGCTCGCTGAAGCCGCTCACCTGACCGACGTGCACGTTGAGCTCGAACTCGGCCGGGGCGCACACGTCGAGGACGGCGGGCTCGACCGCGATGGTGAAGGTCGGTTCGGGCATGCAGTTGTAGCAGACGAGGGCGAAGTCCTGGTCGGTGCCGTCGCCGTACGCGGGCACGCCATCCGACGTGATGTTGCTGGCGAAGACGGTGATGGTGTAGCGGCCGTCGGCGGTGGGGCCGATGAAGACGCCCTCGGTGTTGTTCATGTAGTCGGCCGTGCCGTCCGGGGTGCTCCAGCCGTCGGCGTCGAAGTGGTTGCCGCGGTAGACGTTCTCGCCGTCGCTGACGATGAGGTCGAGGTCGTTGTTCCAGGCCGGCGTGCTGCCGCCGAGGCCGTGTCCGGGAGCATCGGTCCAGACCAGCATGATGCGCAAGGGCTGCGTGGGGTCGTCGGCGTAGACGACCTGTGTCCACTTCTCGCCGGTGCCGTCGAAGATGACCGGCTCATCGTCGTACCAGACGTCGACGGTGGGGGCGAGGACGGCGGCGGCATCGAACCGGCCCCAACCCTGCTTGTTGTCGAAGGGGTGGCCGAGCGTGTTGCCGTTGGCGTCGAGGTGGCCGGCGAGGTCGTGCGTGCAGACGAGGAAGGCGGCCTTGATCAGGGCCGGGCTCGGATCGGCGACGTAGTCGGGGCGCAGCCGCCACTGCTCGATGAACAGGGCCGCGGCGCCGCTGACGTGGGGCGAGGCCATGCTCGTGCCGCACAGCGCGATGTGGCCGCCGCCGGTGTACGTCGAGTCGACGTAGCAGCCGGGCGCGACCATGTGTGGAATGTGGCGGCCGTCGAGGGCCGGGCCGTGGGCGCTGGTGTTTCCGAGGTCGTCGATGTTCGTGAGCGGCACGCCGGTTTGAGACCGCGCTCTCGTCGAGCCGATGGTGAAGATGTTCTTGGCTTCGTCGGGAACGCCCTGCGTGCTGGTGTGGCCGTAGCCGTTTTCGATCGACAGCACGTAGAACAGGGGCTGGTTGCCGGGTAGCGTCGCATCAGCGTCGCGTACGCCGACGTCCACCTGCCGTGTCTGGAAGTTGTAGCCGTGCGGCGAGGAGGAAGCGCCCCAACTGTTGCCGGAGACCGAGGCGCCGTTGCGCCATGACTCGGTCATGAGATAGCGCAGGCCGTCTTCATATTGATATGTCGGGGAGTAGAGCTGCTCAACGAGCTGCGCGCCGGGGGCCATACCGAGGCCGCGCAGGAAGCCGTACGAATCGTACACGCCGGAAGACGCGTCGGCGGCCATGATGCCGGCGGTGTGCGTGCCGTGGGCGCTTTGTGCCGTACCGCCGCAAGTCGTGCCCGTGCAGGGCAGCAGGCGGCCGGCGAGATCGGGGTGGTTGTTGGCGATGCCGCTGTCGACGTTGGCGATGATGACGCCGGCGCCAGAGAGGCCGAGCTCACCCAGCCAGTCGAGATAGCCGGGGAAAGCGAGGTTGTTCTCGTCGATGTTGCCGGCGCAGATCTGGTCGCTCAGTTCGCTGCGCAGGCCGCCGTCGGTGGGAATGGCCTGGACACTGTAGACGCCGGGGATGCTGGCCGCCGCGTCGAGGCGGGCGCCGGAGATGTTGAGGCCGATGACCTCGAGCTGGTCGTCGACCGGCTGCCGGGCGATGGAGCGTGCGCCGAGGGCGGCGAGGTGGGTGGCGGCGCGTTCGGCCGGTGCGCCGCGTACGGCGAGTATGCACGTGGGCGTCGCCACGTCGGCGTAGCCGCGCTCCGCGGGCAAGAGGCGATACGCCGGCGCGAATGGGCCGGTCCAGCGGACGGCGGCGTCGCGCTGCTGGGCGCTGATGGCGGCCGCGTCGCCCCAGACGATGTACGTGTAGGGGTGAACGTAGGCGATGATCTGGAGGCCGCGGTCGGCAAGGCGGTCGATCCAGGCGTCCTCGATCGGTCCGATGAACTGCACGAGGTGCAGGTCGGCGCCGTCGCGGGCGACGTCGCTCAGGTTCGCCGGCAGGACGGGCTCGGTGACCAGCGGGTCGAACCGTTCCTCGCCGAGCGTCAGCGTGAAGTCGATGGACGGCGCGGGCGGATCGGCGGCGGCGAGGGCGGCCATCGCCAGCAGCAGCAGGGTGCACACGGCGGCACGGCGTCGTAGATGGCCCGATAACACTCGCATCACCACATTCACACTTCTGCCACGGAACCCGCTGGGAATATCGGCACCGTCGGCGCTTCGCTCGAACGCCGCGCAGTCGTGGCCGGCGCCCCCAGCCGCTCGCCGGATTCTAGTCAAACGAAAGCGGCCTGCCCCTGGGGGCAGGCCGCGGTTAGTTCAGATCAGGCCGGCGTATGGTGCCGGTTTACTTGCCGCCCGTGAGGAGCTGCACGAAGGGGGCAATGTCGAAGTTGTTCAGCGTGCCGTCGTCGTTCACATCGCCGAGCATCGCGTCGCAGTTCGGGTAATCCGCCTCGTAGCCCGCGGGGTTGGTCAGGGCCTTCACGAAGGGGGCGATGTCGAAGTTGTTGACGACGCAGTCGCAGTTCAGGTCGCCGATCGCCTGGCGAACGGTGACGGTGAAGGAGCCGGCGCTCGTGTCGACGGCAGCCTGGACGACGGGCGAGAAGTCGGGCGGCGTCACGCACGCGCTCATCACGTTGGCCCGGACGCTGTCCAGGTTGAACGTGTAGGTCCCTGAGGCGAAGGACGAGCACGGAGCAGTGAACGAGCCGGTGGCGACGACCTGCGCGCCGCTCTGACCGATGCCGCAGTCGGGATCGGCGACTTCGCCGAGGCCGGTGCCCGGAGGCAGCGCCTGGCCGAAGGTGTTCATGCCGCCACCGATCTGTACGAGGTTCATGTGGCCGGCGTCGCCGCGCTGTACGCCGACGTAGCCGGAGGCGGCGCCTTCACCCGGATTGGTGATTCCGCCCGGTCGATCGAACTTGGCCATGGCCGCGGGGATGCCGCTGGCCAGCGGGATGTCGAAGAACGTGGGGTTGCCGGCGTCCTGCATCAGATCACAGGAGATCAGGGCCAGACCGGCATTCGTGCCGGGTTCGACGGAGACCGAGATGGTCCACTCGATCGTAGATCCCGGGGCGACAGCCAAGCCATTTTGCGGAGACGTGAGGGTCACCGTAACGATTGGATCCGCGAGAGCCGCGCCACACAGGGCGACGGCCGCCACGACCGCCGTGCAAGTCACTCGTCCGAACATACTTTCAGCCTCCCAGAAGTCAGAACCCAAACCAGTCCCGCAGCGAAAGCCCTCTACTCGTCTCAGCGGGCACTTTCGACTCGCGGGCGGCGGGTATCGCCCGCGGACTGAGACCGGTCTACCCTTGTCTCGGCGTGTCCGATGCTAGGGACCACCCGAGATCGAAACAACCATCGGTTAGTGTACCGCTACGGGAGGGCCGAGCCAAGAGATTAATGTTTCGTGACGGGAGTGTTTTTGTGTGCTCAGCATTCATATCGCTCGAAATGCCGCATTCCGGTCCACATGGCCGCTGCGGCAGTGAGCAGACTGAACAGGCCCAGCCCCGCCGCGATATGCCACGTGTGTGAGCTCAGGTCGCTGAGCGGGCCGGAGGGGTCGAGCGTTCGGCGGAGCTCTTCGAGGCCGACCATGGCGGCGCCGGCCATCATTACCGACACGAAAAGCATGCTGCCAATTAGGTTTACGGTCCCGCCGAAGCTGGAGGCGATCCGCGCCGGGTTGCGTTGCCCGAGGACGGGGAAGCGGGCGCCGAGGCCGACGGACAGGCCGGATAGACCGATGCAGACGGCCAGACAGAGGACGAGGTTCAGGGCGGCCCAGGCCGGTGGGAGGCCGAGCATGACCACGGCCAGGAACATGACGCCGAGCCCGGATAGTCCGGTAACTGTCAAGGCAAACACAAACTTAATGCCGAGCAGGGTGCTGCGGCGGGTGGGCAGCAGGCCGAGGAGCCAGAGCTGTTGGCTCTCGAGGGAGAGCAGGGGGTAGACAAATCGGCTCGTGAACGTCGCCAATATCAGGCTGATAACGACCAGGTTGAGGAAGGCGATGAGGGTCTGCGTTTCCGCGCGGTTCAGGTCCATCGGCAGGCGCTTCAGGTTGAGCGCGTAGATCACGAGCAGGCCCATCATGATGGCCATCTGCGTCCACTGGGCGGGGTCGCGCGTGAAGCCGCGCAGGTCCTTGAGCATGATCTGACGGGCGCGCGAGGGCAGGTAACAGAAGAGCACGGTACACACGCCGGCGGTGAGCCAGCCGTTGCGGATTTCCCCGCGGGCCTGTCCGCGACGGGCGCGGTTGTAGGCCTCGGACCACGTGCCGCCGAGGATGTTAATCGTCAGCCACGAGAAGAACGCCGCGTTGCCGAGGACGACCAGCAGGTACACGAGGCTGTCGCCGACGCGTAGTTCGATGGCGGCGACGATGCCCTCGGCGGTCCAGGTGCTGGGCAGCAACTGGTTTTTGGTGATGCCGATCTCGCGGAACAGCAGGGGCAGCCACTGCTCGGCCTGGAGGGCCCGGTGCGAGAGGTTCCACAAGTAATACGCGCCGACGGCGAGGGCGCCGATGGCGGTCCACAGGATCAGCAGCAGCGGGCGGCGGGGGATCCACATGGCGATGAACCAGGCGACGAGCAGACCGAACGTCGCCGGGATCAGCACGAACCCCAGGAAATGCCCGATGAACAGCGGGTAGTAGTACCATGCCACCGATGTGTTGTGCGCCACGGCGAGCATGAGCGGCACGCCCAGCAGCATGAACGACCAACTGGACAGCAGCATGCCTTCGAGCCACTTCACGCAGAGCACCTGTCGTGGGTGTACGGGCATACTCAATAGGTGCGCTGCCTCGTGGCGTCCGAACAGGCTGGTGAAGGCCAGCACGGCGTTGGAGACGGTGAGCATGACCGCCAGCACGAGGAAGAAGTGGATGAAAATGTGCTTGTTGGCGACGACGGCCACCAGTTCCCAGCGGTTGACCTGCTGGAAGACGGCCTTGAGCAGCAGGTACAGGGCCACCCAGATGACGCACAGGAGCACGAGCACGACGAACGTGCGCATGGGAGCGTCGCGCAACTGCTGGTCGACGGCGTTGCGCAACTGCATCGCCCGATAACGGGCCAGGACGAACATTTCCATGTTGGCAGCGCGGCGGGGCGGGTTGTCGCCGGTGTCCGGAGTCATGAGCCGGTCACCTCCGCCGTGGCCGGGGTGAGGGCGCACCAGTGACGAAGCGGGGTGGGCACGGCTACTCCTCCGACTCGTCGTTGGTCAGGTGCAAGAACACGTCTTCCAGGCGGCCGTCGAGGGCGGATGAGTGGCGCAGCTCGGCAAGCGTGCCGAGGGCGATCAGCCGGCCGTGGTGGATGATGCCGATGCGGTCGGCAACCTGCTCGGCGACGTCGAGCGTGTGCGTGCTCATGAAGATCGTACCGCCGCGGCTGGCCAGGTCGCGGAGGATGGTTTTGATGACGCGGATGGTGCGCGGGTCGAGGCCGACCATGGGCTCGTCGACGATGAGCACCTCCGGGGCGTGAATCAGGGCCGCGGCCAGGGCGACCTTCTGCTTCATGCCGTGGCTGTACGTTTCGGTAAGCTGGTCGAGGAAGCCGTCCATGAGCAGGTCGTCCTTGAGCTGGTCGAGGCGCTGCTGGGCGAGGTCGACGGGGACGGCGTACATCTCGCGGGTGAACTCGATGAACTCGCGGCCGGTGAGCTTTTCGTAGATGAAGGGCTGGTCGGGGACGTAGGCGATGCGCTGCTTGGCCTCGCGGGCGGCAGTGCGCAAGCTGTGGCCGTAGACCTCGACGGTGCCGGTGTCGGGACGCAGTAGGCCGGTGGTCGTTTTCAGTGTGGTGGTCTTGCCGGCGCCGTTGGGGCCGAGGAAGGCGAACACCTCGCCGGTGTGGACCTCGAGCGACAGGTCGATCACGGCGCGCTTGCTGCCGAAGGACTTGGACACGTGATCCAGGCGCACGGTGACGGCGGGGCTTGCCGCCGGCGGTGCGGCGACGGCCGGCTCGTCCGCGCGGGCCTGGCCAGGTTCGGCGGTATGACCGGGCAACATCTACTCCTCTTCCGAGGCGTCCGGCGACCAGACGCGGGCTTCCTGGAACACCTCGTCATCAAACGGTTCGTCACGCAGCGTCAGGCGGCCGAGCAGCGGCACGTCGATTTCCTGCCGCAGCACGTTGCCCTGCTGATCCACCCAGGCCCGCGTGCGGCGGGCCTCCACGACGAACACCTCGAGCTGCTGCCCGCGGTGCTCGATCATTTCCGTACCGGTGACGCGCACGAGTATGGGCTCGGCCAACAGATCATTGTTGCGCAGGCCGGGCACGACCTGGGCCAGCGGGTCGAGCAGATGCAGCCGCCAGGTGCGGCCCACGTACAGGCCCGGCAGGCGCGTGAAGGGTCGCAGCACGTCGCCCAGGGCGCGGGTCGCGTCGGCGCTGAGCCGGAACGTGCCGCGCTGCACCTTCCCCAACCGCCAGCAGCAGGCGAACTCGTCCGGCGGGATGAAGTCGCCGTGCATGGTGACGCCGACCGGCAGGCCGCGAATGGACATGCTCATGCTGTCCAGGAGGCCGTCGTCGACCCGATAGCGGAGCTCGGTGTCGATGCGGGCGCCGGGCGTGGTCAGGCCGTTGGGCAGGGTGATCGGGTTGAGGCGCGTGCAGGAGGTGACGTTGAGCAGTCCGGCCTGCATGAAGCTGACGGTCCAGCTTCGACCGATATTCTCGTCGCGGGCGTTGAAGACGCCGGTCTGGATCCGCCGGGTCGTGCCGGCTTCGAGGGAGAGGTCGTCCAGCTCCGGCGGGTCACCGGCCAGCAGGCCGGGCAGGATATCGCGGACGAAGAGCGTCGTGTTGGCGCTCAGCATGAAGAGCGTGCAGAGAATTCCGATCCAGCGATTGAGCATCCACCCAGGCTCCGTTCCGGTTGGTCGGGCCATCCAGGTCCATGAGATTCTAGAAGCCGCCACAAGTGGGGGTCAAACAAAGTGGGCGGACGCAAACCGGCCGAAGCGGCGCCGGAACGGCGCGAACGGCAGCGATGCGTGATCGTACGTACCGGGGCGGCTATGGCCGCGAGGCGCCGCGCGGACGCGTCAGGAGCAGGCCGACCAGCGATATCGTGACCAGCAGCACGCACGAGAGCGGGCAGATTCCGGCGCCGGCGGTCAGGCGGCCGAGCAGCTCGCGCTCTTCCTCGGTGAGGTTGTCCGTGCCGGTCGGCTCGGTCGTGCCGTCGCCGTCCGTCGGGTACTCACCGGCGTGCTCGTCGGCGTAGGCGACCAGCTCGTCGAGGAAGTCGTCGCAGTTGCAGTCGCCGACCTCGGGGCCGTCCAGGGGTTTCCCGGACATCAACTGGATCAGGCAGCGGAAGAAGCAGGCGTCGGTTGGCACCGGGCGGGCGGCCTCGTCGCAGGCGTCGCCCAGGCCGTTGCCGTCGCTGTCGGCCTGGTCGGGGTTGAAGACGTCCGGACAATTATCGACACAATCCGCGAACCCGTCGCCGTCCGTGTCGGTGTCGGCCTCGCCGCAGCCGCACGTGCCGGGGGCCAGCTTGGCGGGGTCCTGCGGGCAGCCGTCGCACGCGTCGATGACACCGTCGTCGTCGGTGTCGGTCTGGCACTCGTCGGGCACGCCGTTGACGTCGCAGTCTTCGCTGTCGCCGTTGGCGAGGTCGCACTCATCCGGGACGCCGTTGCCGTTGCAGTCCTCGCTGGTGCCGTCGGCGATGTCGCATTCATCCGGGATGCCGTTGGCGTTGCAGTCGGCGCTGTACTCGGCGGAGATGTCCCAGTCGTCGGGGATGCTGTTCTCGTTGCAGTCGGGTTCGCACTCGTCCGGGACGTCGTTGACGTTGATGTCCAGGCTGACGCCGTACATGACGTCGCACTCGTCGAGGAAGCCGTTGCCGTTGCAATCGTCGCACCAGGGCTCACCGGCGCAGTCGTCCTGGTCGCACACGTCGAGGATGCCGTTCTCGTTGCAGTCGCGGCACCAGGGCTCACCGTCGCAGCCCCAGCGGTCACACTCGTCGAGAATGCCGTTCTCGTTGCAGTCGAGCGACGGGTCCATGGCGATCTCGCAGCCGTCGGCGAAGCCGTTCTCGTTGCAGTCGGTGATCTCATACTGGCAGCCGTCGGGCACGCCGTCGAGGTCGCAGTCGCCACAGGCCGGATCGTAATAGCAGAAGGAGATGTCACACTGGTCGAGGATGCCGTTGCCGTTGCAGTCACTGCACCACGGAGCGCCCTGGCAGTAGGCCAGGTCTTCGATGTCCGGAATGCCGTTTTCGTTGCAGTCCTCGATCAAGGCCGCCAGGTTCAGCGAGCCCATTTCCATGTTGTGGAAGGCGATGACCGGCACGGTGCCCGCCACGAAGGCCAGGCTGCAATTGCCGGCGCCGCTGCTGCTGATGAGTGACGAGTGCCACGCGCCGTAGCCGCGCCAGGCGTAATGCAGCTCGCCCGATCCCGCGTCGCCGTACGCCATGGCCGGCTCGCCGTTGGGGAGCACTGCGAGGCTCGTGCAACTACCGAGTTGCCCGTCGCCGCTGTCGACCGTGGCGATGTGCCACTCGCCGCCGGCGAACTCGGCGTAGCGCACCTCCGGCGTCGGGGAGCCGATGCCGTAGCTGATCGCGGGTTCGCCGCCGACGATGGCCAGGCTGGTGAACCCGGTGACCAGCGCAGAGCTGTCCACCACCGCGCTGTGCCAGAGACTGCCGTTGTACCAGGCGTACTTGAGCGTGTGGTTCGTGGCGTCCACGTAGCTGATGGCCGGATAGCCGGAAGGCAGCACCGCCAGGCTGGTGAACTCACCGACGTTCACTTCGGCCCCACCGGTATCGACGGTGGTCCGCTGCCACTGGGTGCCGTCGAACCAGGCGTACATGAGATCGGCGTCGGTGAGGCTCTTCCCCTCGTAGATCGAGTACATGTAGCTGATGGCCGGATTGCCGTCGGGCAGCACGGCCAGGCTCGAGTACAAGCCCGCGCTCTCCACCTCAACAGCGGAGTGCACGATCGTAGACTGCCATTCCCCGTCGACGAACCATGCGTAGCCCAGGCCGTCGAACGGCTCGTAGTAGCTGATGGCCGGCTCGCCGTTGACGAAGGCCAGGCTGGTGTAAGCCACCGGAGTCTCGTCGTTGACGGCGGTGGCGGTTTGCCAGGCCTTGCCGTCGAACCACGCGTACTTGAGGGTCTGGAACTTGCCGTCGGCGTAGCTGATGGCCGGGTAGCCGCTGGGCTGCAGGGCGAGGCTGGGATAGTCGCCGACCTTACCGCTGTCCACGGTCGTGATCGACCAGGTCTGGGCGCCGGCGGTTGCGGCATAAGCCAGCACCAGGCTCAGGCCGGCGGTCACGATCAGTCTGTTCAGGGCCATCTTACGCGCTCCTTACTCGAGGTTCGCCGCGGCGTGGCGAGCGCTGGCGGGCAGCGCACACCACGCTGTGTCTGGCCGCAGGTTGCTGACTACCCTCCGGCCGCCGGGAACTGAAGGGGAACAAGCGGCCCGGATCGGCGGGCCCGCCACCCTGCCACACTATAGCCGATTAACCGCAACAAGGGCAACGGTTTGCGCACGCGCCGCCCGCGGCGGCGCTGCGCGAGTCTCAATGCGGCCGACGGGCGGCCCGTCTATCGGACGCCGTCTGCGGATTTACCGACAGGGGATGTCGAAACCTCGAGCTGCTCGGCCACGAGGGCGAGGTCGATGTGCCGCTGCCACGCCGGATCGGTCTGCGGAAAGTCGGTGCGATAATGCACGCCGCGCGACTCCCGGCGTTCGAGGGCGGCCGTGGCGACGCAGAGGGCGACGGTGAGCATGTTCTGCGTTTCCCAGGCCATCGGCTCGTCGAAGACCTTGTCCATCACGTAGCGGCCCCAGAACTGGATCAACTCGCGGGCTTCGTCGAGCTCGCCGGCATCGCGCTGTACGCCGACGCGGCGGGACATCAGGCTGCGCAGACTGCTGAGCACGTCCTCGAGGTCGAGTGCCGAGCGCGGCGACTGCGGCAGGACGTGGCTGATGGCCGGCGACTGGAAGACGCGGCCGTTGCTGCCGGCACGTTCGGCGGCCAGACGTCCGGCGCGCTGCCCGTAGACGAGGCCTTCGAGCAGCGAGTTGCTGGCGAGCCGGTTGGCCCCGTGCAGGCCGGTGCAGGAAACCTCGCCGCAGGCGAGCAGGCCGGGCAGGCTGGTCCGGCCCTGCGTGTCCACGACCACGCCGCCGACCATGTAGTGCGCAGCGGGCCGCACGGGGATCAGGTCGCGTTCCGGGCGAATGTCGAAATCGATGCAGAGGCGGGCGATGTTGGGGAAGCGCTCGGCGAAGCGCCCCGGCGGGAAGTGCCGCACATCGAGGTAGACGCAGGCGGCCTGGTCGCGCCGCATCTCGGTCAGCATCGCCTGGCTGACGACGTCGCGCGGGGCGAGTTCGGCGCGCTCGTCGTAATCCGGCATGAAGCGCTGGCCGGCGCGATTGACCAGGAGGCCGCCTTCACCGCGGACCGCTTCGCTGATGAGGGCACGCGCCGCACCGGCGATGTACAGCGTGGTCGGATGGAACTGGACCATCTCGACGTCGCGCAGCACGGCTCCGGCTCGCAGGGCCATGGCCAGCCCGTCGGCGGTGGCCACCGCGGGGTTCGTCGTCTCGCGGTAGATGCGGCCGGCGCCGCCCGAGGCGAGGATGGTTGTAGTGGCCCGCAGCATCTGGTGGCCGTACTTCGGATGGAACGTGACGGCACCGACGACGCCCGCCTCGTGCGTCAGCAGGTCGATGGCGAAGCAGCCGTCGAACAGGCGGATGCGCGGATGGCGGCGGACCCGTTCGAGCAGGACGCGGACGATCTCCCGGCCGGTGGCGTCGCTGGCGTGGACGATGCGGCGAGTGGTGTGCCCGCCCTCCTGCCCGCGAGCGAGGTGGCCGTTCTCCTGGTCGAAGCGGGCGCCCCAGTGGCTCAGTAGTTCGATGCAGGCGGGGGCGGCGCCGACGACCAGGTTGATGATGTCCTCGTGACCGAGGCCGCACGCCGCGGTGATCGTGTCGGCGGCGTGGCGGGCGGGGCTGTCGCCGGCGTCGGTGGCGGCGGCGGCGATGCCGCCCTGGGCGTAGACCGTCGCCGACTGCTCGGCGTGCTCCTTGGTGACCAGCAGCACCTCGCCGCCTTCGGCGGCTTCGAGGGCGGCGGTCAGGCCGGCCACGCCGGTACCGAGCACGAGCGTGTCGGTGAACAGGTGGGGCAGGCGGTGATGCTGGAAGTTGGTCAGGTAACGCCGACGGATAATGGTTGTGCTCATGAGCGGTGATTACTGGCGTGAAAACTGTCGAACCCGCACGTCGGTCACGAGCATGTCGACGCGTACATCCGCTTCGCCAACGGGTACGCACTCCACGACCTGCTCTTCAAAGGCCAGCGCGCAACTCAAGCCCCGAAAGTCCCGGTGCGACAGGAAGCGGTCGTAGAAGCCGCGCCCGCGCCCCAGCCGATTCCCCTGTTCGTCGAAGCCCAGCCCGGGGACGACCACCAGGTCGATGTCCGAGACGGGCACGGGCATGCCCTCGACCGGCTCGCGCAGCCCCATGAGCCCCGGCTGCACGTCGGTGTCGAGCGAGTGGATTTCGATCGGCAGCATGCGCCGCTGTTCCCACGAGACGCGCGGGGCCAGCACGCGCTTGCCGCGGCTCCAGGCGTGCAGGGCGATCGGTGCCGTGTCGATCTCGTAGGGCATCGACAGGAAAATCATGACCACGTCCATCGGCTCGCAGCCTTCGAGGGCGCAGAGCCTGTCGGTGGCCTGCGCGCTGCGGCGCTGCAGCTCGGTTGGCGTGATGGCCGCCAGCCGCCGACGCAGCTCCTGACGCAATTCCCGCTTGTTCACGGCTGTCTCGGTGCCGCCTGATCTGGCCGGGCTGCGCGGGCCTTCCGCCGCTCACGCAGCCAGGAGGCGATGCGGGCCTCGTGCCCCCGGTCGGTGGGATTGTAATAGCTGCGCGGCTCGGGGAGGTAGTCCTGCGGCGCGATTCCGCCCGGAAAGTCGTGCGGATACGCGTAGCCCTCGCCGTGTCCCAGCCGGGCGGCGCCCCGATAACTCGCATCGCGCAGGTGCGGCGGCACCGGCAGCGTCGGTCCCTGACGCACCTCTTCCCGGGCGGCGTGGATCGCCATCGTTACGGCGTTCGATTTCGGCGCGCAGGCCAGGTACACGGCGGCCTGGGCCAGCGGGTATTCGGCTTCGGGCAGGCCGACGAGCTCGGTGATCTGCACCGCCGCCGCGGCGACGATCAGCGCCTGCGGGTCGGCGTTGCCGATGTCCTCCGCGGCGCAGATGGCGATGCGGCGGGCGATGAAGCGCGGGTCCTCACCACCTTCGAGCATGCGGGCCAGCCAATACAGCGCGGCGTCCGGATCACTGCCGCGCATGCTCTTGATCAGCGCCGAGGCCACGTCGTAATGCGTGTCGCCACTGGCGTCATAGAGAACAGCCTTGCGCTGCATCGAGTCAGCGGCCACGGCGCGGGTGACGTGCGGCGTGCCACCGTCGGCCGACAGCACCGCGACTTCGAGCGCGTTGAGGGCGCGGCGGGCGTCGCCGTCAGCCCATTCGGCGATGAGAGCCAGGGCGTCGTCATCGGCGCGGGCACCGGTCTTGCCGAGGCCGCGCTCCTTGTCGGTCAGGGCGCGGCACAACAGGGCAATGATCTGCTCGCCACCCAGCGGCTCGAAGTGGAAGACCTGGCTGCGCGAGACGAGCGGGCTGTTGACCGAGAAGAAGGGGTTTTCGGTCGTTGCCCCGATTAGCGTCAACACGCCCGATTCGACGTCGTTCAGCAGGACGTCCTGCTGGGCGCGGTTGAAGCGGTGGATCTCGTCGAGGAAGAGGACCGTTCGCTGCCCGTCGCCGGCGAGTCGCCGATGAGCGGCGTCGAGCACGCGGCGGACGTCTTTCACGCCGGCTTCGGCAGCGTGCAGCGTTTCGAAGGCGGCGCGGGTGTGGCCGGCGATGACCTGCGCGAGTGTCGTCTTGCCGCACCCCGGCGGGCCGTAGAAGATCGCGCTGCTCAGGCGGTCGGCCTGGAGCAGCCGGCGGAGCAGCTTGCCCTCACCAAGGAAGTGCTCCTGGCCGGCGAACTCGGCCAGTGTCCGCGGTCGCATCCGCACGGCCAGCGGCTGCACGCGTTCGAGAGCCGCCCTACGCTGTTCGGCGAACAGGTCCATACGTGTCCATTATAGACGATGTCGTGGTGCGGCCGCAGCGCGCTCAGCTCAGGTCGCTTTCGGCGAGCAACGCCTCCAACCGTTCACGCTGCGCGGCGGACAGCGGGCACAGTGGCAGGCGGAATTCGTTACGGCACCAGCCACGTAGGGCCATCGCGGTTTTGATCGGGATCGGGTTCGTTTCGAGCGAGAGCAGGGCCCAGGCGAGACGGTACGTTGCCCGGTGCGCGGCCAGGGCGGCGGCGTAGTCGCCGGCGAGGGCGGCCGTCGTTAGTCGTTTGACCGCGGTCGGAAATATGTTCGAGAGCACGCTGATGACGCCGACGGCGCCGACGCTCATGAGCGGCAGCGTGAGCGGATCGTCGCCGGAGAGAACGTCGATCCCGCACGTTGCTCGCAGGTCGGCTGCGCTGGCGACGTTGCCAGTGGCGTGCTTGACCACGACGATGTTCTCGTGGTCGTCGAAGAGCCGGCGGAGCGTGTCGATGGCGATCTCGACGCCGCAACGACCGGGGATGTTGTAGAGCACGATCGGCAGGGGGGTGCTGCGGGCGACGGTCGAGAAGTGTTGGTAGAGCCCTTCCTGTGGCGGCTTGTTGTAGTAGGGGGCGACGAGGAGCAGGCCGGTCGCGCCGCATTCCGTCGCCGTCTGCGCGAGCGTCAACGTGCGCGAAGTGCTGTTGGTGCCGGCGCCGGCGAGGACGGGCACGCGGCCGGCGGTCGTGCGAACCACGTGCTGGATGACCTGGGCATACTCCTCCACCGAGAGCGTGGGCGATTCACCTGTGGTGCCGCAGGGGACGAGGCCGTCCACGCCGGCGTCGATCTGGCGTTGGACGTGGGCGTCGAGGGCGTCGAGGTCGAGCTGTCCGTCGCGAAAGGGCGTGACCAGGGCGGTGAGCGTGCCGCGGAACGGATTCATGATCTAGCTCCTTTCGAGAGCCTGCCAGATGGCCAGCGCGTCGCGGAGGGCGCGCACGTTGTGAGTTCGCAGGTAGTCGGCGCCGTGAGCCGCGGCCCAGAGTTCGGTCGCCAGCGTGCCGGCGCCGCGCTCGGCCACCGGTCGTGGCTGGTCGTCGGTGCCGAGCAGCGCGCCGATGAACGATTTGCGCGACGTGGAGATCAGCACCGGGCAGCCGAGCGATTTCAGCCGGTCGATGTCGCATAGCACGGCGAGGCTGGCTTCCGGGCGATCGCCGAGGAAGAAGCCCATGCCGGGATCGAGAATCACGCGGCGGCGGTCGATGCTGGCCCGCTCCAGACTCTCCAGCCGGTCGGCGAAGAAGGCGACGATGCGTTCGACGATCGTGGCGGGGTCGACGGCTACGCGCTCGGCGCGTGTGCCGCGGGCCGTCGAGTGCATCAGGATAAGCCGGGCGTCGCTGTCGCGCACGGCATCCACCGCTTCCAGCGTGCCGAGGCCGGCGACGTCGTTGATGTAGTCGGCGCCGAGCTTCAGCACGCCGCGCATCACCGCCGGCTTGCAGGTGTCCACTGAAACGGCTACACCGGCCACCTTCAATTGCGTCAGCACGGGCGTGAGCCGGGCCAGCTCCTCGTCGGCGTCCACGTCCTCGGCGTCGGGATGGGTCGATTCGGCCCCGATGTCGATGGCGTCGGCACCGTCAGCGATGAGCCGCTGCGCGTGCTGCCAGGCCGCGTCGGGCGTCAGGTAACGGCCGCCGTCGGAAAACGAGTCGCGCGTGATGTTCAGGATGCCGAGGATCCGTGTCATGTTCGATTCCGGGCGTGCTTTCCAAACGCATGCCGGCGCGGGATCATGTTACCCGAGTTTCCGATCTGCGCGAGCCGGCCCGCCCGGGCCACCCTCGAACGGAGCGACCACCATGACCGCGAAAGAAGCCACCCGCAGCACGATCGAGTTCTGCCACCACGTTACGATCAGCTACCTGGACAACCTGACCGACGCCGAGCTGCTCGTCCGCTCGGTGCCCGGTACGAACCACATCGCCTGGCAGCTCGGCCACCTGATCACGTCCGAGCAGCACATGATCGCCGCCATCGGCGACGAGATGCCGGCTCTCCCCGAGGGCTTCGCCGAGGCCCACAGTCCCGAATCTGCTACGTCGGACGACCCGGCGAAGTTCCTGGCGAAGGACGGGTATCTGGCCCTGATGGAGAAGATGCGGGCGGGAACGTTGGCGGCGCTGGCGGCCCGACCCGAGGCCGATTTCGACAAGCCGGCTCCCGAATCCATGCGGGCCTTCGCCGCCACAATCGGGGCGGTCTACATGATGATTGGCGCGCACGAGCTGATGCACGCGGGCCAGTTTGTCCCCATTCGGCGAAAGCTCGGCCGCAAGCCGCTGTTCTAGGTGGCGGGCCGGCACGACCGATAAACCCATCTGGCGGCCGCTGGCGCTTAGCCCAGTCCCCCGGAACGACCGATAGCTAAGAGCGCTATGTCGCGGTGGTATTGCGCGCTCATTTCGACGCTGCTGTCGGCGGCGGCCCTGAGCGGGGCCGACCCGTCCGCGCCCCCGGATTCGCCAGCCAGCGAGGTGGGGGCCGGCCTGTTCCAGGTCGTCAAATGCTTCGACTTCGACGAACGCCCGCTGGGGAACTACGAGGAAGTTCCCATGTACTGGGAGCGTCTGGTCGGCGACGGTTTCCCCCGCTACACCTCCGGGCGCTTCGATGACCAGGACGGTCACGACGCGCCGCCGTCGTTCGTCTTCGAGGTGAACGGCGGCAGCGTGGCCTACGAGTACCGCGACGCCGACCTGCCGGTGGTCCTCGGGGCGGACTACCTCGTCGTGGGCTACATCAGGGCCCGCAGCCTGCACTACGCCCAGGCTTTCGTGCATGCCTGCCTGGTCGATGCGACCGGCGGGCACGTCGGCGGCAGCGACCGCGTGACGCGCCTCGTCACTTCCGACGGTTCAGCCGGTGGCGATGAGCCCTGGCAGCGTGTCGAGCTGACGATCTCGGGCGACTACCCGACGGCCACGGCGTTGCGGCTGGGCCTGTACGTCCTCCAGGGCGAGCTCTGGAACCCGCCGTCGCCCGCCCACCTCGACCCCATCATCCGCCAGGAGGTCGACGCGACCGTCTGGTTCGACGACATCACCGTCTACCAGTTGCCGCGCGTGCGCCTGGCCCTGTCCGATCCGGCGGGGCTCGTTCGTCCCGGCGAGACGGTGCGGGTTGTCTGCGACTTGCGCAACGCTTCGACGGCCCCGCTGACCACGGAATTGCGGATCACGGACGTTGAAGGGCAGCAGGTGCACCGCGAGCAGTACGACGTGCCGGGCGAGTCGGTGCGGCCGCTCGAGATTCCTCTGCCGTCGCTGGACCCCGGCCTGTACGAGGCCGAGCTGTACCTCCGTCGTGATGAGACGGCGTTGCTGTGCCGCACCGTCCGGTTTGCGGTGCTGCCCGATCTGCCGGCCAAGCCGCGCGCATCGGCGGACCTCGGCGTGGACGTCGGTCTCTGGCGGATGGCGGGCGTCGAAGGCCTGGATGAACTGGTTCACGAGCTGCGCTGCGGCGCCGTCAAGCTGGGCGTGCCGATGCTGGACGAGTTGGACACCCCCTCCAAGGTCGCCTACGTCGACCAGGTTCGCGACGTCTTTCGGACGCTGGTGGCCGGCTACGTCGACGTGGCGGGCGTGCTCCTCCCGCCGGAGGCTGCTTCGCAGCAGCTCGACACTCGGGCGACGTATCCGTACCTCACCAGCGTGACGGGCTTCCAGCAGCACTTGGCCCCGATGATGGCGTATCTGGGCGGATTGGTGACCACGTGGCAGTTGGGAGCCGAGACGACCGACGCTGCCTGGGCCGATGCGTGGGACGGGCCGACGCTGACCACCCTGCGTGGGCACCTGCAACGCTTCGTCACCGCCGCGGAACTCGTGATCCCCGCCACGGTGACGGCGCTGAAGCCGGCGGAAACGCCCATGGCGACCGGCGGCTCGCGCACGGTCTCGATCGCCGTGCCGTCTGAATGGCCGACCCGGTCACTCCCCGCGCAGTTGGCCGCGCTGGCCGGCGTGTCGCCGGACACTGCCCCCGATACGCTCGGGCTCGGTCCGGTGGGGCTGCCCACGGTGTGGCTGCTGCTGGATCAACCGCGGGCGGAGCTGGCGTACGACCAACGCATCCTCGAAGGGGCCCGCCGGCTGGTGCTGGCCAAGGCCCTCGGCGCCGAGCGTGTCTTCGTACCCGCGCCGTTCGAGATCTCGGGCGGCGGCGGGAGTCTGGCCTGGCAGCCGACCGAGGCGTACATCGCCCTGCGCACGCTGTTCCACTACATCGGCGGCAAGCAGGCCGTGGCCGCCATGCCCCTGCCCGACCAGGACGGCCTGGCGGTCTTCTTCAGCGACGAGCTGTCGTCCTGTGTCGTGCTGTGGACGTGGCGGGCGGAAGTACAGACAGCGCCGGTGGAGCTGTATCTCGGCGACGCCCCGGTGGCCGTGGATCTCACCGGCCGGCGTGTGCCGCTGGAGGTGCGGGAGCACCGGGCGCAGGTCCACCTGTCGCCGGAACCGTTTATCATCGAGCAGATTGACGCGCCGCTGGCGCTGTTGCAGGCGAGCTTCCGGGTGCGGCCCGACTGGCTCCAGTTGCACGTGGCGGAGCCGCGTCCCGTGCTGCACCTGCGGAATTATTACAGCGAGCGGTTGCGCGGCACGGCCACCTGCTCGCTGCCGCCGGACTGGCGCCTGGAGCCGCGTGACGTCCATTTCGACCTGGCTCCCGAGGAGGAGCTGACCCACCCGCTCGACCTGGAGCTGCCGCCACGGGAAATCGCCATGGAGCGACTGCTGGGCGTGCAGGTCGAGCTGCGCAGCCCGGTGGGCGTGGTGCTCGAACTGGCGGCCCCACTGTCGGTGCGGATACGCGACATCGACGTCCAGACGCGGGCCCGGTGGGACGGCGACGACCTGATCGTCGACCAGTCGCTGGCCAACACATCGGCCGTAACCGTCAGTTTCAGTGCCTTCTGCCAGGCGCCGGGACGGGCGCAGCTCGAACAGACCTTCCTCGACGTGCGGCCCAACGAACGCCAGACGTGCCGCTACGTCCTGCCGCGGGCTCGCAAGCTGGCCGGCGGCGTGCTGCGCGTCGGGGTACGCGAGATCCGCGGGCCACGCAGCCTCGATCAACTTGTCGAAATCCCCACCTGAGACCAGAATGAGCGCGTGCCGTGGCCCGAGGTGGCGGCCGGCACCGTGCCTCGCGGCCGGTCCGGGGGCCATGGTGGACGAGCCGCCCGGCCGAGAGTGATGCATGAGTGACGCCCCCGAACCGCAGCGACCCGAACCAGCCCGGAACGGTTCCAACCGAACCGAGCCGCGCGAGAACCGGCGCCGCCCGACGACCACGGTCGTGCGGTACAGCGCCATGAACTGGGTAGGCGAGTTCACCTGCCGGCCGGGGACGCTCAGCCGCTGCGGCGTATACGTCGTGGTGCAAACCGATCGCGGCATCGAGCTTGGCCAGCAGCTTGACCTGTGCTGCGACGATCACCCGCAGGCCGTCACGCGTGAGCAGCGGCAGAAGTACATCGGTGTCAGCGGGCAGGATTTCTGCCGCCCGAACGCCGGCCGCATTCTGCGCGAGGCGACGTCACAGGACGTCGACGAGCATCGCCGGCTCAACGCCCACACACAGGAGGACATCCGCCTGTGTGCGCAGGTGGCCGCCGAGCACCGCCTCGACATGAAGGTGGTGGTGGCCGAGCACCTGCTGGGTGGCGAGCGGATCGTCTTCTACTTCCGGGCCGAGGGACGCATCGACTTTCGCGACCTGGTCAAGGATCTGGCCCACCGCTACCGCACGCGTATCGAGATGCGGCAGGTGGGGGCCCGCGACGAAGCCCGGCTGGTGGCCGACTGGGAGGTCTGCGGCCGCGAGTGCTGCTGCCGCAATTTCCTCAAGTCGCTCCGCCCGGTGAACATGAAGATGGCCAAGTTGCAGAAGTCGACGCTCGATCCGGCGAAGGTCTCGGGGCGCTGCGGTCGGCTGCGCTGCTGCCTGCGGTACGAGAACGAGGGGTACCAGGAGCTGGCCACCCGGCTGCCGCGCCGAGGTACACGCGTGGCCACTGCCGGGGGCGAAGGGACGGTCGTGGATCACCAGGTGCTGACGCAGTTGGTGAGTCTGCGTGGGGACGACGGCAAGATATTCACGGTGGCGTACGAGGAGATCACGGCGTTCGATCTGCCGAAGCCGCCGCCACCGCCGCGCGAGGGCGAAACGCCAGCACCGCCGGCGCCACCGCCACGACCGCCGGCGCCGAGTGAGCCCGCGGCGGCCGAGGATGAGCGAGCGAGCCGCGGTCGTCGGCGTTCGCGCCGGGGGTCGCGTCCACGGTCGGGGCGGCGTCCGGACGAAGCGGTGCCGGATACGGCGCCATCCGCGCCGGCCGAGGGGCCGTCCGTTTCCGGCGAGGCGCCGCCACGGGCGCCAGAGGCAGGACCGCAGGGCGGGACAGAGGGCGGGGAGACGGCGCCGCGCCCACGATCGAGTCGGCGGCGCGGTCGTCGCCGGCGCCGGCCGCGGCGGGATGACGCCGGTGGTCCGCCGGCCGATGCCAGCGCCTAACCTGACCGACGCCGAGGTGCACGCGGTCATGGAAGAAGACCGTCGCGACAAACTCCTGCGGGCTATCTACGACGACGGCCGCTATCCGCCGGGGGCGTATATCTTCGTCCAGGACGGGTTGGAATTCACGAACAAGATGGTGGATTCGCCGGACCGGCCCCCGCCGCGACACGTCACCGGCCGCGAACTGTGCGAGGGTCTACGGGAGCTGGCCCTGCGCCGCTGGGGCATGCTGGCCCGAGCAGTGCTCAACCAGTGGAACATCCGTGGCACGCGCGACTTCGGTGAGATCGTCTATTTCCTCGTGGAGTTCGACCAGATGGCGACGCAGGAGTCGGACACGATTGCGGACTTCGACGAAGTGTTCGACTTCGACGAGGCGTTCGATTCCTACATGATCCCTCTGGACGCCGAGGACGAATAGCCGACAATCCAGTCTATGGATCGCTACCTGCCGCGAATATCGGAGGGCGCCGCACGCTGGTTGCGGCTGGCGGGTGTGCTGGCGGCGCTGCTGCTGGTGTGCTGGGTGCTGTTCGATCTGCGCCCGGTGCTCACGCCGCTGCTCGTCGCCGCGGTGCTGGCCTACATCCTCAATCCGGTGGTGGCCCGGCTCGAACAGCGCGGCGTGCAGCGGCTCTTCGCGGTGAGCGTGCTGTTCGGCGTGGGGCTCGCCCTGCTGCTGATCGTGGGGCTGTTCGTGACGCTCAAGACGGTCGAGCAGGCCGTGGAGCTGCGGGCGAACATCGGCACGTACGTGCAGTCCGCCAAGCAATGGCTGGCTACGGCGCACCACGGCACCGGCCAGCCGACGACCACCATGCCGGCCGCGGACTGGTGGCAGGAAATCGGCCCGCTCATTACGCAGCACGGTGTGGACGTGGCCAACGCCACACTCGGGTTCCTGACGAAGCTGTTCACCAACGTGCTCAACTGGGTGTCGGTGTTCGTGCTGATTCCGGTGTATACGTTCTTCTTCCTGTGGCGGTTTGACGCGATCATCAGTACGATTCGCGATCACCTGCCAGCGGCCTACCGCCCGGTGATCGTGCACGTGACCTGCACGGCCGACCGGGCCGTCGCCAACTTCTTCCGCGGCCGCCTGATCGTCTGCTTCCTCGTCGGTCTGGCGACCGGCCTGGGCTGGACGCTGGTCGGCGTGCCGTACGGGTTGCCGCTGGGCGGGCTGGCCGGCGTGCTGAACCTCGTGCCGTTCATGTCCGTCCTGGCCCTGCCTCCGGCCCTGGTGGTCACGTATTTCCAGACCGCCCCGAGCGGAAACTGGGCCATGCCGGTGATCCTGGTCATGGTGGTGTACATGGCGGCCCAGGCGCTCGAGTCGTTCGTGCTGAGCCCGATTATCGAGTCACAATCCTCCGGCCTGCATCCGCTGACGACCGTGCTGGTCCTGCTGATCGGGGCGCATTGGGCCGGCCTGCTGGGTATGCTGCTGGCTATTCCGGTGACCAGCACGGTGAAGGTGCTCGGCGCGGAATACCTGCTGCCGGAAGTGCGGCGGCTGGCGACGGGACCGCCTGGCTCGCCGCCGCCCGATGAGCCACCCAGTGAACCGCCGGCCGCGGCCGGAACCGATACCGATGGGAAATCGAGCCCATGAGCAAGAAGAAGCCGCCTGCGCCCGCTGAGACGAATCCTGCGCCGTTTGGTGCCGGTGTGCCACGATCTCGCGTGCCGTTGTACGTGTGGATCGTTCTGTGTGTGGGGTGGTTCGTCTTCCTGCTCGTGCTGGCCGTGCGCGAGTTCTATTGGGTATGAGCGCGGATACGCCGGCGATCGACCTGTCCCGCCTCGACGCGGTCGAGCCGCTGGTTCCCGATCCTGACATATGGGCCGATAACCTCGCCGCCTTGCGGAAACAGCAACCGGAGTTGGCGGTGGCGGTCGAGTGTACCGCCGTCCCCGCCGACTGGCGGCCCGTGCGCGCGCTCGATGGGTGGCCAACTTATCGGACCGAACGGCCCGGCAATCCCGCCGCCTGGCTGTCCGGGTCGGCGGTGCCCACGGCTCGGGCTGAGGCCCTCCTGACGGGCTTCCAGCTGGGGGAGCTGAACCTGTCGATTCCGGCGCTGCTGGTCGGGGCGGAGTTGGGGTCGCTGCTCGAACGATTGCCGTATTACCGCGCTGTGTATGTGTTTGAGCCGGATCTCGCTGTTCTGGCGGCGGTGTTGCGCGTGGTGCGGGTGGCGGAGGCCGTGGCGTCGATGCGGTGCATTCTGGCGCAGCCGGGCGCAGAACACGCCTCGCTGAGCCGGTTGCTGAGTGAGCACACCGGGCTTCTGCCGCCGGGGAATATCGTGGTGCTGCCGGGGGTGGCGGCGGCGCGGCTGGAGCAGGTTCGCGCGGTGTGCGAGCGTTTGGCGCAGGAGGTTTCCGGCGGGCGCTCGGCGCGGATGAAGGAGCTGGCTGTGCCGGCTGCTGGCGCGGCGGGAGCGTTGCCGGAGCGGCCGCGGGTGGCTGTTCTCGCGCTCACACCGGATTCGACGGCCCGCGCCACCGCTGTTGCGGTTGAGCAAGCTACGAAGGGTCTTGGATGGCCTGTATTGCGGCGGGCGCTGACGGGGCCGGTCGACGTGGGGATGTTGCCGCACTACGAGGCGTTGGCGGAGTTCACGCCGGATGTGACCCTGTGCGTGCGGCAGGTGCCGGGGCGACTGCCTGTGCCGTTGCCGGGTGTGGTGTGCGAATGGGTGCAGGATTGCCGGGATGTGCCGGCGCGGTTGCCGGCGGACGGCGTGCTGCGGTTGGCGGCGTCGCCACGAATCGCGACGGCTTTGCGTGCGGCCGCCCCGGAGGGGATCCGCGTAGGCGAGTGGTATTGGGGTTGCGCCGCGCAAGCCGACGCTGATTTGTCGCCGCCGGTACGCGAAGTATGGCTGATCGCCGATTATCCAGATGACAGCGCGGCGGCGTGCGGCGCGGGACAACCCTCGCATCAGCAGCTTTGGACGCGGCTTCAGCAACAGGCGGCCCGTGTATGGGACACTCGGGATGTGCTGCATCCGGCGGGGCTGTTGGCGCACGCCGAGCGGCAGGCCGGTGCGGGCCTGGGCGACGCCGCTTTGCGGGCTCGATTCATCGAGCGCATCGAGCTGGCCTTGATCCCGGTCGCCATACTGGAAAGAATCGGACAGGCGATCGCCGCGTCGCTCGGCACGGTGCAGGTCATCGGCAATGGGTGGGCTCGCCGGCCGGGCAAGGAGATAGAGGTATTAGCGCGCAGCGCATTCGATGTGCCCGCAGGACGTCGGCCGATGGCGGCGATCTTCGCCGGCGGCACGGACCCGCTCACGCCGGCGCTGTTGCATGCCGGGGCGAGCGGCTGGCCGTTGCTGCTGCACAGCCCGGGCGGACAGTCGCGCACCGCGGCGCTGGGGGGCATTCTCGAACCACAACAACATTACTTGCCGTTTGCCGGTTTGAACGACCTGAGCGCGGCGTTGCAGCAGGAGCCGCGGACGACCGACCGGCGTGCCGACCGGACGCGCCGGCATCTGCGCAAGCATCACAGCTACGCTCAGCGACTGGAGGCGTTGCGGGCCGTCGTGCAGAACGCGGACGGTTCAGCCTGATGCCGTCGGTGCTGGCGGCGGTGCTGGCTGTGCTGTCGCTGCTGGGCGGCGGGGCGCTGGCCGATGTGCCGGTTATCACAGTGCTGGCCGACTTCGAGGACGACTCAGTCGCCGCGGAGTTCGGTGAGCTGCGGAACATCCTGCCGACGGAGTGTTCGACGGCGCGGCGGGCGGTGCCGGCCCGTGGGCAATTTTGCCTGGCCCTGGACATCGGGGCGACGCGGCGGGGAGTATCATTGGCGTGCGATCTGCAGTTGCGCGAACCGGAGCGGTTCGCCAGCGCAGGGCGCGTGGCGATGTTCTACTGGCTGAAGGAGGGGGAGTACGGCCTAGCCTTCCGCATCCGCGACGCGCGTGACCAGCTCTTCGAAACGCCTTTGCAGCAGATCAAGACGTACAACCGCTGGGTGCCGGTGGCGGTGGACCTGGATCCGGCGAAGCTGCAACGCAAGACGGGTGGCGGTCCGCTCACCTGGCCGATCGAGATCCAGGGCGTGCGGGTTACGTCGGAGCGGCTCGGGCGGCAGATGCTCTACCTGGACGATCTGCACGTCGAGCACCGCGTGGCCCGCGAGGACATGATCCACGGCCGGTTCGTGCTCGACGAGCCGACGCGGCTGTATTCGCCAGGGGCGACGGTCGGGGCCCAGGTTGAGATCGAGAACCGTTCGCGCGACCAGGGGCTGCGCCTGTCGATCGAGTTGGCGTGGATGCGGCCGGATGGGTCGGTGCTGGAGACGGGGCGGGCGGTGATGACGCTGCCGGCGAGCGGCCGGGACTTCCGGTCGCGTCAGGCGGTGGATTTCTCGCGGCGCATCGACGAACCGGGTCTGTATCAGTTGGTGGCCCGGGCGCAATCCGCCGACTGGAGTGCACCGTACATCGCGCGCACGTCGGTGGCGGTGACGCCGTCGAACCGGTTTCTGCCGAGGGGGCGGTCGACGTTCTTCGGCGTGCGGACCGACCTGCTGCGTGAGCCGCGGACGGATCAGCTTCGCGAGATCGGCATTGCGCGGGCGGTCGGTGTGCAGTTGCTGGCGGTGGTGACACCGTGGCGGCTGATCGAGCCGGCGCCGGGGTCGTATGACTTCAGCGTGCTCGATCCGGTCGTCGACGCGCTGGTGCGCAAGGGCGTCGACATCGCCCCGCTGATCATCGTCAGCGAGCCGCCGGCGTGGAGCCGCGCCGGGCCGGAACGAACGACGCGGCTTGGCGACCTGCTCGTGCAGTTCACGCGGCACTATGGGCCGAAGGTCGCGCACTACCAGGTTGAAGGCGACGTGCTGCCGACGACGGACGTGGCCGCGCTGACCGCTGACATGCGTCAGCTCCGCGAGCGCGTCGGGGCCGTTCGTGGCGGCGTGCACGTGCTGTCGCCGCCCCTGCCGGCCGGGGCGAACTCGGCGGCGGCGCTGGCCGTTGAGACGGGCGACATTGACTGGTGCTTCGGCAGCACCGGGTCGACCGGTACGGCCGTGGCGGCGCTGGAGGGCATGAGCGCCACGTCGCCGGCGGGCTGGCGGTCGAACCACTGGTGGGAGCACGAGGCCCAGCCGCTCTATGGTCCGACGTATGCGGTCGATGCCGAGGCCGTGCTGCGGCACTACGTGCATGCAGCCCTGGCCGGCGTGGCGGGCGTGATTTGGGACGACCTGCGTGACAACGACAACGACCCGGCTCACCCCGCCGGTTTGCGAGGTCTGGCCCGGCGCGACTTCTCGCCGAAGGCGAGCCTGCTGGGTTATGGGGCGGCAGTGGGCATGCTCACCGGGGCGGGATGCCGTGGGCCGCTGCTCGGTACGCCTCCGGAATACGAGTCGGCTTTGTTCATCGGCAGCGATCGGCACGTGGCGGTGCTGCTGCCGCGCCCGAACACGATCCCCAACGCCGTCCTCGCCCCGATCCAGGGTGTCCCGGGCAGCCTGGAGGCGTGGGATTTCGAGCGCCGTCGGCAGCCGGTGCGGGGGACGGCGACGGTGCCGCTGGTCGCGACGATGCCCCGGCCGATTTTTATTGTTTTGCGGCTGGATAGCGCCCAGCCTGAGCCGCAGATCGCGCTGGTCCGGCCATGGGTGCGCGTTCCGACAGTCGTTTTCTGCGCACCGGGCGAGTCCGCGCCAGTGGCGATCGATGCGCTGACCGATGGGACGCGCGGCTCGCTGCAGGTGATCCTGCCGGAAGATGCTCCGTTCAACGCCACGCCGAGTCAGCAGTCGTTCACGGCGTCGGCCGGGCAGACCGTGGAGCGGTCGGTGGAAGTGACGCCGGTGGCGGGGCGGTCGTTCGAGCGGTCCGAGTTGACGCTGCGGGTTCGCCTGCCGGATCGTCGGGCGGATGTGCCGGTGGAAGTGCGGCCGATCGTGGACATTCCGCAGCGGTCACGTCCGGGAGAGCACCTGACCCGGGCAGAGAACTTGATCGGCCGGCTGGCGCCGCAGGAGGGGCAGCGGGCAACCGCCGAGGCCGAGGTCTACGCGGCGTATGACGAGAAGGAGCTGCACCTGGCGGTGCGGGTGAGCGATGAGCGCTACGTGCCGGCGACGCTGGAGCAGGATGTGGTGATGGCGGGGGACGACCTCGTGCTGGGGCTCGCCGTGCGGGATGCGCCCGGTCACTACGAGGTGCGGCTGGATCCGGCGGCCAAGCGACCGGTTCTGTCGGCGGCCTACGCGGCCCTGGACGACGCCCGCATCAAGCGGTGGAGCTGTGCGGTCGAGCCCGGGAGCGACGGCAAGATCCGCGTATACCACCTGACGATCCCGGGCGGGACCCTGGGCGGGCGGCTGGAGCCGGGGCTGCAGCTACGCCTCGCGGCTCGTTACGTGGATGATGATGCCGACGGTTTCCCGCGTGTGCCGCTGCTGTGGGGGCGTGGGTTGGAGGGTCAGCGGTCGGCGGAGCTGTTCTGCTGGGTTCGGCTGGGGCGGGCGGCGTCGCCGTAACCGCTCCCGGTGTGAGCGCAAAAAAGACGGGTGGGTAGCCAACCGACGTCCTCAGGAGGGTTGGGTTTGAGCGAGGGGGCCATCAAGCACGGAGTATGGTACGAGTCCTGTTGATGGCCTAAGGACGTCTGCGTCAGCTATTCCACCCGGCGTCTAAGCATCGCCGAGGGCCCCCGGCGAATAAGTGCATCGACATGGCGTCCGTTCCGTGCCGATGCGGTTGGTCGTCTGCAGCCCTTCCGTGAGCAGCTCTGCGACCGGGATCCACAATACCCTTCTGTTATCGCCAGCTCTCCGGTTTCGGTAGTCACCTGGTATTACCCAGTTTGACCGGCTAACAGATGAAGCATACCACGATTTTGCCGTAGTGGGTCCTGAAAAAGGTTGCCTGTTTTACCATTTGAGCAGGGGGAATCGGAGAATGGCTGTTGACATAGTTGACAACCAACGAAATAGGGAAAGCCGATGACGTGGGGCCACTAGATCTGGGCCCAGTGAAATGGTTTCAGTCTGGATGAAATAGGTTGGGGTGTCGGGCAGATTTTTACTATTTTACCTGGACCACCCATTCTAAGGGGCCAGATTTCCGTGGCTGCTGCGGCGCAGAATCTTCGTCAGAAGCAGGTAATTGCGCCCTCGGTAGCAGGTGACCTCTCCTGAGATCACGAACTCGGGGTTGTCGACGCGCTCCGCCTCGCCCTCCAGGGCCTCGAGGAAGCCGTTGGGCAGGAGCTCCATTTGCCGCAGGGCGGGGCCGGCTTCGATGCTGTGGAAGATGAAGGTCGGCTTGCCGTCCTGGACGACGAAGCGTCCGGGGCGTTCGACGAGCATGGTCCCCTCGGCCAGGAGCTGGCCGCCGGAGCCGGTTGCCGGCCGGGCATCGCGGGCGATGGACTCGGGGTCCTGGGGGAGGATGAGGGTGGATCGGTCGCGATCGCGAAGCAGGTTCTCGATAATCTCGACCTGTGCGGGTGGCCGGACGCCCTGGTTGCCGGCGGCGGGCTGGGTATCCGTGGGTTGGGAGGTTGCCTGAGGGGGCTGCTGGGCAAGCGACTGGTCGTCGCCGACGGGGAAAGCGGCGCCGAGCGCCGCCGCCAGGATCACGCTGCTGATGATCAAACGCTGCATGGGTCTGCGCTCCCGTCGAGGTCAGGCCGCGAGGGTGATGAAGACAGTGCAATCATCGTACCACAAAAAGGAGGGACGGAGGTCAAGGGAGGAAGCGGTCGGAATGCACCGATAGAGTGGGGGGAGTCCTGGCATGGGCGATGTTGCGATTCTTGGAGTCGGGGGACTGGGGCGGATGGTCCTGGACATTCTGCGCCAGGGAAATCGTCATCGTCCGGTGGCGTTCCTGGACTCGAACCGCGCGCTGCACGGGGCGCTGGTGGACGGGCTGCCGGTGTTGGGAGGAATCGAGCAGGCCGGCCGGCTGGCGCGCACGGGCATCGCCGGCGCCGTGGTGGCGGTTGGCGACAATGCGACGCGTTTGGCGCTGGCCGGTGAGCTGCAACGGCGCGGCCTGAGCCTGGTGTCGGCGGTTCATCCGTTGGCCAGCATCTCGCCGACAGCGGTGCTGGGCGAGCACCTGATCATCGGGGCACGCGTGTGCATCTGCGTGCACGCCCGGATCGGGGCCCACGCTGTCCTGAGCCCCGGCTCGATCATCGAGCACGACAACATCATCGGTCGCGGGGTTTTCCTGTATCCGGCGGTGCGGTTGGCGGGGACCGTGTTCATCGACGAGATGGCCACGCTGGGCATCGGCTGCTGTGTGATCCCGGGGCGCAGGATCGGCCGCGGGGCGCACGTTGAGCCGGGCGCGGTGGTGATCCGCGACGTAGCGCCGGAGACGGTGGTCGGGGGCGTGCCGGCGGAACTGTGTGCGGCCCGGGAGGGGCGTTTCGTCGCCGAGGCGGCCCCGGATCTGGCGTACCAGCCGGCGTAATCGGGCGGGGGAAGTCAGTCTTCCGAGCGTGCAAACTCGTGGTTGGGCGATATCATGTTGCGCTTGACCGCGGCTGAAGGCGCGGTCGTCTTCGGCAAGGTCCCACCGCGATGAAGCACGCCATCATCATCCCTTCTGGCGCCGCCGGTGAAGCCCTGGAGGAACTGGACGGGCGTACCCCGCTGGAGGCTGCGGCGCTGCCCACGCTCGACGAGTTGGCCGCCATCGGCCGCACGGGCACGGCGCGGACGGTGCCCACGGGGATGGCGCCGTGCGGCGAGTTAACGGTGCTTAGCGTGCTGGGCTACGATCCGCGGAGTCACGCGGTGGCGCGAGGCCCGCTGGAAGCGCTGGCCCGCGGGCTGCCGGTGGGGGAGAACGATCTGGTTTTCCGCTGCAACTTGGTGACGGTGATGGACGGGCGGCTGCTGGACCTGGCAGCCGGCTACATTGATACAGTGCAGGCGGGGCAGTTGCTGGCGGACCTAAACGAAGCATTGGAAGATCGAAGTGTCTCGTTTCACGCCGGCCGGTCGTACCGGGGGCTGTTCTTCTGGCGTGACGCGGGACCGCTGCCGCGGCTGCGGACGACGGATCCGCAGGGGCTGGTGGACCAGGCGGTGAAGCGGCACCTGCCGGCGGGGGCGGGCTCCGAGCCGCTGGTACGGATGTTTCACTGGGCGCAGCACCGGCTGGCCGAGCACGACATCAATGCGGTGCGGCAGGACCTGGGCGAGAACCCAGCCAACGCCGTCTGGGTGTACGGGCAGGGGCCGCAGGCGGAGCTGCCGGCGTTCGCCGAGCGGTTTGGCGTGCGCGGGGCGATGGTGGCGGGGGTGGATCGGGTGCGGGGCCTGGCCCGGGCGGTTGGCTGGGACGTGCTCGATGTGCCGGGGGCGACCGGCCTGCCCGACACCGATTTGGGGGCGAAGGGCCGAGCTGCGGTGCGGGCCCTGGACCAGCACGACGTGGTCTGCGTTCACGTCGAGGCAGCGGATGAGCTGTCGCACGCCGGCGAGGTGCAGCGGAAGGTGGCGCTGCTGGAAGCGCTCGACCGCGACGTGGTTGCGCCGCTGTATGTCCGGCTGCGGGCGGAGTCGCAGTACCGTTTGCTGGTGATGCCGGATCACGGCACGTCGGTAATCGAGCGGCGGCACCTGGCCGGTCCGACGGTCTTCCTGATGGCGGGGACGGGGATCGGGTCGAGTCGCGGGGAGGCGTTCGACGAGGCGACGGCGGCGGATGGGGAGATGCACCTGGACCGCGGGTGCGACCTTATGGAGTACTTCCTGCGGCGCTAGGGAGCTGCCTGGAAGAGGGGTGGGGGTCCGCGCTCGACGGTCGGGGGGGGGACTCGCGGAAGCGCGCGTCGCGAGGTGTCTATACCCTGCTTTGATGAGCGGTCGGGGCAGGTACAAATCATTGACACTATCGGGCGAAAGGCATACAACTTGTACGGGCTCCTACCTTTCGCCGGGCAGTGTCTCTTCATTTTTTGCCGGCATCAGGTCTCATTGCGCAGGACGAAATCGGAGGTGAACGACATGGCGGCATCTCCCGCCCGCCCGGGGCATACAGCGGATTTCACCTTTCGGGCGGGTGAGCTAACGCCCGACGTCCTGAAGGTCACCGCGTTCGAGGGTCGCGAGGGTCTGAGCGAGCTGTTTCACTTTCGGGTGTCGCTCTGCTCGGACGAGGCGAACATCGCGCTGGCCGACGTGGTCGGCAAGCCGGCCCTGCTGGAGATCTCCGGGCCCAGCGGGCTGCGGTGTGTGAGCGGTATTGTGCGAGGGTTCGAGCGGACGGGGGAGGGTTCGAGCCTGACGTACTATGCGGCGGAAGTCGTGCCTGTTCACTGGTTGTTAGCGAACCGGTACCGCTCCCGGCTGTTCCTGGAGACGAACTGCTCGGACATGTCGGTGCCGGGGATCATCCGGAAGGTGTTCGCCGACGCCGGTATCCCGGAGGACAGCTATCGGTTTGCTCTCCAAGAGACGTACGCGGCGCGTGAGATGGTGGTGCAGTACCGCGAGTCGGAGCTGGCGTTCATCTCGCGGCTGATGGAGCACGAGGGGATCTTCTACTTCTTCGAGCACACCACCGACGGTCACAAGATGGTGATCGCCGACAGTGACGTGGCGCACGTGGCTACGCCGAACGAGGCGGAGTATCCGTTCCGGCCGCCGCAGGGTCTGGTGCCGGACCAGGAACACGAGGCGGTCTACCGGTTGCGGGACCGGGAGGAGATTCGGACGGGGGCGGTGACGTTGGACGCCTTCAACTTCCAGCAGCCGAAGACGCAGTTGCGGGCGAACCTGGCGGCGGATGTGTTCTCGTCACTGGATTATGTGGATTACCCCGGCAACTACGTAGATCGCACGGTCGGCGAGCACTACGTGCAACTGCGGCTGCAGGAGTTTCAGGCGGCGCGGCACACGCAGTACATGAGCGCGACGGCGCGGGGGTTGCTGTCCGGGTACAAGTTCACGTTGATCGAGCATCCGAGTGAGGCGCTGAACCGCGAGTACCTGGTGACCGGCCTGACGCACCGTGCGACGCAGCCGCAGAGCGCGGCGGAGGAGGCCGGCGAGCAGGGTCTGCGGTACGAGGTCGAGATTACGGCGATTCCGTCGGACGTGCCCTACCGAGCGCCGCGGACAACGCCGCGACCCACGGTGCGCGGCAGCCAGACGGCGATCGTGGTGGGGCCGTCGGGCGAAGAGATCTACACCGACGAGTACGGCCGGGTGAAGGTGCAGTTCCACTGGGACCAGGAGGGCGTGTACGACGAGAACAGTTCGTTCTGGGTGCGGGTGAGCCAGGGGTTGGCGGGTGGGCAGTATGGCATCATGTTCCTGCCGCGGGTGGGGCAGGAGGTGATCGTCGATTTCCTGGAGGGCGATCCGGACCGGCCGATCGTCACGGGGCGGGTCTACAACAACGACCAGATGCCGCCGTACACGCTTCCGGATGAAAAGACGAAGAGCTGCATCAAGACGAACAGCTCGAAGGGCGGCGACGGGACGAACGAGCTGCGGTTCGAGGACAAGGTGGGCAGCGAGCAGATCCTGCTGTATGCGCAGAAGGATCTGCACGTGCGCGTCAACAGCGACCGTGTCGAGAACGTTGGGCATAACCACTACCTGACCGTCAAGGAACAGAAGTTCGAGCTGGTCAAGCAGAAGAAGCACAGCGAGGTTGCGCTCGATTTCAACGAGAAGATCGGTGGCAACCAGTCGCTGGAGGTCGTGGGTGACGTCGCTGTGGAGATCGGCGGCAAGCACAGCGAGAACACGGCAAGTGACATCTACCTGAAGGCGGGGGCGAACATCGTTATCGAGGCCGGTGCCGGGTTGACGCTCAAGGCGGGCGGTAACTTCGTCAAGATTGACGCGAGCGGCGTCACCATCCTCGGTGCGCAGGTGAAGATCAACAGTGGCGGATCGGGGGGCAGTGGCTCGGCGGCATCGCTGACGGCGCCGGAGGCGACCGTGGACGCGGATGGCGCGGTGCCCGGACACGATACGACGTACCAGGCGGAAGCCGCGCCGCCGGAGGCGCTGGAGCTCGAGCAGATGGAGGCCGCGCCGGCGGAGGCGGAGGAGGAAGAGCAGCAGACGTCGTGGATCGAGATCGAACTGGTGGACGAGGCGGGGCAGCCGGTGGCGGGCGAGCGTTACGAGATCACGCGTCCGGATGGCGAGGTGCGGCGCGGTTCGTTGGACCGGAACGGTCAGGCCCACGTGGGTCTGCCCGAGCCGGGCACGTGCCAGATCAGCTTCCCGCGGCTCGATGCCGAGGCGTGGGAGCGGGCCGGCGGGCAGTCGGCGGCCAGCGCCGCTGCCGGCGCGGTCGACGAACGCTCTGCGGACAGCGACGACCAAGGCCAAGCCTCTTCACAGCCCAGCGCATCGGACGGCGATGGCGACGAGCAGACTGCCGGCGGTCCCGATGCTTCCGCGAGTGATTCCGGCGACGCGGATGACCACGAGTAGCGAACCTGTCTGGCAACCGGCGGACGGGTCGCCAGGAGAAACGTCGATGAGCCCTATAGACGCTGCCGATGAGTTCAGCAGACGGTTGGTCGAAGCGCAGGCCCGGGCTCGCCAGACGGAAGAGGCTGCACTAACGGCCGCAGCCGCTCAGGCTGCCCAGGAGGCTGAGGTCGACACAGAGTCACGCGGCCCCGTCGGCCAGGGCGACCACATCGTGCGCCGCGGCGACTGCATCGCGTCGATCGCCAAGGAACACGGCCTGTTCTGGGAGACGATCTGGAACGACCCCAACAACGAAGAGTTGCGCAGCGCGCGCGGGGACCAGAACATTCTCTTGCCCGGCGACCGGGTGTCCATCCGCGAAATCGAGCCGAAGACGGAGTCCGGGGCGAGCGAGATGCGGCACCGTTTCGTGCGCCGGGGCGAGCCGCAAGCCGTGGCCATCCAGGTCGTCGAGGGCGGGCAGCCGCGGGCCAATGAGCCCTATCGTCTCGAAGTGGCCGGCCGCACGTACCAGGGGACGACCGACGCCGAGGGCAAGCTCGAACACCCGATCCCCGGCGACGCGCGGCACGGGCGGCTGTTCGTGGGCGAGGAGGAGGATGAGTATGCGTTGGCCCTGGGCGAGCTCGAGCCGATTGCCGAGGTGTCGGGCGTGCAGGGGCGGTTGAACAATCTCGGGTTCGCCTGCGGCGCGGTGGACGGCATGCTCGGTCCGAAGACGCGGGCCGCCCTGGCTGCCTTTCAGGAGGCGCAGCAGTTGGAGGTAACCGGCCGACCCGACGAGGCAACGCGGGACAAGCTGTTGGAGGTGCACGGTTCGTGAGCCCGCCGACGGTGATTGCGGAGAGGTGCGCGTACGATGGTTGAGAAGGAGCCCAAGACGATCTGCCCCTGCGGTCTACCGCACGGCGCCCTCTCGCGCGCGGCGTTCACGGCGCACCAGGTCAACGACGGCGAGACGCTGGTGTCGCTGGCCAAGACGGTTGGCTGGACGTGGCTGCAATTGGCGCGCTTCAACTGGGGCACGATCAATTTGGCCGAGGTGGCGTGGTATCTGCATTATTTCGTTGGCTGCCATCCGGTGACCAAGAAGGGTTACAATCACCCGATGGCGGCGACCGACTCCCCCGGCGTGATCTTCCTGCCCTCGGCTACCGCCAAGCCGTCGGTGAGCCGCGTGCCGCGGAAGCCGCCGACGAGCAAGAAACGGGCCACGGTCAGCGCTGGGCCGATGAAGCTCAAGGTGATCGAGCTGTCGTTTCACGACGATTGCGAATTGACCAGGTGGATCGGCAAGTCGCTGATCACGGGGCCGGTGTGGAAGAGCGCTCCGAAACGAAACCTGCCCGTCTGCTACAAGAAGAACTCGAACGGGCTCAAGCTCCAGGTCAAGGTGAAAGTGGTCTCCGGGGAGACGGACAAGCCGATCACGCTGCGGGCGGTCGGGCTGACGCGACCGAAACGGGGCAACCCGAAGAAGCTCAGGGGGCTTTCGGCGCCGCTGATCTTCGAGAAGGACAACGTCACTGTGACGACTCCCAGCTTCGACGTGAACGACATCACGCTCGTGAAGGGCCGTCTGTCCGACCGGGTGCTGATCAGCGAGGTCGTGCTGCGCTGGTCCTACTCGCACGACAAGAAGACGTGGTACCGGATGTTCACGACCGGACCGCACAAGATCTACCAGGTCGCCGACACGCCGCTCGAGAATCCGCTGTACACGAAGGCTCTGGAGAAAGCCTGCGGCTACGTGAACGGCCAGACCGACGTGGCCGGCTTCATCAACAAGGGATTGCGGGCCGACAAGCAGACGCCGCGCTACGTCCCCGGCGCCGACCTGAAACTGTCCAAGGTGTTGTCAACCTATGGCAAAAAGAAGTGCCAATGCACGGATTATGCCAAGCTAATGCACTACTTGTGCCGCAGCGTCGGGTTGGTTTCGTCTCTAGTGTACATGTGGGGCGGCACGGGGCCAACGAATTGCGCATTCTACCTTACGCGTACCAAACGGAAGAAATGGGTCAATCTCGGAGTCACGATCACTAAGCCGCACATCCTCAAATATGGCTGCACGTTTCAGGTCACTGCGCCGAAGAACGGAGCTGCGCAGAAGGACCCGCACTTCAAGTTCCACGCGATGACGAAGTATGGAGGGACGACGTATGACCCTACGTACGGCAAAGTGAGCAGCCGAACCATTACCTGCCACGCTCCGAGCGCCAGCGCGCAATTTGGAGGGAGGAATGACTGGCTCTACGGGAGCGACACCATGGAGCTGACTTGGTCATGCCCGCACTGAAGCCGTTGGCGGCGTTGCCCGGTCTGCTGCTGACCGCGGGGCCGGGCTGCTTCGGGACAAGGAGGCAGCATTGATGGCCTCGAACGACCTTGTGACCGGCGTGGACCTGCCGACGGCCTTGCGCCTGCGCCACCCAGATGCTCACATCTGCGAACGTGACCTGAATTGCTCTGGGAACGTTTACACGATCCGGCTCGCCGATGAGCGTGAGGTATGCCTGGAACTGAGCGTCGTCAAGGACGTTGCCTGCGCAGAGGAGCTCTTTGATCGTCATGTCGACGGCGTCACGATTGGAGGCTCGCCGGAGGAACATTCGATCGGCGACGACCTGTGCGTATGGCGCGTCGAGCCGCCGGAGATGGGCACGCTGCTATTCCGCCGCGACAATGTCGTGATCAGCTTGAGCGGTGACCCGCCGCTGGATGAGCTGCTGAGCTGGGCCCGCTGGCTCGACGACATCCTGACCGGACCGGGCACCGGCGTGCGCCGCGGGGCAGTCGTTCAGCCCCCAAAGCTGTCCAAGTGTGACTGGCCGGACAGCATCTCTCCCGGCCAGCGCGTCGAGGTGGACGTCGAGGTCAGCGGGGCCGAGCCGCCAGGGCTGTTGGTCGCCGGGTTGGTCGAGCATGTGATCATTCAGGACAAGCCCAAGCTGCTACTCGTCTATTACGCGCCGACGGACAAACGTGAGGATACGTTCGGGGTCATGATGTCGAATCGACAGAACGTGGTGGGGATCGCCGAGCTTACGGTGAAGCTGCAATGAGCGACGCGCCGCAGAGTTCGGATACGCCGGTTTCTGCTGGGGGAGGCGACGATTTCTCGGAGCGACTGCGCACGCGGATGTCCGCCGGCAACAGCGGAACGACGGCGCAGCAGGCCGAGAGTCAACGGGCGCCGGCCGCGGCCGAGCCGGTCGGCCAGGGTAACCGCGTGGTTCGTGAGGGTGAGTGCATATCGAGCATTGCCAACGAGACGGGGCATTTCTGGGAGACGATCTGGAACGAGGGGGCCAACGCGGAGCTGAGAGAGGCTCGCGAGGATCCCAACGTGCTCCTGCCGGGCGACCGGGTCACCGTTCCCGAGATTCGGCCCAAGCAGGAGAGCGGTGAGTCGGAGATGCGGCATCGCTTCGTCCGGCGGGGTGAGCCGACGAACTTCCGGCTGCGCGTGCTGGAGAATGGTGAACCGCGGGCGAATGAGCCGTGGACGGCCGAGATCGACGGGCAGGCGGAGCGCAGCGGCACGACGGACGCGGAGGGCAAGCTGGAGTTCCCGGTGTCGCCGCGGGTTCGTGAGGCTCGCGTGCGCGTGGGTGAGGGGAACAACCAGCGCACGTACCGGCTCGGCTTCCGGCATCTCGATCCGCTCAGCGCGGTGCAGGGCGTGCAGCAGCGGCTGAGCAATCTGGGGTTCGACTGCGGGCCGGCGGATGGTGATTTGGGGCCTCGGACGCGCCGAGCGATCACGGCGTTTCAGGCTCGCGAGGAGATCGAGCAGACGGGCGAGCCGGACGAGGCAACGCGTAATCGCTTGCGCGATGCGTACGGGCGCTAGGAGAAGCGACGATGCCGCAACCCTGGGAACAGCACCTGAACTGGATCGTCCCCTGCCGGCGGGCGGTGGTGACCAGCCAGGTTAACTACCGGGTGGCGATGGACGCCTGGCGGCAGTGCCTGGGTCACGAGCCGTACAAGCAGAAGATGATCGCGTGGTACAACGTGGAAGACGTGCTGTACGACGAGGAGCTGCACCGCCTGGGGCAGTGGCCCACCGTGTTCGACTACGACGAGGAGCATCCGGTCGCCCTCGAGGCTCGTATCACATACACGTCGACCGACGAGAATCCCATTCACGACACGGTCGATGCCGCCAGCGGTTTCTACTACGTGCGGTTGTGGAAGGGACCGCTCCGCGTGCTCCAAGCGTCGCAGACGGCGCGCCGGCCGATCAATCTGAATGAGCGCAAGGAAGTGGTCGATCCGGAGGGGCAGACCGATTTCGTGGCCGGGGACGTGCTCGAGTTTCCGCTGTTCAAGTTCCTGCGGCTCTGCGGGCGCGAGGATCTGGCCGACCTGAACTTCAACGGTGAGGGCAGCTATCTGCTGGGGACGTCGCTCGAGGAGGCGGGGCGGGCGCCGTCCAGCGACCACCAGTTGCACGACAACCTGATGGGGATGAAGTTCCAGCTTCTGCTGGATCTGGCCGTGGGGATCTACTACTCGACCGGCGCGCCGCTCGGCGTGGGTTTCTCGTCCAGTCCGGACGGGACCGCGATTGCGTCGCGGAGCATGATCTACGGTGGGTCATTCGCCAACCCCATGGCGCGGCATTTGCGGCAGCGGGCTGGTGACGACGACGTCTGGGCGATCTGCACGAACGGATGGGGCTGTGGCACGACGGCCGGTCCGCCGCCGGCGGAGCTGCCCGACCCGCTGCCCAGTGCGGAGGACTGGCCGTGGGGGTTGGGCCATGCTCAGAACATTCCGGGGCCGCGCAGCCTGAATCGGCTGCAAGACAGCCACATGCTGACGTCGGCCTGGGCATGCAGCCCCAGCACGATCTTCCTGACGCACTACCTGTTCGAGGTCCGCAGTCCGTACGGAGCCAACGGCGTCGCCACCGTCGTCGACGGGCGGCAGAACGACCTGCACAGCCACTTCGTCAAACGCTACGGCGTCCGCGGCGGTCCGGCGGCGCCGGCCGATCCGCGGGCTGTCGTCGCCGGTGCGGACGTCACGGTCCTGTCCCGCGCCTCTCACGAGGAGGCCATCGTTCGGCTCTTCCCGGCGGCCAAGCTGATGAACTCGGAGCAGATGCCCCGGCAGGGTTATCTAACGGGTTATAACCCCCTCGACGGTGCGGCGTACGTCGAGGAGTCGGCAGCGAACACGACTTCGGGCCAGTTGTACACGTTCGAAGCCACCGGCCCCCTGGGCCGCTGGCGCTACGTCAACAGCCGGCTGGAATACAGCGTCTTCGGCGTGCAGCGCTTTCACTTTGAGCAGGTCGGTCCCACCGACGACGTGTTTCCGGATGACCTCGACAGGCTGTACACTACGACGGACGACGCCATCACCAACGCCACGAGCGCGACGCGGAACATGAAACCGCTCGTGGTGTTTGACAAGGACGGCGGCCTGGTCGTCAGCAGTTGGAGCGACCTTTATGCCGAGCGGGCCGTTCCGCTGCCAACCATGAACGAGGCCAGTGGCAAGTTCATGACCAAGGCCGGCGTCCAGGCGCTGATTCAGGCTGCCCGGGAGAAGGTGCAGCATCCTCCGGTGCATCCGACGCCCGGCGGCTCGGATCCGTCCCAGAGCTATCGAGACTTGTTGGCGTAGAATGCTGAGTAATACGTACGTCTGTCTGCGAACGTCTGCGGCAGCCGGCTTTGTCGGAGAGGACAGCAAGTGACTCCGCCGAATTCCAGTCCATCCGGAGCGGCCCCTGCGGGCGGCGATGAGTTCAGCCGGCGGCTGGAGCAGGCCCGGACCAGCTCGGAGCCGTCTGCTGGCGGCAGCGGGACGACGGCGCCGCAAAGCGAGAGCCAGCAGGCGCCGGCTGCGGCCGAGCCGGTCGGTCAGGGTGAGCGCGTGGTTCGCCAGGGTGAGTGCATATCGAGCATCGCCAGGGATACGGGGCATTTCTGGCAGCGGATCTGGGATCACGCGGCCAACGCCGAGCTGAAGGAAACGCGGCAGAATCCAAACGTGCTGCTGCCCGGTGACCAGGTTGAGGTGCCGGAGCTGGAGCCGAAGCAGGAGAGCGGCGAGTCGGAGATGCGGCACCGTTTCGTTCGGCGGGGCGAGCCGTCGATGCTGCGGCTGCGGCTGATGCGCAACGACGAAGCGCGGGCCAACCAGCCGTACGTGCTGGAATTCGACGGGCAGCGTCGCGAGGGCACGACCGACGCCGACGGCAAGCTGGATGAGCCCATTCCCGGCAACGCCCGGCAGGTCCGGTTATCGGTTGGGCGGAGCGACGCGTCAGACCGGGAGGTGTACGAACTGGAGCTGGGGCAGCTCGATCCGGTCGACAGCGCTGGCGGGATCCAGGCCCGGCTGGCGCATTTGGGTTTCGACGTGGGGCGCGTGGATGGTGTGCTGGGTGAGCGGACGCGGGCGGCGCTGCGCGAGTTTCAGCAGCGCGAGAATCTGGACCAGACCGGCGAGGCGGACCAGCAGACGCGGGATCGTCTGCGTGACGTGCACGGGAGTTGACGTTGAGCGCGCCGCCCGGCGGCGCGCGGGAGCGCAGTGCGGATGAGTTGGAACGGTTCACCGGGAGCGGGTGGGGGCGGCGGCACGGGTGGCGGCCCGGCGGTACCTGTCCCGCAGCCGGCGCAACCGGCCCGCTGCACGGCTCCCGGTACGACGCGAGCCACGCTGAACACCCACGCCCTGAAGGTCTGGCTCCAGGCGGTGGACCCGCTGTCCCCGGACTGCAACGACGCCAACGGCATGGCCGAGGGCATCCAGACCCGCTTGCAGAGCATTTTCGACCTGGTGGCGGCGCGGCCCGGTCAGCCCAACGCGATCCAGGTGATCTGGACACTGGATATCTCGAGCGAGCCGGTGGGGACACGCGACATCGTCATTTACTTCTCGGACTGGTACACGACGCGGGGCGGCACCACGCCCAGCAGCCGCGGCGTGGTCAATCGCTACCTCCAGGAGCGAGCCCGGCAGACCACGGGTGACCTGCGCCAGATCTATCAGGAACTCCGGCGAGT
Organism: Phycisphaerae bacterium; assembly: GCA_050115495.1. Classification (GTDB taxonomy): domain Bacteria; phylum Planctomycetota; class Phycisphaerae; order UBA1845; family Fen-1342; genus JAAYXS01. The sequence continues at coordinate 92,503 of JASFQK010000006.1, read as the reverse complement.
CCACATCACCAGCCGGTCTACGCCGAGCGAGGGCGGTCTTTGCGTAGCCGATACGGACAACACGCCGCCGGTCAACAACGGGACCTCGGTGAGCGAGGTCTTCACGGATATCATGCTGAGAGCGATGCCGTCAATCGATCAGGCCGCGAACCGCAGCGAGTTGCTGCGGACGCGTTACGGGTTCGGGCTGGCGGGCATGGCCTATCATGAGGCGATGCACGACAAGATCGATCCGTTTCAGGGTGAAGGCTGGGATCTGCATAGCAGTGGCGGCGGCGGTTTGGCACGGGGCAACCTGGGCTGGAACGACACGCATACCCAGCGGAACATCGACCTGATGGCCCAGAGGATCTACCAGACGCGGCATCAGTACATTCTGCCGGCGGCAGCGCCGACGACCCCGACGCCGGCTCCGACCCCGGCGCCGACGGCTGGACCCTGATATCGCTGGCGGGTGGCTCGCCCGCCGAGGAGTGTTACCGTCATGCCTTTCGCAGCTCGTGTCACGGACCCGACGAGTCATGGTACACCGCTGAATCCTGGTCCGGGCAGCCTGGACGTGACGATCGGCTTCATGCCGGCCTGGCGGGCGCTACCGTCGTCGGTGGGGACCGCGGTCGAGGGCATTACGAACTCGATGGACTCGTTCATGAAGACGCCGGTGATGACGCCGGCGAATGCGGCGGTGAATGTCGCCCAGATCTCGGCGTGTCTGGTTATGGGCGGGGTGGTGGCGGCGGCGGCCGGAGTACCGACGGCAGCCGACATGGCCAGTGCTCAGGCAACCGTGATCAACTCCACCAACACTGCGCTGACCACCGCCTGGACTTCCGCATCGGCGGTTCCCGGGGGCCAGCCGGCTGCCAACAACGCCTATACCGAGGGGATCAAGGCGGTCGCGGCGACGGCGGCCATCGCCACCATGACCGCCATTGGCGCCCTCGCCGACATGCACGTCTGCCCGGTCCCGGTGCCCATTCCGCCGCACGGACCCGGCATGGTTACGCAGGGCAGCAGCTCCGTCTTCATCAACAAGCTGCCGGCTGCACGGCAGGGCGACAAGGTCATGGAAGCCTGCGGCGGGGCCGACCCGATTACGATGGGTTGTGCGACGGTGGACATCGGCGACTCCGGCGGCGGGGGCGGTGGAGGAGGGGGCGGTGCCGGTGGTGGCGCCGCAGGCGCTGCCGCCAGTCAGGGGGCCGCAGCCGGCGCTGCTGGTGAGCAGGACGGGCGTGGCTTCGGTGTGGGGCTCGCCATCATTGGTGCGGGCCTCGTGGCGGGGGCGGTCTACGCCGCCTATCGCTACTTCCGGGGGCGCTGCCACGGCCACGTGCTGCGACAGCAGGAACGGGGCATGTCCTGTGCCCAGGCGACCACCAGCATGATCATCCGCGACCGAACGGGTACCGAGGTGAGTGAAGAGACGCTGCGTAACGAGTCAGCGGCGCGCGGCCATCCGCCCGGCTACGACCCGGTCAACGGTACGAACGATGGCGACGTGGTGACGATGCTTAACGATCACGGCGTGGCCAACAACGGGTTGCAGTACAATCCGAGCGTGGAGGACATCCGCAACGCCACCAGCGGCGGCCGGTCGGCCATGATCGGCCTGGGCAATCCAGGGCACTGGGTGATTGCCGACGGCGTGCGCGACAACCGGGACGGCTCACAGTCGGTGCTGCTTCGCGATCCGGGCATACCGGGCCGCGGTGGCTGCCGCGAAATCAATACGAACTCCGCTGAATGGAACAACCGCGTGGCCGCGGCCGGGGCCAACCCGGTGATGATCTCGTTCCCGGAATGATCGCGGTGCGGCGCAGAGAGGATTCCGTTTCCTGAGCAGCGGTGACGCCGCTCCCTGAGTCAGCCGGCGGTGCCGGCGGGAAGACGACATGCCCGACCAGGTGGACAGCACGAAGCTGGTGACCGAGCAGGCCGCCCAGGCGCTGGGCCTGCCCGCGGAAGAGCTCATCTTTGCGGGGATCGAGAGCGCGTTCCCCTGGATCAAGTTTGGGGAGATCATCTGGGCGCGGACGGTCGATTTTCGACCGGCGCTGTTCTGGGTCATTTCCGGTGCCGAGCCCCGGCGGCTGAATGGCGGGGACGAGTTCCGCGCGCTCTCGCTGCTGCTGTTGGAGCAGGCGGGGCCGCTGCCGATGTGCGTGTCGGCGACGGAGCTGGCCGAGGCGATCCGCAAGCTGACCGTCGAGCCGCGGGGCTATGTCGGCTGTCAGGCGTTCCTGGACAAGCACACGCCCTACCTGCCGTCGTGGCTGAAGCGCGACACGCCGGCGGAGCGCGCCGCCTTCGCCAAGAACTGCGAGGATCCGGAGCTGGTCGTCGCCGAGGATGGCCAGACGTGGACGCTGCGCTTCTTCTACTTCAACACGCTCGGTGGTGTCGAGCAGTGGGAGGCGGCGGGCACGCGCGACCGGATCCAGTCGGCGAAGATGACCACGGCCGTCCGCGACGGTGTGTTCCGCTACCCGATGCGCTGACGCTGCGCCGGCGCTACGCCGACTGGCGGCGGACGGTCATGTCGAAGCCGCGCACCATGCTCTTGTACACAGCGTACGTGATGGCCAGGTAGACGCCGGCTGAGGCTAGGCTGAAGAGCACGCGCGTCACGCGGGCCGAGGCGAGCACGTGCGTGCTGGCCTGGCTGAGGGGGTCGAAGGCACGCTCGAAATCGGTCAGGGTCAGCATCGCCGGGAAGGGCGTGAAGGGCAGAATGACGGCGGCGGTGACGGGGCCGGCCTGCATGATCGCCAGCCCGCAGGCCCACAGCAGGCCCGCGGCGCCCATGACGACCGCGGTGCTGCTCATCACGGCTTGCACCGTCTTCTTCGACATCAGCGAGAATTGCAGGCCCACCATGGCCGCCATCGCGGTGTAAGCCACCATCAGCAGCGGGGCCAGTAGGCAGGATTCCGGTGTGATCACTTCCGGGTAACGGCCCGTCGTTATCAGTCCGCTCACGGCGAAGATCGTCAGCGTGGCGGTCGGTACGGCGATCAGCGGCAGGGCGAAGCTCACCAGGCCGCGCAGCATGCCGGCGATGATGTACTGGCTCGTCAGCGGCGTGGAGAGGAGGAGCTCGATGGTGAGCGACTCTTTCTCGCGCGTGAGCGTGGTGGCCGCCGTGTTGGTCACGACCAACAGGACCACGGCCAATTCGATCCAGACGAGGACGGTGAGCCACTCGCGGGCGGTGGTGGGGTTGGTGGCGGTGAAGGGGGCCCAGCTCCAGTAATGGGCGATGGCCAGGACGACGCCCATGGCCGTGCCGCCGATGATGAAGACCCAGCGGACCAGCGATTGGCCGCCGGCCGAGGCCCGGGTGGCGGCCTCGCGCCAGGCGATCGGGTTGTGCCAGACGCGGCGCGGACGGCGGCGCAGCTCGCCGCCGTTGCGGCGGCGGACGAAGAAGTCGCGGATGCGGGTGAAGAAGGTCGTTTCGCCTTCGCGGGCGCCGCCGCGGACGAAGACGAGGCTGAGGACGACCATGATGATCGAGGCGAGCGTGGTGACCGCCATGTAGCCGTATTGCGGCTGGGCCAGCAGCCAGCGCCAGGGCCAGCCGTAGTGGTAGACGTCGGCGGCGGACGGCGCGGGGGTCTGCCCGGTGACGGCGAAGAGGGCGAGGAACGGGTGCACGGGGGCCAGCCAGCTCATTCGGCGCTGGAGGCCGGTGCCGAGGAAGTTCGTGCCGGGCGTTCCTTCGGTTAGTTGGCCGTAAGGGCTCAGGCCGATGGCGGCCAGGGCCAGGAGGTAGACGGCAATGCCGGCGAAGAAGGCGAAGATGGTCCGCCGGGTGCCGATGCGCAGGAAGCTGATGGTGATGGCGATGGAGCCGGTGAGCAGACCGGTGCAGGCGGCGAGGCCGAAGCTCTGGAAGATCTCGGAGGTGGTGACGCCGCCGTAGATCATGGTAATACAGAAGATGGGCAGGCCGGCCAGCAGGAGCACCCAGACGAAGTAGATGCGGCTGAGCAGCGAGCCGAGGACGATCTGCCCGTTGGTCATTGGCGTGGTGAGCAGGATGTGGAATGTGTTGGCGTCTTTCTCCTGCGTGATGGCGCCGGCGCAGAAGACCGGGGCGATGAAGCACATCAGGAAGAGCTGCACGAGGCTGACCCAGATGAAGGTCTGGGTGGAGTTCTTGGCCAATTCGGCGAGCGAGCGGCCCTGGGCGCTTTGCAGCATGCCGGTGCCGGCCACGAGCAGGACGACGAACAGGGCGACGAGGTAGATCAGCCGCGCCCAGAGGTGCCGCGTGCGCTTGCTGCCCATGGCGACAACGCGAACGAGGATCGGGTTACCGGGCAGGAGCCGCCAAAGCCACTTCGCAATATCGCGCAGAATACCCATTGTCGCGTGCGCGCCCCTCTATTGGACGATGCCCTTCGTCAGTCGCATGAACGCTGTTTCGAGGTTTACTTCTTCCTGCTTGATTTCGCTGATGCGCAGGTTGCTCTGGAGCATGGCCTGGGCGATGAAGCTGAAGTCCGCCGTGTCGGCGTCGAGATTCAGGACGACCTGGCCGTTGCGGACGTGGACGGCCTGCACGCCGGGGAGCTTCTCCAGGACCTGGCGGGCACGCTCCTGGTCGTCGGGGGTGACGACGTGGACCACGCTGCCCACGCGGGCCCGGCGCAGGGCCTCGGCGACCGAGCCCTGGTAGATCATCTCGCCCTGCTCGAGGATGCCGATCGTCGTGCACAGGTCGGCGAGCTCCGGCAGGATGTGGGAGCTGATCAGAATGGTCTTGCCCATGCGGTGCAGCTCTTTGAGCAATTCGCGGATCTCGATGCGGGCCCGCGGGTCGAGACCGCTGGCCGGCTCGTCGAGCAGCAACACCTGCGGGTCGTGCAGCAGGACGCGGGCGATGCTCAGCCGCTGTTTCATGCCGCGGGAGAGCGAATCCACCAGGCCGTCCCGCTTGTAGCTCAGGTCGGTCAGCTCGAGCACGTCGCCGACGATCTGCGTCCGCTTCTTGCCGGCGATGCCGTAGGCGGCGGCGAAGAACTCGAGGTATTCCTGAACGACCATGTCCTCGTAGGCGCCGAAGAAGTCGGGGACGTAGCCGATCATCGGGCGGATCTTGCGTGATTCATAGCCGACCACGTGCCCGCAGACCCGCGCTTCGCCCCAGGTCGGCTGGAGCAGCGTGGCCAGGATGCGGATCGTCGTCGTTTTGCCCGCCCCGTTCGGCCCGATGTAGCCGAAGCACTCACCTTCCTCGATGTTGAGGTGCAGGTTGTTTAGGGCCACCAGCTTGCCGTATCGCTTGGTCAGGTTGATTGTCTGGATGATCATGGTTCAAGCCCCCGCGGCGGCGCACCCTCGAGGGCGAGCGGCACGCGCAGCCGGTACAAACTTCGTCCGTGCACGGGACCCAACTCATTCTTCCCGCCCAGCAGCCGCGCGGGCCCGGGGTCATCCGCCATCAGCAGCAACACGGCCTGGCCGACCAGGGCGTCGTCCTGCCGGCTGTCGATTGCCTTGACGCGTCCCTCGGCGAGCCAGGACGACACGTCGCAGCCCATCAGCCCCTCGATGTTCAGGGGGGCACTGGAGGCCTTGTCGAAATCCTCCTGGCAGTGGAGGTAGAAGTTGCGCGTGGAGGCCAGCAGAGCGGCGGTGGCCACGTGGTCCAGGCCGTGGCGCGACTTCGTGAAGGCCCGGATGGGTACGCCGGCCCAGCCCTGCTGCTCCTGCCATAACGTCGGCAGGTCGGGCATGTCCTCGGGTTTGCCGCCACCGCGGCCCTGCCAGCGCTGCTGTTCATTCTGCGTCCAGGCGTATTGCTCGGCACCGATGCTCTGGAGCTTCGCGCCGGCACGCAGGGGCGGCACGCGCAACGCCAGCACGTTCATGCCCGGCGGCACCTTGCGCCCCCAGTAATTCGCGGTCTGGCCGGCGGCGTTGTACTCCGGATCGCGCAAGCGGGGATCGAGGTACAGCAGGTAGCCGCCGGTGAAGTCGATGTACAGGTCGTTTTGCAGCCAACTGCCGGCGGTGATCTGGCCGGTTCGGCGGTCGGCGACCAACTGGGCCCGCACGTTGCCGGTGAGCTCGCCCGTCCAGGAGCCCTCGAACTGCTTGAGGGTGGCCCGGCGGGGCGCGTCCACCAGTCGGCGCTGGGCGGGCTGGGCGCTGTAGCGAGCAGGTGTGGCGTATTCGCTGGAGTTGCCCGGGCCGCGGGTCAACGGTCGGAGGAAGCCGCTCTCGGTCGTCAGGGCGAGATCGAGCGGCAGGCGGCTGGGGCTGCTATAGCCGAAGTAGCAGCGGGCGCGGGCCTGGCTGGCACCGGCCTCGAGGTCGATGAAGCTGAACATGTCCACGCCGCGGGAAACGCCGCGGAGCACGCCGACCGTGCCCAGGCTGAGCAGGCTGGCGACGATGGCGAAGACGGCGAAGACGGTCCAGCTCAGTTGGCGGAGCTTGTAGCGGTCGAGCCAGAACCAGGTGGCCAGCGTGGCCACGCCGACGTAAGCCACGACGAAGGCGAACGCGGCGAGGACGAGCACGCTGGACCAGCCGGTCTTGCTGGTCGGGCTGACGATCGAGCCGTAGAGCTCGCGGGCGCCGGTGCCCAGCGTGAACTGGATCGACTCGCTTTCGCTCTTGCGGAAGTTGTCGGTGGTCGGGTTGAGGTCGAACAGCCGGGCGTAGAAGGACTCGTTGACTGGCACGGAGAGCAGATCGCCGAGGCTGGCCGCCACGGCCACTACGCGGCCGGAGCCGAGCCAGTGGGCGGTGAGCAGATCGGTCACGTCGCCCTCGGCCATCAGTGTGCGAACGGCCCGCAGGGCGCCGGGCCGGGCCTCGACCATGGCGATGCTGACGTCCTCCTTAAACGTCCGGGATCTCGCCGGCGTTTCGCGCTGATAGATGTCCTGCACGAAGTGGCCGAAGAAGCCGTCCAACTGCCGCACTTCGCGCGTAGTGCGCTGTCCGCCGCCAGCGGCGATCGGCTGCACCGGGAGCAGGTCGGCGAGCTCGCTGCCGGCGAGGTTGGGCCAGCTATCGCCGAGGCCGACGATGAGCCGCCCGCCATCCTCGATCCAGCGGCGCAGGGCCTTGATCTGCGGGATGCTGACGCGCTGCGGGTCGGGGCGGTCCCAGATGATGACGTCGATTGCTTCGAGACCGAACCAGCGGTCCGGGAGGTCGGTGGCCGGCATGGCCGCCACGACGATGTCCCGGTAGTAGGGTCGCTTGCCATAGCCGGGATAGCCCGGGTCCCAGGCGGGGGTCTCCAGTTGGCCGCGGAGCTGGGTGAGACGGTTGGCGCTGACGTCGAGGATCAGCATCGTGTCATCGCGGATCAGCTCGACCTGAGGCACGGTCAGGCGGTTGATCAGCAGACCGTCGCTGCTGACCACGTCGAGCATGGGCATCGCCCCGCTGCTGAAGGCGTCGCTGAGCCAGATGGCGTAGCACCAGGCTCGCCGATTGGCCTCGGGGTTGACCGTCACCGGGGCTTCGTAGGAGACGAGGTCCCCGTCGATGTCGGGGGCTTCGAATTGCAGCACGCCCTCGAAGGGCTGGCTGCCCTGCACCTGGAGCTGGACCTGGATGGGGATCCATTGGCCCGAGCGAGCCACGGCGCTGGCCATGTTCGTGTTGGCGGCGCGGAAGCCGATCTCGGTGACGGTGCCGGTCACCGGTTGGGCGCGCACGGTCGCGCCGCTCAGCAAGCCCAGCAGTAGCGTCAGTCCGGTCCAGTACCTCATGGTCTCCCGCATCCCTCTACGTTTCCCGGCCGGTCCCGGTTTGCCCGGGCGGCCGGCCCCACATTAAGTTTACGCCGCGAGCGCTTACAAGAGGCAGCGAATGTTCGAACCCGCGGGGCCGCCCGGTTTGCTTGACGAGCCGGGAGGCAGGCGGCATAATACTCGTTTACGCTCCGCAGGTGCAGTAGGTGCGCGTGCGAGCAACCAATCAGGCGAAGGTGCGTGGATGACCCCGATCGGCTGGGACAACCCGATTATCGTTCCGGCAACCCGGCCGGGGCCTTGTCCACCCTCCTGATGCAGCGCAGAAGCGAATTCGGACGACAAGGACCCTGGCGAGTACGAAACTCCCAGGGTCCTTTCCTTTTGCTGTTGAGCCGGCTGCGGCCGGCGATGAGCGAGCCATGACTGCCTTATCCGCCCCCGACAAGCTGAAGCCGGCCGGCAGCCCGCTCCGCGAGCTGCTGATACTGGCCATGCCCATCATCGCCATGATGGTATCCCGGATGCTGATGGGCTTCATCGATTTCGTGATGGTCTCGCAACTGGGGACCTTCGCGCAAGCGGCCATTTCGCCGGCCGTGCTCCTGGTTTTCACCGTCGCCTGCCTGGGCATGGGCGTGGGCCAGGCCGTGCAGACGTTCGTCTCTCAGGCCGACGGCCGTGGGGAGCCGCGCGAGGCCGGTCCGTACGCGTGGCAGATTCTGTACGTTTCCGCCTTCGCGGCGCTGGTGGCCTGGCCGGTGTCGGCGACGACGCCGATCTGGTATGGCTGGATTGCCACGGTGGCCGGGCACGATCCCGAGATGGCCCGCCTGGAGATCGCCTACGCGCAGATCGCGGTGTGGTCCGTGCCGTTTACGGCGGCCAGCGTTGGGCTGGACGGCTTCTTCCTGGGGATCCAGCGGCCGCGTATCTCGCTGTTCGCGGTCGTGCTGTCGCTGGTCGTCAACGCCACCGGGAACTACTGCCTGATCTTCGGGAAGTTCGGCTTCCCCGAGATGGGCATCGCCGGCGCGGCCCTGGCCACGGTCATCGGCTGGGCGGCGCGGAGCACCGTGCTCGCCGCGGCGATGCTGCTGGGTGGGTTCGACAAGCGGTACAACACGCGGCGGTCGATGGGGCCGAGCCTGACCCGGCTGCGGGATCTGCTGCGGATTGGTGCGCCGACGTCCGTGCAATGGCTGATCGACATCGGTTCGTGGGTGGTCTTTCTGGTCGTGATCGTGCCGCCCTACGGGGTGGCCGCCATCGCGGCCAGCAACGTGGCGCTGCAATACATGCACATGTCGTTCATGCCGGCGGTGGGCCTGGGCATTGCCCTGTGCTCGCAAGTGGGCTTCGCCATCGGCGAGGGGCAGCCCGAACGTGCCGTCGAGCGGGCCCGGCTGGCGATGCGGCTGACCGGCGGGTACATGGGCGGGATCGGCGTGCTCTTCGTGTGCGCTGGCTATCCGTTGATGTGGTTGATGTCCGACAATCCGGCGGTGATCGAGCGCGGCGTGCTGGTCTTGATCGGGGCCGCCGTCTTCCAGGTTTTCGACGCCATGTGCATCACGTACATGAACGCCCTGCGCGGGGCGGGCGACACGCGCTGGCCGGCGGTGGCGGTGTTCTGCTGCTGCTGGGGCATCTTCGTCGGCGGGGGCGTGCTAGTCAGCCGGTTGCTCCCGTGGGTCGGCCTGCTGGGGCCGTGGGTGGTGTGCGCCGTGTACATCATCATCCTGGGTCTGCTGATGCGGTGGCGCTGGACGGCCGGACCGTGGCGGCAGATTCGCCTGTTCCGCGAGCGGCCGGCGGCGGAGGCTGGCCCGCCGGACGGCGACGCCGGCGAAGAGGAGGCGGTAGCGGTCGGGGCGGACGGAGTAGCCAGCGCCGGGCCCGAGTAGTATCTTGTGCCTTTTCGGCGGTGCGGGGGGCCGCCGAGCCACGGAGGAATTGATGTTTGCGCCCCTTCCGGCCAGGTTCAGCTTTCCCGAGAGCGAGCTGCGCGTACTGGAGTTCTGGCAGAAGCTCGATGTGTTCGGCAAGTCGCTGGAGATTCGCCAGGGGGCGCCGCGCTTCGTGTTCTACGAAGGGCCGCCGACGGCCAACGGTCTGCCGCACCCCGGTCACTGCCTGACCCGGGCGATCAAGGATCTGTTTCCCCGCTACCAGACGATGTGCGGGCGGCTGGTCGAGCGCAAGGCCGGCTGGGACACGCACGGTTTGCCGGTCGAAGTCGAGGTCTGCAAGCAGCTCGGCATCCATACGAAGGAGGAGATTGAGACCTACGGCGTCGAGAAGTTCGTCCGCCGGTGCATCGAGAGCGTCTTCCGCTATACCCGCGAATGGGAGCAGATGACCCGCCGGCTGGGCTTCTGGGTCAACCTCGAAGAGGCCTACGTCACGTTCCACCAGAGCTACGTGGAGAGCGTCTGGTGGAGCCTGAAGACGCTGTTCGAGCGAGGTCTGCTGTACCAGGGGCACAAGGTCGTCTGGTGGTGGGCGCAGGGTGGGACGGCCCTGTCGGCGGGGGAGGTCGGCGAAGGATATCGGACCGTCGACGATCCGAGCGTGTACATCCGCTTTCCGCTGCTCCGCACAGGCGACGAGCCGGCGAAGGCGGTGGCCGATGCAGTGTCGGCCCCCCGTGGTCGACGTTGTCCCCACGATGAGCTGCCGGCGGACGCCAAGGTCAGCCTGCTGGTCTGGACGACGACGCCGTGGACGCTCATCAGCAACCACTTTGCCGCCGTCGGGCCGGACATCGACTATTCGCTCGTGCTCGACAAGACCACCGGCGAGTACCTCTACATCGCCACCGCCCTCGTCATCACGACCGCGGCGAAGGTCCAGCACGAGCTCGAGTCTGTGGCGAACTGCAAGGGTACGGACCTCGTCGGCCGGCGGTACGTCCCGCCGTTCCCGGAGTCGTACTACCAGCGCCCCGTCGGCGGCAAGCCGATGGGCGAGGCGACGGCGGCACTGCGCGAGCCGGCGGGTGGGCAGGACTACATCGGCTGGCGCGTGACGTTGGCCGACTTCGTCACGCTGGACTCCGGCTCGGGGCTGGTGCACGAGGCTCCGGCTTATGGTGAGGTGGACTTCGAGCTGCTTCAGGGCGAGCGGCGGCGTTTCGAAGACGAGCTAAACGGCATTCCGCTGATCAACGCCGTCAACCCCGACGGCAAGTTCAACGATGAGGCGCCCGAGCCCTATCGCGGGCGCTGGGTCAAGGAATGCGACAAGGACATCATCCGCGAGCTGAACCGGCGTGGCATCCTGTACCACCAGGAGATCTACCGGCACGAGTACCCGTTCTGCCCGCGAGCTGAGGATGACGCTCTCATCCAGTACGCCCGCAAGAGCTGGTTCGTCCGCACCAGCCAGTTCAAGGACGACTTCCTGGCGAACAACGACCAGATCAACTGGCTACCCGAGCATATCAAGGAAGGCCGCTTCGGCGACTTCCTGCGGAACAATGTCGACTGGGCGCTGTCGCGCGAGCGGTACTGGGGCACGCCGCTGCCGATCTGGGTTTGTGAGCAGACCGGCAAGATGGAGGCGATTGGCTCGCTGGCGGAGTTGATGGAAAAGCCCGGCGTGACCGATCGCACGCCCGACTATCCGCAGGGCATGTGGGCCACGAAGAAGGCCGAAGACCCGACCATCCCCGACCACCTGCGGGTCCACAAGCCGTATATCGACGCGGTTACGTACGACAGCCCGTTCGCCAAGGGGGCCCGCATGCGACGGGTGCCGGAAGTGATCGATTGCTGGTGGGACGCCGGCAGCATGCCGTTTGCGCAGTGGGGCTTCCCGCACACGCCGAACAGCGTGCGGACGTTCGACGAGCGTTTCCCCGCCGACTTCATCAGCGAGGCGATCGACCAGACCCGCGGCTGGTTCTACGGCCTGGCGGCGATCAGCACGCTGCTGTTCAGGAAGGATAGCGGTGGTGGGGGAGACACCGGGCCCGCTCGGGACTATCCGCATCCCTACAAGACCTGCATCGTCCTCGGCCACGTCATGGGCGAGGACGGGCTGAAGATGTCGAAGCGGACCAAGAACTACAAGGAACCCGACTTCATCTTCGACCACTACGGCGCCGACGCGATGCGCTGGTACTTCTTCAGCGGGCAAGTGCCCTGGACGAGCGTCCGCTTCCAGGAGGCGCCCATCCGCGACGCCCAGCGCGAGTTCCTCCTGCGCTTGTACAACGTCTTCAGCTTCTTCAACATCTACGCCAACATCGACGGCTTCGACCCGGCCGCCGCCGAACTGCGGCCCGCCGCCGAGCGCTGCGAGCTCGACCGCTGGATCCTCAGCATGCTGCATGGCACGATCCGCGACGTGCGGGCCAGCCTCGATCGCTTCGAGAACTACCCCGCCGCCGGTCGGCTCAACGAGTTCGTCGACGCCCTGTCGAACTGGTACGTCCGGCGGTCGCGGGAACGCTTCTGGCGAAGCGAGAAGAACCAGGACAAGTGGGACGCCTACCACACGCTGTACGAGTGCCTGGTTGCGCTCAGCAAGCTGGTCGCCCCGTTCACGCCGTTCTTCGCCGAAACGATGTACCAGAACCTCGTCCGCGGCGAGCAGACCATGCAGGAGACGGGCGACACCGGGGGACCGCCGGTGAGCGTGCACCTGTGTGACTACCCCGTGGTGGACGAGGCCCTGATCGACGAGGCGCTGGCCCAGGAGATGGACCTGGTGCGGCAGGTTGTCTCGCTCGGGCGGGCGGCCCGGACCGGGGCGAAGCTCAAGGTGCGGCAGCCGCTGGCGCTGGCCGAGATCATCCTGGTGCACGGCGAGCATACCGAGTGGCTGGCCGCCCACAGCGAGCTCATTGCCGAGGAGCTCAACATCAAGGCGGTGGAGTTCACGACCGAGGCCGAGCATTACGTGACGTACCAGGTGAAGCCGAACTTCCAGACGATCGGGCCGAAGTTCGGCAAGCTGGCCCCGCAGATCGCCAAGGCGCTGGGCGGGGTCGACGCCGCCGACGCTCGGAAGACGCTGGCCACCACGGGCGAGCTGGCGCTCGACGTCGGCGGGCAGAGCGTCCGGCTGGCGACCGAGGACCTGGAGATTCGCCTGGAAGCCAAGCCGGGCTGGTCGGCGGCCCAGGGCCGGGCGGGCGTGGTCGTGGTCAAGACCGAGCTGACGCCCGAGCTGAAGGACGAGGGGTTGGTTCGCGAGGCGATCCACCACGTGCAGGCCCTGCGGAAGGACGGAAATCTGGCCTACGAGGCACGGATCGCCCTCGAAATTGACGCGCCGGCGGCCCTGCGCGACGTGCTGGACCGCTATGCCGATACGATCCGCCGGGAATGTCTCGCCGAGCGGATCGAGTTCTCGGTGTCCGGGACGAGCCAAGTGCGGACGGTGAAGATAGAATCGTACGAGGTGCGGTTGGCCATTGTCGGCGGGTGAGCCGTCGGTGGCCGGTCCGCCGGCGTGGTCACTGGTTGATTATCGCCCCCGCTTGCTGACAGGAATTACCCGCGCTTACGGATTTTTCGCGCGGGCCCGACGCGAATATAACGCGGGCGTGCAATAATTCAGACGCGGTGCAAATGGCTTAGGTGGTATGAGCGATTTGTTGAACACACTGCTGGAATACACGGGGCGCGAGAGCGGCGGATCAACCGACCCCTGGCAGCGTCGCCCGGGGGCGCGCATCGACCTGCACTGCCACAGCACCTTCTCTGACGAGACCCTCCGCTGGCTGCCCGGGATCGTCTATCACCCCTACGCCGAGCCTGAGGAAGTCTACGACCAGGCCAAGGCCCGCGGGATGGATTTCGTGACCATCACCGATCACGACACCATCGACGGCTGCAAGGCCCTGGTCGAGCGTCGCAACAACCCGACGGACTTCATCTTCGGCGAAGAGGTCTCGGTGACCTTCCCCGAGGATGGGACGATCGTCCACGTCAACGTCTTCGACATCGACGAGGTCCAGCACGCCGAGATTCAGCGCCTCCGCGACAACATCTACGACTTCTGCGGCTACGTCCGGAGCCAGGGCAAGCTGTTCGTGCTGAACCACATGACCTGGACGGCGCAGCATCGCGTGTTGACCCCGGCCCAGATCGAGATCATGCTCGATCTGTTCGACACCTTCGAGGGTATCAACGGGGCCCGCAGCTACGCCCACAACGCTTTCGCCTGGGCGGCGACGCAGGGCCACCACAAGACGCTCGTCGGCGGCAGCGACTCGCATACGCATCGTGTCGGCACGACGTACACGGTCAGCGCCGGTCGCACGCGGGACGAATTGCTGGCGAACATCCTCGCCGGCGAGGCCACGCCGGCGGGTGCCTTCGGCACCGCCGAGAAGCTCCGCGAGGACGTGTGGCTGGTGCTCCAGAAGAACATCGAACGGCACATGGCGGAGGCGACGAGCTACTGGGATCGCATGTTCTGCCGCGCCTTCGGCCGCCTCGGCAAGACGCTGTATCCGCTGGTGTGCATGGGCTACAACCAGCGGCAGAACACGCTCATCCGCGGCTTTGTCCGCGCCCTGCCTGCCTAACCACGCTTCGCCCCGGGGGATTAGCGGATGCGCTGACACTCCGGCCGGTTAATTGCGCCGAGGATCAGAGGACCCCTTCAGGTCGATTCGGCGCAGAGCTTCGTCTCTTTCGCGCAGAGAGAGGGCACCACCGGGTTGGGACGGCCCGATGGTGCCCGGTTGCTGCACCGCGCGCTGGTGAAAGGTCGCTCTAGCGGCGGCGGGGGAGGAGGAACAGAGCCGAGAGAAGCAGCGAAGCGGTGGCGGGTTCCGGCACGACGGTCAACGTTGCCGACGTGAACTGAACGTCCGCCATGCTGCCGGACGCAAGCAGGATGCCTTCATCTTCTTCCGGGCCGCTACTCAGCGTAAGCAGTGTTTCGCCTTCTGTGAGTCCCTCGAAGGTCAGGGTCGCCAACAACACGTCGCCACTGATGCCAGACGGGAAGCGCAGCCCCGCGAGACCGTCACCATCGAGCGTCTCCAGCGGTTTGTCCCAATCATCGCCGATGCTGGTCGCGGTCCAGGCGGCGTACGTTGGCTCAGCGTTCGTTAGATCGAGGCCCCAGGCCGTCACGGGTTCGTCGAACGTTGCCATGATGTCAACGCTCACGGACTCGCCGACGACGACAACAGGATGAGCCGGTTCGAGCCGTACGATCACGTCCGCCGACGCCGGCATCACGCAGAACAGCCCCGCCAAGACGGCGGTACAGATCAGACTTCGTGGAGTAGTCATTCCTCATCCTCCTCACAGTGCCCCGAGCCATGGTCGAAACGCGGTCACCAATGGGCTCGGGGATTCATGGATATCCAGGTCGTTCTCTTCATTACTAGGGTAGTGCGCCGGTGGCAACGCCGGCCGAGGTCAGCCCACGGCCGGTCGTCGCCACCGGAGATTGGTCACGGAGCCGGCGTCTCGCTCGGCACGGGGGCATTGGTCGGCGACTGCTGCGTGACCAGGCCTTCCGCCTTCCGCCGGAGCAAGTCGGGGGGCGGCGCGAGCGGACCGGCCGGCGGCGGGGCTTCCAGTTTGCCGATATACGCGCGATAGCAATCCAGCCACGCTGCGTAGTCGGCCATACCGACGGCGCCGCTGTGGTCATAGTCACAGCACCAATCCTGCGGCGGTGTTCCATCGGTCTCACCGCCGAAGGTGCTCAGGAAGATCACGTAGTCGTCATAGTCCACGTCACCGTCCAGATCGAGGTCGCCACACAGATCACACTCATCCGGAATACCGTTGAGGTTGCAGTCGTTTGACGGTGTGTCGTATTCGATCTCCACCCGCAACAGCAGATTGCCGGGCCGGCCAACGCCCTCCAGAGTGTACGTCTGGTCCGTCCAGTAATTGGGATTGTACGGGAGTTCGTTGGACGTCACCCAGGCGTGTCCGTGCGGGTCGTCTCTGTCCACGGGCGCCGGGTGCATGCCGGCGGCGTGGACCACGGAAGCCCCCACGAAGAAGCGACCGTCGACCTGGGCCGAAATGGGCAAGGTCTGGAGAACGTCGGTGTCTATGCTGGCCGCATCGACGGTACCGGTCGCCTCAGCCAGGAGCACCGCGTCGAAGGGGTAGCTGTCCTGGTTCGGATCACTCCAGATGAACACGCGGAAGGAATCGCCGGCCGAAACGCCCGAGCCACCCGGATTGAACGCCGCGCCGAAGCACGTTTGCACAGCCTGGACGGTAGCCGGTTCTTCGGCAATGAACTCCTGAACCCACACCATCTCGCCGCCCGTGGTAAGACCGAGCGCGGTCTCGGCGGACCCGTCATCCCAGGCCAGCGTTTCCGTACCGGCGAGTCCGGCATTGCGACCGTCAGTCCAGAGTTGGCATTCGTCGGGGATACCATCCGGCTGGCAGTCCTCGCTGGTGCCATCGCTGACGTCACATTCGTCCGGCTGGCCGTTCTCGTTGCAGTCTTCGCTGTAACCCGAGAGGATGTCGCATTCGTCGAGAAGGCCGTTGCCGTTGCAGTCATTGCCATCGAGCTGACACTCGTCCGGGATCATGTCGCCGTTGCAGTCCCTGCTGGTGCCGTCCATGATGTCGCAGTCGTCGGGAATGCCGTTGCCATTGCAGTCGCCGCCCTGCGCTTCGGCGCGGATCAGGCAGTTGCCCGGGTAGCCGAGGTCGTCGAGCCGGGAAACCGGTAACTGGGCTCGCTCCAGGAAGTTGGGATCGAACACCGTGCCACCGGCGATCCAACTCTGACCGGCGGAGGCGGTGTGGTCGACCGGTACCGGGTGCTCGTCCGCCGCCTGCGTCAGGACCGCTCCGACGAAGAAGTGCGTTCCGGCCGGGCCGATGTCCGTGTAAGGAATGGCGACCACGTCGAACGTATTGGTGCCGGGGTTGGTCACGACAGTGTGCGCGGATGCGATCACCTGAGCGTCGCCCGGATAACCGTCCTGGTCCGGGTCATTCCAGAGATACACGGTGACGGGCGTGCCTTCCGCGACCGAGGCATAGGCAAGGTGCACGTAGCGGATCCGCGTCGCGTTGGCGTCGACGGTGAAGTGGTTCAACCAGGCCACGGTGTCCCCGGCGCCGAGGCCGACGTTCAGCTCGGCTTCGCCGTCGTCATGCTGGTAAGCGTGGCCCCTGTCCTTCGCAGCGACCTCGCAGCCGTCGAGAACGCCATTCAGGTTGCAGTCCGCACACGACAGATCGCCGGCGGGACAATCGGCGATATCGCACTCGTCCGGTATGCCGTTGCCGTCGCAGTCCGCCGACGTGCCGGCGATAATGTCGCACTCATCCATTACGCCGTTGTTGTTGCAGTCGATGAGTTCCTCGCACTCATCCGGTATGCCGTTGAGGTTGCAGTCCTCGCTGGCCGTTCCATAGCAACCGGCAATGTCGCAAGCGTCATCATAACCATTCTCGTTGCAATCGTTCCCGGAACAAGTCGTATACGGCCCCAGATAGACACCGGGAATTGCCTCGCATTCCGCCGGCGTAGCGATGATGCATTCCTGCATATCATCCATCCGACAGCACGCGCCGGCCACGGCCACAATATTGACGGTGTAATCCTCGACCTCCCCCTGGGCCAGGTCATCGCCGCCGGCATTCGCTCCACCGCATGGTGTCGGATTATCGTTATCGCCGTCCCATGTAAACCACAAGCGGATACGCATTCCCGTCTCGCCCGTTACTGCATCGACCGGCGGCGTAACCATGATACTGAAAGGCAACAGCCCGCCACCGCAGACGAATCCCACCAGTTCACCATCGTCATCGAAATCCGCGTCCTGGTTCCAGTCAATCCACACTGCGCACACGTCTTCGTAGAAGCACTCCCAGCCGTCGGCATTTGGCCCGGACGGTAAGCCGTCAGTGACAAGCATCTCCTGTGTTTCGCCCACGAACAAATCGGTCGCCGCGCCCTCATTCGGTTCGGTGTAGTCAGAATAACAGCCATCTTCCCAACTTGATGAATTGTCCAGCGTTCCCAATTGGACGCGAGAGATATATGGCCCCCATACGGTTTCATCGTCGCCGCAGAAATCGTCCCATGCTTCACAGTATTGTGGCGAGCAGGGATTGTCGTCACAATTGCTGCCTTCGCCCTGCCATTCCCCACCAAGGCCCGTGCACCAGGGCTCCGTTATGTCGGACACGCAATTTTCGAGGAACTCTCCGGCACAGCAAGCCCCCAACGCGGGTTCACAGCCAGGCGTACATTCCAGCGTACCCACGTAATAAATCGGACATGGCCCGCTAAAGGTTCTGCTTTCATAGAACAGTGATACGTAGATGAGGTATTCGCCCGGCGGCAAGCATTCGGTACTGATCGTCACGGGCTCGTAGGCACCCGCCGAACCAACGACGTGGGGAGCCACATTCCAATTGCTGCAATCGCCACCCAGTCCCTTGGAGTAGATGCCGAAATACACGACCCATTCCGACTCGATCGTCAACGATAGCACCGACGTTTCAGTGGTCTCGACACTATACCAATCATAATCAAAATCGCTCAATCCGTGTCCGTCATATCCATAGGTGCCATAGAAAGTATCATTGCAGTTCAGCAGAGTGAATCCGCCTTCTTCTGCAGGCTGGCAACCTTCGTTGAGTCCCTCGTAGCAGTCCTCATCCTCGGATACGGCGTCCGCGGGACGCTCGAGCATATGTTCGCATTCCAGACAAGTATGTCCCAAGCCCAGGAATTGACCGTCGATGCAATCCTCGGCGCTCTCGACCATCTCGCAACCGCCGTTGTCGTAGCAACAAGCACCGGTAGAACCTACCGTGCAATTGGCGGTTACGGTAAGACCCTCGGGCGGCGCGCCCGTCCAGCCTCCACCTTCACGAGCGATCAGACCACCCACTCCATCGTAGATGCGGTACTGGTTGTAACGCTGGAATGAGGGAACCCCGCTCCCGCGGAAAACCGTGGTAATCGTGTCGCCGTCGGAGGCATCGAAGTAGTAAGCGACTTCATCCGTGTATGTCGGCAACGTCATCCCGGACAAGACGAGCGTATCATTGACATACAGGTCGAGCTGGCTGCCGCGCCAACCAAATCTGTCTGGCCACCAGAAACTCTCGTCAAGAACGACGCTATGCTGACACGTTTCCCGTGAGTTCATCTCGGCATCGTGTGTCTCTGCCGAAATGACGGTGAGCGACGGAGGAGCGTTCGTCGCCGGCTGCACGGCGGCTGGCGAGATGGCCGGAGGCTCGGGCGGCGCAGCCAGGGCGGACGCCGCGAACGGCCCCGCACACAGAAGAACCACGGACAGCAGCAGTATGCTTCCTCTTCTCATGATGCGTTTCCTCCTGTTGGGGAATCAACCCCATTCGTGTGGGGGCACATGCTCCCGACGTGAAAAGACAAGCGGATCGAAGACGATCCCGACAACACGATTGGGTGAGGGCGGTTGATGTTGGGGCAGCGGATCGGGGAGGGGCAGACCCGTGCGCGGTGGGGCGAACCACTCTCCCACGCTGCGCCCCTGCAACGAGGGCGACGGTCGGCATCCGCGCGGCCGGCGGGTGTCCCGGCGTTCGCAGCCCGCAGCGCCAAAGACCCCTTTTCGTCAAGAACGCACCTCACGCATGGATAGGCGAACGACTGGGCCGATCCAACGTGCGCGAGTGTACCGATTGGCGGATGTGCGTGTCAATGAAAAAATTACTAGTAACAATCCTGGTAATCTTCCTGGTATCGCGACATATTGCTTGACGCGGTGCCCGGCGAGGCGGTAAGTTACTGCTATGACTGAGGAACGGGTTCGCGACACTTCTGGACAACCGTTCGCGAGCGAGGCCAAGTCGGTGCTGGATCGGCTGCGTGCCGCGCTCGGCGACATGATCGCTGCAACCAATAGACCGATAATGAAGGCCGCCGACCTGCACCACGCGCTCGGCATCGATCGTCGGCTCAGTTGGGCCATCTACAACGTGGCCACGACCACGGATGGGCTGCGCGCGGGGCCGTACGTCCCCCGGCCGATGCACCTGAAGACGTTCTTTCGGGCGGCGGCCAAGCACGGCATCTCCGCCGAGTTGATCGCCGCCGCGGTTGGGGCTGCAAAGGACTTCGAGGATACGGTGGCCCGTCACGCCGGCGATCGAGCCATGTTTGACTCGATGGTCAGCGCCATCGCCGGCGACGATGAGGCTGAGACGATCGATCGCCAACAGCGTCGATCCGTCTTTCGAGGGTTGCGGCACCTGTGGGGTGTCCAGGTGCGAACACGCGTGACCTGCACGTTCGTGCACCGGTCGGCTGATCCGGAGTTCGCGGACTTCGTGACACTGATGGGCTACATCGGGTTGCGCCAATCCCGCCACGGGGCGCCCGTGGTGATTTCGCACGCCAGCTTCGCGAACGATGATGGTTCACCAATCGGGTGGGAGAAACGTGAACCGCTGGACCCGGCGGCCCAGACCGAACATGGCATTGCGCTGCTGCCCGATTTCTGTAGCCAACCGTTGCCTCAGTTTCGAACGATCGAGGCCAGCGGGGGCCAGATCCACGGCGATCTGGTGCTCAGCGACGTCGGCGATACGGCGGCTGTCGACTACATTGCCGGCTGGATCGACCGTCACGCGGTGAAGACCTGTCGCACGTCAGACAACCGCTTTGCTGGGTTCTGCGCGCGGACGAGAATCCCGTGCGAGTTGCTGATTCACGACGTGGTGGTGCTGGATGGGATGTACGCGTCCGATGCACCAACGGCGGTCATGTATCCGGAATCGATAGACGAAGGGCCCTTTCCTGCGCGACCGCGATCGCTTCAGCGCCTGGAGTTCAAGGCCGCGGCAACCTGTCTCGGTAATGGGGCGAAGGCGCTGCGTACGCCCGAGGTGCCTCGCTACGGGGAGGTGGCTGAGTACGTGTTCAACCGGCTGGGTTGGGACGGCGAGCGATTCAAGGTCTACCGCTGCCGAGTGGCGTATCCCATGCTGCCATCAACCACCGCTATCTGCTTCACGTTACCCGAGCGGTCTGAGGCGAGCGCGTCCTGACGGGAGCCCATCCCAAAGCCGGTTTGCTGGTCCAGAGCCCGGCGGACTTGGTCACACAGGCCACCCGCGGCGGCGAGCCGGACATCCACTTGTGGCGCGACTTGGCCGGGGACCAAGTCGTGCGGCCATGCAGATTGAACATCGAAAGTTCAGATTGCACGGGGCCCTGGGGTGAATACGGCGAGAGTGTGGCATGCCTCGCGCTACCGGCTGCGGCTAGGGCTTGGCCTGTTCGGTCAGCCAGGTGGAGAGGGTGTCGAGCACGCCGGGGGCGAAGTCTTTGGGCAGCGTGGCGTACTCGCTCATTGCGCCGGCGCGGGCCGGGATGAGCAGGTGGTTAGCGCCGCGGATGATCACCGTCTTCACGTTCTTGTTCCCGGCCTCACGCAGGGCGCGCTCGAGGCCTTCCTGGTTCTGCGCGGCGTCGCATTGCACGTCCAGCCCGCCGAAAATCGCCAGCACGGGGACCTTTACTTTCGTCCAGTCCGCACCGAAATCATGCTCGATCATGAACCGATATCGAGGGTGCTTCAGCGTCTGCATGCTCTGCTCGGCGTGGCGGATGGCGGCGGCCTCCAGGTCGCCGATGCGGGCCCGGGTTTGCGGGGGCAGCTCCCTCAACCGCTTGAGCGACACCTCCCGCACGATCTCCTGAAGCTTGTCCCAATCCTGGGCGAGGACCAGGTCGAGCATGCGGCGCTGATTGGCCACGGCCTCGGCGACCTGGCTCGACGGCTTGCCCTCGGCGGTGATCGCCCGCTCCGTCTGCCGCACGAGCAGGTCATAGCCCTTCGTCGCCCCGCCGGCCAGGTTGACCACGAACGCCACTTCCGGCCGCCGGCCGGCGACGACCGCGGCGATCATCGCCCCTTCGCTGTGCCCGATCAGGCCGATGCGCTTCGCCGCGATGTCCTCACGCTTCAACATGAATTGCAGCGCCGCTTCGGCGTCCTTGAAGAAGTCCTCCTCTCCCGCGGCCAGGTAGTCGCCGGTGGACTTGCCCACGCCGCGGTCGTCGCAACGCAGCACGGCGAACCCGCTCTTGGCCAGGTGCTCGGCGATGACGGCGAACGGTCGATAATCGGGGACGACCTGCAGGGCACCGTCGCGATCGTGGGGGCCGTTGCCGCTGAGCAGGATCGCCGCCGGATGGGGGCCCTTGCCCGGCGGGAGGGTGAGCGTGCCGGCGAGCGTGGCGTCGCCGCTGGTGAACGTGACCTCTTGGCTCGTGGCGCCGGCCTCGGGCTGGGCCAGGCAGGGGCGGCCGCCGAACAGCATGACCGAGGCGAGCATGGCTGCCGCCAGGCGAATGCCGCGGATGGATCGATTCGACGTCACTGGCGACGACGCGTGTGGAATGGTGCTTCTCGGCATGGCGTTTGCGCTCCAGAAGGGCGAGTGGATCATCGAGGCTGTCGCCGCCCCGGGCCCGCCGCCGCGACGCGACCGCTGCGCAGCATACCGTCGTGCAACGGAAGGGAATAGGCGCGCGGCGCATTGTCGGCAGCGCGGCGCGGCGGCTAGGATGTCGCGGACGCGCGGGTCATGGGCCCGCGCGAGCCGTGGGAGAAGGCGATGTCTGTAGACACGACGGCTGTTCCCGTCATCGCGCCGCCGGCCGGTCCCATACGTCCGGCGGAGCGCATCGAAGCCATCGACGTACTGCGCGGCGTGGCGGTGCTCGGCATCCTGGTGATGAACGTACAGTCGTTCGCGATGATCGGGGCGGCGTACATGAACCCGATGGCCCTCGGCGAACTGCGCGGGGCGGACTACATCATCTGGTTGCTGGGGCACGTTTTTGCCGACCGCAAGTTCATGACGATCTTCAGCGTGCTCTTCGGGGCGGGGATCGTGCTCATGACCGAACGTCGCGCCGCGGCCGGTTGCCGCACGGCGGCCGTGCACTATCGCCGGATGTTCTGGTTGATGGTGATCGGTCTCATGCACGCCTACCTGTTGTGGTTCGGCGATGTTCTGTTCCTGTACGGCGCGTGCGGGTTGTTCGCGTATCTGTGTCGTCGCTGGCGGCTGCGAACGCTGTTGGTGTTCGCTGTGCTGGGAATCACCATACCGTCGGCGATCCGGGTGCTGTGGCAGTCGTCGTTGCCGTACTGGCCGGCGGAGAGCCTCGCCTATCTGAACGATCACACCTGGCAGCCGTCGGCCGACGTCGTGGCCGGTGAGCTGGCGGAGTACCGCGGCGGTTACCTGGCGCAGATGCCCTACCGGTTCGCCGCTGCCCGCAGCATGCAACTGACCATGCTGCCGTTGCTCTTTCTGTGGCGGGCGCTGGGGCTCATGCTGGCGGGCATGGCGTTGTACAAGCTGGGGACGTTCAGCGCCCGGGCCTCCGCGCGCACGTACTGGTTCTTCGTCGCGGTCGCCTTGCTGATTGGCCTGCCGCTGACCGTCTACGGCGTGTATTGGAACACGGCCGTCGGCTGGGACGTACGCTACTGCTTTTTCCTTGGGGCGCAGTTCAACTACTGGGCGAGCCTGCCCGTCAGTCTTGGCTGGGTGGGGGCGGTTATGCTGGTCTGCCGCGCCGGCGTGCTGGCCGGTGCGCGCCGCGTGCTGGCTGCGGTGGGGCGGATGGCGCTGACGAACTACCTGTTGCAGACAGTGATCTGCACCACGTTGTTCTACGGTCACGGCCTCGGCCTCTACGGCTACGTCGGGCGGACGGGGCAGCTCGCTGTGGTGTTAGCCGTGTCGGCGGTGCAGCTTGTCCTGTCGCCGCTGTGGTTGTGGTACTTCCGCTTCGGCCCGCTGGAATGGCTCTGGCGTAGCCTGACCTACTGGCGCTGGCAACCGTTGCGGGTAGCGTCTGGAGGCGCGCTGCCGGAGGCGCATCTTCCGGGCCAGCGGGGCGAGGGCGACCAGTCTGGCCGCTGAAAACGTCTTGCCGTGGCACAAGACAAGTGAGAGAATGGGCGGCGTTGGAGCACGAGGAAGCTCCAATCCCCTCAACGACCGGGCCGTAGTGCAGCGCCGCGGATTCGACGGCCAGTGTGGTGCATCTCTGGCGCTACGAGGGCGAGCACATCGTGAGACTCATTGTACCGAGAGTCGCGCCTACGCCTGTCGCCACCGCCGGGGCGGCCGGTGTCGCGCATCTGAATGACGAGCGAGAGACTCGGCGGACGGCCAGAACGTACGTGCGCGGCTACTGGCGGGGGAAGTGGCGGCATTGTCGTGATAGAGGAGGATTCGCAGTATGGGCCTACATCTGCACAGGTCGTCTCGGCTCGGTGCCTCGGCTGGCGTGTCCGACCTCGGTGTTGGCGCGGGATCTGGTGGCTCTCGCTCGCATGTCGGCTACGGTGGGCTGTACTTGCGCCAGCGCCTTGGCAGTCCGACTGCCGCCTCGTCGCAGTCAAGCGACAGCGGGGTACGCGGGGAGGAAGACACGATCCACACTGCTGGTGCGGCAGCGCTGGTTGACGTGAGCAACGAAGGCCTCGTGCGCGAGATCAACCGCACGCTTCAGATCCCCGCATTCGCACCGGCTACTATAGCGTTAGGCATGGCTGTCACGCTGACGGTCCTCATCTTCTTCGCTGTGCACCACTGGGCCTGGCTGTTTGCAGTTGTCCCCGCAGCGGCCGGGACGATTTGGGGCGGCATCGCGGGCCACCGCCGGGATATGCGGGTCAAGACGGTCCATCTGTGGTTTGATTTGCAGGGCGATGCGGGCGCGCGCTTCCAGGGCTTCGAGGACGCTCTGGGGATGGCCGCGTCGTGCCATCGCGTCTGGCGCGTCACGACGCGCGAGGCAATCAGCGACTGGAAACGCAATGCTGGCGCTGGCAGCCTCGTGACGCGCAGGGCGGTGTTCTTCACACGGAAGGCGCCGCGCTACCTCGACAGCAACCTGCGGCCCTACTCCCTCGTCTGTGGCGCGCAGACGCTCTATTTCTTTCCCAACCAGGTGCTCGTATACGAGGGAACACGCGTCGGTGCCGTGGCCTACGACTCCCTCCGTATCGGCGTGGAGTACAGTGAATTCCGTGAGACCGACGCTGTTCCCGGCGACGCCGACGTTGTGGGCCACACGTGGCGGTACGTCAACAAGAAGGGCGGGCCGGATCGTCGGTTCAACAACAATACGCAGATCCCCATCTGCCGCTATGAGACCCTCGTGTTGTCCAGTCCGACAGGGCTCAATATTCACTTAATGCTGAGCCGCGCTGGCGGCGGCCGGGCGCTCCGCGAGGCAGAGGCGGGGTTGATCCCGCTGCAGCGTGATGTGGTTGACGAGACGCCGTCTGCCGTCGATCCGGATCAACAGGCGTTCCAGGAGTGGATCCGGGCCCGGCGGCAAGAGGGGGCGCCGTAGGACCTTCCGTGAACATCCGCATACCCAAATCATCCCGATAACGGCGCCGGGGGGAACCGGGCGCCTCCGTCCGCTGCAGTATTGAATACTTCTCTATGACGGCCGGTCGCGGTGCCGGCTCGCGCGCTGTCCACACGGAGCACACGCGATGCGCAGATGTATGGTTGTTATGGGAACGCTTCTCCTCGCGGCGCAGGGATTGCGCGCGGACTTCATCACAGACTGGACAAGCCTGGCGGTGTATTCGGACAGTAACGTGTCCGTCGGGTGGCACGGATCGGTCGGCGGGAGCATGGCCGCCGGCGGCCTGATGGCTATCGGCGACCAGGCGACCGTACAGGGTGACCTCTACGCCGGCGGCGCCATCACCACCGGCTGGAAGTCCACGTTCGGTGCGGCGTACGACCACCTGGGCAGCGGTCCCTTCAAGGACATCGGCGTGCCGGTGTTCAACGCCGACGCGAGTGGCGGTGACGCGGTGCAGGCCGCGTCCAAGGAGACGCTGTCCTTGGCGCCCGGCACGTACGGCGACGTTTCCACGGCCTGGCGCGGGCACCTGCAACTCGTTGCCGGCACGTACATCTTTGACAGCCTGACTCTCGGCGATGAGTCGACGATCGCGCTGGATACCTCCGGCGGAGACGTGCTCATCTTCGTCGCCGGCGACGCCAACCTGGCCTGGAAGACGGCCATCGCACGCGAGGGCGACGGTGGTGCGCTGCTCAGTGTCGGCGGCGCCTTCACCGGCGGTACGGAGGGCGTCTGGGACACGAGCCTGCTCGCCGGCGGTCCGGCCGTCGTCGGCTGGAACTCGCGGGTCACCGGGCAGCTCTTCGCGGGCGGCGACGTGTTGCTGGACACGCAGGCGGTCGTGGAGGGTGTGTCGCAAACCAGCGTGCCGGAGCCGGTGGCCGCGGTGTGCCTGCTCCTGGGCGCAACCCTGCTTATCCGCCGGCGCTGACCGCAGCGGTCTTTCGAGAGGACAACGTACGACCGGGTCCGTCGCGCTGCTTGGCGTGACGGGCCCGTTGTCTATGCGCCGGTCAACTGGGCGAGGAAGAGGTTGAGCAGATAGCCCAGCAACTGAATGAAGAGCGAGTAGAACAGCTCGGAGAACATCATCGAAGGGCTCCTTGGGCCGGGGCCTACGTCGCGCTGCGGCCGCCGGGGGCCGCGCGCGGGATTCGCCAGGTGCTCACAGCCGTTCGAGGGACTCGACGCCCTCTTCGGCCATGATCGTCTTGTATAACCGATCCAGCCGCGATTCGGGACCGGTGACTTCCAGGAAGCCAGTGAAGCCGTCGGGCGTCTTGCTGACGCGCCACTCGCGGCGTTGCAGGCCGAGCTCGCGGACGCGGCGTTTGACGACCTGCCGCACTTCGGGCTCGGGCTTCATCTCGATGAGGAATTTCGCGGTCGTGCGCCAGGCGGCGATCCGCGCCTCGACGACGGCCAGCCCGAACAGCACGCCCGCGGTCAGCACGGTGGCTACCGCGCCCAGGACGAAGGCCCCCGAGCCGAAAGCCATGCCCACGCTGGCCACGATCCAGATGGTCGCCGCCGTCGTCAGGCCGATCACGTTGCCCCGGGCGTGCAGAATGGCCCCGGCACCCAGGAAGCCGACGCCGGTCACGACCTGGGCGGCGACCCGTGCCGGGTCGCTGGTCCTGTCGCCCACCCCCAAGCGCGAGGACAGCAGGGTGAAGACGGCGGCCCCCAGACAGATCATCACGTTCGTGCGCAATCCCGCCGGCTTGTCGCTCAATTCGCGCTCGAGGCCGATCGCGGCCCCGGCGATGCAGGCGGCCAGCAGCCGGGCGAGGTCTTCCCAGCCGAACGCCATCTTGGCTCCTTCGTGCGCGGCGCCCCGCCGCGCTGGCCGTGCAGTATAATCCACTTATGGCCGGTAGGCGCGTGCCGGGCCAGCTTGACTGGCCTGCCCGGCGGAGTAGACTGCTAAGGCTCCGCTTAGGGCGTTGAAGTCCCGGTAGCTCAATTGGACAGAGCGTTGGCCTCCGGAGCCAAAGGTTGTGGGTTCGAATCCCGCCCGGGACGTCCTCTCCGCCGGCAAGCCGGTGCGTTCCCCCGTCTGTTCTGAACGGCCGGACGGTCTGCGCCGGCGACTGGCCGATTGCATCCCTCCGCCAGCGGATTAGCATGGGGGCTCATGGCCGAGCTTGAGGATTCCAGGAAGCCGGACGACGGCACGCCGTCCCCGGGTGCGGCGCCCTCCCCGGAGGCTGCGCCGCCGGCGACGATCGCCTACGACACGGTGTGGTCCCGTAGCGAGCGGAAGTACCGTGTGCGGGCCATCGTGCTTCTGGCCATGAATTTCGCCCTGTTTTGCGGGCTGTGCGTCTTCATCCATTGGCTGCACTTCGACCGCCCGTTCGACTTCTCGCTGAGTAGTTATCTGGCCCCAATGCGTTTCTGGGGCGAGCAGACGCAGAACCTCAACGACTTTGTGCTGTACCCGGTCAGCGTCGAGCAGAACCCGATGCATGGTGTCGTTTTGGGGCTGCTGGTGGCGTCGATCGTGGCGGTACCGATTTCGGTGTCGATTCTGTACCGCTTTCCGTTTGCCCTGCCGTTCGCCGGCGCCGTGCTGGTTTTCGCCCACATGCCCTGGATGGCGTTGACGCTGGTGGCCTGTTGCGTGCTGGCGGCGGTGAAACCGTTTCGGCTGTCGTTTCGCTTCGGGGCGGCCCTGGTGGGCATGCTGCCGGTGATTCTCTACCTGTACCTGGCGACGCGGGGTACGCCGGCGCAGATCGGCACGTACGCCTCGCCGGACCAGAAGCTGCTGCTGACGGCGCCGTGGGTCCTGGCGATCATCGCCGCCGTCGTGATGCTGGCGGTGATCCTGCTGATCTCGCGGATCGTGAACTACCGGCCGGGTGCGGTCGGTCCGGTGATGGCGGTGATGTTCGTGGCTCCGGCCATCATCTTCACCAAGTACGTCGGCGTCGATGAGGTCAGCTATCGCGTGCTCGAGGCGGAGTATGGGCCGCGGGCGCAGCGCTGGCGGCTGGACGTGACCGAGGACTGCCTCGAAATCGTACGGGCCCGCCTGAGTGAGCCGACCGGCGAGCCGCTCGTCGGGTTGCTGTTCGGTCAGCCGGAGATCCAGGCGGCCGTCAGCCGGCAGATGTTCCGCTGGCTCCTGCGCGATCTGCTCACCGATCAGCGCGAGGTCTACGAGGAGTGCAAGGACTTCATCGCCGACTACCGCCACAGCCGCTACGTGCCGAACGTTCTGTACATCCAGGGCTGGGCGCTCGATCTGCGGCTGGGCGCGCCGCGCATCCTCGCCGACGGGGCGACGATCCAGCGCGAGCTGTACAGCGACTTCTCGCACGTGCAGTCGGAGGAGACGTGGCTGACGCTGGCGGAGCAGCATCCGGATTCGCCGCTGGCCGCCGCGGCTCGTTTGCGGCTGGCGCAGTTACGCATGCGGCGGGGGGCGGTCGATGAGGCGCTGGCGCTGCTCGACGAAGCGCAGCGGCGGGCCGCGGCGCCCGCGGCCACGCAGAGCGCCTCGCAGCCCACGCCACGGCCGTGGCTCGCCGAGGACGTTCCCGAGCGCAGTCTCGGCTTCGATCCGCAGCCGTACATCCGCGAGGCGCAACACCTCGCCGAGCTGATCCGGGCCAATCGCCCCGATCCGCGCTACGGCGACGCGCCGCTGGTCGAGCTTGCCGCGCTCGATTCGCGGCGGCCCGGCTACGGCGACCAGTTGCAGCAACTGGCCCACCGCTATCGTGACGCCCTCCTCTACAACAACCTCGTCGTCGCCTGGGCGGCCAGCCAGCCCGATCCGCAGCAGCGTGCCCAGCAGCTCGAGCGCTGCCTCCAGGCTTTCCCCGATGGCGACGCCCGGGCGGAGGCCCTGTTCCGGCTGGCCGAGATCGAGCTTCAGGCCCGCGGCCCGGATCAGGAGCGCATCCGCCTGGCCGGCGTGGCGCACCTGAGAGAGATCGTCGAACACTTCGGCGCGTCGTATTGGGGTGGCGAGGCGACCGAGCGGCTACGCATCCTGCCGCTGCCTGCCGAAACGACGCGTCCGGTCACCATGGAGGCGCCATGAGGCAGATCGTCGTCGCGATTACCGGGGCGAGCGGGGCGGCCTACGGGCGCCGGCTCGTGCAGATGCTGGCCGCGGCGGACGTGCATCTGCACCTGGTCGTCTCACCCATGGGCCGGCGGGTGCTCGGTGACGAGGTGGGGTTGAGCGAGGTCACGCTGGCGTCGCTGATCGGCCACGAATCCGCTGCCGCGACGTTGTATGCGCACGATGATCTCGGCGCTCGGTTGGCGAGCGGCTCGTTCCGGACCGACGGCATGGCGATCTGCCCGTGCAGCAGCCACACGCTGGCGGCGGTGGCCGCCGGTATGGGCGACAATCTCATCACGCGGGCGGCGGCGGTGACGCTGAAGGAGGGCCGCCGACTCATCGTTGTGCCGCGCGAGATGCCCGTTACTCAGATTGACCTGGGCAACATGCTGCGCATCAGTCAGGCCGGAGGCACGATCTGCCCGGCCAGCCCCGGTTTCTACATGCGGCCACAGACCGTGGCGGACGTCGTCGATTTCGTCGTCGGCCGCGTGCTGGATCTACTCGACGTGCCGCACACGCTCAGCACGCGCTGGGACCCGTCGCAGGCCGCACGGCGGGCTGGCGAGGTTCGCTAGCTCATGCCCGGTATCGGCACCAACCTGCGCACCTGGGCGGAGATGATCAAGATCGGGCACACCGTCTTCGCTTTGCCCTTCGCGCTGCTCGCCACCTTCCTCGCCGCTCGCCCGCAACGGCCGACCGCGGTGCAGCTCATCCTGATCCTGCTGGCCATGGCGGCGGCCCGCAGTGCGGCGATGACGTTTAATCGGCTGGCTGATGCCGTCTACGATGCGCAAAACCCGCGAACCGCCGGGCGGGCGCTGCCGCGTGGCTTGATCGGCCGGCGGGCGGCGTGGGTGTTCTTCATGCTGTGTGCAGCCGCGTTCGTACTGGTTTGTGCGGGGTTCTGGTGGACGCAACGGAACGTGTGGCCGCTCGTGTTCTGCGGGCCGGTGCTGGTGGTGCTGTGCGGGTACTCGTACACGAAGCGGTTCACGCAGTGGTCACACCTCGTGCTCGGTGCGGGGATCGCTTTGGCGCCGGTGGCCGCGTGGGTGGCGATCAATCCGGCGACGCTCGGGGCGCCGGCGGTGCTGCTGCTCGTTGTCGTGAGCTGCTGGATCGGCGGCTTCGACATCATCTATGCGTGTCAGGACGTGAACTTTGATCGGCGCAGCGGCCTACTGAGTCTGCCGGCGCGACTGGGTATCGGGTCGGCGCTGTGGGTGGCGCGGGGGCTGCATGCGATCACGGCGAGTGCCCTGGTGGCGGTGGGTATCACCGCCGGCCTGGGGGTGGTCTATTACGTCGGCGTGGCTTGCGTGGCCGTGCTGCTGGTTGTTGAGAATGCGCTGGTGCATCCGGGCGATCTCAGCCGGGTGAACGTTGCGTTCTTCACGGTGAACGGCGTCGTCGGGCTGGTGCTGGGCATTCTGGGCGTGTTGGACATCCTGCTGAGGTGAGCGCCGTCATGACGAATCCGCCGCCGGCTGACGCCTCGCGACCACGCCGCTCGCTGCGCATCGCCGGTGTCTGGCCGGCGGTCGTGCTGTGGGCGGTGCTGATGGCGCCGCTGCTGCGCTGGGGGTTGCCCAGCCGGGCACAGGATGACCTGCTCTTCGGCGGCGAGCCGGCCTGGACGCCGGAACGCTTCGGCGCCGCCGCCGCGATCGAGCAACGTCGCGAGCGCCAGGCCGGGGCCGATACCGACCTCAACCCGCTCGCCCGGCGTGACGCGATCGCGCCGCTTACGGCCGACGAAGGTGCCCGCGGCGAGATTCTGCGCCGCTATCGTCTCTTCACGCGTCAGCCCGACGAAATGATCACGATGATGGCGCTGCAACGGATGCAGCCGCGCCAATTCGACTTCGACCCCAAGCTGTACCAATACGGCGGCGGGTACATCTACCTCGTCGCGGCGGCTCTGGCCGGATCATCCGCCGTGGGCGTGACGCAACTTACCGGCGATGTGAACGTGTACCTGACGCAGCCGGAGCTGTTCGCCCGGTTCTACATCGTGGCCCGCGTGCTGACGCTCGTGTTCGGTGGGTTGCTGCTGGTGGCGGTGTGGAAGCTGGCGCGGCGGGCGGCGGGTCGCACGGCCGCGTGGCTGGCGTTCATCTTCGTGGCGTGCACGCCGGTGTTCATCACGGGCGTGCTCGAAGCCAAGCCGCATTTGCCGTCAGCGTGTCTGGCTCTGTGGGCGACGCTTAGCGCGCTCAACTACTGGACGTACGGACGCCCGCGGGATGCCGTGCATATGGGCTGGCAGGCCGGCTACGCCTTCGGGCTCGTGCTTACCGGCATCGTGGCACTCGCGCTGTGGCCGGCGTTGCTGCTCGCCCGTCGGCGGAACCGGAACGAGCCGGGCGGCCGCGTGCGGCTGGCCGACCTGGTGCTGGGCTTGAGCCTGGCCGGCGGCGTCTACCTAATCACCAACCCCTACATCCCGTACAACTTCCTGTTCAACCAGACGACGCTGTCCAGCAACTTCGGCAATTCGCTCGCCATGTATGCCGACCAGATGCAGCGGATCGCGCTCGGGGCGTGGCGTGTCGGTGTGCTGCTGGTCGAGAGCTGCGGCCCCATGGCGCTCGTCGCCGGTGCGATCGGGTTTGTCTGGCTGCTGCGCCGCTGGCCGCGGCCGGTGATCGTGGCCAGTGCGGCGGGGCTGATGATGCTGGTCATCGCCGTGTTGCTGGGGGCCGACAAGCCCGCCGAGTATGCCCGGTTCCTGTTGCTGCCGGTCAGCCTGCTGTGCGTGGCGGCGGCGATTCTGGCGGCGCAGCTCGGCCACCGGCGGCGATGGCTGGCGCTGGCGGTCGCGGTGGTCGTCGTGCTACCGATGGGGACGGCGGCGTACGTGCGGTCGTTCATCGCCGACGCCGGCGGCCGAACCGAGTCCCGTGAACAGGCCGGACGCTATCTCCGCGATCACCTGGCCCCCGGCCAGACTGTCGGCGTGTTGCAGGAGCCCGCGCCGTACGCGGTGCCGCCGCTGGATTTCGCCTCGCTTGATGTGTTCTGGTTGCCGCCGAACGCACCGGTTGAGCCGTCGGCGGTCGCGCTCCCCGACTGGCTGGCGTTCACCGCGGATGACGCCGATGTGTTCCGCGGGGCCTGGTGGACGGACGCATACGAACTGGTCGCGCGCTATCCGGACGAGCGGCACGCGCTGTCCCGCATCGCCTGGGCCGACAAGCCGACTTTCCTCTATCGTTGCACTGTGCCGTCCAGCCAGCCCGGGGAATGAAGTCAGCGCGCAAGAGACGACGGCACCAACCACACTTAGCGGTCGGCGCCGTCGTCTGTGGACGCTCAGCCAACAGTGGGAGGAATATCGTCTACGGCTCGAGCACCAGCACGCTGAAGTCACCCGGCCGCGCCAACTCACCGTCGCGAACGTCGATGATACGCACCTTGAAGGTCAGCGTCGCAATGCCGTTGGCCTCGTCAATGTGCAGGGCCGGATCAGGATCCGGGGCACCCGGCTGAATCGGTTCGAACTGGTAGAAGCCCAGGAACGGCGTCGTCGCGTCGTCGCCGTCCACGTAGGCCCGGACGGTGATGAACACCGGGAAGTCGACGGACTGGGCATTGGCCAGACGGTCGAAGCCGACGTTGCGCACGTCCGCCACGATCTCGTACAGGCCGAACTGACCCGGCTGCGCCAGATCCGACGTCAGGTTGGTCGCCTCGAACGCGAGACCAGTGATGCCGTCGATGCGGCCGCGGGCGACCACACCACGCAGGTCCTCACCATCTTCGCCGTCTTCGCCGTCAGCGCCCTGGCAGTCATAGGCGTCGAAGTTGCCATCGGGGACGCCGTCCGGACCACTGATGTCCTCGTCGGGATCGCCGGCGTAGTTGCCGTTCAGGTCCCAGCAGGCCAGGCCCGGGCCGCCGGAGGTACCGTCAGCGCCCTGGCAATCCCAGGCGTTGTACGCGCCGTCGGGAATACCTTCCGGGCCGCTCACGTCCTCATCGGGGTCGCCGACGCCGTTGCCGTTGAGATCCCAGCAGGAGATGCCGTCCGTACCATTGGTACCGTCGGTGCCCTGGCAGTCGTAGGCGTCAAAGTTTCCGTCGCCGTTGATGTCTTCTTCAGGGTCTGCCACGCCGTTGCCGTTGAGATCCCAGCAACTCAGACCGTTCTCACCCGGCACGCCCGGCTGCTGCTGCTCGGTCTGGATCGTGTCGACCTGACCAGACAGATTGTCGATCTGGTCCTGCACGCCTTCGATTTCGCCCTGGAGCTCGGCATCGCCGTTCTCCGCGTTGGTGACGGCGGCGGCGAGCCACAGGCCATCCATCAGGCCGGCGCCGCCCAGGTCACGGCAGTCGAAGTGATAGTCCGCCAGAGTAAGCAGGATGGCAAAACAGCCAAGAATCGGTGCAGATCGCAACTTCATGGTTTCCTCCAATCTCACTGCTGGCCGCCGCCATTTCGTAGGCGCACACGGCCGACCCTTTAGTGAACCTCGCTCTACGGAAGCTGCAAAAGTGCCCGGCGTTGCAGCATTCTAGGCACCCATTTCCTCGAAAGGACAGCAGTCACCTATTTTTTGATGCAGAAAGGACTTGCTGTCCTATCATTACTCTCTTCGCGACCCCGACGGCCACGTGTTTGCGCATTTGGCTTCAGACCTGCGGGTCGCCGGATCGCACACTTAACGAACCAGCACACCCGTTCGAACGGCCTGGGTCGTCCTATAATACCCGCCAAGCCGTCCGTGTTGATACTGCTGATCTGCTTGCACATCAACGAAAAACGACGTGTCGTCGAACCAATAGCCCGCCTCAACCGACGGCCACGAAGAACGCCAGTTCAGACTGCTGGCCACGAGGACGTCTGCCGGGTGACTGCCGAGCACGAGGTTCGGCGTCGACCCATTCACTGCGTCGCTCGCCCGGTAGACGACCGCGTGCGGCGGCGTCGCGCAACCGCACAAGACGAGCAGCGAAATGACAACTATGCAGCGTCCCATCGTCGCTATTATACGGGAGCGGTTACGGTGTTGGTCAAGGCGCAATAACACGTTATATTTCAATAACTTATGGCGGAAATCGGACCTGTCCGGTGAGTAGAATATCGGCCGAACAATTATAGGTGTCAGGGGGGTGTGGCAGACGCTCGGAGCGGTCTGCCGACGGTGCCTCATTCCCGCCCTGCGGCCCGCGCGTCAACGCGTTGCGGCTGGCCGGTTTCGATCGACTGTCTCTCCAGCAGGGCGAGGGCGATGCTGGCGCGAGAAGACGCCGGCAGGCAGCGGCTCACGGGCTCGCCGCGCTCGACGCAGGCGACGAAATAGTCCATTTCGCGCGTCCATCCCGTGCCGGAGGGGCAGGGGAGGGCGTGCATTTCCTTTCCGCCGTGATACCAGCGCACGAGTTCGCCGCGCAGCGAGCTCCAGTCGAGCGTGCCTTGCTCGCCTTGCACGGTGATGGCCATCTCGAATGGCCAGGGGGCGTGGTAGGTCCAGCCGCCCTCGATGCAGGCGTAAGCGCCGTCGTTGTAGGCGTAGGTCGCCAGCACGTGGTCGACGCCGCCGGACGGACCGTACCGTCCATGGGCGAAGACAGTCGCGGGCAGGCCGAGGAGATGCTGAACGAAGTCGACGTCGTGCACGTGCAGGTCGAGGAGGCCGCCGCCGCTCTGCGGGCCCTGCATCAGCCAGTTGTCGCTCGAATACAGCGGCGGGCTGGCCAGGCGAGCGAGGCGGGCGAAGCGCACAGGGCCGATGTGGCCCTCGGCGATCAGGTCGTAAATGACCTCGTACTGCGGCCAGAAGCGCACGCACTGGGCGACCATCAGCGTTCGGCCGCTTTCCTCGGCCGCGCGCAGCATGCGGTCGCAGCCGGCGAGATCGAGCGCCATCGGCTTTTCGCAGAAGACGTGCTTGCCGCCGCGCAACGCCGCCTCGCTGACGTCGGCGTGGCATGGCGTCGGCAGCGTGACGGCGACGACGTCGACCTGCGGGTCGGCGATCAGCTCCGCCGGATCGGCGTACGTTGTGACCCCGGTCAGGTCGGCGGTCTGCTCGGGCACATTGCCCATGTTCCCGGTGGGTGCGCCCCATTGCCCGCTGCGCAGTTGCGGATTGCGGTCGCAGACCGCGGTCACCTGCGCCCGGGGATGCTGACGCAGATGGGCGAAGTGCGTCCGGCCCATGAAGCCGAGGCCACAGATGCCGAAACGAAGAGGCTGCTGATCACTCATGAGAACAACTCCGGGCGGGAATGCACGGCGGACCGGCGATTACTGCCACTCGATCGTGGCGGGCGGCTTGCTGGAGACGTCGTAGGCCACGCGGTTGACCCCCGAGACTTCGTTGATGATTCGGTTGCTGATGCGGGCGAGGAGGTTCTGGTCGATGCGCACCCAGTCGGCCGTCATGAAGTCGGTCGATTCAACCATGCGCAGCACGGCCAGGTGCTGGCCCTCGTACGAGCGACCATCGCCCATTACGCCGACACTGGCTACGGGCACCAGCACGGCGAAGGCCTGGGCGATCTTGCCATACCAGCCGGCGGCGGTGATCTCCTCGAGGAGAATCTCGTCCGCGGCCCGCAGCAGCTCGAGGCGCTCGGGGGTGACTTCGCCGGCGACGCGCACCGCCAGCCCCGGTCCGGGGAACGGGTGCCGCCACACGAGGTCCTCGGGTAGGCCGAGCGCCAGGCCGACCTGCCGCACCTCGTCCTTGAAGAGTGTGCGCAGTGGCTCGACGAGCTCGAAGCCCAGCTCTTTCGGCAGGGCGCCGACGTTGTGGTGGGCCTTGATGACCGCGGCGTGCCCGGTGGCCCCGCAGCCCGACTCGATCACGTCCGGGTAGATGGTGCCCTGGGCGAGGAAGCGGGCGCTGGGAATCTGGCGGGCCTCGTCCTTGAAGACTTCGATGAACTCGTGGCCGATGATCTGCCGCTTCTCCTGCGGATCGAGCACGCCGGTCAGACGTGTCAGGAAGCGCTTGCTGGCGTCGACCACGTGCAGGTCCATACCGAAGTGGCCGCGGAACGTGACTTCGACCAGCTCGCGCTCACGCCGGCGCAGCAGCCCGTTGTCGACGAAGATGCAGACAAGCCGGTCGCCGATGGCCCGGTGCAGCAGGGCGGCCACGACGCTGCTGTCGACG
Source organism: Phycisphaerae bacterium (assembly GCA_050115495.1). Classification (GTDB taxonomy): domain Bacteria; phylum Planctomycetota; class Phycisphaerae; order UBA1845; family Fen-1342; genus JAAYXS01. The sequence continues at coordinate 56,174 of JASFQK010000006.1, read as the reverse complement.
CCGCCGGATAGGCCGCAGATGACCCGCTGTTCCGGACCGACCCGATCGCGGACGGCGGCGACCGAGGTTTCGATGACGCTGTCCACGCGCCAGTCGCCGCGGCAGCCGCAGATGTCGTACAGGAAGTTGCGCAGCATCAGCGAGCCCTGCGGCGTGTGCGTGACCTCGGGGTGGAACTGCACGCCGAAGACGGGGCGCTCGCGATGGCGGACGGCGGCGACAGGGCAGTTTTCGGTCTGGGCAAGGCTCTCGAAGCAGTCGGCGACGTGCGTCACGACGTCGCCGTGGCTCATCCACACGGATACATCTTCGCCGACGTGGGCCAGCAGGGCCTCCGGCCGGGAGACGTGCAGGCGGACGCGTCCGTACTCGCGGCTGTCGGTGGCGTTGACGTCCCCGCCGAGCGTGCGGCAGAGGACGTGCATGCCGTAGCAGATGCCCAGCACCGGAATGCCGAGGTCGAAGATGGCAGGGTCGCAGGTGGGGGCCTCGGCTTGGTACACGCTGGCCGGCCCGCCGGAGAGGATGATGCCCCGGGCGCCGCGTTGGTGCAGCTCGGCGGCGGGGGTATGTGGGGCGAGCAACTCACTGAAGACGTGGTTCTCGCGCACGCGGCGGGCGATGAGCTGCGAGTACTGGCTGCCGAAGTCCAGGATGGCGACCGTTTCTCGTGGTTTCATGGTGCACGGATACCACGCGCCGGGGATGCGGTCAATTGCTCCCGGCGCGGGCGCCGTCCTTCGGGGGGAACAAGCCGCGGTTCGGGTTCAGAAACCGGGCGATTCGTACTACAGGGGCGGGGGAATCACCTATAATCAGTTTGGGTGTCGAGAACGGCTGCGGGACCAGTGTTCGGGCGGTTCCGCAGGCGCAACAGGGCCGATCTATGGGTGCGCGCGATGGCAAAGATTGTCGTCGTCGATGATGAGCCCGCGTACCGGGCGCAGTTGGAGCGTCTGCTGCGTCGGGCCGGGCACGACGTGCAGGCCGTGGAGAGCGCTGAGGCCGCGCTGCGCGCGGCCCGCGAGTGCTCGCCGGATGTCGTCGTGGCCGACTGGATGCTCAAGAACGAGCTGACCGGATTGGATGTTATCAAGCAGCTCCAGGCGGAGCAGCCCGGACTCGCCACGATCATCGTCACGGGGTATCCGGCGGAGGGGTTGCAGGCGGAGGTCCGCGAGCTGACGGGGGCGACCGTGCTCGATAAGCCGTTCGAGGCTCGCCAACTGCTCGACGCGGTGGACGAGGCTCTGCGGGGCACCATTTCGAAGGGGTAGCCCGGGCGGCCGACCAGCGCGCGCCGCGCGTCCGGGAAAAGGGAGGGGATGCGATTACCGCGCATGCCACCAGGCAGGGGACAGGACGCGGCTTGCTGCGCGGCCGGACTCCGGCTAAGGTGCGCTGCCGTAGTGACCGACGGGAGGAAAGTGGGGTCGGCCCACGTCACGTCGCTGGGATCGGTTCAAGTCTGTTCGGAGAGTTCGCCGTATGCTCAGGGTGCTGGTGCTGGATGATGAGGCGGCCTACGGGGCGCGCTTGCAGCGTTCGCTGGCGCGGGCGGGGCACGAGGTGGAGACCGCGGCTGATGGCCGTGCAGCGATCGATCTGGCCCAGCGTTTCAACCCCGACGTGCTCATCGCCGACTGGAACCTGGGCAGCACGCTGGACGGGCTGGAGACGGCGGAGTTCATGCGGGCGATAAACCCGCGCCTGGAGACGATCCTGATCAGCGGGTATCCCTCTGAGACGCTGCGCGATCAGGCGGCACAATCCTCCGTGGCCGCCTTCCTGCAGAAGCCGTTCACCAGCGAGGAGCTGTGCGCCGCTGTCCAGAACATCCAGCAGCAGGCGCGGCGCATCTCCCGCTGCGCCGAGTGCGGGCTCGCCCTGCCGCTGCTGCGGCCGCTGCCGGGCGAGTCGGCCACAAGCTGGATCTGCGCCTATTGCGGTTCGCGCTACGCGGCCGTGCTCGACACCACCTGTTCTGCGGACATCATCGCCAACGTGCGACCCACGCAGTGCGCGACGAACAAGTCCCCCTGCCGTTGATTCGGCTCTCCTGACAGCCCATCGGTATCGGGGCGGGTGCCGCCGGTCACTTCGCAGGCCGGCGTTTTTTCGTGCGCTGCCGGGTGGCCACGATCGAGGCTAACCGCCGGATGTGCTCGGGCCCGGTGCCGCAGCAGCCGCCGATGATGTTGGCGCCGGCGTCGATGAGTGTGGGGACGATCGCGGTGAATTGCTCGGGGGTCTGCGTATACACGGGCTGGCCGTCTTCGACATCGGGCAGGCCGGCGCTGGGCTTGACCCATAGCGGAAGCTGCGTGGCTGCGCGCAGGGCGACGACCGCCGGTAGCACCGTGTTCACGCCGCCACCGCAGTTGCAGCCGACCACGTCGGCGCCGGCGTCGTCCAGGGCGGCGGCGCAGTCTTCGGCGTGGGCGCCCATCATGGTGCTCGTGCGCTGCGGGCCCGAGTCGAACGACATGCTGGCGATGACCGGCAGGTTGGTTACTTCCTTTACCACGCGGAGCACGGCGAGGATCTCCGCCAGCTCGGAGAAGGTCTCGAGCAGGAGGGCGTCGACGCCGCCGGCGGCGAGGGCGGTCGCCTGCTGCTCATAGGCGGAGCGTAGCTCGTCCTCGCGGACTTCGCCCACGGCGAGGATTCGGGCGCAGGGGCCGATCGTTCCGACGACCAGGGCGGACGGTTCGTCCTGCGCGGCCTGGCGGGCGAGCTCGGCGCCACGGCGATTAAGCTCCGTCACGTCGGCGGTTCGCTGGCGGGCTTCGAGGGCCAGCCGGTTGGCGCCGAACGTGTTCGTGGTCAGCCAGCGCGCTCCGGCCGCCAGATACTCGCGACCGAGCTCGACGACCATCTCCGGGTGCGACAGGTTGGCCGACTCGGCCGCTTCGCCAACCGGCAGACCGCGAGCCCGCAACTGCGTCGCCCACGCTCCGTCCGCCACGCTGACTGTATCGAGCAGAGCGGCGCCGTCGAACTTCATGTCAGATCCTCCGTGGGGCCGGGGGCGAGCAGGGCGGCCAGTCGGCGATATGCGTCGCCAACGTCGCCGGACCCTTCGTACGTCAGCGGGCCGTCATACCCCGCCGCCCGCAGCGCGCTCAGCACGGCCGGCCAGTTCACGCTGCCCTCACCCAGCGGGCAGAAGCCCGCCTCGCCGGGTTTGCTGAGGTCGTAGTCCTTCATGTGCACGCGCTTGACGCGGCGTCCGAGCGTGGCGACCCAGTCTTCGGGATAGCCAGCGGCGAGGATGTTGCCGACGTCGAGGTATACGCCGACGAATGGCGAGTTGACGCGGTCGATGAGATCGGCCAGCTCGACCGGGGAGAGCAGGAAGCGGTTCCACACGTTCTCGACGGCCAGCACGACCCGCCGGTCTTCGGCCTCGTGTCGCAACGACAGCAGGGCGTCGTGCGTCCGCTGGAGGGCGTCGAGATAGGAGACGCGCATGCGCGGTTCCTGCGCCAGACCGACGACCGCGGGCACGACAAGAATGGCGCCCGCATCGGCGGCGGCGGCCTGGTCGAGCATGCGCAAGGTGAGATCGCGGGCTCGCTCTCGGTCCGTCGCCTCGGGTGAGCCGTAGCTGAACTGCCAGAACAGCGCGGTGGCCACGCCGGCCACGCGCAGGCCGGCATCCGCGGCCTGGCGACCAAGGTCCGCGAACACGTCGGGTGATGTTTCCGGCCGCAGTGGTCCGTCTTCTTCGACGACCAGCTCGATGCCGGCGAAGCCCGCCGCCGCCGCCCCGGCAATCTGTGCCGCAGGTGTGGTGCCGGAGGGAAAGGTCCAGGCGTTAATCGCTGGGAACACGCGGGAGCCCTTTGCCAGGGCAGCCGTTGCCCGGGCCACTCACCCGCGGCGCAGGCCGCACAGTGAATTATCGCCCTGGCGTGGCGCAGAAAAAAGGCCGGCGGTTTGCGCAAACCGCCGGCATCCCTAAGGGCTTCTTTCCACCCAACGGATCGCACCGCTGGGTGCAGCTCCCGATCCTGTCGAACCGGCGAGTGGCCGGCTCAGGGCTCCACCAGAGTCAAGTGTCCAAAACGAAAGTGGGGAAAACAAACGCCGGCCGGCCGGGCGACACGGTTTCCGCGGTGCATTGATTCCGAGAAGCAGCGGTCTATAATGGCCCCCTTTCTACGGCAGCCAGGGAACGGCCCGTGCGGTGCAACCGGTGGTATGGAGCAGATGGCTCACGCCGGCGGGCGGGCACGTTCCGAAAAGGAGGGCCGCCATGTACACACCGGTTCCTACTCGGATGTTCTTCACGCGCGGTGTGGGCAAGCACCGGCGTAACCTCGAATCCTTCGAGGGGGCGTTGCGCAGTGCAGGCATCGCCCAGTTCAACCTCGTCAAGGTTTCGAGCATCTTCCCGCCGTACTGCAAGATCGTCTCGCGCCGGGCCGGGCTGGCCCGACTGAAGCCGGGACAGATCGTATACGTGGTCCTGGCCGAAGCCCGGACGAACGAGCCGAACCGGCTGGCCGCCGCGGGCATTGGCCTGGCGGTCCCGGCCGACGGCAAGCAGTTCGGCTACATCTCCGAGCACCACGGCTTCGGCATGACCGAGCGCAAAGTCGCCGACTTCGTGGAGGATATGGCGGCGAGCATGCTGGCCGAGACACTGGGCATCGAGTTCGACTCCGACGCCGACTACGACGCCCGTCGCGAGGTCTACAAGCTCAGCGGGCAGATCGTCAAAAGCCGGGCCATCGTGCAGACGGCGGAAGGCGACAAGAACGGGCTGTGGACGACTGTGCTGGCCGCCGCGGTCTTCGTGTTCGACTAGCGGGCACGAGCCCGGTCGCTGGTGAGCCGGGGCGTGAGTGCCATGGCCGACACCGTACCGGACAACTTCCTGGGACTTGCCGGCCGCGACGCCGACTATCGGCGGGCGCGCTATGCCGTCCTGCCCATTCCCTACGAGGCGACCACCACCTACGGCATCGGGACACGCGACGGCCCGCGGGCGATCCTCACCGCCTCGCAGCAGGTCGAGCTGTACGACGAAGCCCTCGGCCGTAGCGTCCCGCGTAGCGGCGTGGCGACGCTCGAACCGCTCGAAGCCGACGCCCGCGGACCGGCGGAGATGGTGCAGCGCGTCTACCGCGCCGCCCGCCGCGTACTCCGTGACGGCAAGTTCTTGATCTCCCTCGGCGGCGAACACAGCATCACGGCCGGCCTGGTGCGGGCGGTCCGCCAGCAGTATCGCGACCTGTGCGTGTTGCAGATCGATGCACACGCCGATCTGCGCGACGAGTACCAGGGTTCGCCGCACAGCCACGCCTGCGTGATGCGTCGCGTGCATGAGATGGGTGTGAGTGTTGTGGGCGTGGGGATCCGCAACTATTCCGCCGGCGAGGCTCGCTTTATCCGCACGGCGAAGCCGGCCCTCTTCTCCGCCCGCCACTGCCACGAGCAGCCGGGCTGGATCGACGACGTTGTCGCCGCCCTCGGCCAGCACGTGTACCTGACGATCGACCTCGACGGCTTCGACCCCGCCTGTGCCCCCGGCACCGGGACGCCCGAGCCCGGCGGCCTCACCTGGTTCCAGGTGACCGACCTGCTGGCGGCGGTGGCCCGGAAGCGGCAGATCGTGGCCGTGGACTGCGTCGAAGTGCGGCCGCTGCCCGGCAACAACGTCACCGAATTCCTGGCTGCCCGGCTCATTCACCACCTGCTGGGTCTGCTCCGCGCCTGACGCCGCCCGCCTGCCCGACCGCAAACGGGGAGATTATCGCCCGTCCCGCCCACTGTCGGAAACCCACGCGCAATTCGGGACCCCTCCTGCATCCTGGCCGATACGTAAGAATGGCGGCGACGCCGGGTCGTCGGTATGCCGCCCACCGGGGTATGAGGCCGGACATGCCAAGACCGCACGTGCAAGTAATTATGGGCGACCACGCCATCCCCACTGGCCTGCGGGAGGCTGTCCGCCGAACCGGAGCTTCCGCCAGTTTTCGCCCCCTGCGAGACGCCCTGCACAGCGCGTTGTCGGCAGGGACGGACGCGGTCGTCGTGGTGGTGCCGGACGACATCCGCCAGATCAGCCATTCGCTGCAAGTGCTGCTCGACCGCCTCGCTGATCAGCCGCGAGCCACGCTGCTGATGCGGGCTTCCGGCGGTGATGTGCCGCACGTCGGACATCCGCGGACCGTGCCGGTGACGTTCGGGTGCCCGGCCAACGCGGACGAGCTGGCCACCCGTTTGTGCACGATGGTGGCCATGCGCGACTCGCTCGAATCACTGCACGGCAGCATGGTGGCCAACCGGCAGTCGGAACAGAACGCGACGCAGCGCTACAACAACCAGTTGCGCCTGGCCAGCCAGATTCAACGCGACCTGATCCCCGAGACGCTTCCCACCATCGGCAGCGTGTCCTTCTCCGCGGTCTTCCGCCCGGTCGACTACGTCTCCGGCGACATCTACGATGTCCATCGTCTCGATGAGCAGCACGTGGCCGTTGCCCTGGCCGACGCCACGGGCCACGGTATCCCGGCGGCGCTGCTCACGATGCTCATCAAACGCTCCCTGCGTGGCAAGGAAATCGATAACGGTCACTACCGCATCCTCCGTCCGGAGGAGGTGCTCGCGCGACTGAATGAGGACCTGCTCTACGCGGACCTCTCCGACTGCTCCTTCGTCGCCGCCACCTACGCCGTGCTGAACGTCGAAACGCTCGAGCTGAAGCTGGCTCGTGGCGGTTCGCCCTATCCGCTGCTGCGGCGGGCAAACGGCGCGATCGAGTTGCTGCAGCCCGCCGGCGGCGTGGTCGGAATCACCGCCGGCGCGGAGTTCGAAGTGGAGACCGTGCAGCTTGCGCCCGGCGATACGCTGCTGATCTGCTCCGACGGTCTCGATCGCGTGCTCATTCCCCAACTGCCCAACTACGGCCTCACCGACGCTTTTGCCCGCACGACCGACGCCCTGCGTCGCCGGGCCGAAGCCGCGGCGCAGCTCCGTCCCGCGGTTGCTGCCGCTGCGCCCTGCCTGGTCGGCGCCGGCGTATCCGTCACCGATGGCGGATGGCAGCACAACGGTAACGGTAACGGCCGACCGGCATCGGCGGCCCGATCGCCGGACGCCCGGACGCGGTCAGCACCCACCCCCCGCGGCGTCGCGACGACCCCAGGGCAGGCCCTGCTGGCGTCCGCCTGGTGTGAGACGCTGCGCGACGAGGGTCCCGCGGCGGCGCTCGACGAGTTGCAGGTTCGCCACGAGACGCTGCGGCGTATCGGGCATCCGCTCGATGATCTCACCGTACTCGCCATGCACGTTTGCGCCTGACGCCCCTGCCGCGGACACACTTTTCGACAAGTTGTCACCGTACAATTCTGGCGGGCGGAACAGCCTGCGGGTAACCTCCGCGGCAATTCTCTGGAGGTTTGTCGCATGCCGCGCGTTGTGTGCCGTTCGCTATTGATGATTGCCGGGCTGGGACTGCTGGCCGGGATGGTCGCCCTCGGACCGCATCCGGCGACACCAGAGCCCGCCCCGCAGGAGACGGCGTCCGCCCCGGCGCCGGAATTACGTCTGACCGAGCCGCTGGACCTCGTGCCCGCCGAGAGTCTCCTCTGCTGGTACGGCCGGCCGTTCCCTGATACGTCACCCGTGTCGGGCGATCCTTCGTACTGGAACACGTTCATGCAGCTCTTCCCGAAGGTCCTCGATGCGCAGAGCCGGCTGTACGCCCGCGTTATCGAGGCCTTCAGCCTGGCGATTCGCTATCCGCATGCGCTGGCTTTCGTCGATGCCCGTGCCCTGCCCGTGCCATCTGACCCGTCCATTCGCCGCGTCGACAAGCTGCGCCTCGCCCTCGTCGTGCAGGTCGGCGACCAGCCACAGGCGGAGGAGGCCTTCGCCCGTGTGCTCCAGGCGGCGGTGAACGAGCAGACCGACAGCCAGTTCGCCAAGTTGCAGCGGCGCCAGGCCGGCAACTGGGAGTACCAGGAGCTCACCGACAGCCGTCTGCCCGACTGGTGCGCGATTGCCTGGGGTCGCATCGGGCCACATTTCGTGCTGACCATCGGGCCGGACGTCTGGCCGTTGATTGCTTCGGTCGCCACCGGCGAGAACATGGCCCTCGGCCGGACCGAGTGGCTCGCCCAGGTACGCGGTCCGCGCAGCCGGGCGGCGCTCATCGAGATCATCCTGGCCGCGCAGACGATGCGGGAGCGGCTGGATCCGTTCGTGAATGATCGGGTCACCGAGTTCTTCGCCGCCTGGGATGCCGAGGAGCTTCAGCACGCGCACTGGGCGCTGGGCTTCGAAGGCCAGGCGATGTACTGCGTGGCCCACTACATGGAAAACGGGCAGGTGCGTGAGCGCGTGTACGCCGACCCGGCGGTTCGCGAGGCCCACCTGCTGGCCGTTGTGCCCGACAAGGCCCGCTATGCGATCTACCGGGTCGAGCCGACGGAGTTCGTGCCGCGTTTCTTCGCGGCGATGCTGACCACCGAGAGCACCCAAACGCGGAAGACCATCCTTCGCGTCTGGGAGGGAATGAAGAGCGAGTTCGGGTTCGACGGCGAGCAGGACATCCTGGCGCATCTCGGACCCTACACGGTCATGCACAATTACCCGCAGCACCCGCTGCATATCCCGCTGGCCATGACCACACTGACCGAGATCCGCGACGAGCCGCAGCGCGTTAAGGAAGGCGTCGATCGCCTGTGCCGCGCCTGGCAGACGGTGTGGGACCGCGACGCCGAGAAGAGCGGCAAGCCGCCGCTGGTGCGTGTTTGTAACGACGGCAAGGGTATCTGGTATCTCCAGTACCCGTTCCTCGCCGGCACAGCCTGGACGGTGACCGACCGGTTCATCATCACGAGCTGGTCACCGGTCGCGCTGCGCACGTACCTCGAGCAGGCTGGCGACCACGTCGGCCGGATGCAGCCGTAAACGCCGCGTCAATCCGCGCCTCGAGCGGTGAATCCTCGCCTGGAGCGTTGAATCCTCGCCTGGAGCGGAGAATCCGTGCCCCGAGCGGTAGCGAGTGGGTGGTCTGCGCATACGGTTGCTGTTTGCGTCAACCCCTCCCTGCCGGTCGCGGCTCGGACAGACGGCGCTGCGGCTTCGTCAGGCTTCGGTCGGCGGGGCGGACGCGTTGCCTTCTGGCCGGCCGCGGCGGTGTCGGCGGCGGTGCTCCATCAGGAACGTGATGCGGTCGGTGTAGAGCTCGCCGAGCTCACGCCGCAACATCGCCCGGGCGTCGGCCAGGGACGTTCGCCGCGACAGGTGGGTGAGCACGATCCGCTCGCTGTTCAGCCGCGGGATGATGTCGCGCAGTTGCGATATGTGAATGTGGCAGCCGGCGCGGGCTCGGTCGCGGTGGTCGGGCTCGACGAACGTGCATTCCAGCAGCAGCACCTTGGCGTCGCGAACGCACGGCAGGTCGAAGAAGTCGCCCGGGGCCGTGTCCCCGCAATAGGCCACCTGGGGTAGCTCGACCCGGCGCGTGATGGCCGTGCCCTGCTGCTTGAGCAGCACGAGCTGCGGACCGGTCAGCTCCTGGTACTCGGGCAGAAGCTTCTGCCGGACCTCGATCGCCGCATAGCCCAGGCTGCGCACGATCGTGCGGTTGCTTCGGCGGCAGGGGTGGTTGACCTCGAAGGGCCGCACGACGAGGTCGCGGCGCAGGGCGATGTCGGTGCCGGCCACCGCGGGATGGACGTTGCTGGGCGGCTCGTGCCCGTCGATGTCGGCCCATAGGCGGAGCAGTCGGCGGATCGGCTCGACCAGCGGCTCCGGGGCGTACAGGTGCCCCGGCTGGTTGTCGATGAACATTCGCTGCGAGAAGTAATAGGCGATGCCGGCGGCGTGGTCCATGTGGCCGTGCGTCAGGAAGACGTGATCGACCGAGAGCAATTGGCGTTGCGCCCGGCCGACGTCGAACGCCAGATTCAGCTCGGGCAGGACGAAGAAGGACTCCTCGCCGGCCAGGGAGAAGCCGACGACGCGGATGTTTTCGTGTTGGAATTCGGCAAGTCGCAGCGGCATGTCGGGTTTATACACAGGGGCCAGACGGGGCGAAAGTGTCGCCCGAATCGTTTGAAACTGGTTGACACCCATTATCTTGTGCTGTACACTACGTTCGATAACAATAAATGGTGGTTAGTAGCGTCGTGTCGTGAGGAGGAGACGGTCGGCAGGTGGTTGAAGGTCAGCCTCGCGACGGGCAGAGGCGAGGATCCTGCCGACGGCGCAGGTGACGTGTTGGAAAGCCAGGCCCGATGCGGTGTCCGTACTGCAAGGCTGACGACGACAAGGTCGTAGACTCACGCTCGACAGAGGCCGGGCAGTCGATCCGGCGACGGCGCGAGTGTCTGGCGTGCGGGCGACGCTACACGACGTACGAGCGGATCGAGGAAGCCATACGTCTCTCGGTCATCAAGCGCGATGGAACGCGCGTGCCGTACGATCGGGAGAAGATTGCGGAGGCCATTCGGAGGGCCGCGTACAAGCGACGGATCTCGTCCGAGCGAGTGGATCAGATTGTGGACGAGGTCGAGGAGTACGTAGTCGGGCGCTTCGAGAAGGAGGTCTCCAGTTCGACGATAGGCGAACGAGTGGCGGCGGTGCTGCGGCGAGTGGATCAAGTGGCCTACGTACGCTTCGCCAGTGTCTATCGGCAGTTTGAGGACGTGGGAGAGTTCATCGAAGAAGCCCAGGACGTCATCGAGCGCGCGGCCGGCGACATCCCCGGGCAACAGAATCTCTTCGAAGGGCCTGCCGAATCGTGAGCGAAGCGCAGCGCGTCGTAGTGACCAAGCGAGACGGCACGAAGGAGTGCCTGAGCGTCTCGAAGTTGCAGAGCTGTCTGCGGCGCGTGCTACGCATCGCCGGCAACGAAACGCATCTGGCCGAGCCGCTCGCCCGGGCTTTGGCGTCGCACGTACGGCACTCGGGCGAGCCGGAGCGGTTGACGACGAACTACGTCTACCGCTGCGTGAATACGGCTTTGGTCCAGACGGGCTTGGTCGACGCGGCCGAGGTGCTGGCCCGGCACCGGCGGCAACGCGAGGCGCGGCGTCGGCGACTGCGGGTGTTCGACCCCGCTGAGCCCGACCGCAAGCCGGTCCGCTGGCGCAAAGGTGCGCTGGTCGACACGTTGCGAGGCCGTTACGGCCTGCGGCAGCCGGTGGCGCGGTATCTGGCCGCCAAGATTGAGGACCGGGTCTTTGGCCTGGATTACCGCTCGGTATCGCGCACGTTGCTGGCCGAGTTGATGCGGAACGAAGTACTGGCTTGGGGCTTGCCCGACGCGGTCGGCGCCGGTCCCTGGGGCGACGAGGCTTGTGAAGGACCGCTGCTGAGCGGCCCACTGGAAGAGGAGAAATAGGCGCTGCGTTGCGTGGGCCGGGCGGCTGGATAGCACTCGCCACGGCTAGCGGAACCGCCCGGACTAGCGACGCAGCCATGAGGGAAATGGGTTCGTAGTGTGCCACAGGAAGGCGTGCGAAGCCGCCTGGGCGCGAACAGCGACCGAACGGTGACGCCGCTGCGAGCCCGTCTCTTATCCAAACCTCCGTTCCCCTGATGAAGGGTGAGTCGAGTCCCGCCCACGCCCACGCTCGACTCGCCCGCTTTTTTGCGCCCGCCATGGGCTCGGGGCGGAACGCCGGTTACCATAGACAACCTGTGCCGGCTGAGGGGCTTACGCTCCGGGCCGGGCACCGTCTGCTGGAGTGCATGCGCATGAAGCTGCCGCCGATCGACAACCCCGAACGTTTGCGCGGGCTCTATGTCTATGACTTCGGCGAGTGGGCCGCGGTCGGCTACACCGCCGAAGAGATTGCTGTCCTGCTGGAGAGTGAGGCGTACCGCGGCGGGCACGTGTACGAGATTCACCGGGCCAGTCCGGACGGCGGCCTCGAGCTGCGCGGCGTCGCCCCGGAACGCTTCCAGGCCGAGAGCGGCATGTTCTTCTACCGCCGCGACTTGCCGACGGCCCGTGCCGACTTCGCCGCCCTGCGAACGGCGGCCGAGCGTACGCCGCCGCCGTGCCGGGCCGTCGTGCAACTGGCCGACCGCCGACCGGCCAGTGAAACGGCCGCGTTCGTCATCGCCCTGATCTATCCGGCGGAGTACGAGTCGGCCATGGGGCGGTGGCTGCTGGCTGTTGACTACGCCGGCGGCGAATTGGTCGAGGGTGGCCCCAGCCACGTCTCGGACTACTACGCCGAGCCGAAACAGGTCGTTGAACGTGAGCAGCTTTGGGGCAGCGGCACCGTTACGTCGCGAACGCCGGAGCAGGTGCTGGCCAGCGTTCGCGTGGCCGTGCAGCGCTGATGAAAGGGCTTGGCGTGCGATTGGCGGCGTGGCGATGGCTGTGGAGCTGGGGAACCTGGTGGGCGAGCTTCCGGCGGCCGCGTGTTCGGCCGGAAGATGTGCGACGACATCTCTATCGCCAGCAGACGCGGGGTATGGGCGTGCGCTGGAGCGAATGGCTGCGTGACCGCCTGCGCCCGACGTGGCTGCGGCTGAGGCGCGAGGACAGGGGAACTGACGGTGATTGACCTCGGGGTCACCGGCGGCCTGGTGGTCGGCGCTTACCTCATCGGGGCGGTGCCCTTCGGTCTGTTGATCGGCTTGGCCCGCGGTGTTGACGTTCGGCAGCAGGGCAGCCGGAACATCGGGGCGACGAACGTTGGTCGCGTGCTCGGCGGTGGGTGGGGCAAGCTCTGCCTGGTGTTGGATATTCTCAAGGGCATGCTGCCGACGCTCGCCGCGCGGGCGGTACTTATTGGACCTGAGCCGGCGACGGGGGCATTGCTCTGTTGGCTGCTCGTCGCCGTGGCGGCGGTGGCCGGTCACGTCTTCCCGGTGTACCTGGGCTTTCGCGGCGGGAAAGGTGTAGCCACGACGATTGGCGTGGCGCTCGGTGTGTATCCGGTGTTTACGGTGTCAATCTTCATGGCCGTGGCTGCGTACGCCGCCGTGCGCTTCACGACTGGACTGGTGTCCCTCGGATCACTGACCATTGCGCTCGTCTTCCCGTTGGCCGTGTACGGGCAACTCTGGTACACCGGACGCGCCTTGTCGGTTTTCTGGCCGTTGGAAGTTGTGGCGATTCTGTTGGGCCTGCTGATCGTCGTGCGACACCGCGGTAACATCCGTCGGCTGCGGCGCGGGGAGGAATACCGGCCAGCCGCTACGAGTGCAGGTGGTCCGGAGGAGAAGCGCAGCGGCGCGGCTTGACCGCGGCAGCACGTCGGGTATTGTTGTACTTGCAGGGCTTCATATCCCTTGGAGGCAGGACCGTGATTAGTCAGACGACCGAGTATGCGCTCCGCGCCGTCGTATGGCTCGCCAGTCAGCCGGATCGGCCACTGACGGCACAACAGATCGCCGACTGCACGCGTGTGCCGGCGGGTTATCTGGCCAAGGTGTTGCAGGGATTGAGCCGGGCGGGGCTGCTGCATTCGCAGCGCGGGCTAGGCGGCGGATTCACCCTGGCGCGACCGGCCAACGAGATGAGCATGTGGGACGTCGTGCAGGCGGTCGATCCGATCAACCGCATCACGAAGTGCCCGCTTGGCTTCGAGGCGCACGGCGATCGTCTTTGCGCGCTGCATCGCGAACTGGACGAGGCCATCGCCGCCGTGCAGAAGCGCTTTTCCAAGTGCACGCTGGCGTCGCTCATTGAAGACACCGACGACGCCGGTCCGCTCTGTGCGTTTACGAACAAGGCGAAGGGGCGCAGCGGCAAGACGTCGCGTCGCAGCAAACGCTGACGCTGCCGATGGCCGTACGGTTCGGGGGCAGCAGGTTGCCGATGTCGCTCACCTTCGATCACATCGCCCAGCAGGTGCCGGACGTGGCCGCGGCCGTGCGCTGGTACACGCAGACGTTGCCCGGTTGCGAAGTGCTGTATCAGGACGAGAGTTGGGCGCTGCTGGCCGGCCCGGGCGCGAAGCTGGCCTTCGTTCGCCAGGGCGATCATCCCAACCACGTGGCGTGGCGGGTGGGTGCCGCGGAGCTCGAAGAGCTGGCCGGCCGGCTGGGCGGCGAGATCAAGGGGCATCGCGACGGCTCGCGGGGCTTCTACCTCGCGGCGCCGGGCGGCCATCACCTCGAAATCATCTCATACCCGCCAGACTATCCGCACAAGTAGGGGCACGGACCGGCGCCAGGCGAACCGCCCGATCGACCGGGGAAGTTGGAAGGGGGGAAAACGCGCCGCGCAGGATTCGAACCTGCAACCTTTGGTTCCGTAGACCAATGCTCTATCCAGTTGAGCTAGCGGCGCTCAAGGACGGCAGCCGGCGTCCGCCGCCGGCCGAAGTCAGCGGGCGTGACGGTCGGCAATGCCCGGAACTGGATTCGAACCAGCACGAGGTATAACCCTCACCAGGCCCTCAACCTGGCGCGTCTGCCAATTCCGCCATCCGGGCAGCCTGATGGGCCGAGGCCCACAGCACAGCCACCCAAGGTAGGCCGGCTCGCGGAAAGCGTCAAGGGATCCTGAGCCGGAAAGCGTTTCGAACCGCCGGACTTGGGCGGGGCCGACCCCCGCAGTATAGTGGGCGCATGAAATCCCATCGAATTTCCCGCCTGTGGCCCTGTCTCGTGGTCTGCTGTCTGCTGCCGGCGTGTCACCGTGGCGGCGGGGAAGCGGCGCCACCGCCCGAGGCTCGTCGGCCGACGATCAAGTCCCAGGCCGAGCTCTCCGCCGAGCGGAACGTCCGCATTCACGAAGGAGAGGTTGTGCCCACGTCGGCCCCGTCCCGACTGGCTGCCGAAGGCCCGGCGCCGCAACGGCTGCGGATTCCGCCGGCGATTCGCCCCGGTCCGGGAGCGATTGAGGGTGACATTCTGCTGGTTGACGATGAGGTGCTGACGCTTCCCGACGTCCTATACCCGCTTCAGGCGGAAATCGAGGAGGCCCGCCGAACGCAGACCGCCGAGGGTTTCGTCAACGTCGTCCGCCGGACGCTCGAGATCCACGTGCAGCAGGCCATTGGTGCCATCCTCATTTACCGCGAGGCGATGGCCGGCCTTTCCGAACCGCAGCGGGCCATGGTCGACGACGCCGTCGAACGCGAGATTCAGAGGCGGATCAGCCGTGAATTCGGCGACAGCCAGGCTCGTTTCGAGCACCACCTCGCCCAGAATGGCCTGACGGTCGAGCAATACCGCAAGCTGCTCGAACGCGAGATGGTCGCCCGCCAGTACACCCGCGAGAAGCTGCTGCCCCAGGTATTCGTCCGGCGGGATGAGCTCTGGCGGGAGTTCCAGCAGCGGCGCGAGCAGTATTCGTCGGCGGAGGTCCGCACATTGCTGATGATTGAGGCCCCGTTTGTGGCGTTTTTGCCCGAGGGGCTGACCTGGGACCAGGCCTCGGACAGCGCCCGGGCGCAGGCCCGCCTGCGGGCCAAGCGGCACATCGATGCTGCCCAGGCGGCGCTGGCCGACCGTCCCTTCGACGAGGTGGCCCGCGAGATGTCCCGCGGCGTGCACGCGGCCCAGGGCGGTTTGTGGGGTGAGATCGGCCGGCCGCTGCAAGCGCCGTACGACCGGCCCAGTGCGCTGGTGTTCGAGCTGGCCGAGGGGGCGCACAGCGAGCCGCTGGAGACGGAGCAGGGCTGGTACATCGTGCAGTGCGGCCACATCACGCCGGCGAAGGAGGTGTCCTTCGCCGACGTGCAGGAGCAGATTCGCGAAGCGCTGATCGAGCAGAAGTTCGCGAAGCTGTCGGCCGATTACATGATTCGTTTGGCCAGCCAGGCGACGATTTCGTCGATGGACGCGTTCATCCAGGCTGGCCTGCGCCGCGTTCGCGAGCCCAGCGCCACCGGGGACGTACGCTGAGTCCGCTCGGCGGCGCGGGCGATTTCCGACTATTCCTTGCCGGGTTTCAGGGCGACCATGGTCACCTGTACGCCCTCGTTGGTCGTGGCGACCGTGATCATCATCTGCCCCGCGTAGTCCAGCGTTTTGGCCGGCATCTCGGAGAAGTCGAGACCGAACATGGCCAGGGTGAACATCATGCCCATCAGGTTCGGGTCACCCGCCAGTTCGGGGCCCTTCCTGCTGAGCTCCATCATCGCTTCGAGGAGCTTGTGCTCGTCGACGTAGAGCGCGAGCCAGGCCTCCTTGGGGACCAGGCGCAGGGCACGCTTGAAGGCCGGGTCGTTCAGCAGCGGCGCAGACTCGTCGTTGGTCAGCGTGGCCTCGACGGCGGGCGGCGTACCGAGGAACACGCGGTTGCTGCTGATCGCCAACTGACCGGCGCCGGTGGGGGCGTCGAAGACCTGGGCGCCCTGATATTCGCGCGGGGTCAGTTCCGGTACGTGACCGAAGAAGCGCATCAGGGCGTCGCGATCGCTGTGCGACAGGGCGGCCAGAAAACGCAGCGAGCCCGGGCCGTACGGCTTCGTGAAACCGAAAGCAAAGGTCAGCGGCCCGGACAGGTGGCTCAGCACTTCGACCGGTACGTTCACCATGGTGCCGTCCGGCATCGGTACGGCCTCGGCCTGGGCCCGAATCCCCTGGGCGGCGTCCGGGTCCACGAGGGTGATCAGCCGCAGGACTTCGTCGAACAACACCGACGGATCGATGTTGAGGCTCGCATAGAAGGAGGAGTGATCGGGGACGTTGGCCGGCGGCTCGACCGGGTGGTTCTCCATGCTCAGCAGCTTGGCCAGGCCGGTGCGCTGGCTGCCCATCAGGAAGAGCATTTCGCCTTTGTAGTCGTATGACTTGGTGCCCAGACGCAGATGGCCCACCGCGCTACGCAGGCTGCCCGCCCCGAGGACCGTCATCGTGCTGCGGAAGTCCTCATCCTCCCCGGCCTCAGCCTTGGCCATCTCGATGAGGCGTGGCACGTTGATCAGCAGCCGCACGTCGCCCGTCGGCTTGAGCTCCTGGAGCAGGGCGCGGTGGTCATCCGTCGCAGCGAGGCTGGCCGACTTGTCCCGCGGCGTCAGGGCCGTGCGGGCGCCCTCGACCGACTCGCTGATGATGAGATGATTGTCGGCCAGGGCAGCCACCAGCTTCGGCGGCAGCGTACGCGTCGAGAACAGCCTGTCCATCGCCGCCTCGATCCCCGACTCATCCTCGAAGCTCTCGAAGTCCATTTCGTCGCCAGTCGACTCGTCGCCCTCTTCGGAGGTGAAGACGTGCAGCGTCACGCCGGCGGCTTCCTGCTCCTCGTACTCGTTCGCCGCGTCCTTCAGCTTGCTGATTGCCGTGTCGAAGTATTGGCGCAGCAGCGGGCCCTCGGACCCCGTGGCGATCAGCACCGCCACGGCATCCTCCGTGGCCGCGCCCGATGGAGCGGTGAAATAAAACGCCAGCGGGCCGGCGAAGGGGTTGTCCAGTTGGTCCGCATCGGTGTCCAGCATCTCGGCGAGGCGTTTCTTGAACTTGAGGCCCACCGCGGTGAAGTCAAACCCACTGGCGGCCGCCTCCTTCAGCTCCTCGTCCTCGGCCTTTGCGAAACTGGTCGTCTTCTTCAGGTCGGACCAGACGGCCGCGACGTCGGTGATGCCGACGTAGGCCAGGGCGTCGCTCGGCACCCACTCCGCCGGATCGGAAACGGCCTTCGGTCCCTGGGCCGTCGCCCACGGAACCAGGGCGACGCTCAACACCACCACCATGCACAGCGAATAGCGTCTCATCAGTCGAACCTCCCTGAAACTGGTCTGCGGTTTCAATCCGAGCTGCTCAGGTCCGGCGGCGCCGGATCCTGTCGCGCCGGCGGCTGCAAGTAGCGATAGCCGGCCTCGGAGCTTTCACTGTTATAGGCGAACGCGTCCCGGTTGCGCAGAAAGTCGATCACGTAACGCACTGGAATCGCGAAGCCGAGCCCTTCCCCGCCCATGATCTTCATGTTCGTTACGCCGATCACCTCGCCGCGGCTGTTGAACAGCGGCCCACCGGAGTTACCCGGGTTGATCTGCGTCGTCGTCTGGATATAGACGAGGCCCTCATCGGCGCGGTTGTGCCGGCCGACGATGCCCTCCGACACGCTGCGCTCCAGCCCCAGCGGGTTGCCGATGGCGAAGACCGTGTCGCCGTCGCGGATGCGGTCCTCGGCGGCGAGGTAGGTGATGACCGGCGTGTAGTCCTCGGGCAGATGCACGCGCAGCAGGGCAAGGTCGAGGAACGAGTTCGTGGCCACGATGTCCACGTCCTCGAACTTCTCCCGGTGAAACTCGCCGTTCGTTTGTCGGAACACGGTGACCGCGACGCGTGTCTCGCCCTCGATCACGTGGAAGTTGGTGATGACGTGCCCCTCGGTGCTGATGAAGAAACCGCTGCCCAGGGCACCGGGTACCGAGACGAGCACCACGCCCTCGCCGAAGCGCTGCGTGAGCTGCTTGACGCTCTCCACCGGCAGGACCGCTGTGCTGTACAGGTCTTCGGTGGCCGCGGTTTCGGCCGGCTGCTGGTCGGCGGGCTCATCCGCCTCAACCGCCTGTACGTGCGTCCGGGGGACGGCCAGCAGGTCATAGCCCAGGTCGACCACGAGGTGGTCGGGATACTCGCGCAGCAACTCGGCGCGGATGGTCTGACCGCCCTTGAGCACGATCGTGTCGGCGGGGGCGGCGGGCAGCAGGAACAGGACGACGCCGATTGTGGCCAGGATGCGCAGGCTCATGGGTCCCTCTCACGGCGAACAGTGGTGCACGAAACGCTGACGTGCATGGTAGAACCGCCGCCGGCCCGACACAAGGCGCGGCCGTTGTGAGAAGTTGTACCAGAGTGTCGGCGGTTGCTACCATGTATGCGGTCGGCAGGGGCGCCCATGGCCGGCCGGGAGGTACCCGATGGACGAGAGTCGACCGCCAGCACCGCGTCTGCCTGCGGCAGAGGGGTTGTTCGAGACGCTGATCTCGGCGGGCCTGCTTCTGTACATGGGTTTCTATGTGGGATTGGAGGGATGCAGCGACAGCGCTTTCTATAACGGCTCGGTGGCGGCCTTCACCTATGGCGCCCAAGGCGTGGGGATCGGTCTGCTCATCGTGGCCGGCCTGCTGTGGGCGCGCCTGCCGGTCGCGCTGCTGCTGGACATGATCGTGGGCGTCGTGGCGGCGGCGGGTTGCCTGGTGATCGGTGCTATCTGGCTGCTGTTCAACGACATGACCGGCGTGTTGCTCGTGCTCTTCGGCGCGTGGAACTCGGTCGCGGCCCGCAACGCCTGGCAGCACTGGCGTCTGTTCGGCAAGCTGAGTTCCGCCGCGAATCCGCCACCGTTTGACGAATAACACCGATTACGGCGCTGTTGCTGTTGGGGGGACGCTGCGCAGGGGACCCCGCAGGCACGTCGGGCGCACGAACTGCGCCCGTAGCGCATGTCCGGTAAGTGCCGGCGGGCGGAGCGCCCGATAAGCCCAATTGCGACTGCGGGCCGAACGGAGCGGCCGCCGGCGTTGAACGTCAGGTATGGCCGCCCGGCAGTCGCACCAAGTCAATCATGGAGCCTACGCGGCACAGTCCGCGGCAACTTCGCAGTGACCTGAAGCGAGCATTAAGCGAACACGAACGGGCGGTGCCCGACGTGACACTCCGGCCGGTCCCACGTTGGCGTCGCTGTCCAAGGGCTGGGTAATACGGGGTGACGGCAGTCTGGCCGTATCGGCCGACCTGGAGTTGGACGATGGCCGTTCGCGAAGTCCCAATTGAACGATACGCGGTGTATCTCCTGGTGGGTTGGACAGCGGCGATCGCCGCCACCGCCGTGTGGGGAGCGACGGGAACGGGCCAGGGATTGCTGCCGGTGCGCTGCATGCTGTTGTGGTTGATCGGTGTGGTCGGGTTGGGCTGCGCCTGGTGGCAATTCCGCAAACGCGTGGCCGAACGGACCGATGCGGAGGCGGAGGTGCGCCGGCTCGCGGCCATCGTGGCCTCTTCGAGCGACGCCATCATCGCTGAGGATCTCACCGGCCGCATCGTGAGTTGGAACGCGGGCGCCGAGCGGCTGTACGGCTACGCGGCGGCGGAGATTCTCGGGCAGCCGGTGGCGCGATTGATTCCTGAGAGCCGTCTGACCGAGGCTGTGGAACTACGCACGGGGGCCATACGCCGCGCACCGAGCGGGCAGATCGAGACCGCCTGCTGCGCTCGCGACGGCGCTGAGATTCCCGTGTCGGCCACGGTCTCGCCAATTGAAGACGCCCGTGGTCATGTTGTCGGCATTTCCTCGATCATGCGGGACATCTCGGGACACAAGCGCGCCGAGCAGGCGCTGCGCCAACAGATCAACGAGCTCTTCGCCATCTTCAACGGTTTGGAAGGCGCCGTGTACGTAGCCGACATGGAGACGCACGAGGTGCTCGCCGTCAACCGTTACGTCGTGGAGCATTTCGGCGACAGCGCCGGGCAGCGCTGCTACGAGATGTTCCAGGAGGGCCAGACGGGGGAGTGCCCGTTCTGCACGAATGCGCTGTTGGTGGACGACGTCGGCCGTCCGCAGCCGCCGGTGGTCTGGGAGCAGTGGAACCCCCGCACGCAGCGCTGGTACCAGTGCGTGGACCGGGCCATCCGCTGGCCGGATGGTCGCCTCGTGCGCATGGAGATCGCCCTGGATATCACCGCCCGCAAGCACGCGGAAGAGCACCAGCGCAAGTTCCTCACGCGCATGCAGTCGGCGCGGAAGCTGGAGAGTCTGGTCGAGCTCGCTGGCGGTATCGCCCACGATTTCAACAACCTGCTCGTGGGCGTCCTGGGCAACGCCAGCATGTTGCTGGAAGACCTGCCGCCCAAGTCGCCGGCTCGCGAGCTTGCCCAACGCATCGCCCGCGCCGCCCAGCGCGCTGCGGACCTGACCCGCCAGATGCTGGCGTACTCCGGCAAGGGTCGCCTCGACGTCACTCCCGTCGACCTGTCAGAACTCGCCCGGGACCTGGAAGACCTCCTCCGCGCCGTGGTGTCGCGGCGGGCGACTTTCGCCGGCGACTTCGCCACTGCCGTGCCCGCGGTCGAAATCGACACTGCACAGGTGCGCCGCGTACTCGTTAGCCTCGTGACCAACGCCGCCGAGGCGATGGGCGAGCGAGCGGGGCACGTTTGCGCTCAGACCGGCGTCGCCGAGTCGGCCGTCGACGATCCGCCGGAGGCGTGGTTCGGCGGCGAGCCGCCGCGCGGCCGGTATGTCTATTTCGAGGTGGCCGACGACGGCTGTGGCATGGACGCCGAGACACGTGCCCGGATCTTTGATCCGTTCTTCACGACGAAGTTCAAAGGTCGGGGGCTGGGCCTCGCCGCCGTCCTGGGCATCGTGCGTGCTCACGGCGGTGCGATCCGCGTTCAGAGCGAACCCGGCGCAGGTACGACAATCCGTATCGCCTTCCCGGTAGCGGGGACGGTGGCCGCCCCGGTCGAACCGCCGGCGGAGATGGAGACGACGATGGCTGGTGATCGAGCGGGGACGGTCCTTGTCGTCGACGACGAGGAGACGGTGCGCGAGCTGGCGCAGACCGCGCTCGAACGCTCCGGCTTCCACGTCATGACGGCGGACAATGGGCCGGAGGCACTGGAGTTGTTCCGCGCTCACATGGACGAGATCGACGTTGTTCTGCTCGATCTCACCATGCCCGGCCTGCCCGGCCACGACGTGTGCCGGGAGCTGCACCGCATGCGGGTGGCGCTGCCGGTCGTCATCTCGAGCGGCTACAGCGAGGAGGACGCCCGCCGGCAGCTCAGTTGCTGTCGGCCCGCCGCCTTCATCCAGAAGCCCTACCGGCCCGGGCATATGGTCGGCGAGCTTCGGCAGGCAATGGAAGGCGCCTGCACCCCCGCCTATTGCGGCGCGCGTCCGTAACGCCAGTATTAACAATTGCTTACAATCTCACGGGGGATCAGCCCGGCTGTCTTGACGCCGGCCTGTATGTTCCTGTCGCCGAATTGACTTGATGTCCTAGTGTGTTATACTTCTAGTACACTAGTGCTATGTTACTTTATGATGACGGTGAGGCGGCCATGTCCGGATTGCGACTTTCCATCGATGCCCGAAGCGGCGTGCCGTTCTACCGGCAGATTATTGACCAGGTGCAGTTTGCGATCGCCGACGGACGCCTCAGTCATGGGGACCAACTGCCGACGGTGCGGCAACTGGCGGTCGAGCTGAAGATCAACCCGAACACCGTTGCCCGGGCCTACCAGGAATTGGAGATCCGTGGCGTCGTGTGTACGCAGATGGGCACGGGCACGTTTATCGGAACCGAGAAGATCGAGCTGTCCCCGGAGCAACGCCAGCGCATGCTCAACCAGATCTGCACCGAGCTGCTTTCCCGGGCGTCGGCATACGGCTTCACTCTGGACGAGGTAGTGGCGGCGTTGGCGGCACGCGCTGAGCAGCGCTGACCGCCGGCGACGCGATCGCCGGTCCCTCCCGGCAAGGAGAAACAACCATGGCGGGCAAGACCATAAACCTGAACCTCGGCGGTTGGGAACGCTTCTCGGCGTCGGCGCCGGCGGACTTCCGCTTCGCTCCGCTCAACATGCTGCTGCTCGTATTGCTGATGTTGGGCGGGATGATTGTGCACGGCGTCGTGAACGGTCCGACGATCCACGCCGTCGGGTACGCGTTGGGCGGGGCCCTGATCCTGGCCAGTGCCTTCCGCTGTGCGCAGGTCTGGAGCACCGTCGTGGTCTTCACGACGCTGGTCGCCGTGACGGGCTACCTCGCCTTCCGGTACGTCATCCTCGAGCCGTTTCTCGTACTGCTCATCACGACCGTCGTCGCCGCGCTGATTGCGCCGGGGGTGCAGATCGCCTATCAGTGGGAGCGGGCGGTCGTGCTGCGCTTCGGCCGGTTTCGTGGTATTCGCGGGCCGGGGCTCTTCGCTGTCGTGCCGGTCGTCGACAAGGTCGCCCAGTACGTGGATCAGCGCATCCGCGTCAGCGACTTCCGCGCCGAGACGACGCTCACCAAGGACACCGTGCCAGTAAACGTCGATGCTATCGCCTTCTGGATGGTCTGGGACGCCGAGAAGGCGGTGCTCGAAGTCGAGAACTTCGCTTCGGCGGTGATTCTGTCTGCGCAGACGGCGCTGCGTGACGCCATCGGTCGCGGCGAGCTTGCCGAGCTGCTCTCGCATCGCGAGCGCCTCGGCCACGAGATCCAGGAAGTGCTCGACTCGAAGACGAACCCGTGGGGCATCACCGCCCAGGCGGTCGAGATCCGCGACATCATCATCCCGAAGGGCCTCGAGGATGCCATGAGCAAGCAGGCCCAGGCCGAACGCGAGCGGCAGTCGCGCATCATCCTCGGCACCGCCGAGACGGAGATCGCCGAGAAGTTCGCCAAAGCGTCAGTCGCCTATCAGCAGAACCCGGTGGCGCTGCACCTGCGGGCGATGAACATGGTCTTCGAGGGGCTCAAGCAGAAGGGCTCGATGGTCATCGTGCCGTCGACGGCGGTGGAGACGATGGGGCTCGGTGCGCTCGGCGGCCTGACCGCGTTTGGTCAGCAGTCCCAAACGCCGGCCCGGTCGGTCGAGCCTCCGGTCACGGGTGCCAAGAAGGCCGAGTAGGCATCGGAGCCCGAGGGTCGGTCTCGGGTGGGTGGCGCATGTGAGCGCTCGTAGGCCAGTCTCGACTGGGAGAGTGGCTGGAGCGCGCGCATGAATCCCGGGGCGGGTCGTGCGGATCGCGTAGGTCGGGCGTTTCACCCGAAATCCGTCGATTTCTGGGCCCTCTTCCCTCCGTGCGCCCTCCGGGCGAAGAAGACATAGAGAGGTTGAGGCTCCCGGCCCAGGGACTGAAGTCCCTGGCAACCAACGCGCGCCCTCCGGGCGAAGACGCATCGAGCGTCCGCTTCCCCGCCCGGAGGGCGCACGACCGTAGCCAGGGACTTCAGTCCCTGGTCGAGGACGACGAAAGGCCACCCCTCTCCCTCCATCCTGGCACACGGCTCCAAAGGCGGCGCGGTGTCCCAACCTGAAACGGGGTTCCGCGCGGCTGTCGTGTAACCACGGCCACGTTGGGCGGGACGCCCGACCCACCCGGGGTTGGGATCTGCGTTACGGGCTCTTGCCGCCCGCTCAGGGCAGAATGCGCAGGCCGATCATGGTGATGTCGTCGGCCTGCTCGGCCAGGCCGGCGAAGCGACGGATATCCCACAGGATGTTTCGCAGGACCTGATCGACCTCGGCGAGGTTGCCGTACTGGCGCAGTGCCTGCGCCAGACGCGGCCGGCCGAAGAGCTCGCCGGTGAAGTTGGCGGCGTCGACCGCGCCGTCGGTGTAGAGCAGCAGGAAGTCGCCGGGTTGGAGCAGGAGCTTCTGCTCGGCGTACTCCTCGTCGGGGAACACGCCCAGCACGATGCCCTTGCCCGGGTGCTGCTGAACCTGCCCGTCGCGCAGGAGCAGCAACGGCTCGTGGCCGGCGTTGCAGTAGCCGAGCGTCTGCCGCTGCACGTTGATGGCGACCAGCAGCAGCGTGACGAACTCAGACGTCGTGGTCTCGCGGCAGACCTGCCGGTTCAGCCGGGTGAGGATGGCGCCGGTGTCGCCGCAATTGTCGATGGTGGCGCGCAGGGCCCCGCGGATCGAGGCGCTGAGGATCGAGGCGGGGATACCCTTGCCGACCACGTCGGCGACGACCGCGGCGGGCCGGCCGTCGCACAGATCGAACTCGTCGCAGAAGTCGCCGCCCAGATGCGAGGTGGGGTGGAAGATGCTCGCCGTGGCCAGGCCGGCGTGGCGCGGGGCCGGGATGCGCATCATGCGGGCCTGCACTTTTCCGGCCAGGGTCAGTTGCCGTTCCGTCTGGGCGTCGCGCAACCGCTGCTCGACCATCCGGGCGTTAACGATGGCCATCGCCGCCTGGTGAGCCACGGCCCGCAGTAACGTGCGCTGCGTCCGGCGGAAGCGGCGTGGGCGGTCGGTGTAGACGCGCAAAACGCCGATCGGCTTGCCGCGATAGAGCAGGCCGGCGGTCAGGAAGCTGACGATGCCCTCGGCGTGCATCTGGTCGGGGTACTGGATGCGCGGGTCGGTGGCGGCGTTGGCGACGTAGACGAGCTGGCCGCGCAGGGCCTGGTCGTCGATTGAGTTCTCCAGCCGGAGGATGGCGCCCTTGTTCAGGTAGCGCTCGGAGAGGTTGTGCACGGCGCGGATGGTCAGTTCGTTCGTGGACGCGTCGTACAGCCGCAGGCTGCAAAACCCGCAGCGGAGGGCCTGGGCCGTTTCGGCGACGATACGGTTCAACGCCGTCTGCAGGTCCTGTTGGCCGGTCAGCAGTTCGGCGATGTCGCCGATGAGGGCCGTCTCTTCGGCGGCGGCGAGCAGTTGCGATTCGCGGGCGGCCCATTCGGCCAGCAGCCGGGCGCCCCAGCGGGCGGTGATGATGGCGTGGGCGTGTCCGCGGCGATCGAGCAGCGGCAGTTGCTCCCAGGCCTGGATGACGCGGGGCAGGTCGGTCTCGGCGGAGCCGGCGGCGGTCTGCCACTGCTCGCCGGAGAGCGACTGCTCGCGGAACTCGCCGGCGACGACCCAGCCGGCGGCCTGGTCATCGACGTACACGGGGGCCGCGACGTACCAGATACCGCGGTCGGTGAAGAAGGCGACCGTTCCCGGCGGGTCGTGGGCCGGCACCGGCACGAGGGTCAGGCCGGAGGGGATCGTTCCGGGTATCCAGCCGGTCAGGCGGCTGAACTCGCTCGCCGGCGGCGAGGCGGTTACGAGTCCGCCGTGCGTGCCGTAGACACACATGCGCAGGCCGCTGACGCGAGCGAGCCCGCGGGCGAAGTCTTCGAGCAGTGCGAGGTCGAGCAGTTCGCGGATCATGGCTTCCTGGCCGGGATAGCCCGGACGTGGGGCCGGCGTCATTGTACAAACCACTGAGCATACCGCCGGCGGGCCGGGGGGTGCAAACCGGCGGGCCGGACAGCGATCGCCCGCCGAGGCGCGAGTCGCTCGGCAGGCGGAGAGGCGTCCACCGCCGGAGAGTTCTCTTCTCTCATCGGCGGCTCTCGGATACCGTGCGGGATTGGGAGGTCCATGATGGACGACAGGATGCGCGGAACCGACGTGATGCCCTTCAGGCGGCTTCGTCTGGCAGTCACTATTTGTGTGGTTTGCCTTCTCGTCGCTGTGTTCTGGACTCCGCCGACTCGCTCCGAACCCAAGGGCATGAGAATGCCGCTGAGCCCGGTGCCGCCCCTGTTTCTGTCTTCATGGGCGTGCCTGTTCGTTGGGTACGTTGCTCCGATGCGGGTTCGCTGGCGTGTGGGTTTCGCGGCCATGCTGCTTGTCGTCAGTGCGACGTTGATACTCACTTACAGCGCATTGGACGTGAGTTTGTTCGATCCGTAGGGCCTGGCCTCTTGGGTCGATGACGCGGCGATACGGTAGAAGGTGAACGGGTGTGGTCATGATGGGTCGCAACATGAAAGCAGAAAGCACGGCGGAGATCGTCTCGCTGCTGCTGTCGGGGGAGGACCTTGAGCTTCTCGCGACGGTGCTGGCGCGTCCTGGCTCGGGCCATCAGCATGCACTCAAGGAGCCAGGTGCCGCCCTCACGGATGAGTTGCTCCTGTTTCTCAAGGAGCGCATGTTCTCCGTTGCCGGCGCGATTGCGGATATCGGTGACGGCCTGTTCGAATCGTACGCGGGATCTCGCTGGCGAGCGCCATTCGCGTTCGGTGTCCCGGAATGCCGGGCGGTCATTCGCGCCGTCACCGTCGCGCTCGACGCGGTCGAGAGGGACGACAGCCCTGCTTCGGACCTGGGCGATCGGCGCCGATCGTCCCGCGAAGTCGAAGCACAGCTCTGCGCATTGCGGATATGCCTCCAGAAGGAAGTGGCCCGATTGGGATGCGACGTGGAAACCGCGGTCGACCGGCGGGCCGCGCGCGAGGTCGTCACGCCGTGCCCGTACCTGATGTTGACGCCGGGGGAGCTCTTTTGCGCATTGGGCGCCATTCAGTATTGCTGGGGACCGGTGGCGACGTTGCCGCACGTGAGCCCGCTGTATCCCGATGGCGACGCGATTTGTGCGCACGTTTACGGGCGGCTCAAGGCTGTGTTCTGCGCCCTCCGCCGGGCGGAATTCGACCTGAAGAAACACCTGACGATTCCATTCGGACTAACGACTTGGGAAGCAGACGTACTGTCGCTCGTTCTCGAGTTCGTCGTGCCGGAGGCGGAAAGAGACAACGACTACGAGCTGTTTCCGATGCTGGAATGTCGAGAGCTCAGGCCCAACGTGGACACGCTGCGTGCGCTGCGCACGAAGGTGACGAAGGTGGTTATGGAGAGCAGGGGGCGACGAGGAGAGGAGACCTCATGGCCATGCGGAAACGAACAGCAGTAAGCGCGTGTGTCGCCGCTGTCGCGGTGGGGACCATCGGACTCGGCGTTGTCGCGCTGCGGGCGGAGGAGAAGGGCGGCACCGCTGAGCGCGTCGGCCTGCGCCACGCGGTGGGGCTGCTGGACGCGATTCAAGCCGAACTGCTCGAAACGAAGGTCTGTGCCGGCGGGGAGGCCATCGAGGTCGGGATCGCCTGGAAGAGCCCCGGCGTTCTGGCGACGGTCTGCCGAGTGCCGGGGAAACTGCAGATCTACCGCGAGGCCTGGGAGCAGAAGGACGGGACGCTGCTGTTGGTCGAAACGCTGAACTGGCGGGATCAGCAGACGCGTTCGTGGATCAGGGCGATCTCGGACGACGAATTCAAGGAGCGCTTCGGCCGCTCGGACGTGCGATTTGTCGGCCACTTGGACACTTCGTTGACCGACGAGGAGCGGGCCCGACACGCGTCCCGGGAGAAGCGTAAGCAGGAGTTGCTCCAGCGCCCCTGAGACACGCTGTGGAGCCGGCGGCGTGCTGCCATGGTCGCCGGCGATGCAGCGCCCCCGTGGCGGCGTGCCGTCCCGGGAGTCCCCGCTTCGTGTGCTACGGGCTTGGGCTGCGTTCGGCCAGGGCGTGGCGCATGACGACGATGGAGGAGAGGATCGGGTAAGCCACGCGTACGCGGTAGACGTCGAACCGCCGGCCGTCCCAGCCGAGTCGGTCGAACACGTGCTGGGCCAGCTCGACGTAACGCGGGACGTCCGGCGTGGCGACGACACCCGAGCCCTTGCCCAGGTAGTCGACGGAGCCGCGGACCGGCAGACGCGGGGGCTCGCGACCGCCCGCCGGATATTCCGGTCCGCCGAGAAGGTCGCTGTAGACGAACAGCTCCGGCTTGAGGGGGCCGAACATGTCCTCGTGCACGAACAGATCGTTGATCAGCACCTCGCACGGCGTGCGGACCAGGGCGAAGTATTCGTTGTATTGATTGTGCTTGTCACGGAAGCGAGAAGCTTTGTCCTGGACAACGTCGCCCATGACGCAGGTGATGACCGCCGTGCTCCCCACCGGTCCCGGGACCAGCTCATGCTCGACGTAACCGTCGGTGCGCTCGATGCGCCGGCACTGGGGCAGCGGTCTGCTGCAGAACTCTCTCAGGAAGGGCACGCTGTCGGCGGCGCCGCCCTCGGTGTCCGCCAGCGGCTCGAGCGGGCGGCGTTCCGCCACCCGGCGCACAACGCCGTCCACGTCGACACACCGCGCCCGGGCGATGATCCAGGGCACGTTCGGGCGAATCCGCCGGAACCCGATCAGTCCGCGGACGCTGGCCCCATCCGTCATGCCGTATTCGGCGGCCGGATGCAGGAAATGGGCCAGCAGCATCGTCTTGGCCTGAACGCCCCAGATGTGGCTGTTCCCGCGAAACACATCCCGGCGGTGCGTCAGGTGGATCTCGTTAGGGCCATCGCTGGCGCGGCCGCTGACCATCAGGTCGAACGTCGAGAGATCGCCGGCGTGTAGCCTGACCAGCCGGTCGAAGTTTTCCGCGGCCTGCGAGACGCGCTGGATCAGGGAGGGGGCCACGCCGTGCTGGGAGGCGGCGCGTAGCAGCTTCCGCATGGCGCGCGTCCCCGGGACGTTCCGCGCGCCTGCCAGCAGGTCGACGGCACCGACGATCTGAAAGACGGACCAGCTCAGCTTCACGTCGATGCCGAGCGCGTTCTGCAACTCAACGGGCTTGGAGACGCCGCCGGGAATGCCGGCGATGAGCGCACCCAGTGCGCTACGCATCTGCCGGAGGGCAGCGATGGCCTGGTTTTCGAAGGAGGCGGGCTGCGGAGGTGCGGCTTCGCCTGCTTGTGTGGGTGTCATTATAGGACACTAATCTCCTGTCTCTCCACCTTAATGAACCGGAAATTGATAGTCAAGTTGCCCATCTTTACTTTCCGAAAGATTACATGAAATCATTCGTCAAATTCGTTGACGTAAGGTTAGCGGTCCATTACCCTGATCTCGATCGCCGCCGTCGGCATTGCGAGGACGGAGTAGGCCCGTGACGGCGTCGGTGGATCAGGAGTGTGTGGAGAAGGAGAAGAACATGCCGAAGTTGAGAGTCTGCGGTCTGATCACCTGTATTGCATTGCTGGGTCTGGGGATAGCACCCTGGGCACAGGCCGGTGACGAGGTTGCAAATGACACGGAGACGATCGCTCCTGCAGCCGATCAGGTCTTCGTCGGAACGCCCACCGAGCCCAGTGGGGTTGCGCGCACCGGCTGGCCGGTTGACCTGCATCTGAACAACGCCGGCTTCCCCTACACGCCGACGCTCTTTGACATGGATGGCGACGGCGCGGCCGAGATCTTCCTGACGGGCGGTGACACGTTCGGTCTCCGTGGCGATGGCTCGTTCCTTGCGGGCTGGCCCACTACCGAACACTACGCCATGGGCTACGGCACCAACGCCTGCATGCCCGGCCCGGCCATCGCGGATTTCGACCGTGACGGCAGCCTCGATGTCATGTGGATGCTGCGTGACTGGTACTACCAGACGTTGAACATGTATTCGTTCAACGGGCGGAATTTCGATGGAACGAACCTGCTGAGTTTCCCGCAGGAAGCGCCGGATGGCGGTGGCAACGCTCTTTCGTCGCCTTTCGTTATTGGCGACGTCAACGAGGACGGCTACCTGCAGGCGTGGGGCTTCCACACTGTCGGGAACAACTTCACGTACAACCGGGTCTCGGCGTACGACTACACCGGCACGCGGCTCTTCACGCGCCATCTGGCCGACACCGAGAGCGTCTCGGGCCTCTACTTCGGCGATATCGATGGCGACGGGCATCGCGAGATGTTCGCCCTGGCCTGGCAGTCTCCGTCCTTCATTCTGCACGTCTTCAACCCGGACGGCACCGACAGGGCAGGCTATCCGCTTACCGTGATCACGTTTGCCTCGGGCAACCTGATGAACACCGCCCCGGTCCCGGCGGACGTCGACGGCGACGGTGTCCTCGATCTGCTGTTCGGGTACTATGCCAACCAGACGTCGTGGGCTGAGTGCCGCCACATCGACGGCTCGAATGTGGATGGCTTCCCGATCCAGATCAACACCGGTAGTCAGCTCTACTCTGTGGGGCTCGGCGACGTGACCGGTGACGGCAAACCCGAGCTCATCGCGCTGGACAACCTCCTCGCCGGCGGCGACCGCGTCAACGTCTTCGACCTCGCCACGCGGACGTCGCTGCCGGGCTTCCCGGTTGAGTGGCCCGTCGTCATGCGCGCCTTTCCCGCCGTGGCGGACGTCGACGGCGACGGCCTGCAGGATATCTTGGTGTCCACGGACCAGGGGCTGATCTACGCCGTCAACGGCGAGGGGCAGGTCCTGCCGGATTTCCCCAAGAACATGGGCTCTGCCGGCGTTTCCGGCGTGGCCGTCGGTGACATCGACGGTGACGGGCTGTTCGAGATCGTCGCTTCGACCTGGAGCAGCTATGTCTATGCGTGGGACACGCCCGCGCCCGCCCGCGCCGACCTTGCGGACAGGCCGTCCTTCGGCATCAACGTCCACAACACGGGCATCTACGGCGACCGCCAGGGTACGCAGCTTGGCACCGTGTGGCTGGACAGCGATGCCTACAGCTGCGACGGTCTCGCCACGATTGACGTGCTCGACCTCGGGCTGGACACGGATCCGGTCGTGGCCGAGACGATCACCGTCACGATCGCGTCCACGTCGGACCCGGTCGGGCAGACCGTCACGCTGACGGAGACGTGGCCCGACTCGGCGCACTTCATGGGCGCCATCCCGACGAGCGATACGGTTGAGGCCGGCACGCTGCTCGTCGCCGACGGCGACCTCGTCACCGTCACGTACATCGACGCGGACAACGGTATCGGCGGCCTCGGCGTTGCCGTTACGGATGAGGCGATCGTCGACTGCCAGGCACCGGTCATCACCAATGTGCAGGTGAAGGACGTGTACGGCACGAACGTGACCGTGACGTTCACCTCGTCTGAGCTGGCGGAAGGTCGCGTCCGTTTCGGCGAGACCTGCGGCAATCTGGACCGCGAAGCCGGTGCCTTCGGTACGGCCACGGACCACTCGGTGCTCCTCACCGGCCTCCTGCCGGAGCACACCTACTACTTCGCGGCCGAGGCGGAGGACGCGGCAGCCAACGTCGGCGTGGAAGACAACGGCGGCAACTGCTATTCGTTCGTGACGCCGCCTGCCCCGAACTACTTCACCGAGCTGTTCACCGCGACGCCGGACCTGGCCAACACCAGCCTCACGTTCCAACCCGATGCCTCGCTCAGCGAGTATGCGGTGTGCCGCTCGGCGATCACGGAGCTGCCGACCGACACCAGCACCGGTAACACGTTGTCGCTGCAGGATGATCAAGCCGTGGAGATTGCGTTGGCGTTCCCCGCCGTGCTGTACGGCGTCGGCTATGACACCATGTTCATCTGCAGCAACGGCTACATCACGTTCGACGGCCCCGACACGGCGTGGACGGAGTCGCTGGATGCCCACTTCAACATGCCGCGCATCAGCGCGCTGTTTGAGGACCTGAACCCGACGCAGGGCGGGTCCATGTCATGGCTGCAGTTGGCCGACCGCGTGGCCGTGACGTGGGACGGTATCCCGGAATGGGGTGCGCTGCCCAACACGTTCCAGGTCGAGGTGTTCCAAGACGGCACGATCACGCTGAGCTACCTCTCGCTGGGATCCACCCACGCCCTGGTGGGCCTCTCCAGCGGTGAGGGCGTTCCGCCGGACTTCCTGATGGCCGACCTGAGCAGTCTGCCGTCGTGCTCGACGCCCGGCGACATGAACTGCGACGGGATCGTCAACAACTTCGACATCAGTCCGTTCGTGCTGGCGATCACGGATCCGGCCGGGTATGAGGACGAGTACCCGGACTGCAATATCCTGAACGCCGACTGCAGCGGCGACGGGCTCGTCAACAACTTTGACATCAGCCCGTTCGTGTCGCTACTCACGCAGCCGTAAGGCGAGCCGCATAGACGAGGGCTAGATCGGCGAACCGGCGGACGCGGCAACGCGCTCCGCCGGTTCGTTCTTTGACCGGTGGGTCAGATTGTCGTCGGGGACGGGAGCGTTTTCGGGACGCGGTCTGCGGCGCAGTGAAGGGAGGAATACCGGAGAGGAGGGGACAGTCTGCTCTTCTCCTGTCGAATGGCCCCGCCGTGTGGTCAGGAAGCCGGGGCTGCAGCGATGAGCTGTTTCGCTCGGTCGGTGTGGTTGGGCAGCAGGTCCTCCGGGACGCTACCCTTGCCGCGGGCGCGAAAGACCATGTAGCGGGCGCAGTCGTGATTGTGGCCCTGACAGTATTTCTTCTTCATGCTCTCAGCGATCGCCGGCATCGCGTTCGCCATGCGGCCGTTGAAGAAGGGACAGCCGGGAGTGCATTCGCAGTCCGCCATGGTTGGTCTCCAGTGGGGTGCCCGTGATAGAGGAGCTGCACGCGAACGAAGATGCGGGGCCCGCGTTCGGTCCCCACGTGATAGGTGTCGGAAAGTCCGCGGGCGTTCATTAAGATCCAAAACCGCTTTCGGGGCGGCGTCGCCGATGGGCGTTTGCGGGGGTGTTGATGCCCGTTTCCGATGCAAGGTGCCGGCAATTCGTGGCCTGGCGGGTGGCGCGAGTTGCGGGGGCCGAGGCGATTTCGCCGTCCGGCCGATTAGCGGCCGGGCAGTGCTGCGACCCCCTGTGCCTTTCAGCGTGGGCAGGTAGAATGTCCGCACGCTGTGCTCCTGGAGGATGTTCCCTTTCCTGGAGGGGGCCGATGAAGACGATGCTCGTGGTCGGGGTTTCGGTCTGCATGCTTTGTGCCGTGGGTTGCGCAAGCCGGGATCGGGCGTGCGAAGCCCATCGCGAAGAGCCCGTCCCCGCGTTGGTGAATGGTTCGGCGGTTGCGGAGATCCTGGACGCCGTCCAGTCCGAGCTGGTTGTCGAAGGGCTGTGTCACGGCGGGGAGAGACTGGTGCTGGCGATGCAGCCCGACCGCGACGATGAGGGCGTCGTTTGCCTGTTCTATTCGGTCCCGGACGTACTGATGATATTCCGCGAATCCTACGTGCAGAACGACGGGCTCGTGTTGCTCGCGGATGATCTGTCGTATCGCGACCGCGATGTGCGCTGGTCCACGAGGCCGATACCGAGCGACGTGTTCCAGCAGGGGTTTGAATCCTCCGCGGTCAGAATCGCATGCGAAGTGGATGGCGAACTCTCGGCAGAGCAGTTGGCCAGACACCAGGAGCGTGTACGCCGGAAGTGGGAGGCCTTGCAGCAACCGTAACGCTGAGTGGGAGAGGAGGGGGCTGCCTGTCGTGTTTCCTATGGGCCTTGTTGTTGCTGTTGGCTTTGGGACGTCGGGGCGGTCTCGATGCAGTTGAGTGTTCCGCTGGTATATGGGCGAGTTCTCCGATGCTCAGTAGCTGTCTTGCGAATGTCGTTTGGCCTTCGTTGTACGTGGCGCACTACTACTACGCGTCGGGGGCCATGCTCCTGGGCTTTCTGGCTGAGTGGGCGATATTCCACTACTGGCTCGGGTTCACGCGGAAACGGGCGGGGGTGGCTTCGCTGGTCGTCAACGCGCTGTCGGCCGCCCTGGCCATCATCCTCATCCCCTTGTCGGGGTGGGGTTGGGAAGCCACGGTTGGGGCGCTCATGTGGCACATGGGCCGCGTGGGCACGTTCCATCCCATTGGTTGGGCGGCTGCGTGGGTGCTTGCCGTCCTCGTGAACGCGCTGGTCGAGTTCTGGCCGCTGGTGTGGCTCTTCCAGGCCAAGCGATCATGGAAGGTGTTCGGCGTTGTCCTGTTGGCCAATGTCGTCAGCGTTGCCTTCGCCTTCGTGATATCCCTCTTCATGAGGCCCCCACTTCCTTGATGTTGCAGAAGGGGGCCCGGGCGGCGAAAGGGGTTGGAGAAGGGGGCAGTCACGGACGGCGGTCGTTCGCGGTGCTGGTTCAGCCAGCGGACTGGCGTGCGGAGGTGTGATTTGTCTCGGGTGTCATAAGGAGTGCGAGAATGCGTTCGACGAACTGTGGTACGAAGGTCAGGCATGCAGTGCCGTGGGTGGCTCGTGTACTCAAGCTCGGTTTCGCTGCCGCGATCAGTGCGCAGCTCCTTCTGGCCTGCATGGGCTGCGGTTCCGGGCTGCGTGACAAGGATCTGACAGAGTATACCGTCGAATTTCGTGAGATGAGCAAAACTCTCTATCTGCCGCTCTTCATTCAGACGGCCCATCGAAGCATTTACCGTAATCGTCTCTGTGGCGTGTTCATTGAATCCATCGAGGTGAATGGGCAAGCCGTGCCACCTGAGCCGTATTTGTACCTTTTCGAGCTTGATGGTGGGGAGCTTCAGCCAGCCAGCGCTATCCACGGCTATCAGCTCGTTGTGTGGGCTGACGTCGACGACGCTCAGTATTACCTCATGGTGATGTCTGACATCCAGGAGGATGATTACACGACCGAGAGATACTGTCTTGGAAAAGACATGGAGACGATACGCATTCGCTACCGTCCGCGCTACCCGCGGAACGAACTGGGTGTGCCAATGACCGTTGAGGCGAAGAGGAATGACCATTAACCGCCATGACTCCGCGATCAGGTCGCGGATAGTGGGCTCCGGCGAATCACGTACGACGGGGTGGGAAATCGGCCCGTTCTGACGCTCGCTCCACTGGCGGTTGCCGGCCTGCTACGGGACCGGTACTGTTCGGTGGATGACCGGCGTGCCGAACGGTGAGGAGCGGGCCGCCGGAGCGAGGAGCAGCCATGAACAGGTGCGCATACCGGACGATGGTGGTTCTGGCCGTGCTGGCCGGCGTAGCCGCGGGTCAGGAGACGAAGCCCGCCGGCGAGCAGAAACCGTCGCCGATGTCGGCGGAGACCTTCGCCGGTCTGACGCTGCGTTCGATCGGGCCGGCCGTCAGCTCCGGCCGCATCGGCGATCTCGCCGTCGACCCGTCGCGTCCCAGTCGTTACTACGTCGCCGTCGCTTCCGGCGGCGTGTGGCGGACGACCAACGGCGGCACTACCTTCACGCCGATCTTCGACCAGCAAGGGGCTTTCTCCATCGGCTGCCTGGCCCTCGATCCGGGTAACCCGGCCGTCCTCTGGGTCGGCACCGGCGAGAACAACAGCCAGCGCAGCGTCTCCTTCGGCGATGGCGTGTACCGCACGCGCGACGGCGGGCAGACCTGGGAGAACCTCGGCCTACGCGACACCGAGCACATCGGCGTGATCGCCATCGACCCGCGCGACACGGACACCGTTTACGTCGCCGCCCAGGGTCCCCTCTGGCGCAGCGGCCCGGAGCGCGGCCTGTACAAGACGGACAACGGTGGCCGAAGCTGGCGATGCGTGCTGCGCATCAGCGAGCACACGGGTATCAACGAGGTGCACCTCGACCCGCGCGATCCCGACGTCGTCTACGCGTCCGCCTACCAGCGGCAGCGGCGCGTCTGGACGCTGATCGACGGCGGGCCCGAGTCGGCCCTCTACAAGTCCACCGACGCCGGCGTCACCTGGCGCAAGCTGACGAAAGGCCTCCCGGCCGTCGATCTCGGCCGCATCGGTCTGGACATCTCGCCGGCGAATCCCGACGTGGTCTACGCCATCGTCGAGGCCGCCGACGGGGAGGGCGGTTTCTTCCGATCGCCGGACCGCGGCGAGACGTGGACGAAGCGCAGCAGCTACCAGACGACCAGCGCCCAGTACTACAACGAGATCATCTGCGACCCGCGCGACGTGGACCGCGTCTACGTGCTGGACACGATCCTGCACGTCACCGAGGACGGCGGCAAGACGTTCCAGCCGATGCCGCGCGAGCACCGGCACGTCGACGATCACGCCCTGTGGATCGACCCGCAGAACACCGACCATCTGATCGTCGGCTGCGACGGCGGCCTGTACGACACGTACGATCGCGGCGAGAACTGGCGGTTCATGCCCAACCTGCCCGTGACGCAGTTCTACCGCGTCAGCGCCGACAACTCCGAACCGTTCTACTACGTCTACGGCGGTACGCAGGACAACAACACATTGGGCGGGCCGTCCCGCACGCGCAGCCCCGCCGGCATCACCAGCGAGGATTGGTTTATCACCGTCGGCGGCGACGGCTTCAAGAGCCAAATCGCCCCCGAGGATCCGAACATCGTCTACAGCCAGTGGCAGCATGGCGGCCTGATCCGCTTCGATCGCCGCAGTGGTGAGAGCGTCGACATCAGGCCGCGCGAAGCGCCCGGCGACGAACCGCTCCGCTGGAACTGGGACTCGCCGCTGCTCATCAGCCCGCACAACCATCAGCGGCTGTACTTCGCCGCGAACAGGCTGTTCCGCAGCGATGACTGTGGCAGCCACTGGACGGCCGTCAGCGGCGACCTGAGCCGGCGGCTCGACCGCAACACGCTCGAAGTCATGGGGCGAATTCAGCCGGCCGACGCCGTCGCCAAGCACAGCCACACGTCAGTGTACGGCAACATCGTGGCCCTGGACGAGTCGCCGCTCGTCGAGGGTCTGCTTTACGCCGGTACCGACGACGGTCTCGTGCAGGTCAGTGAGGACGGCGGGCAGAACTGGCGGAAGATCGAGCAGTTTCCCGGCGTGCCGGAGCTGACGTACGTGAGCTGCCTGGTCGCCTCGCGGCACGAGGCGGACACCGTCTTCGCGGCCTTCGATAACCACAAGAGCGGCGAATTCCGCCCGTACCTGCTGCGCAGTCCGGACCGCGGGCAGACGTGGACAAGCATCGTTGGCGATTTGCCCGAGCGCGACTTCGTCTACACGCTGGCCGAGGACCACGTGCAGCCGGCGTTGCTGTTCGTCGGTACCGAGTTCGGCGCGTTCTTCACGATCGACGGCGGTGAGAAGTGGATTCGGCTGAAGGGCGGGCTGCCGACCATCGCCGTCCGCGACC
This sequence comes from Phycisphaerae bacterium, assembly GCA_050115495.1. Lineage (GTDB taxonomy): Bacteria > Planctomycetota > Phycisphaerae > UBA1845 > Fen-1342 > JAAYXS01. The sequence goes on along the minus strand of JASFQK010000006.1, from coordinate 18,959 downwards.
TCGACATTCAGGAGCGCGAGGACGATCTCGTTCTGGCGACGTTCGGTCGCGGGATCTACATCCTCGATGACTACTCACTGCTGCGCCGCGTGAGCGACGAGCAGCTCGGCGAGAGCGCTGTCCTGTGGCCGGTGAAGGATGCCCTGCGCTACATCGAGGCGGGGCGGCTCGGCGGCGGCTCGGGTCGTGGGGCACAGGGGGCGTCGTACTACGCGGCGCCCAATCCGCCCTTTGGCGCCGTTTTCACGTACTACCTGAAGGACAAGCTCATGACCCGCCGGGAGCGGCGGAAGGAGGCTGAGAAGGAGGCGGCTCGCAAGGGTGTCACCGCGCCGTACCCGACGATTCATGAGCTGCGCGCCGAAGATGAGGAGCGCGAGCCGGAGATGCTGCTGCTCGTTCGTGACGAGGCTGGGGCGATCGTCCGGCGGGTGCCCGCCTCACGCGACAAGGGCATCCATCGCGTGGCCTGGGACCTGCGCTACCCGGCGTCGACGCCGCCGCTGCTCGCCCCGCCGCCGAACCGGCCGCCCTGGTGGCGACCGCCGTCCGGACCGCTGGCGCTGCCCGGGTCGTATACGGTGACGCTGGCGCAGCGTGTGGATGGCGTGTTGACCGAGTTGACGCCGCCGAAGCCGTTCCATGTTGTGCCGCTGGAGCTGGCGACGTTCGCGGCGGCGGATCGGGCGGCGCGGCTGGCGTTCGAGGCGAAGGTGGCCCGGTTGCAGCGGGCGGTACGCGGGGCGCTCGGGGCGACGGATGAAGCGCAGACGCGGCTGACGCACGTGCGCCAGGCGCTGCTGGAGACGCCCGGTGCGGATCCGGCGCTGGTGGAACAGGCACAGGCTCTGCAACAGCGGCTGACGCGCTTGCTGATTCAGTTGCGGGGCGACCCGACGCTGGCCCGCCGCGAGGAGGCGGTGCCGCTGTCGATCCGCCAGCGCGTGGACGAGGTGGTGGGCGACCTGTGGGGGACGACTTCGCCGCCGACCGGGACGCAGTGTGACGCGTACCGCTATGCCGGTACGGCGTTCGCCGAGGTGCTGCCGGCGTTGCGGGTGTTGATCGAGCAGGATCTGGCGGCGCTGGAGTCGGCGCTCGAAGCCGCCGGCGGCCCCTGGACGCCCGGCCGCCTGCCGCGCTGGGAGTTGGAGACCACGGCCGATCCGCCGGAGTGATGGGGCGGCCCGTCAGGGGTGGAGCCGTGGCACTCGCCTTCGCCGGTGCCCACGGGAGACGCCCAGAAGGACAGGATTGCCCTCTTTTCTCTGAAGAACTGCGAGTGACAAGAGATGGGCACCAGTATTTCCGTGAGCTTCGACGTGGCGGGCTTCGAGTGTGCGCCCGAGGAGCTGACCCGCAGAATAGGCATTGTGCCTGGCTACACGCGGGTTGCCGGCATGCCGTTGCCGCATGCTGGGCACCTTCACTACAAGACGAGTAGATGGGGCATAAAGTCGCAGGTACCCTCGGAGGAGCCTCTGGACGCCCACGTGGATTCCGTCATGGAACGCCTTACTCCCGTGAGTGAGCGGTTGCGAGAGGTTTGCAGGGGGCTTCACGTGAGTCTGATATGCGGCATGATAATTGACGGAGGTGATCGGCCCGCGGTGGGCTTTGAGGCGAGCGTTATACGTGAACTCGCCAAGTGGGGCGCACTGATCGACGTCGATTTGTACACGTAGGACGGAAGAAGGGGACATTCCACTGGTTGGCGAGCGCCGAAGCGGCGACTTCGCGCGGCGGACTCCTCGCCGTATGATTGGTTCCGGCTGGCTTGCGCCAGAACTCACCACAACGGAGGGCAACCTTTGCGAACCTGGATACTGCATCTCCGATCGGCCGCCACCTCGCTTGCAATCTCCCTGCTCATCGTGTTGACGTGGAGCGCGGCGACGCCTGCCGGGGTCAGTTCGGCCAGCGCCGCCGAGAACCGCCAGGAGCAAGGCACACTGCTTGCTTCGGAGTTCACGTGGAAGGAGGGCATGGCAGAGGATGCGCAAGACGATCGCTGCGTCCTGGTCTTGCTGGCCCGCGGCTTTCTCAAGTTCGGTTTCTTTGCGGGCTCGTCCACGATTGCCGACGATCTGGACGAACGCGTCGCCCAGTGGTTGAAAGCCCATCCGCGAGCCGTGGTCGTGCCCATCCTCGACACCAAGCTGGGCGAGGATGCGACGTTTCGGCATGTATGGCTCGTTGACGCCGGAGCGAACCTGTGTATCGACCTGCTTCGGGAGGGCGTCTGCAGCACAGATGAGGCGGTCGTTTCCGATTTTCGTGGCGACCTGATCGTGGAGCAGACGCGCTACGACGAGTTCCGGAGCGCGGCCGTCGCCGCGCAGGCCGAGGCCATCGAAGCGAAACGCGGCGTATGGGCCGACCCACGCAATGACGGCCTCGCGCACTGGAAGCAGGCGGAGGCGCTCGAAAAGGCCGGGAAGCTGCCGGAAGCAATCGCTGAATTCCAGAAGGCGGCCGAGCAGGACGTAATGGCCGGCCCGGCGTGGTTTCGCATCGGCGTCTGCTACACGGAGCTGGAGCGCTACGAAGAGGCGGTGGCGGCCTTTGACCGCTCGATGAGCGACGAGTTACGCCGTGTACCTGGTCGCGACACGCTTGCGCAATTCCACAAGGCTCTGGCGTTGTCGAAATGGCGCGGCCCGGACGAAGCGGTCAAGATGCTCGAAGCATCGATCGCCGACGCGCCGGCCAGCCTCGAACTCCACGGCGTTCTCGCCGACTTCCATTTCCACGAGCGGCGTTTTGAGGATGCCCGCAAAGCCTGGCAGCGGGGTATCGATCGCTTCATCGAGCGTAACGGCATCACGTTTGAGGGCGACCAGTTCCGCCTGGATACGTCTCGCTTCCAGGGCGCTGAGGAATACCGTGCGTCCCTGGCTTCCCTGTCGTCATACCTGGCGCGGGCAGCCAGTTGCTGCCTCGAGGCTGAAGATTTCGACCAGGCTTACAGACTCGCGACGATGGGACTGAGAGTAGCGCAGTCGCTTGGCCGCTACTACGCCACGCTCCCGCATCTCAAGGAGAATTACCCTCCGGAAGTGGCCGAAGCGGGCGATGTGGACTGCCGGCTGGCGCGTGCCAAGGTCTTCAATCACCGCGCTTCCTTCGCCGAGGCTAAGCACGAAGTCGACCAGGCGAAGCTCCTCATCGATGCGGGACAACTGCAAGGGGCGCGTGTCGCTGAGATGATCCAGCAGGCATACGCCGAACTCCGGCGGGCGTTCCCGGATGAATCGGTCGTCATTCCACCGAAGTACGAGAGGCCGAAGGCGCGTCGAGCCCGCACAGAGGACATCGACTACAAGGCCGCTACGGACCTGGAGCTCGTCGAGCTCGCCGCCGGAGATGAGCCCACGTACAGCTTCGCGGCTCTGGACGAGCTTCTGAAGCGTGACGAAGCCAGTCCACTGGCTCCAGAGGTGCTGGATCGCCTGGTGGTCGATGGCCTAAAGCGACAAGCTGATCATGAGCATCGCTGGCGGTGGCCCTACGGAATTCTGATTGAACTGGCTTATGAGCGCGGACGGCTCTCGGACGCCCAGCTTCAGGCATTGGCTCGCCACTGCGTGGTCCTCGCGAAACCTATGGTGCGCACCGCTCCGGACCGGTCGGACGGTGCCGCTGGAGCCCGGCTGACCGTAAACCACATGGTTGAGTATCGCGCCGCGCATACGCGGGATCGAAGCTCGGTCGAGGCGTCTGCGATCGATTTGTGTGCGCGGATCAGGATTGTGCGGGTCACGTTCGACGGTCAGGAGTTTCCAGCGCAACTCAGTGGACGCGCGGCGGGCACGGCGATAGACATTCATGTCAGCGCGGGTGGGGGTACTCACTTCTCTTATATGCTCAAGATCGACAAGCGCCCCGCTGCCGGGAAGCACACGCTCCACGCCGAATACCGTGTCGAAGTCCGGCGGCTGCCTGCAGAGCTCAGGGAGCGATTCGACGCCTACCGGACTTACACCGGTCCTACCGTGGCGGAATGGACGATCGAGCGTGACCATGACGTGTGGATCGAAGCCGATGACCGGTAGTTCCGGGGCTCGGTCCAACAGAAAAAGGGGACATTCTACTTATTGACGACAGCCGACGCCCGGCGTAACCTCCTCGCATGTCTCGTACCGCTCGCGCTGCTGTCGGCGATGTCGTTTACCACGTGATGAACCGCGGCAACGGCCGCCAGGTCGTCTTCCACGACGATGAGGACTACGCCGCGTTCGTCACACTCCTCGCCGCCGGGAAGAGTCGCCTGCCGATGCGACTGCTCGGCTATTGCCTGATGCCGAGCCACTTCCACCTCGTCCTCTGGCCGCACGGTGACGGCGACCTCGGCCGGTGGATGCAGTGGCTGCTGACGTCACACGTTCGGCGGCACCATCGCCGGCACGACAGCGAGGGCCACGTCTGGCAGGGGCGCTTCAAGGCGTTCCCCATCGAACAGGATGAGCACCTGCTCACCGTCCTGCGGTACATCGAACGCAGTCCGCGCCGGGCCCGGCTCGTTCGGCGGGCGGAGAAGTGGCCGTGGTCGAGCCTGGGGGCCGACGCGGCGACGAAGCGCGAGTTGTTGAGCGACCTGCCGGCGGCGCGTCCGCGGAACTGGGTCGAGCGGGTGAACCGGGCGGAGACGGATGCGGAGCTGGAGGCGGTGCGGATCAGCCTGGAGCGCGGCCGGCCGTTCGGCGCGGCGGCCTGGCAGCAGCGCATTTCGGCACGGCTGGGCCTGGAAGCGAGCCTCCGCCCCCGCGGCCGCCCGTCGAAGACCTCAGAAAAGTAGAATGTCCCCCTTCTGCTTTCCCTGTTTCCCATGAAGACCCTGGGCCGACGCCGATCATTCTTCAGGGGATTCGGGCAGCTTGATTCTGGTTTGGATTTCCGAGGGGACGACGGGGTAAGACACGCGGCATCGATAGACGTGGAACCTGGCTGGATCCCAACCCAGTCGAGCGAGCACGCCCTCGACCATCTCCGCATAGCGCGGTATGTCGGGCGTGTGCAGCACCCCGGGTCCGGTCCCCAGGTACGCCACGGTGGCCTGGACGCCGAGGTCCAGCAGGTCGGTCAGTGCACCCGCGGAGCCCACTCTAGCAACATGGTATCCGTAGCACACTCCCGTTAGGCTGGGATTCGGGTAGACCGCCTCGCTGATCACAGCATCTTGGATCGCGACCTCCGCAGGCATCGAGACATTGAGACACAAGTCCAGGTTGTCATCGTTGGCGGTCCGGAAGCAGGGGACCAGTCGGTGCACGACATGACCCTCGAAGATCGTCGCGGCGTCCCGGTTGCCCATCCCGTTGCCTAACAGCTCAATCCGCCGCGCCCCTGGCACAATCTGACTCATCCGCGTTTGCGGTAAGGGCTGGCTACAGAACTCAGGCATCAGCGAGGTGCCTTGGCCCGCACTGCCGGCGGGGTCGAGCGGTTCGCGCACCCGCTCAATCGGCGTTTGCTGGTCGTCGTGGTCAATCCACTGTACGCCAAGCGTCAGTGGCCCGGGACGGGTGCGACGCAGGTCCACGTACCCCCAAATGGCCGCGATGTCCGCGCTGCGGCCACCCTCGGGCAACTCCAGGATGGCGCATCTGAAAACCGTTCGCGCATGCGCGCCCCAGAGGAGTCGCTGTGCCCGAAACGCATCGCGCCGGTGCATGAAATCGAGTCGTTCAGCATCCTCACGGGATGCCAGGATGCTGATCATCGAATCGAACACGTCGCGCTCGCCGGCGTGTTCGGCAACCAACCGTTCGAAATCAGCGGCCGCTCGCGCGGCATTCTGCACTATCGAATCGGCTATGGCGCACTTCCGCGCCGCCTTCAATATCGTCTGAATGTTGGCGGGGCCGGGTACGTGGGGGCCGGCCGCCAGCGGATGCGACGCGTTGGCGACCTTGAGCATCTTCCAGCTCAGCTTCATGTTGGTGTTCAGCGCCTGGTGCAGATCGGCGGCGGTGGAAATCCTGCCTGGTAAGACTGTTATGAGTTCTGCGAAGGCCCCGCGAAGGCGCCTCAGCACCTCCGAGGCCTCGCGCTGAAAGGCCGTCTGGGTAGCTGTGGACGGTTGAGGTCGAGAAACACGCATACGCGTTAGCGTAGCGGAGTCCGGGCCGCTCCACAACCGATATTTGTCGAGATAATTGTTCCGACTTTTTTCGCGAAAAATCCTGCGAAGTCGTTGACTAAGGGGTTGGTCGCTCGCTACAATCGCCGATGTCGGCTCAGAGGAGGACGTCCCCGGCGGCCGCGTTTGACGGGCCCGGGTGCGGCTTCGACCGTGATCCGAAGCGGTGGACACCGAGGAGGATCACCCGGCGATCGCCGTCTCGTGTACGGCGACCGTGCCTGGGCTCGGCGGCGCAGTTCGTGTGCAGCAGGAGCGCGTTCGTCGATCAGCCGGAACGGTGGATCTCGAACGGAAGACCGGAAACGAAGCAGGGGCGATGCATAGGTCCAGAAGGCAGTGTTCAGGATGTCGCTTCAGTTTGCGCCATTTTGTGTCGCAATAAGCGAGTTTCGGTTCTCGGTTGCTGCTCCGTCGGGCTATGCGGCGGGTCCGTCTCGCTTGCCTGCGGAGTACGGGGGTAGTTGCTTCATCCACAGTGTGTGAGTACGGGAGCGTGCCGTTTGTACGCGGCATGCACGTTGGTCTTGGAGTATAGAGGAGGAAGTGGTGATGAAGGTCTCTCTTCTGGCGGCGGGCATGGCGGTGATGCTGTGTCTGGTCGCAACGGCTCAAGCCGAGATGATAGCCAACGCTGGTTTCGAGACGGGCGACTGGACCGACTGGATGCTTCGTGCGACGGACAATGGGCAGACGGCAGTCCAGGACGTCGTGATGTACGACATCGACGGTGCCGGTGTGCTGCCGGAGTCTTTCGCCGGCCATCTGAGCGTCGCTAGGGTTGCTTCCGGGAGCGGTGGGGGCATGGAGGTAGTGCAGGAACTGGACCTGACGGCTGGCACGCAATACACGTTCTTCGCCAACCTGTCGGTATACATGGCCGGTGACTACTACAACGGCGACGGTGGGACATTCGAGTTCATCGTGGGCGACGAAGTGCTGGCCACGTGGGCTTCTGGCGGCATTGCGTTGGGCTACAAGTACCACGAGCTGTCAGGCGAGTATACGGCTACGGCGGACGGAACCTACGACGTGGGCATCAGGGTCACGCGCCAGTTCGCGGCAAACACCGATCTTAATCAGTACATCGACAACGTGAGTTTCGTTCCTGAGCCGGTCAGTCTCGCGTTGCTGGTGCTCGGTGGCGTGGCCGCGTACAGGAGGAGATAATGATGAGACTCTCGATTTTGGCAGCAGGTATGATCGCGGTGCTGTGCGTAGCTACGGCGGCGCAGGCGGAGATGTTGACCAATGCCGGGTTCGAGACCGGCGACTGGAGCGGTTGGACGGTTCGCACGACGGAGAATGGGATGACGACTGTCCAGGACGTCGTGACGTATGACATCGACGGGCCTGGTCCTCTGGGAGAGTCTCTGGTCGGTCATCTGGACGTCGGGAAAGTCACCGCTGGCGGACCGAACGGTGGCGTGGAGGTGGTGCAGGCCCTGTATCTGACGGCCGGCACGGAGTATGCTTTCTCCGCCAACCTCTCCGCGTTCATGAACGATGAACACTGGGGGAACGGCGACGGTGGCCATTTCGAGTTCATCGTGGGTGATAAGGTGCTGGAGACGTGGTCCTCTGGTGTCTTCAATCCGATGGCCTACAAGTACTACGAAATGTCCGGTAGCTACACGCCGACGGTCGACGGCTATTGCGACGTGGGTCTGAGGATCACTCGTGAGTTCCTTGTGAGCACATACCTCAACCAGTACATCGACAATGTGAGCTTCGTTCCGGAACCGGCAAGCTTCGCGCTGTTGGCGCTCGGCGGGCTGGCGGTTCTGCGCCGGCGGTAGGGTTCGCGCTCACAGTCAACTGCCCATCGTGGCGAGCCGCTCCATGTGAAGGAGCGGCTCGCTTTCTTGCATGTGCGTTTGCGCCGAAGCGTGTGCGGCTGCGTGGGCGAAGAGCGGATGAGGACGTGCCTGTCAGAGGCATGGTCCGGGCGGGATTGCGATCGCCGGGTCGGCGGCGACCGGAGAAGGCGGGGCATTCTGCTTTTCTGGGGTCTTTCGCAGACGGCCGCAGGGGCGTGGGGCTCGGGGCGTCCCATGTCGGAACTCCGATTCCGGACGAGCCGCTTCCTCCCTCCAGAATGCGTCTCAGGTGCTCGTGGTGGCGGCCCTGATTGACTGGGGAATCATAGATATTATACTATCTATTAAGCCGCCAGGAGAATGGCCATGCAGAAGCAACTGACGAGGATTGGCTCCAGCTTGGGGATCATCATCGACAAGGCGATTCTGGACCTGCTCAAGATCACCGCCGACACACCGCTGGATATTACCACTGACGGCGATCGGCTGATTCTCCGCCCGGTCCGCCACGTCGACGATGAGGCCGCCCGCAGCCTCTACAAGGAGATTGCCGCCGAGCACCGCGAGAGTTTCAGGAAGCTGACTGAGTAGTCTCGGAGGCCGATCACATGAACGGACCACCGCTGTTTCTCGCCAGGCACACCGTGCTGGAGATCCACGATGAGCAGATCGCCGAGCATGGGGGCGATCCTGGTCTACGCGATGAGGGACTGTTGGAGTCCGCACTGGCCCAGCCGCAAGCCCAGTTCGGCGGCGAGTGGCTGCACCGAGACGTCTTCGAGATGGCTGCGGCGTACGTGTTTCACCTGACGGGCAATCACCCGTTCGTGGACGGCAACAAGCGGACGGCGTTGGGCGCGGCCCTATTGTTTCTGGCCGCCAACGGCCACCGCGTGATCGGCGAAGGCACGGAGCTGGCCGACCTCGTGCTGGAGATGATCGAGCGACGGCGCGACAAGTCATGGATCGCGGCTCGTCTGCGCGAACGGTCGCTTAGGCGTGAGGTTTGAGGGACATCGTTCGTGCGCCCTCCGGCCTTACGCCCAGAGCCTTATGCGTCAGAAGCCGGCGCGATCTCGTCGACTCTGTCGGCACGGCACGCCCGCCCGACGTCGCCGCCCGCTGGTCAGGCTGCTGGGTGGGGGGTAGACTGCGCCGTTTGCCTGCTGCGGCTGCGGCGGGTGACGGACCAGTACGAATGGCGGAGCGGGCGCTATGAAAGTGCATGAATACCAGGCACGGGCCTTGATGCAGGAAGCGGGGATCCCGGTGCCGGCGTCGGAAGTGATCGACTCCCCCGACTGGGCGGCTGAGGCCTATTCCCGGCTCAATGCCGAACAGGTCGTCGTGAAGGCCCAGGTTCACGCCGGCGGCCGCGGCAAAGCGGGTTACGTCAAGCTGGTGACCTCGGCCGACGAGGCTGCCAGCCATGCCAAGCGCATGTTCGCCGAGCCGATGGTCTCGAAGCAGACCGGCCCCCAGGGCGTCCGCGTCCGGAAGATCCTCCTGGCGGCGGCCGTCGACATCGCCAAGGAGTACTACCTCGGCGTCGTCGTGGACCGCGCCCGGCGGACCCCGGTGATGATGGCCAGCGCTGAAGGCGGCGTCGAGATTGAGGAAGTCGCCGCCCGCAATCCTGCGGCGATCAAGAAGGTCTGGTTCGACCCGCACCTCGGCCTGCAGCCGTTCCAGGCCAAGCTGCTCGCCGGCGAGATCGGCCTGACCGGGCCCCAGGCCCGCACCGCAGCCGACATCATGGTCAAGCTCGGCCGCCTCTTCCTCGCCAAGGACTGCTCCCTGGCCGAGATCAACCCACTGATCGCCACGCCCGCGGGCGAGATCCTGGCCATCGACGCCAAGTTCAACTTCGACGACAACGCCTTGCACCGTCATCCCGACGTGGCCGCCATGTTCGACCCCGCCGAGGAGAACCCCGCCGAGCTGCGGGCCAACGAGCACGGTCTCACGTACATCGCCCTCGACGGCAACATCGGCTGCCTGGTCAACGGGGCCGGCTTGGCCATGGCCACCATGGACATCATCAAGCTCCACGGCGGCGAGCCGGCGAATTTCCTCGATGTCGGCGGCAGCGTCACGCCTGACGGTGCGGTCGAGGCTTTCCGCATCATTTTGGCCGATAAGAAGGTCAAGGCCGTCCTGGTCAACATCTTCGGTGGCATCGCCCGGTGCGACGTCATCGCCGAGGCCCTGATTCAGGCGGCCCGCGAGGTCGGCTTCCAGGTGCCGGTGGTCGTGCGGCTCGAAGGGACGAATGTGGACAAGGCCCGCGAACTGCTGACCGCGGCGAAGATCCCGCAACTGCGGCCGGCCGCCGACCTGACCGATGCGGCCCGCCAGGTTTGTACGTGCGTGTAGGTGAGCATGAAGGCACTCGCCCAGGTTGTCGAGCGGTTCGACCAGGCCCGCGTCCTGCTGGCCGGCGACTTCATGCTCGACCGCTACGTCATCGGTGACGCCGACCGCATCAGCCCCGAGGCCCCCGTCCCCGTCCTGCACGTCGTCGAACGCGAAGACCGCGTCGGCGGCGCCGGGTCGGTGGCCCTGAACGTCCTCGCCCTCGGCGGCGCGGTTCGCTGCATCGGCCTGCTCGGCCAGGACGTCTTCGGCGACCGCGTCGAGCGCTTCCTGGCGGAGGCTGGCGCCGATTGCAGCGGCCTGCTGCGCGTCGGTGACCGGCCCACCATCACCAAGACCCGCATGGTCGGCCTGGCCGAGCACCGCCACCGCCAGCAGATTTTGCGCGTCGACGACGAGGTGATCCGCGCTCCGGGCGAGGACGATCGCCGGGCGCTGCTCGGGGCCGTCGAATCCGCCATCGAGCAAGCCGACGTCGTGTGTCTGGAAGACTACGCCAAGGGCGTGCTGTCGCCGGAGATCTGCCAGGGCATCATTCGGATTGCCGCGACGCACCGCAAGCCGGTTTTCATCGATCCGGCCCGGACGTGCCTGTGGGACAAGTACCAGGGGGCCACGCTGCTCACGCCGAACTGGGCCGAGCTCGAAATGGCCGTCGGTCGGCGTTTGTCCGCCGACGAGCTCGAAGCGGCCGCGGCCGAGCTGGTCGCCCGCCTCGGCTTCGCCGCACTGGCCGTGACGCTGGGTCGTGACGGGGCGTTGCTTGTCGAGCGCTCCGGCCGCCGGCAGCGCTTCCCCACGGCGCCGCGAGCCGTGTACGACAACACTGGTGCCGGCGACGCCGTCCTGGCCATGATGGGTGTGGCCACGGCTACCGGCGCCACGCTCGACGAGAGCATCGTCCTGGCCAACATCGCCGGCGGGCTCGAAGTCAGCAAGTTCGGCTGTGTGCCGATCACCCGGACCGAGGTACTGCGCGAGCTCCGCGAAGGCGCACAGCGCGGACCCGGCAAGGTGCGCGAGACCACCGAGCTCTGTGCCGAGCTCACCACCCGGCGACACCGCGGCGAGACCGTCGTCTTCACCAACGGCTGCTTCGACATTTTGCACACCGGGCACGTCGAGCTGCTCGAAAAGGCCAAGGCTCTTGGCAGCCTGCTCGTTGTCGGCCTCAACAGCGACGCCTCCGTGCGCACGCTGGGCAAGGGCCCCGACCGGCCGCTCCGTTCGCAGACCGATCGAGCGCGTTTGCTGGCCGCGCTCAGCGCCGTCGACTACGTCGTCCTGTTCGACGAGCCCGATCCCGGCCGCCTGATCGAGCAGATCGCTCCGGACGTTCTGGTCAAAGGCGCCGACTGGGCCGGCAAAGACGTCGTCGGCCGTGAGTTCGTCGAAGGTCGCGGCGGGCGCGTCGCCCTGATCGACCTCGTCGAGGGTTACAGCACGACCGCGGAGCTCGAGCGCATCCGCCTGGCCGGAGCGCGGGCCTGACGTCCGCCCGTCGGTACTTCCAGCGAGACCCTATGTCACGGCAATGGGCAAACGTACTGGCCGAGCACGGTGAGGTGATCGCCAACCTGGCGACGCAGGGCGACGTCATCGAGCGCATTATCGATGCCCTGGTCGGTGCCCTACGCGGCGGCCGGCGTATCTACGTCTTCGGCAATGGTGGCAGCGCCGCCGACGCCCAGCACATCGCCGCCGAATTCATCGGCCGTTTCAAGCGCAATCGGGCCGCGCTGCCCGCGGTGGCGCTGACGACCGACACGTCGGCGTTGACGGCAATCTCGAACGATCTCAGTTTCGAGCAGTGTTTCTCCCGGCAGGTCGAGGGGCTCGTGCAGCGGGGCGACGTCGTCTGGGCGCTCAGCACCAGTGGCAACTCGCCGAACATCCTCGAAGCGCTGCGCGTCGCGAACGAGCGCGGGGCGGTCGTGATCGGTTTCACCGGCGCTGGCGGCGACAAGCTGGCGCAGATGTGCACGCACGCGCTCCGCGTGTCGCACACGTCGAGTGACCGCATTCAGGAAGGGCACGTCCTGGCATATCACTATGTGTGCGAGCGCGTCGACGAGGTGTTCGCCGGCGCGTGACCACGACGTCGTGCGCGCGCACGTTTGCGGCGATTCCCGTCGGAGATTGTTCAGGCAGAAGCGGGTGGAATATTGCCAATTATGGGCTGGTTGTTCTGGTGGTGGCTTTATTGCGAGCTGCTCACGCCGGCCGCGGTCGGTGACTCCGTCCCTTCCTCCTCCTCCGACCGCAGCCGGCACTTGTCACACTCTCCCCGTGCACCATCGCAATTTCGCGTTCATATGCGGCAGTTTTAGCAATCACCCCGGTAGCCGTCGGTCGATAGCAGTAATAGCGTGAGGCGTGGTTTGGTTGCCGCCCGGCTGGTGACCGAGGTTAAACGGTTACGGCCGGGCGGCGTCCTGCGCGGGACGGATCGCTGATTTCCTACTGCACTGGTGGGCAAGCCACCAGTGGCACACAGCGCGACGGATACGGATCCGCTCGCTGCCGCTCGGGGCTCGGATGGGAGGGGGGCTAGGTTTCCTCGCTTTCCTTGCGCTCGATCGAGGCGCCCACGGCACGCAGCTTCTCGTCCAGCCGCTCGTAGCCGCGTTCGAGGTGGTAAACGCGGTTGACGCGCGTCGTGCCGCGGGCGGCCAGGCCGGCCAGCACCAGCGCTGCCGACGCCCGCAGGTCCGAGGCCATCACCGGCGCCCCGATCAGTCGCCGGACACCCTGCACGATTACGGTGGGGCCCTCCTTGTGCAGATTGGCACCCATGCGGCTCAGCTCGGCCACGTGCAGGAAGCGGTCGGGGAAGATCTTCTCTGTGATGATGCTGTTGCCGTCGGCGAGGCAGAGCAGGGCCATGAGCTGGGCCTGGAGGTCGGTGGGGAAGCCGGGGAAAGGCTGCGTGGTGACCTCGATAGGTTCGAGCCGCCGGGCCGAAGAGACGGTGACGCCGCCGTTGGTTTTCTCGACGGTGACACCGACCGCGGCCAGCCGGTCGATGAAGGCCATCAGGTGGTCGAGCCGGCAGTTTTCCAGCGTCAGCTCGCCATTGGTGAGGGCCGCGGCGACCATGAACGTCCCCGCCTCGATACGGTCGGGAATGATGCGGTGCTCGCAGCCGGTGAGCCGTTTGACGCCCTCGACGGTGACGCGTGGCGTACCCTGCCCGCTGATGACCGCCCCGCACTTGTTCAAGAAATCGGCCAGATCGACGACTTCCGGCTCGCAGGCCGCCATCTCGATCACGGTCGTCCCTTCGGCCAGCGTCGCGGCCATGAGCGCGTTCGCCGTGCCCAGCACGGTCGAGCCGAACGGTCCGCCGAGGAACATCTCCGTGCCGCGCAGGCGCTTGGCCTTGGCGACGATGTCGCCGCCGACGAGCTCGACGTCGGCCCCGAGGTTACGAATGGCCCGCAGGTGCAGGTTGACCGGGCGGTCGCCGATGGCGCAGCCGCCGGGCAGGGCGACGCGTGCCCGCTGCCGCTTGGCCAGCAGCGGCCCGAGCACGCAGATCGACGCCCGCATCTTGCGGACGATGTTGTACTCGGCGTGGCAGTTCATCTCGTCGTGGGAAATCAGGCGCAGCGAGCCGTCGCCACGCCATTCGCCTTCCACGCCCAGGCTGCGCAGCAGTTCGAGCAGGAAGTGGACGTCGCTGACCCGCGGCACGCCGTGCAGGACGATCTCACCCTCGCACAGGATCGACGCCGCCATGATCGGCAACGCCGCATTCTTGGCCCCGCTCAGGCGCACATTCCCCCGCAGCCGGTTCCCGCCGGTGATCTCGAAACACGGTAGACTCAACGCAGTACCCTCAGGCTACCTGGGTGTTTTCGGCGCGGCGGCGCCGGGCGTGAACGACGCGCTCATGCCCCAGCCCGTCGCGGTACGCGGTCACATCCTGCCAGTCCCCCGCGGACAGCAGCTCTCGAACCCGTTCCGCTTGGTCGAAGGCGATTTCCAGCAACAGATGCCCCTCGGGCGCGAGATGCGCAGGGGCGGCCGCCACGAGGCGGCGAATCACGTCCAGCCCATCCTTCCCCGCGAACAGGGCCACCGCTGGCTCGTAACGCCGGACGGCCTCGTCCACCGGCGTATCCGGCGTCGTCGCGATGTAGGGCGGGTTGCAGACGATCACGTCGAAGATGCGCGGCCCGTTGTCGTCCTGCCACGGGGCGAACAGATCGCCGGCGGCGAACTCGATTCGCTCGGCGAGCTGGTGCCGGTCGGCGTTGTCGCGAGCGACCGCCAGGGCCGCCTTGGACACGTCGCTGGCGCAGACGGTCGCCTCGGGCAGGTGCCGGGCCAGGGCGATGGCGATGCAACCGCTCCCGGTGCCCAGATCCAGCACACGCCGCACTTGGCCTTCCGCCCGCCGCGAGAGGTCGATGGTTCGTTCGACGAGGATTTCGGTTTCCGGTCGTGGGATGAGCACGTCCGGCCCGACCGTGAACGACAGCGAGAAGAACTCCTTGCGGCCGGTGAGATGGGCGATCGGCCGGCCGGCCCCCGCCTCGCGTACGGCGCCGCGAAAACGCGCGAGCACGTCCTCTTCGGGCACAGTGTCGAAGCGCGTGTAGAGGTGGATGCGCTCGCACTGCATGGCGTGCGCGAGCAAGAGCTCGGCGCACAACCGCGGCGCATCGACCTGCTGGCGCTGGAGGTAGCCGCGGGTCCAGGTCAGCAGCCTGCTGACCGTCCAGGGCCCGCCGGGGGCACTTGTCGCTTCCATACTCCGCGCACTATACAGCGCGGCTGGGGCACTGACGAGCGGCGCCTTGCACCGCCGGCCGCCGCTATACTGTCGCGATCATGGCGAGACGGTTTGCGGATCGACGAGATCGGCGCCGCGCCCTGCTGCTGGCGCTGATGGTGCTGCTGGGGGGACCCGTCGTCGCGACGGCGGACGTCACCGGCGCCCAGGTTCGCGACGCCGTCCGCCGGGGGATGAAGGTTTTGCGAAGCTGGCAGGGCGAGGACGGCCGGTGGCCGGAACGGCACCTGCCCGGCGGCGAGACCGCGCTGGCCACGCTCGCGCTCCTCTACGCCGGCGAGCCGCCTGATTCGCCTCATGTGCTGGCGGCCCTGCCACACGTCCGCGATCAGCAGAACCAGCACGTTTACGTTGTCTCGCTGAAGATCATGGTGTTGGCCCAGGCGGATCCTGAGGCCTATCGCCGCGAGATCCGCGAGGCGGCCCTGTGGCTTGCCGACGCCCAGAATTCGTCCGGGCTCTGGAGCTATACGCCGCACCAAGAGCCCGTCGACCACTCGAACACGCAGTTCGCTCTGCTTGGTTTGCACGCGGCGGCGCAGGTGGGTATGCCCATACCGGCGTCCGTGTGGAGGAAGGCCCATGAGGCCCTCCTTGCCGCCCAGAACGAGGACGGCGGCTGGGGCTATCGCCAGGGCATGGACAGCCGCGGCAGTATGACCGCCGCCGGCGTGTCCGACCTCATCATCGTCGGCAGCCGGTTGGTCGGCGGTCGCGAGCTCAAGGTTCGCAAAGGTGAAGATCCCGCCTGCGGCCGGACCCAGATCAACCGGCCGATCGCCGAGGGCCTCATCTGGCTCGCCCGGCACTTCACCGCCCGCCGACACCCCGGTCTCGGCACGTCCCACATCCACTATTGGCTCTACGCCGCCGAGCGCTGCGGCATGCTCTCGGGGCAGGGCCGGTTCGGCAGGCACGATTGGTATCGCGAAGGGGCCGCGTACTTGGTCGGCAAGCAGTTGCCCAACGGGAGCTGGGGCGACGACCTCGTCGAGACCTGCTTCGCCCTGTTGTTCCTCGCCAAGGGGCACAAGGCCCTGCTCCTCCAGAAACTCCAATGGTCGGATGATGACGAGTGGAACCCTGATCCGCGCGGCGTGGATCACTTGATCTCGTTCATCGGCGACAAGCTCGGCGAGCCGGTCACCTGGCAGGCCGTGCCCTTCGACGCCCCGCTCGAAGATTGGCTGGCCGCTCCGCTTCTCTACATCCACGGCCGCACGTTCCCCGAATGGAATGCCGCCCAGCAAGCGAAGGTGCGAGCCTTCGTCGAGCAGGGCGGCACGCTCTTCGTCGGCGCGTGCTGCGGGCGGAAGGAGTTCCGCGACGGGTTCGAGGCGTTTTTGGCGGCGACGTTCCCGGAGACGCCGCTGCGCGAGCTCGGCGAGGATCATGCGGTCTATCACGTCATCTTTGATTGCCCGACCTCCGACCTGCTCGGCGTGGATATCGGCTGCCGCACGAGCATCTTGTTCGCCCCGAAGGACCTGTCGTACCTGTGGCAGAGTGGCGACGTGCCGCCGCGCAGCGAACTGGCCCTGCAACTGGGCACGAACATCGCCGCGTACGCGACCGGTCGGCGGCCGCTGGTCGATCGGCTGGACGCGGTCGTTTTGCCCGAGGCGCAGGAGATGGCTGCCGGCCCGCCGAGCCGTGACGCCCTCCGCTTCGGCCAGGTGGTGTATGACGGAGATTGGCGGCCGTTCCCACAGGCGCTCGTGCACCTGGCGGATTTTGCCCGACGCGAGGCGGGGCTCGACGTGATCACGCAGTACCACGCGCTGCGCCTTACCGACAGCGAGCTGTACACCTGCCCCTTCCTGTACATGGCCGGCCATTACGGCCTGGAGCTCAGCCCCGAAGAGCAGGCCGCCCTCGTCGCTCACCTTCGCCGCGGCGGCTTCCTGCTCGTCGACAACTGCTGCGGGCCGGAGCCGTTCGACACGGCGGTGCGTAAGCTGATGCGCGAGGCATTTCCGGGGTCGGCGTTTCGGCGGCTGCCGGCTGACCATCCGATCTACCAGGGGTCGCCCGGCTTCGACGTCCGCACCGTGCGCTACGGCCCCGACATCCGCGAGAAGCACCCGGACTTGAATCGACCGGAGTTGTGGGGGATCGAGATCGACGGGCGGCTGGCGGTTGTGTACAGCCCGTTTGCCCTGGGCTGCGGCCTCGAGGGAAAGGAATTCGCGGGTTGTTGGGGGCTGGCCGCCGAGGACGCCCGGCGGCTGGCGACGAATATCGTGCTCTACGCCCTCACGCACTGACGCTGCCGGCGGCAGCGCAAGCGCAGCGGTGTGCGCGCAGCGCTGTAGAATGCGGATAAGAGTGTGTGGAGCGACGCCCTGGCAGGAGTGGTATATGCGCATACGCCGAGGAACATGGTTCGTGGCTCTGGCCGGTTGGCTGGCGGCGAGCGTCGCCGTCGCCGATGACTGGCCGCAGTTCCGCGGGCCCAACCGCGACGGTATTTCCCGTGAGACGGGTCTGCTGCGCACGTGGCCGGCCGACGGACCCCGCAAGCTATGGTCCGTCTCGGTTTGCGAGGGCTATTCGGCGGCGGCGATCTGCGCCGGCCGCGTTTACTTCAACGACTACGACCGCGAGGCCAACGAGTGGCTCGTTCGCTGCGTTGGGCTCGCCGACGGCAAGGAGCTGTGGCGGTTCAAGGTGTCCCGCCGCATTCGGCCGAATCACGGCATCACACGCAGCGTGCCCGCCGTCGACGGCCAGTACGTCTTCGCTCTCGATCCCAAGTGCGACCTGCACTGTCTGAAAGCGGACACGGGCGAGGAGGTGTGGCACAAGTCGCTCGTCAAGGCGTACGAGGCACAGATCCCGCCCTGGTACAACGGCCAGTGCCCGCTGCTCGAAGAGGATCGCCTCATTATCGCCCCCGGCGGGCCGGGCGCCCTGATGGTGGCTCTGAAGAAGGACACCGGCGAGGAGATCTGGCGCACGCCGAACCCGGAGAAGTGGCCCCTGTCGCATGCCTCCGTCATGCCGGCGGAGATCGGCGGCGTGAAGCAGTATTTGTGGTGCACGTTGTTCGGTCCGGTCGGCGTGGCGGCGGACGACGGCCGGCTGCTGTGGTTCCATCCGCGCAAGTTCAACGTGGCCGTTTCGCCGTCGCCGCTGGCCATCGACGGCGACCGCGTCTTCATGACCGGTCCGTACGACGCCGGCAGCGTGATGGTGCGCGTGAAGAACCAGGACGGTGCGTTCAGCACCGAGGCCGTGTTCGACTGGACGGAAAACCAGTGGAACTCGGAGGTGCACACGCCGATCATCTTCGACAAGCACATGTTCGCCGTCGGGAAGGACAAACGCGGCCTGCTGACCTGCATGGACTTCGACGGCAACATCGTCTGGACGAGCCGGGGAAAGGCGACCTTCGGCCTCGGCAACTTCATTCTGGCCGATGGGATGTTCTACATTCTGGACGGAGATACCGGCGTTCTGCGGCTGGTCGAGGCCAACGTCCAGGAATATCGCGAACTGGCGCAGGCCCGGGTGCTCAGCGGGCATGATGTGTGGGGACCGATGGCGCTGTCGGATGGCAAGCTCGTGTTGCGCGACATGACCACGATGATCTGTCTCGAAGTCGGCGGCGGGGGAGAGTAGTGGAACGTCGAAGTGGGTCCTCCAACATGAGTGGAACGGACGCCTGAGCTTGTGAGACAATCCCCAATCCTGGGTGGGGCGGGCGTCTGAGCTTGTGAAATAATCGTTGACGGCCAGGGTAGAGTAGGTGCGAGGGGCAAGGAAGGTCATCAGTGAGGGAGCAGGGCATGGAAGCGAAGCCACGCACGTCTGCGAT
>JASFQK010000005.1:0-186530 GCA_050115495.1 Phycisphaerae bacterium | reverse complement strand
GCATGACACGAAAACCAAAAACAAAGGCCACGGCAAGCTGAAACGCCCCAGCAAGCTGCCCACCGCTCCACCACCACGAGCAAACACCAAGAAACGAGCCGCGTGACAAGGTTAGTACCATTGGGCCTCGCCCGCCGATGGCGCTGCTGCGGTTCACGCCCCGACAACGGAGACACTCCCGT
Organism: Phycisphaerae bacterium; assembly: GCA_050115495.1. GTDB lineage: Bacteria > Planctomycetota > Phycisphaerae > UBA1845 > Fen-1342 > JAAYXS01. The sequence continues at coordinate 186,348 of JASFQK010000005.1, read as the reverse complement.
ACGCGATGTCTTAGTCCCGTAGGGACGTCTGATTGTAGCCCAGTACGCAGTGCTGGGATTCGAAACGCCCCCTCCCCCTCCTAGTCCCGTGGGGACGACTGAAGGTCTCGCCGCGCGCATCGCTCAGCCGTCCCTCCGGGACTGGATCATCGCGCGACGTCCCTTATCCCAGCACTGACGTGCTGGGCTACATTCATTCGTCCCTCCGGGACTCGCAGACAGGCACGCCGGGGCCTGCGTTTTCTCTGACGCATCGCTACGCGACGCGCGTATCCGGCGCGCGGTCTTCGGGGCAGATCTGTTCGAGAATCGTCCGCGCCGTCGCCGCCGAGGCGTGCCGGAACGCCCACTCTTCCTGCGGGCTGCTGAGCACGAAATCGCCGGCGACCTCGAACCCACCGACCAAGCCCTTGTTCGTCGCCGTCGCCCGCTCGCGATCGCGCGGGAAGACGAAGATCCACGCATCGACCACCGCGCCGGCGATCAGGATGTTGATGCTGTGCCGCGCCGGGTCGCGCTGGAGCCAGGCCGCGGCCATGGCGTGGGCCTGTTCGACCCCGCCGGTGGCGACGCGAAAACGGCGCACGCTCGTGGGATAGGCCGCCTCGCCATCGGGATTCATCTGCTCGATCGGCATGGGTTGCGTGGTGATCTGATAGTGCAGGTGCCAGGGGATACTCGCCCCGGCTCCCGGCCCATTGAACAGCACGCGAAACCGCCCGCCGGTCTGGGCATGCAGCGCCAGCATGGCGTCGAGCGTATGCCGTGCGTAGAGCTGGTCCACGTGTTCCGCGGCCATCACCGTGAAATGGTCACGCTCGATCCAGGCGAAGTTGGCGCCGGCGTAGTAGTCGTGGCCGGCCAGCCGCAACGGGATCAGGCGCTCCATCGGGTGGCACTCGTGGATGTTCGGCGCGCAGAGGAAACAGTGGCGGCCGTGCGGGTCGCGCGGATCGCGGAAGAGCCGGCTCTCGTCCCGCCGCGGGTTCAGGATGCCACGCCGTTCGAGAGCGGCGACGTCCCCGCGGATCTCGCGGTGCGGCATCCAGCGGAAGCGGTAACGCACACCGCAGCTTTCATCGAGAGCGTGTTCGGTGCCGCATTCGGCGCTGTCGGGACTCGACAGGAGGAACCCCTCGCGCCCTTGCAGGGCCCACGTCTCGATCAGAAAGTCGGCCAGGCGACCGCGCGACACGTTGTGCAGATGCCGGATCACGACGACTTCCCCTTCTGCCCCGAGCGCGTGGGGCTGACACCCAGGTCGTCCAGCAGGTCCTTCGAGCGGCTGTGCCACGTGAAATACGGAATCGTGATGTCCAAAGCGCGGCGACCCATGCGCTGCCGCAGGTCGTCGTCGCGGAGCAGACGCGTCAGGGCGACGGCGAAGCCGGCCACGTAATCCGCCGGTACGACCATGCCTGCCTGACCCAGCAGCAGCTCGTGGCTCTCGCCGTTGTCGGTGACGGTGACCTTGTCGGGCTTCTCGCCGACTAGGTACTCGCAGACGAAGGGCACCAGGTGCGAGGCCACGACCGGACGCGCGGTGGCCGCCGCCTCCTGGGCACTCATGCCGAAGCCCTCCATGACGGACGGCGTGCAGTAGACGGACGTGACGTTGTACAGGCCGGGCAGTTGCGCCCAGACCGAGCCGAGCACGACGATGTCCTTTTCGAGACGGAGCTCACGGATCAAGCCGCGCAGAGCCTCGTGCAGGGCCGGCGTGCGGTCGTCGATAGAGACCACCAGCAGCGCCTCGGGCACATCCTGATGCACGCGGGCGAACGCCTTGATGAGCACGTCCTTGCGCTTGGTCTTGTCGGTGCGGCTGACCTCCATGATGATCTTCCGCCGCTGGAGGTCGCTGACCGAAAGCCCCGACTGTTCGGCGAGGAACTGCCACGTCGGCCCGAGGTCGCCGGCGGGAAGCGGACGGATGCGGTCCGGCTCGACGCAGGGTGGCAGGAAGTACTTGGCCTCGACACCGTAGTCGTCCCGGAACGAGTCGCGGATCGCCGACGAGGTGGCCACGCCGCCATCGATGATCTGGAGCAGGGCCTGCTCGTTGGCGATGCGCTCGTCGATGCGCAGGTCCGCCCAGGTCGACGGGTCCATGTTCCGTTTCTTCAGGGCCCCGAGCGAGTGCGGCACCCACACGTGCGGCAGCCGCTGCGCACCGGTGTTGACCAGCGTGCCCAGCTTCCCGGCGTCCCAGTAGTGCGAGATGATCAGGTCGAACGTATCGCTTTCGGCGTCGAGCTTCGCTCGCAGGTCCTCGGCCAGCTTCGGCAGTTGCTCGTCCATGTCCTCCTTGCGGACGAACTCGGCCCGGCCGTCTTCGAGGTAGACGATGCGGGCGTGGCCGGAGGGGTGCCAGCGAACGCCGGTCTGCATCTGCCCGGTCACTGGGTGGACGTAACCGCCGCGGTTCACGATGGTGACGCGGTAGCCCTGCTCGACGAGCGCGTCCGTGAACTGATTCACGTAAACGTTCTGGCCGCCGGTGTCGGGCAGCCCCGGCACGACCTTCCACTCGTGCATGCCGTGGTTGGTGATCATCAGGACGTGTGTCCGGTTACGATCTTGGAACACGCGTTGCTCCCTTCTCAGTGCTGGCCCGTCCGCCGGTCTGACGGCAGGCACGTACATCTCGGGCTGCTTGGCGATCCCCCCGGTCGCATCAGACTCTCGCCTACAGCCATCCAAACTCGCGCAGGCCTTCGAGAATGCCCGCGGCATACGCTGCCTGCGCGTGATACACCTGTGCGGCGCGGAACGCTTTCAGCTCCGGAGCGGCATTGCCAACGGCAATGCTCCGGAAACCGAGTTCCGGCCGCATCATGTCGAGATCGTTACCGGTATCGCCCGCGGTGACCACATTCGCCGGCGACAGGCCGAGCTTCTCGGCTACGTAGCGGACCGCCTCGCCCTTGCCGGACTTGATCGGCAACAGGTCGAGGAACTTGTCCGCCGAGTAGACAACCTTGGCGTCGAGACCGCGCTCGCGAAGCCGTTGGTTGATTTCGGCAAGGCGGGCCTCGGCGTTCTCTTCGAGGTAGTAGCTGCTCTTGAAAGGCGACTGCCACTGCTCGTCCTGCATACGCGCCTCGGGGATCGAGCGCAGGATCTCCTCGACGGCGTCCTTGTCCCAGCCGACGTGGATGTACTCATGCCAGGCGGGGTCGAGCGTGTAACTGCCGTTGCCGCGGAAGTGGACATCCGTACCCACCATGCAGACGCAGACGTCCGCCCGGCGGGAGAGGGCCTTCTCCGCGTAGAACGACTCGATGGATTGGAGATGTCGGCCGGTGGAGAAGGCGAGAGTGACCCCCTGGCGTTCGAGAAGATCCCATAACTCCTGGATCGCCCGATCATCGCCGATGAACGTGCCGTCCATGTCGGTGGCCAGCAGTCGCGTTGCCATGGAAGCGTCTCCGTGTCGCGTCGAGCGTTATTGCCCGCGGCGGGTCGGTCGCGGGACCGTGCCCGCCCGTACGAATTCTATAAAAAGGAACCGGCGATCCACCGCCGAATTCGGAAGAAATAAGCGATGTTCTCGGACGTTATCTCAATTCCGCGGTCTCAATCGGCCTGAGGGATGCTCAGCGGAGCTTTATCAGGACAGTGGGGGATAGTGGCGGGTGGGTATTTTCATCAACTTCTTTCGGGACCGGTTTCGGCCTGCGACGGTCCGGTGTTGTTCTACATTCTAATGTCGTGAGTTTGACATGTCTGTAATTCATGATATATTGAGCATAGTGAGGTGGCTGATGACGCGACAGGTACCGGACTGCATGTGGTGTATCCCTTCGGACATGATTGAGCGGACCGCCGACATGCTCCGCGTCCTGGCGCATCCCGATCGGTTGCAGATTGTCGCCTACCTGATGCAGCAGGCCGTGCCGGTGGGGGAATTGGCGGAGGCACTCGGGCTGCGGCCGGCGGCGGTCAGCCAGCACCTGACGAACATGCGGACCAGCGGCATCGTGGAACGCCAGCGCGTCGGCCGGCATGTACACTACCGCGTGGTGAACCCCAGCGCAGTCGCCCTGATCGAGTGTCTGCGGCGGCATTGTGCGTCGGGGGTGGTGGCCGAACCGCCGGCCAACGAGTCGGCGGAAAGCGGAGGATAGGGCAATGTCCCAGAAGAAACAGACGCCCGGCAAGGGCTCGGCAGTGCGCGTGGTCGTGACGGCGGTGGTCTTTACCGCCGTCGTCGTCGTGTTGTTGATGTACCTGGCCGGGGCGTTCAACCGGAAGCTCGGGGCCGGGGCCCACGGTGAGTCGGCGGTCGCCAGCCGGCCAGTGGGGGACGTACCGCTGGCCGAGGTGCGGCTGGTGCGCGTACCGGCCCAGGAGACGGCGGTCGGGACGATCCGGGCCGTCCACCAGGTATCGGTCGCCTCGAAGCTGCTGGCTCGGGTCCTCCAGGTCAACGCCCAGGCCGGCCAGCACGTGAAGACCGGCGAGATGCTCGTCCGGCTGGATGATGAGGACTTGCAGGCCCGCGTGCGGCAGGCGGAGGCGGCGGTCGCCGCCGCGGAGGCCGCTCGCGACCAGGCCCAGATCGAATACGACCGCGTGCACGGGTTGTATGAGCAGGGCAACGCCTCACGGGTGGAGTACGAACGGGCCGAGACGGACCTGCGGGCCCGCGTGGCCGGGCTCGACCAGGCGAAGCAGGCACTGCAGGAGGCGCGGACGACAGTCGCCTACGCGACGATCGACAGCCCGATTGACGGGGTCGTCGTGGACAAGCGGGTCGAAGTGGGGGACATGGTTACGCCGGGGCAGGTGGTGGTGACGCTGTACGACCCGACGCGGATGCAGCTCGTGGCCCACGTGCGCGAGTCGCTGGCGCAGCGGTTGCGGGTGGGCGAGGAGATCGGCGTGCGGGTAGACGCCCTGCACAAGACGTGCGCCGGGCAGATCAACGAGATCGTGCCCGAAGCCGAGGCGGCCAGCCGCAGCTTCGCGGTGAAGGTGACCGGCCCGTGTCCGGACGGTGTGTACTCGGGCATGTTCGGGCGACTGCTCATCCCGCTCGATGACGAGGAGTTGCTGGTTGTGCCGCAGGCCGCGGTGAGCAAGGTCGGGCAACTGGACCTGGTCGACGTGGTGCACGACACCGGCGCCGATCGCCGGCTGGAACGGCGGGCGGTGCGGCTCGGTCGCACGGTAGGCACCGACGTCGAGGTGCTGGCCGGACTGGCGGCCGGCGAGCAGGTCGCGCTGCGGGCGGAGGAACGCACCGATGGCTGAACAACCCGGCTCGGCGGAAGCGAAGCACGGCTTCACGAATGCGATCGTCCGCGCGTTTCTGCACTCGAACCTGTCGCTGATCCTGATCCTGCTGGCCGCAGTGCTGGGCGGGGCGGCGCTGTTCATCACGCCGCGTGAGGAGGATCCGCAGATCGTCGTGCCGCTGGCCGATGTGTACGTCAGCTTCCCGGGGCATTCGGCCGAAGAGGTCGAGCAGCTTGTGTCCACGCCGCTGGAGAAGCTGCTCTACCAGATCGACGGTGTCGAGTACGTGTACTCGATGTCGCGGGCCGACGCGGCCGTGATCACGGTGCGCTTCTACGTCGGCGAGGATCGCGAGCGCAGCCTCGTCAAACTGTACAAGCGCATCGACGAGCATGTGGACGTCGTGCCGCCGGGGGTGACCGGGTGGGTCATCAAGCCGGTGGAAATCGACGATGTACCGATCGTCACGCTGACGCTGACGAGTGCGACGGCGGACGAGTATGCGCTGCGACGGGTCGGCGAAGAGGTCGTGGAGCGTCTGGCCGCGGTCGAGAACGTCTCGCGGGCGTACATCGTCGGCGGGCAACCGCGCGTGGCGCACGTGTATCTCGATCCGGCGCGGCTGGAGGCGTATCACCTGTCGCCACTGGAAGTGCAGCAGGCGATTCAGGTCACGAACGTGACGTGTCCCAGCGGTGAGTTCTCGCGGGGCGACGCCGAATTCCGAGTCGAGGCGGGGCGGGCGCTGGAACGCACGGACGAACTGCCCGACCTGGTCGTCGGGGTCTATGGCGATCAGCCGGTGTTTCTGAAGGACGTGGCGACGATCGAGGACGGCCCGGACGAGGTGACGAGCTTCGTGCGGCACGGGTGGGGTCCGGCCCGTGGTTTCGCCGCTCACGAGGGGGCGACGGGCACGCTGGTCGGTCCGCCGTCCGCTGAAGCTGCGGACGGGCAGCTCTCGCAGCCGGCGGTGACGATCGCCCTGGCCAAGAAGAAGGGCACGAACGCCGTCTGGGTGGCCCGCGACCTGCTGAAAGCGGCGGAGGAGCTCAAGGCCGAGATCGTCCCCGACGACGTCGAGATGGTTATCACCCGCAACGCCGGCCTGACCTCGGACGAGAAAGTCAACGAACTCGTCGAGGGGCTGGCGGTGGCGGTGTTCATCGTCATTGCCTTGTTGACGCTGGGGCTGGGTTGGCGCGAAGCGCTGATCGTGGCGGTGGCCGTGCCGGTGGTGTTCGGCCTGACGCTGACGGTGAACCTACTGGCGGGCTACACGATCAACCGGGTCACGCTGTTCGCCCTGATCCTGGCGCTCGGTCTGCTCGTCGACGACCCGATCGTCGACGTCGAGAACATCACGCGGCACTTCTCGCTCCGTCGCAAGGCGACGCGGGCGATCGTGCTCGAAGCGGTGGCCGAGATTCGTCCGCCGCTGATCACGGCGACGCTGGCGGTGATCGTGTCGTTCCTGCCGATGTTCTTCATCACCGGGATGATGGGGCCGTACATGCGGCCGATGGCGCTGAACGTGCCGGTGACGATGGTCATGTCGATGGTCGTGGCGTTCACGATCACGCCGTGGCTGACGTACCATGTACTGAAGCGCGTCTATCAGCGGAAGGCCGCCGCCGGCGAGCCGGTGCACGATCCGGACGACTCGGCAGCCGTGCGGCAGAGTGTGCTGTACAAGCTGTTTGCTCCGCTGATGGGCGGATTGCTGCGTTCGCGCGTGGCGGCGTGGGGCTTCCTGGGCGTGATGGCCCTACTCATGGTGGTGGCGGCGGGACTGGCCGCGGTGCGGGCCGTGCCGCTGAAGATGCTGCCGTTCGACAACAAGAACGAATTGCTGCTCGTGGTGGACTTCGACGAGGGGACGACGCTCGAACGGTCCGATGCCGCCGTGCGCGAGATGGAAGCCTTCCTGGCGACCGTGCCCGAACTGACCGACTTCACGTCGTACGTCGGGCTGTCCTCGCCGATGGACTTCAACGGCCTGGTGCGGCACTACTACCTGCGGCAGGGGCCGAACGTCGCCGAGATCCGGCTGAACCTGGTCGGCAAGAAGAGCCGGGAGCAACAGAGCCACGAGCTGAACCTGCGGCTGCGGGATGAACTGACGGCGATCGCCGCCCGGCATAACGCGATCGTGCACGTCGTGGAGACGCCGCCGGGACCGCCGGTGCTGGCGACGCTGGTGGCCGAGGTCTACGGCCAGCCGGATCATCGCTACAAGGAGCTGGTCGCGGCGTCGAAGACGGTGGCGGAGCGACTGCGCCGCGAGCCGTTCGTCGTCGAAGTGGACACGATGGCCGAGGCGGACAGCACGCAGCTCGTGTTCGACACGGACAAGGAGAAAGCGGCGGTCAGCGGCGTGTCGGTCGATGAGATCTCCAGCACGCTGGTCATGGTGCTCGGCGGGCAGACGGCGGGGTTGATCCACGCCCCGGACGAACGCGACCCGTTGCGAATCGTGCTCCGTGTGCCGGAGTCCCAGCGTTCGAGCATGGCCGACCTGGCCCGTGTGCAGGTGAAGGGCCGGTCGGGCGAACTGGTGCCGCTGTCGGAGCTGGGACAGTGGTCCGAGCGGCTGGCCGACAAGACGATCTATCACAAAAACCTGAAGCGTGTGGCGTACGTCATCGGTGAGACGGCGGGCCGACCGCCGGCGGATTGCGTTGTGGACGTTCTCGCGGATCAGACGTCGCTGGGCACCATGTCCGAAGCGGCGAAGGCATCGGCCATCGGTAACGGTCTGGTGAGCGATAGCACGCCGCGACCCGTCTCGTCGCGCACGTTCCTGACCAACGGCTCGGGCGTGGCCTGGGCGGTGCCGGACGGGTTCCAGGTGGACTTCGCCGGCGAGGGCGAATGGCAGATCACGCTCGACGTGTTCCGCGACCTGGGACTGGCCTTCGCCGGGGCGCTCGTCGGGATCTACATCCTGCTCGTGGCGCAGACGGCGTCCTTCGCGATTCCGGTCGTGCTGATGCTGGCGATTCCGCTGACGGTGATCGGCATCATGCCGGGTTTCTGGCTGCTGAACGCGGTCGCTGGCGGGCAGATCGGGGCGTACGCTGACCCGATCTTCTTCACGGCGACGGGCATGATCGGCATGATCGCCCTGGCCGGTATCGTGACGCGGCAAGCGGTGATCATCGTGGACTTCGTGCACCTGTCGCTGAAACGCGGGCGGTCGCTGTACGACGCAATCATCGAGAGCTGCGTCGTGCGGCTGCGGCCGATTCTGCTGACGGTGGGAACGGCGATGCTGTCGGCGGCGCCGATCGCCATCGACCCGATCTTCTCCGGGCTGGCCTGGGCGCTGATCTTCGGCCTGTTCGCCTCGACGGTCTTCACGCTCTTCGTGATCCCGGTGACGTACTGGCTCGTTTACAAGAACCGGCCCGGCCACGGCCTGAACCTGGCCACGGACAACGCCGAGGACTGACCCGCGCGCGGTTCTGCCGACGTGGCCGATCGGCTATGCTGATGGGTCGTGGTCGGCAATAGCGGCCGGCCGGCGGGTGGTGTACGCCGCGCCGGCCGACGGCTCAGACGGCGCGGGTTTCCCCATGGACGAAGAAGAAGGACGCGAGGTATCGCCGGCGCTGGCTCAGGTCCAGGGCCTGTTGCAGTGGTTGGTGGACGGCGACGCGAGTCTCCGGCACGCGGCGAGCGTGGCGCTCGAACGGCTCGGCGAGACGGCGGTGACCGGTCTGATCGAAGCCCTCGAAGGTGAAGAGTGGCGCAGCGCCGCCATCGAGGCGCTCGGCAGCCTCGGACCGCGGGCGGCGGCGGCGGTGCCGGCGTTGTCAGCGGCGCTCCAGGACGAGGACGGCTTCGTACGAGCCAACACTGCCGATGCGCTGGGACGGATCGGGCCGGCGGCGAAGGCCGCCGCGGAACTGCTGCGGGCGGCTCTCGATGATGAAGACGACGATGTGAAGCTCAATGCGGCGGCAGCCCTGGGTGAATTGTCTTCGGAGCCCGTTGCGGCACTGCGGGCGGCGCTCGCGGACGACCGCCACGGCATGCGCCTGTACGCCGTGCACGCGCTCGGGGCACGCGGCGCGGATGCCGGCGAGGCCGTGCCGGATCTGGTTGCCCGGCTGGCGGACGTGGACGAAGACGAGGATCTTCGCTGCTCCATCGCCGACGCGCTGGGGCGGATCGGGCCGGCCGCCGCGGGAGCGGTTCCGACGCTGCGCCGGGCGCTCGACGATGAAGACGACGACGTGCAGTGGCACGCGCTGATGGCCTTGGGCGGGATCGGCGGCGAGGCCGTGCCAATCCTGCTGGAGGTGCTGCGCCAGGGCGACGAGTCCCGGCGGCGGTCGGCGGCCGAGGCGCTCGCTCGCGGTGGGCCGCCGGCGCTGCCGCTACTGGCTGAAGCTGTCGGCGATGCGGACGGCCAGGTGCGGTCGGCGGCGGTGCACGGACTGGAGACGATGGGTGTGCAAGCCGCGGAAGCGGTACCGGCGCTCGTGCAAGCGCTGGCAGATGACTGGCCGGAGGTTCGCGCCGACGCCGCCGGTGCGCTGGGGAATATTGGGCCGGAAGCGCGGGCCGCCGTTCCGGCGCTGGTCGAACGGCTGGAGGACGCCTCGGCGAATGTGCGGTCGCGGTCGGCGGACGCGCTAGGGTATATCGGCCCGGACGCCCGGGCGGCCATTCCCGCCTTGCGCGACGTGGTGCGCAGCGACGAGCTCAACGTGCGCCGCTGGGCGGCACAGGCGATGACGCACATCGGTGCCGAGTCGCTGCCGGCTTTCGGTGAACTGCTGCGCGACGAGGTGGAGCTGACGCGGGCGCTGGCGGCGGCTTTCGTCGGGCGGCTGGGAGCGCAGGCCGGGCCGGCGGTGCGTGATCTGCGCATGGTCGCCGACGATGCCAACTTCGACGTGGCGCGGCAGGCCGTGGCGGCACTGGGCAACATCGGCAAGGCGGCCGTGCCGGCTCTGCTCGAACTCGCCGAGAACGATGGGCACACGGCCCGATTGCTGGCCATCGAGGTGCTGGGTCAGATGGGCGGCGAGGCGCGGGCGGCTATGCCGACGCTGCAACGCGCCTTGGAGGATCGTCGGCGGCAGGTGCGGCAGCAGGCGGAACGAGCCTTGAAGCGGATCGAAGGGTAAGGCCGGCGGCGTTAGTGGTTCTTGTCGGACACCCACGGCTCGCGGCCGGGCACATCCTCGTTCAGCATCGCGCCGCGGCAGTACGCCAGGAAGTGCTGTCCCCAACGCGGGACGCGCTGATCGAACGGGCCGGGATAGAAGACGACAAACTCCGCCCGGTTCCAGGGGGCGAAGCGCTCGGGGCGCTCGCCGTACCAGGGGTGGTTGATCTCGCGGCCGAGCATCCAGGAGTAGATCGGGTCGTACGGGTAGTCGGTCGCCCAGGCGCTGAACGACTTGGCTTCGCGCCGGTAGCCGCAGCCCAGGGCCACCCAGGGGATGACGGCTCCGCCGCCGTGGGCATCGGCCTCGACGACCGTGCGGCGGAACGACTCGCGGGTCTCGCCGATCTCCCAGATGCGGTAGAGCGAGATGCTCCAGCAATCGCCACGTTCGTTCATGGTGAAATACCGCTGCGATGAGTGCCTCCAGCCGGACGGATCGGCGCTGGGCGTCACACCGCCGCGGCTGTACCAGACGATGATGGCCTCGGGGAACACCGCCTTGGCGGCGTCGTAGACGAGGTTGTATTTCGCGTCGATGGCGGCGTTCCAGGCGTTGGCCTCCGGGCTGGTGCCGCGTTTGGGGTTGAGCACTTCGCTGTCGAAGAGGATGGCACTCACCTGGATCTTCGTGTCGAGTTGCTTGTTGGCGGCCTGGAGCTGTTCGCGGGCCTGCTTGAGCAGGTCGGAGATGCGCTGCACCTCGGCCTCCTGCGCCCGGCCGGTGTTCGTGGGCGCCTCTTTGCGGTCCCAGTTCACCCAGGGGGCGCAGTGGAGGCCGATGGACGTCTGCCGGCCGGTGCGCTCGGTGACGCGCTGGCAGATCGAGACGGCGCGGCGTGTGTCGGCGGCTTCGGTCCAGCGGGGGTAGAGGTTGTACGTGCCGGTGAGGCGCACGATCTCGTAGGCGAGGGCGTTGTCCACGGCGACCGGCCAGCCCGGGCGCGTCGGCCACCAGTAGTGTACTTTGCGCAGCGGCTTGCAGGCTCGCAGGTCGGCCAGCAGTTGGGCGGGCTTCGGCGGGGCGGCGCCGGCGGCCGCTTCGGCGGCCAACGGTGCGGACGCCGCCGTGTGCGACACGCAAAAGCAAACGAGCAAGGTCGACAGAACGCAGCAGCCGAACGGCAGGGGGCGGAACATGGGCGGTCTCTCTGGGCGTGAAACGGTTCGCTCTGTGTGGACGATACGGCGGGCGGCATCGTCTGGATAGGGGGTGACGCCGGTCGAGCTTGGCACTGCCCGACGCGGCAACTATACTGCGCCTTCCGTGCCGTCTGCTTGCGTCGACGAGGGTCGAAGACTCGGCCGATCGTGTGCAGTAAGCCGAGGGAGGTAAAGGGTTTGCGAATCTGCATGCTAGCGCCGTCGCACCCGTCGTGGGATCCGCGGGTGACCATGCGTGAAGCGCGAAGCCTGATGAAGCAGGGCCACGAGGTGTCGTTGGTGGCCATGCATGATCCGGCCAAGAAGCTGCCCGAGGGCCTGAAGATACTGCCGCTGGATGAGAAGCAGCGCTCGCGGTGGGAGCGCGTGCTGCTCATGCGCCAGACGTACAAGCTGGGGCGGCAGTCGGTTCCGGACGTCTATCACGTGCACGAGGTCGAGAGCCTCGCGGTGGGCGTGCTGCTGAAGTGGGTCACCGGGGCGCGGTTGATCTTCGACGCGCACGAGTGTTTCCATTTCACGGCGGCGCGGTTCTCGAAAGGCCTGCTGGGGCGGGTGATCACGTGGCTGACGGCGCGCGGGTTGCGGTGGGCGGCTCGCCGGGCGGACCATGTCATCGTGGTCAGCTATACGAACGAGCGGTTCTATCGCGATTTCTGCGGCTGCCGCAAGGTCACGATCATTCACAACAGTCCGCCGACCGAGCTGTTCCCGCACACGAACAAGCCGCCGGAAGCGGCGATCACGCTGACGCACGACGGGCGGCTGAGTGTAAACCGCGGGCAGAATCAGATGCTCGACGCCCTGGCCATCGTGAAGAAGGAGCGGCCGGTGCGGCTGCTCGTCGTGGGGCAGGTGCTGGGGCCGGACAAGGAGCTGTTCGAGCGTCGCGTGCAGGAACTCGGCTTGCAGAATGAGGTCGAGGTCACCGGTTGGCTGCCGTACGAGCAGGTGGGCCCGGCGCTCAACCGCGGCTCGATCGGCGTGGTGGCGATGCAGCCGTCGCCGAACAACTACGGCAGTCTGTCCAACAAGCTGTTCAGTTACATGTGCACGGGGCAGGCGGTGATCGGCCCGCGAGGCAGCGATACCGAGGTGGTCATCAACCAGACGCGGTGCGGCCTGGCGGTGGACATGACCGATCCGGCGGCGCTGGCGGAGGCGATCCTGTCGCTGCTGCGCGATCCGGAGCGCACGCAGGAGCTAGGCCGCAACGCGCGCCAGGCGGTGGAAACCGGGTTCGGCTGGACCAGGATGGAAAGCCTGCTGGCCGAGATCTACGCGGGGCTGGGGCGGTAAGCGTTCGTTGAGAGAACCGTCTGCCGGTGGGTTCGACGCCGAACAGGGGGGCGATGCTGCGCACGCTGTCTGTCCGAGCCCCGAGCGGTAGCGAGTGGGTCGTTCGCGCAGACGCCCGGCTTCTGCGCAGACCACTCCCTGCCGGTCGGGGCTCGGACGGATTGCGCGCGGTGTTTCGCGCGACCGACGGCCGACACGGCGGCCGATCGCCACGGCGCGCGTCGTGCAGTTCTTGGTGTTCTCGGGCATGCCACATAGACCGGCGGCCAACCCGGAGGTCGGTCGCTGCGGTGAGGGTCGTGTGGTTGTCGGTGGTCGACGTCGGCCACGGGGGGCCGACGCTACAGGGCTGTCGGCCAGCATGGGCCGTCGGGCGCTGAGGCTACTTGCCCTTCTTCTGGTGGAACTCGCGGACGCACTGCGCTACGAACTGCAACTGCTCGTCGGTGAGCTCCGGGTAGATCGGCAGGGCCAGCACTTCGGCGGCGGCCTTCTCGGAGACGGGGCAGTCGCCGGGCTTGCCGCCCAGGTCCGCGAAGCACTCCTGCACGTGCATGGGCACGGGGTAGTAGATCTCGCTGCCGATCTCGTGGTCGGTGAGATACTGACGCAGCTCGTCGCGATACGGACTGCGAATGACGTACTGGTTGTAGATCGTCGTGTTGTAGTCGCGGATGACCGGCAACGTCACGCCGGCGCCGGCCAGCAACTCGTCGTAGCGGGCGGCATTGCGGCGGCGACCTTCGCTCCAGTCGTTCAAGTGTGGCAGTTTCACGCGCAGAATGGCGGCCTGAAGCGCATCCAGGCGAAAATTGCCGCCGATGATCTTGTGGTAATACTTCGGCTTCGAGCCGTGGGCCCGCAGGATCCGGCAGCGGTCGCCCAGGGCGGCGTCGTTGGTGGTCACCATGCCGCCGTCGCCGCAGCAGCCGAGGTTCTTGCTGGGGAAGAACGAGAAGCAGGCGATGTGGCCGAGCGTGCCCGCGGGGCGATCCTTGTAGCGCGAGCTGAGGGCCTGGGCCGCGTCCTCGATGACGACGATGTTCTTCCTGGCGACCATCGCCATGATGGCGTCCATGTCGGCGCACTGGCCAAACAGGTGCACCGGCATGATGGCCTTCGTCTTGTCGGTGATCAGGCCGGGCAGCTTGGCGACGTCGAGGTTGTACGTATCGGGCTCGACGTCGGCGAAGACGGGCCGGGCCCCGAGCCGACTGACGCACCCGGCGGTGGCGAAGAACGTGAACGTCGGCAGAATAACCTCGTCACCCGGGCCGACGCCGGCCGCCATCATGGCGCAGAGCAGGGCGTCGGTACCGCTGCTCACGCCGACGGCGTGCGAGCAGTTGGTGAAGGCGGCGATTTCCTCTTCGAGGCCGGTGACCTCGGGGCCGAGAATGTAGCGCTGCGTTTCGAAGACGCGATCGATCGCGGCGCGAATGTCCTTCTCAATCGTGCAGAACTGGGCTTTCAGGTCGAGTAGGGGGACTTTCATGATTCCACCAATTCAATGCGGTCCTCGGCCACGCGACGGTAGCGCTGGCCGGTGGCCGGGCAGGTTGCCTCGTTGCCGTTGCCGAAATCAAGCCGTTCGCCGTTCTGGCTCATCCAGCCGATGATCCGTCCGGGCACGCCCGCGATCAGGGCATAGGGAGGGACGTCGCGATTGACGACCGCGCCAGCGGCGATGAAGCAGTACTCCCCCAATACTACGCCGCAGACCACCGTGGCGTTCGCGCCGATTGTGGCCCCCCGCCGAACGCGGGTGGTCATGTACTCGTCCTTGCGGGAGACATGACTGCGGGGGTTGTAGACGTTGGTGAAGACCATGCTCGGGCCGCAGAACACGTCATCCTCGATCTCGACGCAGTCGTAGATGGAGACGTTGTTCTGGACCTTGACGTTGTTGCCGAGCCGGCCGCGGCTGCCCACGTAGACGTTCTGGCCGAGCGAGCAGCGCTCGCCGATGACGGCCCCGCCCATCACGTGGCAGAAGTGCCAGATCTTGGTGTCGTTACCGACGACGGCCCCGTCGTCGACGATGGCCGTGGGATGCACGAAAGCGGGTTTGCTCACGCGGATTCTCCCTCGATGGTGACCGGCTGGCCGCCGCGGCGGATCGACTCGGTGCCGGCTTCCAGCACGCGGACGACGCGCAGGCCGTCATCGCCATCGGTACGAATCGGTTTGTCGTCGAGCACGCCGTCGACGAAGTGCTGCACCTCGAGCTGAAGCGGCTCGGCCCCGGGCACCCGCGGGATGCGGATGTCGCCGGAGCGGATCGAGATGGCGTGCACGAAGTCGTCCACGCCGGCCTTGACCTCCGCGCCCTTGTCGTAGATGCGGAGCTTCTCGGCGGGCTCCATGTCGTCGAAGGTGACCATACGCTGGGCACCGACCACGGTCATCTTGCGGATCTTGTGCGGGTCGAGCCAGCTCGTATGAATATGGGCCATGCGGCCGTCGGCAAAGCGCAGGGTGGCGAAGACCACGTCCTCGATACCGCCCTGGAGGTAGCACTGGCCGAAGGCGCTGACGGTCGTCGGCTGGGCGTCGAACAAGTGACAGATGACGGAGACGTCGTGCGGGGCGAGCGACCACCAGGCGTTCTCGTCCTGGCGGACGACGCCCAGGTTCACGCGCTGGGCGTACACATAGTACGTGTCGCCGAGTTCGCCACCGACGATCATCTCGCGCAGCCTGGTCACGCAGGGATGGAAGAGCAGCAGGTGGCCGACCATGAGCTTGCGCTTCTTCTCCCGGGCCAGGTCGAGCAGGTGCCGCGTGTTGGCCCCGGTCAGGCACAGGGGCTTCTCGACGAAGACGTGCTTACCGGCCGCGAGCGCCCGGGCGGCGAGGTCGTGATGGGTCACGGCCTTCGTGGCGATGGCCACGGCGTCCACGTCGCTGCCGAGGATCTTGTCGAAGTCGGTCGAGGCCTGGGCCCCGGGGTACAGGGCCGCCTGGCGGCTGAGCGCCTGCTGGTCGAGGTCGCAGATCCAGCGCAATTGGCAGCGGTTGGCCCGCGAGAAGCTGCGCAGGACGTTACGGCCCCAGTTGCCGACGCCGGCGACAGCGAGATTCAGCGATTCCGGCATGGGTATCTCCAGTTCGCGGAGTGGTTATCGGCGCCAGGGCGGCTGCCTCCGCTGCACAGAGTCTCGGCAGTATAGGAGTGACGCTGAAACGCGGCAAGCAAGGGCGGTTTATGCGTGTCCCGGGTTGTTTGCCGCTGGCTGTGAGGCGTGCGCGGGGCGCGGTTATGGTGGCGTCAGCGTTACGTTAACGCGGTTATCGGGCAAACGGTGTCGCTTGCCGCGGCGTCGGGCCGAGAGCTAGAATCGCCCCCCGTTGGCGGGCGACACTGCCCCGAGCCGGGTGGCGGACCGATGTCTTGGACAAGAGCTGCCAACCGGCCGCCCGGGCAGGTGCAACCGGAGATCACGATGAGCGACAAGGTGGACGCGGGAGGGCTGGCGTTGCGCGGCCCGGTACTGGTTCTGGCACCCCACACGGATGACGGCGAGTTCGGCTGCGGCGGCACGATCAGCAAACTGATCGCGGCCGGCCTCGACGTGTACTATATGGCCCTGTCCATCGCCGAGGACTCCCTCCCGGCCGGCTGGCCCAAGGACACCCTCAAGAAGGAAGTCACCAAGGCCACGGCCAGCCTGGGCATCCCGAACGAGCACTTGATCGTCTATCAGTACCCGGTCCGGCGATTCCTCGACCATCGCCAGGACATCCTGGAAAAGTTCGTGGCCTTCAAGCGGGCCGTGAACCCGCAGCTCGTTTTCCTGCCATCGATCCACGACACGCACCAGGACCACGCCGTCGTGTCGCAGGAGGGGTTCCGGGCGTTCAAGACTGTTTGCATGCTCGGCTACGAGATTCCCTGGAACAACCTGCAATTCGACACATCGTGTTTCATCCGCCTGGAAGAGGCCCACATCGAGGCCAAAATCCGGGCGATGCAGTGCTACGAGTCGCAGAAGGGGCGGGCCTACGCCAGTGGCGAGTTCCTCTGGTCGCTGGCCCGTTGCCGCGGTATTCAGATCGGCGGCGGCTATGCCGAAACGTTCTCATTGTTTCGCTGGGTGATGTGAGGTTCCGGCCGCCAGGTCGGGCCGGCGTTTGAGGAGTGCTGATGAACGCACAGGCAGGTGGAGCGCCGGACGGTGTGCGGGCCGCGGAGATCGCGGCGTTTCTGGGCCGGAGCTGCACGGGCGACGAGCAGCTCATCGTTCGCGAGCCACGGCCGGTGGGTGAACTCGTCCCGCAAGCGCTGAGCTTCATGAAACGGTACGAGGCGGCGTGGGTTGAAGGGCTGCGCGCCGCGCCGGCGACGGCTCTCATTATCGCCCTCGAAAGCCTGCGCGAGCATTGTGCCGATTTGCCGCAGACGTTTATCTACTCGCCGACGCCGCGCCTGGATTTCGCCCGGGCGGTCTGGCGCTTCTTCCCGCCGGACGAAGGGGCCGCCGGTCTGCCGGCACAGGGCATCCATCCGACGGCGGTGGTGGATCCGCGGGCGGAGATCGATCCTTCGGTGCGGATCGGGGCCTACGCCGTGATCGACCGTTGCCGGCTGGGGCCGAACGTGATCGTGCATCCGCACGTGCACGTGTTCAGCCATGTCGAGGCGCGGGCCAACGTGATTTTGTGGCATGGCTGCACGATCGGCACGCACGGCTTCGGCTTCGAGCTGGCCCCGGAGGGCCGGTGGGTACGCATCCCGCATCTCGGCGGCGTTCTGCTTGAGGAGGACGTCGAGGTTTTCCCGCACGCCAACATCGACCAGGCCGCCGTCGGCACCACGCACGTCGGCCAGGGGACGAAGATCGACCACTACTGCCACATCGGCCACGCCGTGCAGATCGGGCGGCACGCCATCATCACGGCTGGGGCGATCCTGGCCGGCTCGTCGCGTGTCGGCGACTACACGTGGATCGGGCCGAACTCGAACGTGCTCAACACCAAGACGGTCGGGCGCAACGTGATGGTCGGCATGGGCTCCGTGGTCATCAACGACGTGCCGGACGATGTTATCGTGGCCGGCGTGCCAGCCAAGGTGTTGCGACCGAACAAGCCACTGCCGTTCGTCGTACCAGATTCAGCGAAGTAGTCGGTTGAGTAGAGGACGGGCGCGGTGAACGAACGGACCGATGAGAACCTGCCCCTGGTGACGATCGTGCTGGCCGTGCGCAATGAGCAACGGCATATCACGCAGGCGCTGGACACGATTCTGGCCCAGGATTACCCGACCGACCGGCTGGAGATCCTGGTGGTGGACGGGGCTTCGGAGGACGACTCGCGTGAGCGGATCCTCGAGTACGCTCGCCAGCATCCGCAGGTGCGGCTGATCGACAACCCGCAGCGCATCGCCCCCTGTGCGTTCAACCTGGGCATCGCCAATGCCCGCGGATCACTGATTCAGATTCTCGGGGCGCATACGGTCTACGACGCGAACTACATCCGGGCCTGCGCCCGGCCGTTGATCGATGGCGTGGCCGAGGTCAGCGGTGGGCTGGTTGTCAGCGAGGTCGGCGACGACAGTGTCCCGGCCCGGATGAACCAGCTCTTCCTGACGCATCCTTTCGGGGTGGGCAACAACGAGATTCGTGTGGCCGCCGAGGAGTCGCGTTATGTGCCTTCGGCGGCGTATCCGATGTTCAAGCGCGAGGTGTTCGAGCGCGTGGGGTTGTTCGACGAGCGCTTCGTCCGCAACCAGGACAACGAGCTGAATTCGCGCGTCATCCGGGCAGGGCTGCGCATCTGGCTCACCGCCGAGACACGGGCCCGGTACAAGGCGCAGCGGCGTTTCCGCCAGTTGATGAAGCTCACGTACGGCAACGGGCTGTACCACGTGGCGACCGTGCGGGTGAATCCGGGCTCGTTCCGGGCACGATACTTCGTGCCGTTTGCCTTCGTCATGGCGCTGTTGTGCAGCACCGTGCTGGGGCTGTTTCACTGGGTGGGCTGGCTGCTGTTGGCGCTAGCGCTCGGGGCCTATGCCGTCGCGGTGGTGGCGGCGACCGTGCACCTGGCGAAGCGGCGCGGCTGGCGCTGGTATCTGGCGGGCATGCCGTTGCTATTCTTCGCAGGGCACCTGTGCTACGGTGTCGGCACGCTGGTCGGGCTGTTTAAGTTCGGCCTGTCCAGTCGTTGGCTGCAACGGCCGGCCTGCTCGGTGCCTGGGCTGTCGTCGGTATGGGCTTCGTCGTCATCAACGACGTGCCGGACGATGTGATCGTGGCCGGCGTACCACGCAAGGTGTTGTCACCGAACAAGCCACTGCCGTTCGACCAATCCCGTTGCGGCGGCGCGGGCGGCATCTCCGGCGGCTGGTCGAAGCGGTGGAAGTATCCGCGGATCACGCCGATGCCGTAGGAGAAGTGGAGGACGGCGAACAGCAACGGCATGTAGAGCAGGCCCTTCGCGGCGCCGGGACGGGTCAGGGCGATGTGCACTGAGGCGGCAATCGTCGCCAGAGTGTAGCCGGCGGCGCCGATCGCCAGCAGCCACGCCGCCGGGCGGAGGAAGATCGCCGCAAGGGTGACCAGCAGCAACCCGCTGACTGCCACGCCGGGCAGGAAGTACTTCAGTATGGCGGCGGCGGGACAGATGCGGGCCAGGGAGAAATGGAAATAGCCGTAGTCGTGCGCCCAGCGGGCTAGGTCGCCGATGGTGGACCGCGTGCGGTAGTCGGCCCCCGGCATCAATCGCCCAATGCCGCCCGCACAGGCGACGTTGTTGCTGTTTCGGCAGAGGATCTCGACCGACTGGCTAATGTAGTCAGGGTGATAGGCGGCGTGGGCGCCGAAGATGGCGATGATCTCGCCGCGGGCGGCGCGGATGCCGACATTGAACGCACAGGGAGTGATGCGCCGCGGGTTGTTGACAATGCGCGCGTTTGTGGTGGGGTGTTGGGCGATGTAGCGGTTGGCGACGGCTACGGAGTTATCGTCGGAGACGCCGTCGACCAGGATAACCTCGAGGCGATCGGCGGGGTAGTCCTGGCGGAAGAGCAAATCGAGCACCTCGGGCAGGTGCCGGGCCTCGTTGCGCACAGCCACGACGATGCTGACGAAGGGGAGGTTGTCCGACTCGGTCCGTGGTTCGGGCGATGAGGGGAAGGAAGCCATGACTTGTTGCCTTTCCATGCAGAGGCGGAAGTGGGGAGGCCAGCGCGTGTCGGCCAGCGCATAGGTGATTCTTGCCGCAGCGCATTGGTGTTGTGCAAGCGGGCGCGGGCGGCAGTTTGGCGCTGCGCCGGCGGCGGCCTAGAATCATACGAGCGCGGGAGCGGCAAGCGCTGCCTGGCGACGGGACGACCGGGACGACGCAAACGGCCCGCGATGGCGGGCGGCGGATGTCACCGGCCTGAGGGCGAGGGATGGTTGACGAGCAGCGAGAGGAAGCCCGCATCCGGGCCACCTACGAGCAACGCAAGGGACTGCCCCAAAGCCGGCTGTACACGGCGCTGTTGCCCAGCGCGCTGTTCGCCGTGCAGACGCGGGAACGCACACTCCTGCACCTGCTCCGTCAGCACGTGCACAAGCCGTTGAGCGAATGCCGGCTGCTGGACGTGGGTTGCGGCGCCGGTGGAGAGCTGTCGCGCCTGCTGCCTTACGGTTTCTCGCCGGACCGGCTGTACGGGATCGATCTGATCGAGGAACGCGTCGAGCGGGCTCGCCGACAGAACCCGCGATTCGAGGTGGTCCTGGGCGGGGCCAGTCACCTGCCGTGGGATGACGGGTTCTTCGACGTGGTCATCCAGTTCACGGTGTTCAGTTCGATCCTGGACCGTGAGGTTCGCCGGCACGTGGCATCGGAGATGGTACGCGTGTTGGCGCCGGGTGGGATCATTGTCAGCTACGACATGCGGATAACGCGGCCGGACAACCCCGACGTGACGCCCATCCGCAAGGCGGAGCTGCGCGAGCTCTTTTCCGGGTTGCCGATCTGCTTCCGCACGACGACACTGGCTCCGCCACTCGCGCGGCGGATCGCGAATTGGAGCTGGATATTGTGCGAGTTGTTATACCTGCTGCCGCCGTTGCGGACGCACTACCTGGCTGTGGTGCAGAAGCCGGGCGGCGCTACCGGCTGACTAGTGGCGGATTCTGAGGGTTTCGCGATGAGCGCTACGGATCTGGCCGCCTACCAGCGTGAGTTCGCCGAGGCCGTGGGGGCCGTGCAGGCATTCGGCTTCTGGAAGGGCCGCGTCGCCCTGTACGCCATTCTCAAGGCGCTGGGGATCGGCGAGGGAGATGAAGTGGTCCTGCCGGGGTACACGTGCGTGATGGCCGTGAACCCCATCGTGTACCTGGGGGCCAAGCCCGTCTTCGTCGATATCAACCCGGTCACGTACAACCTCGACCCGGACCAGATTGAAAGCCACATTACGCCCCGCACGAAGCTCCTCATCGCCCAGCACACCTACGGTTATCCGGCGGACATGGGCGCCATCCTGGACATCGCCCAGCGGAAGGGCCTTCCAGTCGTCGAGGACTGCTGTCTGTCGTTCGGCTCGCGCTACGCCGGTAAGCCGACGGGCACGTTCGGCCTCGCCGCGTATTACTCGTTCCAGTGGAACAAGCCGTACACGAGCGGGCTGGGCGGGATGGCGGCGATCAACGATGCGGACCTGGCGGGGCGCGTCGCAGCGCTGTGCGAACGGGAGCTGACCCCGCCGAGTGGGCGTGAAGTGAATATGTTGCGGGCTCAACTCGCCGTGTATCGCACGCTGGTGTATCCGCGGACGACGGCGTTCGCCCAGACGGCGTTTCGGTTGCTGACGCGGGCCGGACTGGTGGTGGGCTCGTCGGGCACATGCGAGTTTCGGCCGACCATGGAGCCCGGCTTCTTCAAGGGCATGAGCGCGATGCAGGCCCGCGTCGGCCGCAAGCAGCTGCGGCGGCGCGACCGTGGCCAGGCTCATCGCCGGGAGCTGGCCGCCCTGTACGATCGTCTGCTGACCGAACGGGGCTGGCCGGTGCCGCGGCTGCCGACGGAACTCGATCCGGTGCTCGTGCGCTACCCGGTGCGCGTGGCCGATAAGGAGAAGGCGGTGGCGACGGCGGCGCGGCACTTCGTCGAAGTGGGCAGTTGGTTCGAGTGCCCACTTCATCCGATCGAGACACCCATGGAAGCCTACGGCTATCACACGGGCATGTGCCCGGAGGCGGATCGGGCGTGCCGGGAGACGGTGAACCTGGCCGTACATCCGCGGGCCAGTGCCCGCACGGTCCGCCGTAGCGTGGAGTTCATCACCGGCATCGGTCCGGCGCCGCAGCCGTCGTAAGTGTGTGTGAGAAGATGCACGTTGCCTATATCCACCAGCATTTCTCGACGAAGCGCGGCTCGACCGGGACGCGCTCTTACGAGATGAGCCAGCGGCTTCTGGCCCGCGGCCATCGCGTGACCATGATCTGCGGCGTGAACGACGCCACTGCCAACTGCTTCGACCTGCGCGGGCGGATCAACGAGCTGGACATCGACGGCATCCAGGTTCGCTGCATCGCCGAGCCGTACAGCAACAGAATGGGCTTCTTTCGGCGGGTGCTGTCGTTCGGGCGGTTCGCTCGTACGGCGGCGGCGCTGGTCGGCGGGCTCGATGCTGACATCGTGCTGGCCACGTCGACCCCGCTGACCGTAGGCATACCGGGCATGAAGGGGGCGCGGCGGCTCGGCGTGCCGTTCGTGTTCGAGGTGCGCGACCTCTGGCCGGAGATCCCCATCGAGATCGGCATCGTGCGAAACCCGCTGTTGAAGTGGTATCTGCGGCGGATGGAGCGGCGGATCTACTTCGCCGCCCACCGCGTGATCGCCCTGGCCCCCGGGATCAAGGATGGCGTTTGCCGGACCGGCTATCCCGCCGAGCAGGTCAGCATGATCCCCAACGGTTCGGATATCGAGCTGTTTCAGCCGAGCGATGAGCCGTTGCGGGACGAGCGTTTCGGCGATCCGGACGATTTCCGGCTGGTGTTCACCGGGGCACACGGGTTGGCCAACGGGCTCGATGTCGTGCTCGACGCCGCCGGCGAGTTGAAGCGCCGCGGCGTGCGGGGCGTGCGTTTCGTCATGATCGGCCAGGGCCGCGAGAAGGAGCGCTTGCAGGAGCGCAGCCGGCAGGAGGGGCTCGACGGGCTGATGAGCTGGGTGCCGCCGATGCCGAAGGAGGAGCTGGCCGCGGTGCTGCCCCGCATGGACGTGGGGCTGATGATCCTGAAGAACCTGCCGGCGTTCTACTACGGCACGTCGCCGAACAAGTTCTTCGATTACATCGCCTGCGGGCTGCCGGTGCTGAACAACTACCCCGGCTGGCTGGCGGACATGATCGGCGAGCACGAGTGCGGGCGGGTGGTTCCGCCGGCGGATACGGGGGCCTTCGCCGACGCGGTGCTATGGCTGCGCGAGCATGCGGCTGAGCGACGCGAGATGGGCCGGCAGGCGCGGGCGCTGGCCGAAGCACGGTTCGCCCGCGGGCTGCTCGCCGAGCAGTTCGTCGACGTGCTGGAGCAGGTGGGGCAGGAGGCCTGACGCTTCCTGATCGTGGGGGATTACATCGACCGACGGAGTTCGAGGCCGGTCGCGGTGCCGATCAGCGCGTACGCGCCGCGCACGTGCTGTCCGTGCAGCGTGACGCGCAGCTCATCCCCGGCATGTTCGTGCACATCGGCCGGACCGCGATCGAGTCGGCGGACCGCGCCGCGACCGGAGCGCAGCGGGCCTTCATAGTCGAGGAAGCGGCGGTCGTGATCGAAGATGCGTTCGGCGGGGATGGGATCACGCGCATCGAGGGGATTTTCCGCCAACCGCCACGTGGCCAGCAGCTCCTGCTCAGGCAGTTCGATCAGCAGGTCCCAATGGACGGGTTGCTGCGGTGCGGCGGGATCTGGCTGGTGTTCGAGCAGGACGAACATGCGGAAATGACGCTGACCGCGCCTCAGGGTTCGGCGAGATGCAGATCGAGTTCGTGCATCAGATCGACCGTCGCGGCCGAGTCCTCACGAGCCACGAGCGTGCCCGACAGCCGCGTGTCGCCCAGCACCTCGGGTGGCATGCCCACCTGCTCTTCCAGGTGCAGGCGCGCGGTCTCGACTTCGGCGATGAGCCGGCCCCAGCGCCGGCGCTTGGGATAGACGAAGCCGGTGCCGACATAGAGCGCCGAGCCCGTCGGCGTGACGACCAGGTAGCGGATCGTGGCGTTGACCGAGGTCTCGTTCGAGAACGTCACGCCGGGCTTGGGCTGCCAGAACAGGTGCACGTGCAGGTACTGCGTGATCGGCGGCTGCTTGGGATCGGCGGTCGGATGCGTGGCGGTGCCGATGATGTCGCGGTTTCCGCTCACGTCGTCGCGGCACACGCACCGGTCGAGCGGCAGCCGATACGTCTCGGGGAAATACGGGTCCTGGTAGGAACGCAGTTCGAGCACACACGCCGGGCGGTGGCAGCCGACACTCAGCAGGAGGCCGGCGGCAAGGAGCGCGATGGCGGCAGCGGCGCAAGGCCGTTGGCGATCAATCATCGTTGGAGAAGATCCCCGTCTTGTTCCTGGCGACGGTGGGCGAGGTGTTCTCGAGGCCGAGCAGGCGCAGCGCGTCGCGCTCGACGATGCCCCGCAACTGCTCGCGCGGAACCGCCTTCAGGTTGGTGCCGTGGGCGAGTTGATTGATGGAATACAGGGCCTCGATGCACTCGGCCGGGGCCCGTTGCGGAAAGCCGCTGGCGAAGAGCAGCTTGTCCATCACGCCGTATTCGTACGCCGTCAGCAGCGCCGTGTACGTCAGCCACTGCTGATCGTGCAGGCCGGCGATATCGGCGTAGACGCGCTCATGTTTGGCGAGCAGGGCGGTCGTCTCGGCGGTCCACGGATAGCCCAGGTGCGAGATCACGATCGGCAGGCTGGGGAACGACCGCGCCACCTCATCCAGCAGCAGCGGCCGGGCGTACTCCATCTTCGCCGCCGGCGCACGGTGCTGTTGGTCGAAGACGATCGGCATACCGCGGCGAGCGCACTCCTCGTACAACCGCATCGCGAGCGTATCGGAGGGGTGGAAGTCCTGCATTGCCGGCGAGACCACCACGCCCTTGAGCTGGAGATCCTCCTGGGCGATGCGCAACTCCTCGCGCCAGTCGCGCTCCGTCGGATCGATGCCGGCGAAGCCGAGCATCTTCGGCGAATAGCGACGCACGTAGTCGGCAACGAAACGATTGGGGATCTCGGCGTCGAGATAGCGGCTCTTGAACGCCAGCACGATCGCTCGATCCACCGGGTCGGCGGCTTCGAGGTGCCGGTTGGCGTCGGCTGGCCGGACGATGGACGGAGTGTTAGAGCCCAGACGCGCGTTCTGGTCCCAGATCTGTGTATGGCAATCAACGATCATGCCAGAAACCACTCTGTCGAGGAGGCGTTCCCTCGACCCTGCCCGATTCGACCGCGCCACATTCCTGAGGCCGGCCGGGCCTCAGTGGCACGATAGTAGCGGCATCGGGCCGGCGCGGTCAAGGGTGGGTGACGGGGTCTCGTCAGCCGGCCGCCGGCTCCGGAGCGTCCGTGGCGAAATGGGCCCGCAGGGCCTCGGCCGCAAGTTCAGCATTGGCAGCAACTTGTAGATCCATCGTCTCCGGCTGCTCCCGGCGGATGACCTCGACGACCGGTTGCCACGTGTTGCCCATGAGGATGATGGGCGCGTTTCTGCGAAGAAGTCGTTTGTTAAGCAGCTCCCAGACGAGGGCCAGCTCCAGCAGCGTGCCGGTGCCGCCGGGGAGAACCACGTACGCCTGCCCGAGGCGCACGAGCGTATCCAGGCGAGTAAGAAGGTAAAAGGTGGGAATCTCCTGCTTAATGAATCGATTCGCCGATCCGCGGCCGAAGATGGAGCAGGTCACGCCGATAGTGTGTCCGCCGGCCTCTGCGGCACCACGGGCAGTGGCTTCCATCGTGCCACCGTACCCGCCATTGCATAGCGTCCATCCGGCGCGGCCGATGGCCAGGCCGAGGTCGTAGGCGGTCTGATAAGCAGGACTGCCGGGGGCAGGTTGCGATGAGCCGAAGACGGTGACGATCGGTGGCTTCACGTGGTGCTCCGCTGTTGCTCGTTGCGCGAATCTCACGCCGATTGGCGCTGATTGGCGTCAGTGTAGCCGGCGGGCCGGCGGCTGCCGATGCCCTGCCGGAGATTCCCACCGACCCGTACGCTGGCACGGACCGTCCGCCCCGCCGTAGACTGAGCACTGGCCGCAGCCCGGAGCCGGACGATGCACCGCCGCCAACTTGTCATCTCGTGCCTGCTGCTGTGCGGCCTGCTGTCCAGGTCGGCGGTGGCGCAGGACACGCCACCGGCCGCCAGCCGACCGCAGCCGGCGACAGAAGCCGCCAGTACCACGCAACCGCGCACATCGCTCGACGTCCTGCTGGCCCTGCTCGGCGACGACGACTACCGCGCTCGTGAGGCGGCGACGCAGCACCTGCTGACCCTGGGTGAGGAGATCGGGCCGGCCCTGCGCGAACGGCTCGAACGCGAGACCGATCCGGAGGTCCG
The DNA here is from genome assembly GCA_050115495.1 of Phycisphaerae bacterium. Taxonomy (GTDB): domain Bacteria; phylum Planctomycetota; class Phycisphaerae; order UBA1845; family Fen-1342; genus JAAYXS01. Next base: position 159,909 of record JASFQK010000005.1, on the reverse strand, counting down.
CTTCCGCCTGCGCTTCATCATCGAGAACATCGCTCCGCCCGAAGCGGCCGTCCTCGTCATCCGCGGCGACCTCGCCGGGCTGCTGCAACCGGGCGACTTGATCACGCACGTGAACAACCGGCGGGTGGGCAGCGTCGGCGAGTTGCGAGAGCGGGCCCGAGATACGAACGTCGGGTACATGCTGCGTGCCCGCGGACCGGGTGGGCCGCGCGAGGTGGGGCCGCTATCGTTCGAAGACGGACCGGCCCTATGCGACTACCAGGCGCCGCGCGGGGCGACGATCGCTGCCGCCGTGTATTGGTACAACGCCGGCTACGCCGAGCGAGCCCACGGACTGCTCAGTGAACTGGAAGGGCCCGTGCCCGAGGTGGAGCTGTCGCCGCTGCTGCGGGCGGTGATTGCCTACACGGCGGGAGATGTCCGGACCGCGTCGCGCCTGCTCGCGACGCATCCGGACGCGTGTCAGCCGCTGTCGCCGTACCTGCCGTGGAGCAGTCCGTCCTCGCTCGATCTGGCCGGACCGGGTAAGGCACCGTTCTACATGGAGTGGCAGCTCTGGAACCACGCGTCGGCCACCGGGCTGGACGGCGGCACCGACCCGGACATCGTGGTGCAGCGCGTGCTCGTACCGGCCGGCCGCTACGCCGAGGCGCTGGCCCACGTCGCCGACATGTGGTGGACGCGATACCGCGGTCAGCTCGGCGGCCACCCGGACAACGACCGCATCGCCGGCAACCTGCTGGCCGTCGGGGCGTGGATGTTGTCGGAGATGGACCTGGTCTCCGAGTGCCTGCGGCTGATCGAGCCGCGGAGCCAGATTCTGCGCACCGCACCGCAGAGTGTGCGCAAGTGGGTGCGCGTGCGGACGGACGCCTGGCTGGCATTTCTGCGCGGCGACGCCCAGGGGGCACTCAACGGCTTCTACGAAGACGCCCGCGCCATCCTCCAGCCGCCGGGGCCGCCGGTCAGCCGGCTGCACATCCAGAATCCGCAGGTGGCGGCGGAGGTGGCGTTCTTCCTGTACGCCTGCCCGGAGGACGAGCGGACGGCGGACATGCTCAGCCTCGTTAACCACGCCGGCAACGATGCGCTCGGGACGTACGCGCATTGGATGCTGTACGCGCTCCATGAGGAGAACGCGGCCACCGTGCACAGCCACCTGCTCCAGATGCTGCCGAACGTCGCCGACGAGAACGCTCCCGCCCTCGCGCGGGCCGCGGTCCTGCTGGAGTACGCGCTGGGCACGATGGATCCGGCGGTGCTGGCGGCGGCGCGTGAACGGCTGGGCGATTGTCCGGACGACCCGCAACACGAAGGCTGGCTGGCGATGTTCGAGGCGCTCGAACACCTCGCCGCGGAGCGGATTCCCGAAGCGCAGGCGGCCCTGGCGCGAGCCGCGGGTTTGCCCGGGGCGGCAGCGCTGCGGTCGACGGCGGAATTCGCCGGCGAGATCGGCGGACGGCCGGGCGCCCCGTCGGTGGTGCGCGGGCTGCTGCTGGCGGTGCCGCTGGGACGTGACCAGGTGGCGTGGCTCGTGCTCACGCGAGGACGGCAACTGCTGCGGTTCGAGTCGGCGACCGGTGCGGTCACGCCGGTGGATCGGCCCTCGCTGACGTGGTTCCCGGGGCCGCTCAACTGGCCGTGGCTCGGCTATACGGACGAGGGGCGGGCGTACATCTGCGATCGCCGGCGGATCGTCGAGGTGCGGATGGACGACGCGCCGCCGCTCGTGCTGAACATCGCGACGGAAGACCTGGCCGCGTTCGATCAGGACGCCCGGCCGGCGCTGGACGCACTGGCCCCGCTGTTGGCCGCAGTGCCCGTGCCGACCGCCGGCGAGATGGGCGAGTATTGGCGGCAGGACCTGGTCAGCAACCGGGAGTTCGTCGCCGATCCGGATCTGCCGGAGATCGGCCTGTTGCAGCGCGTGCCGCGTGCGCCGGACCTGGTGCACGTGGCGATCCGCGGCGGTCCGCACGTGCTGCTCGACCGGGCCCACGGTCGGGCGTGGACGTCGCCCGGGCTGGCGGAGGAACTCGGCCTCGACGACGAGCCGCACTTCCTCGTGCACGCGGCGCCGCCCGAAGGCGACGGGCCGGCGACGGTCGTGTTCCTCATCAGCGATCAGGGGTTGATCCGGCTCGACGTGGCGGCGGGCACGCTGACGCGCGTTCCACTGCCCGGCGACGAGCCATACACGGCCCTCGTGCCGGAATGGTGCCCGTACAACCGCCGCGACCCGCGTTGGGTGTATTGTGCCCGGCTGCCGGTGGATGGCGGGCAGGTGTACCGAGTGCGCGTCGCCGACAACGACGTCGAGGCGCTGGAGATGGTGAACGTGGCGCTGCCACGCGAGTATTACATGATGCAGTCGCGGGCGCTTCTGCGGGCCGAAGTCGATGGGTTGCTGAACAGCCGGAGTTTGCCGGCGCTGCCCGAGCTGCTGGCCGATGTGGAGCGGACCGTGGAGCGATATATGGAGACGATCGAGCCATGACGGAATGTGCGTTGACCCTGGGCGAGAACCTGCTGACGTTGCCGCTGCTGGATGAGGCGTACGGTCTGCCACTGCGCGTGAAGGTCCAGCCGGCGGCAATGGAACGCGTCGAGCGGGGGCGGGAGTGGGTGACCGAGCTCGCCCAGCGTGGTGACGCGGTCTACGGGATCAACACCGGCTTCGGCCACCTGAAGAACAAGCGCATCTCGCCCGAGCAGCTCGACAAGCTCCAGGAGAACCTGATCCTGTCGCACGCCGTCGGCGTCGGGCCGGCGGCGCCGCCGGAGATCGTCCGCTGGATGATGCTGTTCAAGCTGCACATGCTGCTCGAAGGGCATAGCGGTGTGCGGCGTGATGTGGTGCACGCGCTCCAGGTGTGTCTGAACGCGGACATGCTGCCGGTCGTGCCGACGCGCGGCTCGCTGGGCGCGAGCGGCGACCTAGCCCCGCTTGCACATCTGGTGCTGGCCCTGACCGGGCGGGGCGAGATGACTGCGCCGCACGGTTCGCGATCTGCCGGCGGCCGGCAGACGCGGCCGGCGAGTGAGTTGCTTGCCGCGGTCGCCCTCGAACCGCTGCGCCTGGCGGCGAAGGAAGGGCTGGCCCTCGTCAACGGTACGCAGTTCATGTCGGCGTACTCGGCGAACATCGCCGTCCGGGCCCGCCGGCTGGCCGACCTGGCCGATCTGATTGCCTGCATGAGCCTGGAGGGTTTCCGCGGCAGCGTGCGGCCGATGGACGAACGGCTGCACACCCTCCGCCCGCATCCCGGGGCGCAACGGGTCGCGGCCAATGTCCGCCGGCACATGTCCGGCAGCGAGATTCTCGCGTCGCACGAGAGCTGTCCGCGCGTGCAGGACCCGTACTCGCTGCGCTGTGTGCCGCAAGTGCACGGCGCGTTTCGCGATGCGCTGGCCCATTTCTGCGACGTCATCGTCCGCGAGATCAACAGCGTCACCGACAACCCCGTGCTGTTCGAAGGCGAGGCCATCAGCGGCGGCAACTTCCACGGTGCCCCGCTCGCCCTGGTGCTCGACTACCTGGCTATCGCCCTGACCGACCTGGCCAACATCTCCGAGCGGCGGACGTACCAGTTGCTCTCCGGCGAGGACGGTTTGCCCAAGCTGCTGATGCAGGACACGGGGCTCAACAGCGGCTTCATGATTCCGCAGTACACGTCGGCGGCGCTGCTGAACGAGGCGAAGGTGCTGTCGACGCCGGCGTCGGTCGACTCGATCCCGACGTCGCTCGGGCAGGAGGATCACGTGAGCATGGGGGCGACGGCGGCCGTGAAGTGCTTCGAGGTGCTCGACCGTGCCGAGACGGTGCTGGCCATCGAGATGACCTGCGCCGCCCAGGCGATCGACTTCCGCACGCCGCTGCGACCCGGCCGCGGACCGGCGGCCGCCCACGAGCTCATCCGCCGGCACATCCCCCACGCCGAAGCCGACCGCCATTTCGGCGCCGACATCGCCACGGCCGTGCGCCTGCTGCGTGAGGACAAGGATCTCCTGGCGACGGCGCGGGGGTAGACACATTGGGGAGGAGCGCATGCTGATCTTCATCGATGTCGTCCAAAGACCGCCCCCTCCGTCCCCGCCAGCGCACAATCAAGAGGTCCGGCGGCCATTCGGCCCGCGGCCGGCTCAATGAAGAGCCAACACCGAGACCTCACTTGTTGGTATCGTACACGGCCCGGACCAAGTCGGGCATTCCTTCACGCGGCGGCGCGAGAGAGACGTGTCGAATGGGCCCAGCTGGACTCGAACCAGCGACCAGCAGATTATGAGTCCGCTGCTCTAACCAACTGAGCTATGGGCCCGGTGGCCAGCGCGACGCGCGGCCGGACATCAGCGTAACCCCCGGGCGGGGCGGTCGCAACGACTTCTGGCCGCCGACGGGGTCCGCCCGCGACCACACCGCTCAGCGAGCCATTGCGCCGTGGACACGGGCGAGGTAGAATGTCCGCCGCCGGCGGCGCGATCCGGTTTCGGTCCCGCTGGCCGGCGAAGAGGTATATCATGCGACGAAACCCGTCCCGCCTGTTGCGTGTCGCCCTAGCCGCGGCGCTCGCGATGCCGCTGCTGGGCACCGGCCCCTGCGTGCAGCTCACCGAAGACGCCCTGATCGACGGCTTCTTCAGTGCGCTGACGCCGATCGTTGTGGACCGGCTCGAAGACACGCTCGCCCAGAACGAAGCTGACAACGGGGTGACGGGCGACGGTCCCTGACGGAGAGTCGCGGTCGGCGCCGGCGTTGACCGGTTCCGTAGCGGAGGGTCCTGATCCGTGTCCACCGTGCTACATGAGGTCGAGCGGCGCGTGCTCGGGGTGCTGCTCGAGAAATCACTCGCCCAACCCAGCTACTACCCGATGACGCTCAACGCCGTCGTGACGGCGTGCAACCAGAAGTCCAACCGCCAGCCGGTCATGGACCTTAACGAAGACCGTGTCTGGGCTGCCCTCGACGCCCTCAAGCAGATGGGGCTCGTCTCACGGCTCCTGCCCGGCGGCGGCAGCCGGGTCGACCGCTTCCGGCACGAGGTGAAGCAGGTCCTCGCCTGGGAGAAGCCGCAGCGGGCCGTCATGGCCGAGCTGCTGCTGCGCGGGCCGCAGACGGTCGGCGAGCTGCGCTCACACGCCGCGCGGATGTACCCGTTCGAGAACCCCGCCGCGGTCAGCGCCGTGCTCGACAGCCTGGCGCAGTCCGACCCGCCGATGGTGACCGTGGTGGCGCCCGCCCCCGGGCAGTCGGCCACCCGCTATGCCCACCTGCTGTGCCCGGTCGCCGAACAGCCGGCGGCGACGGCAACGCCAGTGGCAGCGCCGGCGCCCGCAGCGTCGGCACCAGCGGCGGACGACGAGGCGGAGGAACGGCTGGGGGGCGAGGGGTTCCAGCGGCAGCTTGACGACCTGCACGCCGAGATGGCTGAGCTGCGCGAGGCGGTGGCGGAGTTGAAGCGGCGTCTGCCGGCGCCGGAGCAGGAGATGTAGGGGGACCGCAGATCGGGCGTCACGCCCGGCAGACGTGGGGGACAAACGAAGAGGGCCGCCTTCCCGCAGGAAGACGACCCTCTCCGGTTAAGGATCATGTCTGAGACTACGATTCTCGCCTAGCGGCGACGGATCGCGAGCAGCGCCAGACCGAGCAGCGACAGAGTCATCGGCTCGGGAATGACGGTGATGGAACCGGTGCCGTACACGGCGGTCGCAAAGCCACCACCGAGGTCCGGATCGATCGCGAAACCTTCGGTGTTGTCGCCGATGGTGTCGCCGAGACCGGTGCCGGTCGTGCCAGCGCTATAACCGGTGAACGTGACGGTGGCCAGCAGGATGTCCGTGCCCCAGACGTTCCCGGCCATCGGCACGAGGCCGGCGAGGCCGTCGCCGTCGGGGTTCTGGAGCGCCGCGTCAAAGAGCGGACCAATGGCCACGCCGGTCATGTCGGCGATGCCGGTGTTGTCGATGAGAACATCCAGGCCCCAGCCGACAATGGCCTCGGCCTCGGGGATGTCCGCGTAGATGTCCACGGCAGCCGTACCACCCAGGGTGGTGATTTCCGTGCTCGCCGGCACGAAGCTGACGTCGATGGCGGCACTCGCGCTGGCCACGAGGCCTGCCGCGAGAATCACACAAGCCAGTCTACAGAGTTTCGACATTCCTTAATCCTCCTCCACTTGGAAAGGGTTATCAGCTACAGCACTACATCGTGGTAATGCGCTTTCTCGAAAAGTCCTCTGTGCAAGGCGGGCGGGGGAACCCGCCGGCGGAGGACCGGCGGGTTCCCGACGCCACGTCAGTCACTTACGGAGCCACCACGCGGCGGCTACCGATGGAGGGAACCTTGTTGGCCGGGCCGCGCTTGTTCGCTTCCCGGTAGCAGGAGACCCACATCTGGTAGTCGACCAGGGTGATGCAGCCGTCGCCGTCGAAGTCGGCGTCAGACCGGTACGGCGCCACTTCGGGCGTCTCCGGATCGCCGTCATCGCAGGACCCGAAGGCGGCCAGGAAGCACTGGTAATCCAGGTTCCCAGTCAGACCGTCGTAGTCCAGATCACCGCAGATGCACTCGTTGCCGGTGAGCTTGGCGATGTAGTCGTTGAACGTGTCACACGGATAGTCGTAGTACGTCTGGTGCGACACGAAGAACCAGTAGATGCCGTCCGTCACAACCGGGACGGAGATGCTGACCGGCGTGCAATCGGCGCCAGTCGTGTACGGGTTCAGGTAGCCGGTGGTGTCGGCGCAGTCGCCCGAGCCCGGCGTGTTCGTCTCGACCAGACCGATCACGACGTCGAACTCCGCCTCGACGGTCCAGGTCATGGTGTCGTCGGCGGTGGCCCGATACTCGAACCAGTCCGTGTCACGCGTGCCGCCGTCGGCCCAGATGGTGCCGCACAGCGTCTCGCTGCAGACGATCGGCTCGAAGGCCGGGACGTCCATGTTGCAGCCGCCGTTGGTGTCGTCACCGCAGGCTTCCTGCTCGAGAGGCGCCCACCACGGGCAGTACAGGACGCAGGGGATTTCCTCGTGGACGTCGAGGATGTACTCGCCACAGGTCGAGTAGCCTTCCACGTCGACGTAGTAGTCGCCGGCGGGGATGTAGACGATCACTTCGGACTGCACGCTGCACGAGTCATCGTTCCAGCCGACGTCCTCGCCGCACAGCGTGGTGCCGACGGCCAGCCAGGTGTCGAAGCCACTGGTGGTCAGGCACGTATTGAAGTTCCACATGCCGTCGTTCGGAATGTGGACCAGGTACGTGTGATCCTCAGTGTCGTTGGACTGGTTCACCGGGCTGCAGTCGTCGCCGGCGCCGCACAGGTCGAGCGTCGCCGTCGTGAACGGAGCGTCGACCTCGAAGTCGGCCGTTCCCGGCTCGGGGCACGGGTTGTCGACGCAGTTGAGATCCTGGACCCAGTCACCGCCGTACAGGGCCGTGCAGTCGGCCTCGGTGATCTCGTCCACGCAGGACGGCCACGGCTCGTAGCAGCAGCGGCCGGTCGGGGGGACGCAGCCGTCGCCGATGAAGGTCGTCCACTCTGCGTCTTCGAACTCGCCGCCAGATGCGATCAACGTGCCATTGTGGTACAGGTTGTAGTAGCCGTTGCCGTACGAGCAGCAGATGCCGTCGCCGTACGAGTCGAGAATACCGAAGTCATAGCAGCCGGCATCGTCGATGCAGCAGGTCCAGGTATGCAGCGTCTGCGCGTTCTCCAGCGGGCCGGCGGAGCAGATGACCTCGCCGGTGCCGTTGCGCTGAACAACCCAGCTCGTCTCTTCGGGGTAGTCGTCGGTGAAAATCTCGATGATGAGCTCACCGTCGGGGCAGCTACCCGGGCAGTTGAAGCCGGCGCTGCAGAGCTCGTCGGGATACCACGTTCCGCCGACCATGTTGCAGTTTTCCTCGGTGAGATCCTCGCACTGGATCGGGTCACCGAAGCAGCAGGCGCCGTAGAACTCGCACTCTTCGCACGTGAGCGTGGCTTCCCACTTGACGCCGCAGGGGTAGGCACCCCAGTCGGACGGGGCAATGATCACGATGTACGTGCCGGCCGGGAGGCACTCGGTCGTCAGCGTGAGCTGTGTGCACTCCGGGGCCGTCCCGAACTGAATGTTGTCGCCAGACGGGCAGCCGTCCGGCTTGATCCACATGGCGACCGGGAACTCGGCGATGCCGCTCCACGTGATGATCGAGGAGTGATCCAGCGTCACCTGGTACCAGTCCATGTCACGGTAGGTCGAGGTTCCGAAAGCGAAGACGCCCGACGTGCCGCAGATGGTCTCGCCACACGCGATCGGCTGGAAGGTTGGCGGATCGGAGTTGCAGCCGGCGTTGTAGGTGTCGTCGTAGCCGTCGTAGCAGACCTCTTCACCCTCATTGGGCTCGCAGGGCACCATGCACGGGCACTGCTCGCAGATGGAGCCCAGACCGAGCCACAGACCGTCGATGCACTCGGCTTCGCTGCCGACGAGGTCGCAGCCGCCCGCGTAGTAGCAGCAAGCGCCGCTGGTCGGCGGTTCGCAGTTGCCGTAGACGGTGATGCCGGTCGGTTGCTGGTTGCAATCGCTGCCGACGATACCGTCCTGACCAAGGAGGGAGCCGAAGCCGTCATAGACGTAGTAGTACGGCTCTTCCGTGTAACTGCCGACCGCGTTGTAGACGGTCGTGATCGTATCGCCGGTCGCGGCCATAAAGTAGTACGACTGGGGACCCGAACCGGAGGCCAGGGTGATCCCGGTCAGAACCGGCGTACCGTTGACGAGCACGTCGAGCGTGTTGTCGTTCCAGCCGTCACCGTAGCAGTCGAGCAGGTCGATACGGTGCTCGCAGTCATTCGGGCACTCGAACCCGGCATTGCAGTCCTCGCCCGGGAAGAAGCGACCGCCGGCGTCGTCACAGGCAGCTTCGTAGCCGGTGAAGACGCAGATCAGGTCGACGCAGCAGGCGCCCAGGACGCCGCAAGGCGGCTGGATGCTGTTGCAGTCCGTGTCCGCGGTGAAGCGGAGCGGAGGCAGGCAGTCAGCCAGCGAGACGTCGTTCACGCAGTCGCCGGTGTAGTCGTTGCAGCAGGCGCCGACGGGCGGCTCACCCGCCTCACCGGTGATGCAGAAGGCGACGTCATAGTCCGTGCCGAAGACATCGAAGGACGGCGTCCACTCGTTGTAGCCCCAGTAGGGCCCGTAGAAGTAAACCGGCGTGGTGCCGTTCGGGGCGGCTGTCTGCCAGAAGCTGCGGCCGGCGGCAGTGCTGCCGACGGGACGCATGCCGATCCAGAACGTGCCCGGAGGCAGGAACAGGTTCAGGCCGTCGATGGTGTAGATGTACTCAGGCCGACCGTTGGGGAACTGGCCGGTGGCAATGCGCGTGTTGGGAACGTCATTCAGTTCGTAAATGACGTCGCCGGGAGCGCCAGCATTGTCGGCCAGAATGATGATGTCGTCGAACCCGTCCCAACCGTACTCGTCTTCGGTCGCCGCCCACCAATGCAGGTCGGTGATCGTCGTGGGGGCCACGAGGGTGACGTCGTCCACGATCCACGGGCCGGGGTCAATGAGACCGCCGCGCTCGCAGGCTAGGCCGTTCACCTGGTCCGGTGCGCCGTTGTAGTACACCGGCGGATTTTCCGGATCCTCGCAAGGATTCTCGGGCGGCGGCGGCGGGAGTTCGCCAAGGAACGTCACGGTGTAGGGGCCGACACAGCCCGTGTCACCGCCGAGTACCGGCCAGTAGTACGTGCCGGCAGGCAGGTTGTTCCAGTACATGCTCCAGTTGCCGTCGGGGCAGTCCTGGGCATAGCTGCTGGCCACGATGAACGTGCCCGAGCAGGGGCAGGTGGTGTCCAGCACGATGTAGCCGTTGGCGAAGACCGGGTCGGTATCGCAGTAGCGAATCGACAGGTTCATCTCCTCGGGGATCGTGAGGACGTACCACTGGTCCGTGTACTGGCCACCGCTCAGCGCGGCGCAGTCCTCAGTGTCGCCCGTGGTGTCGCCGTAGACCACGACCGGAACGTCGGCGGTCAGAGCGACCGGGACGGCGTTCGCACAGTCGTCGTTTTCCGAGCGCGAAATGGACGCACTGGGAGTCACAGCCGTGGCGTTCATCGGCGGAGGCACCGCCACGCCGGGCTTCACCGGACCCGTCAGCGTGTGACGGGCGGCCTTAGCCGGCTGCACCTGATCCTGCGAGATCGCTGTGCTCGCAGACGCCTGGGGGCCAGGCGGGTTGGCAGACACGGGAGGGGCGGCCGCAGCGGCCGACCAGACCAACGCCGCGCAACAAAGCACGGCAGTCGACAGAACCACTCTTCTCCAATTCATTCTTGTGACCTCCTCCATTGCAGGTTGCTTCTCGGCCCTCACATCAGGCAAGGGCCAGACCTAGTTAAGAAGACTCTGGGACCTGGAAGCCAAACTGGACCTTTTTCCTAACCTCCCTTCTCGAATGCCAGAAGATTCAGGTACGTGAAAGCCGTCTGCCGTTGCACCCATACCGGCGGGCGGTCTCACGCACACGCAAATTAACCGATGCCCGCGACCACGCTGTGACGACGCGCCGGGCAACTCCCTGGAACAGACCGAGAAAATCTGACTTGTCGTATCGCAGAAAGGACTCGCGGAGGAAGTGTCGGCGACCAGGCAATCCTGGCGCACCGGAAGAACCGACGGCGCGCAATGCGCGCCTGTGACCACAACACTCCTCCATACTACCCATGCTCCTTCCCTTCGTTCAGCCGCTCGCGCGACCTCTACCCGGGACACCCGCCGCAACGGGTGAGCAGGAACGCAGCGGTCTCCCTACACTGCTACGCCGTCCTGCAGAGCCAGAGGCAAGAGATCCCCAGCTTCAGCCTCCTGCCGCCTCTACCTCCATCCCCACGTGCGAATATACTCCATCTGCCTGTACAGGGTCAAGAGAAGAATCAACCGGCCATTTCCGCCCCACGAACCGGTTTCGGTCAGTTATTCGGACGTAAAACAGGGCGAGGTCAAGCCGGCGGGACCCCCGGCCATCCGACGTTCGTCACCCCGAAATTCCAGAAATCTGAAGCGCGCGTGGACATGCCGGATTACGGCACGCACACATCTGAAGTGCGGTTGCGGAGGGGTTCTCGGACGGCGAAGGCGAGACGCGCTCTAAATCAGTGCCCCGAGCCGGCGGCTTGCGCGGACCGCTGGATGTCGGCGGCGAGCTCGGCGAGGAGACCCTGCCAAGCCTGGCAGGTTTCCGGCATCTCGTAGTGGAGCAAGTCGGCGAGCAGAACGTAGTCCCGGGCCTCGAGCGCGGTTCGCAATTCCTGCAACTTCGTCAGGAGGTCGTCCAGCCGCTCGCGCATGGGCCGGTCCTGATAAACGACCTGTGTCAGGTCGCGGCCGAGCAGACCACTGCACTGGGCGATCGCCTGTGTGCAAGTGTTCCAGACCTCGACGACATCGCCGACCTGGCGAATAGCCTCGCCAGCGCCCGGGCCGACGAGCTGGTCGGCGACGAGCGGTTGCAGGCGAGCCGCGCTGCCGAGCTGCTCGCTGATCGCCCGCAGGGCATCCACGGCGACGGCGTTGCGGTCCGCGGACTCGAGGTCGACCTGGTCGTCGCCTTTGAGGGCCCGATCCAGATTGATCTCGAGATCATCGTGGACCATCGTCTGGCCATTGAGTGCCACACCCACGACAAGGCGATCACCGAGGTGCTCGTCGCGCACCTGGTCGACGACCGTACCGAGCGTGCAGCCGGGTTCGAAGGGTGTCTCGAGCCGTTGTCCGTCGAGGGTCACAATCATCATGGTCTCCGTGCATACTCTATCGGACGATGGCGACAATTGCTGGAACCGCGACCGCTGGGGGCGTGTCTTGCCGCCCGAGCGACGACGGTTATGATCCCGATCGTGGAACGTGGGCGGCCCGTCTGGTTGCGGAACTGGCTCGAACGCCATCAACACCCTGTCTCATTCTATTTGCATCTGGTAGGGATTCCGCTGGCCGTCGGCGGAGTGCTGCTGGCGGTCGTGCAGCTCTGCCAGTGGCGGTGGGCTCTCTGGTGGCGACCGGCCGGACTCGTTCTCGTTGGTTATATCCTGCAAATTATCGGACATTGGATTGAGGGCAACGACGTCGGGGAGTGGATCCTCGTGAAGCGGCTGCTGGGAAGGCCCTACACAGCGGTGTCCCCGCGGTACACGGAGAGCGACGCTCCTCCGCCCAGGGGAAACGGAGAATCGTGATGCACCAGAAGACCGTGGCCATCGTCGGCGCTTCGGCGGACCGGGCCAAGTACGGAAACAGGTCCGTGAGGGCGCACGTACGCCAGGGTTGGACTGTCTACCCGGTCAATCCGCGCGGCGGCGAGGTGGAGGGGCTGAAGGTCTGGCGGTCACTCGAAGAGATCCCCGTGCCGCTGGACCGGGTTTCGCTGTACGTCCCGCCGCCGGTGGGGTTGAAGCTGCTGCCGGTGCTGGCCAAACTGCGACCGGCGGAGCTGTTCGTCAATCCGGGGGCGGAGAGTGAGGAACTCGTGACCCGCGCCCAGGAGCTTGGATTGGAGCCAATCCTGGCGTGCAGCATCCTCGATGTCGGAGAGACGCCGGAGGAGCTGGGGGCGTAGGTGGCCGGCCTACCGCTCGATCTGGAGCGTGGCCAGGCCGCTGGGCACGTCGTCGACGAAATCGAAGATGTGGTCGAGTCCGGTAACGAGGAACACGCCCCACACCTGCGTGCTGATGCCGCAGAGCTTGAGCTTGCGCTGGTTGGTCACGGTGACCAACTTGCGCAGCTTGAGGAGCTTGGCGATATTCGACGAGTTGAGGTAGTTCACGGCGGCGAAGTTGAGCAAGACGTCGAGACGGGTATTCTCGCTGCATTGCTCGATGATCGCGGTCAAGTCGTCGGTGAACTGCGGGTCGTCCGCCAACTCGGCAAGCAGTACTGATTCTGACCAGTGCTCGAATGGCATAATCCCAATCCTGCGGCTCGTGGCCTCACCCCACCATTGCGTCAACAACGCTCGTGATATCGGACGATAAACTGCGCGACTTTAGGCTGTCAACCGGACTTACTTGAGTTCGACGTCCCAGTAAGCGAAGTCGAGGAACTGGCGCCAACTGGCGTAGCGGGAGTCGGACAGCTTGATGGTGAGGACGGGGGACCGGCGTGGCCGCCGGGGGGGGGTGATCAGGCGCATGCCGGCCTGAGCGGGCGTGCGGCCGCCCTTCTTCACATTGCAGCGGACGCAGGCGCAGACGATGTTCTCCCACGAGTTCACGCCGCCCTGCGAGCGGGGGATCACGTGGTCGAGGCTGAGTTCGGACGTGGGGAAGCGCTGGCCGCAGTACTGGCAGTGGCACTGGTCGCGGGCGAAGAGGTTGCGGCGGTTGAGCTTCACGGACGTTCGCGGCAGGCGATCGTACACGAGGAGCCGAATGATCTTGGGCACGGCGATGTGAAAGCGGACCGTGCGGATCCAGTCATGCTGCTCCGGCTCGAAGCGACGCTTGGCCTCGCTGACCTCCACCCAGGAATCGAAGTCATACGCGAGGAATTGGCCGTCTTCGACGTGCACGACCTCGGCCAGTTCGCTGTAGAGCAAGGTGAGCGCCCGGCGCGCGCTGATGACCCGCACCGCCAGGTAGAGGCGGTTGAGCAACAGCACGTTCGTAGATAGTACGGCCGGTTGCGCTTGCAAGACGCGCTCCTTGCTAGACGATGTTCTATGCGATTCTAACCTGCGCCGGGGAGGGACTCAAGCGTTAACGTCTGGTAAGCGTTTTCTCGATAACGCGTTGCGCGCCGGTCGCCGCACGCGGGGCCGGTGCGTCGGCGAGAAGGTTGCGCGCGTGGCTCTCTTGCAGCCCGGCGGCCGGCCGGCGATAAAGCACGCATGCCGGCTGATACACCGCAGCGCGAGGACGTTGCCAGCACCGCGCCACCCGCGGGAGCGCGCTCGCCTGTCTGGTTGCCGTGGGGGCTGGCCGCCCTGCTGGTCATACTGGTGGGGCTCAGCGGGCTGCCCGGGCTCGATTCCCCCTGGATCCTCGGCGATGAGTACATCTTCATCGCCCGTAACCCCGAGGTTAACGGCGCGGGTCTCGACCCCGACGGTCTCCTGCCTCGGCTCGCGCTGATCTTCCGTTTCCCGCCCGTGGAGGACCTCTATCAGCCGCTACCGATTCTGTCGTACGCGGCGGACTGGCGTTTGTCGGGGGGAGACGTGGCGGCGGTGCGGCGGACGGACGTGCTGGTGCACGTGGCCAATGCGCTGCTGCTGTGGTGGATGTTGTGGCTGTTTCTGCGCCGAGGGCCGGTGTACGGTGCTGTGGCGCTGGTGTTGGCGTGGGCGCTGGCCCTGCTGTGGGCGCTGCACCCGGCGCTGGTGACCACGTTCGCCGCCGACATGGGACGAACGCACCTGCTGTCGGCGACGTTCACCCTGACGGCGCTGGGGTTGTACGTGTGCAGCCTGGAGCGGGGGCGCGCGTACCTGTTTGTCGTCGCGCTGGTGGCGCTGGTCGTGGCGATGCTCTGCAAGCCGGTCGTGGGCTGGGTGCTGCTGGCGGCCGTGGTCGAGGCGGGCCTGTGCGGTTGGCGCAGCGTCTGGCGCGGGCCGCGGGTGTACGCGGTCGGCATCGTGTGTGTCGCCTTCGCCATCGTGACGTACTGGACGAGCCAGCGGGCGGGATTGGTACAGGATGCGGCGGAGGGGCTGTTCGGCGATCCGATCGCCCGCAGTGCGCTGGCCGTGTGGATCTACTTCCGCGACATCGTTTGTCCGTGGTGGGTGTCATGGTGGCAGCTCCCCGACCCGCGGACCGGGTGGGGGTTCTGGCAGGTGTGGGTGGGCCTGGCGCTCGGCCTGGCGACAGTGGCACATGCCTGGTGGTCCTGGCAGCGGACTGGGTTGCGGATCGTCACCATCGGCTGGGCGTGGTGGTGGGCGCTGCTGCTGCCGCTGATCGGCGTGGTGGGTGCCCGCGAGGCGGCGGCGACTGATCGCTACCTGTACCAACCGCTGATGGGCGCCGCGCTCGTGGCGGGCGTCATCGTGCTGCGTGGGCTGGCCCGGTTGGCCCCGGCGGCGCAGGCGCTGGCGGTGCGGCCGGTCCTCGCGTTGGCGGCGCTGGTCGGGGCGGCGCTGATGGTCGCCAACCTCTCCCAAGTATCCCTCTACCGTAGCACGGTGCAGCGCGGCGAGCAGGTGGCCCGGCTGAACCCCGGCGACCCGCGGGCGCTGGAAGCCGAGGCGGTGTCCTACTCGTTCGCCAAGGACCATCGCCTGCCGACCGACGACGTGGCGAGCATTCCCGCCGGCGGGAACCAGTACAACTACTTCAACGAGCGTTGCCTGAAGTCGCTACGGGCGGCGGCCGGCGCGAAAGACCTGGCCCACTACTTCCCCGGGCCGGCGGACCGGGCCCCGTTTCACCGGCGGCTGTCGTTCATGTTCAAGAATGCGCATGACTTCGCCGCGTCACTGGAACAGGCGGAGCTGGCCCGCGAGTTGCAGCCGGACGCATTCCTGACGTGGGTGCGTCTGGCGCACGCGTATCACGGGCTGCAACGTTGGGACGGCGCCGTAGCGGCCTACACGCGTTGTGAAGAGCTGCTGCCGAAGGATCCGCTGACGCAGGCGACGCACTTCTGTGATTTCGGCTATCTCTACCTGTTCGACATGAAGCGGCCGGACCTAGCTTGGCCGAAGTTCCAGGCGGCGGTGGCGACCGGCCACGCACCACCATTGGCCTTCATCGGCCTGGCGTTGTGCGAGATCCGCGTGGGCGAGGGCGGGCGCGGCGCCGCGATTCTCTCGCAGATTCTCGACGACAACCCAAACGATGCGCTGGCCGCCCTGGCGCTGGCTGAGTACCACCTGCGCAGCGAGCATTGGGACGATGCGCTGGTCCTGTACGGGGCACTGATCCAAACGTTTCCCGCCGTGTATCAGCGGTACGACTGGTACTACGAGGCGCTGCGCGGCTTTCAGACGTTGTGCACGCAGTTCGGCGAGTGGGAGGCGGCGGCCCGTGCCTGGGACAACGCCGTGCGCCTGCGTCCGGACAGCCGGGAACTCCGCTCGTTCCGCGTGTGGGCGATCACGTGCGCCGGCGAAGAGGATGCGCCGGCGTGGATCGACGAGCTGCTGGAGAATGATCCGGACAATGCCTTCGGCTGTCTGAGTCAGGCGTTGCGCGCGCTGCGCGCGGGGGACGTCGCCGGCGCGGTCGGCTGGGTGCGCCGGGCACGGCGAGGCGAGCCGCTACGAGACGCGCGGGCGTTCGAGCGGGCGATGGTCGTGTTGCGAAAGCTCGGCGAGCAAGACAAGCTGCCGGCGGAGTCGGCGATTGTGCAGGGGACGCTGTGCCTGGTGGACGGACAGGGGCAACTGGCGCGAACGCTGTTGCAGGGCTACGTCGACGCGCACCCGGAATCGGAGTGGGCGGGGCTCGCGCGGGAGCTTGCGGCGGAGATATCGGACGAGCCTTCGCCCTGACGGCGGACCGTCGGCAAATTGGTTTGAAATTCGGGTGAATCGCCGGGGAACGTAGTTGAAACTACAGGTGCCGTTGATATACTTAATGCGTAAGAGCTGAAGTATCGACGGACATGCCTGTCGAACCTAAGTTCTTTCCGCACAACAAGTTGCTTCCACTCGCTGCGGCACCCTCAGACCGCGCCAATACCCACCGGGGTGCCGCACGCCTTTTTTTTATACACCGAGCGCGTACTGTCCTTGCGGCGCTCAGCCCGTCGGCGCTGGGCCCGTCGACGATCACGGCACGGGAACGAAGGTGGAGACCGTTTCCGGCTGCTCGACGAGGCTGGCGATGTTGGTTCGCCGTAGCGAGGCACGCACCTGCTCGACGATGCGGTCGTAGATGTCGTCCAGACCGCGAAGTGTCCCATGGGCGACGTTGCCCTCGCCCTGGCTGGCGCCCAAGCCCGTCTCGGCGACGATCGTGCCGTCCACCGCCTCGATGATGTCGAGGAGGACGATGGACTCCACGGGGCGCAGCAGGCGGAAACCGCCACGGGGCCCACGGTCTGAGCGCAGGATGCCCGCCCTCGCCAACTGAGTGAGCACCTTGGCGGCGTAGGCGGCGGGCAATTCGAGGCAGCGGGCGATTTCCCCGGCCTGGACGCCGCCGGCACCGTCAACCTGCCGCTTGGCGATTTCGGCAACGGCCAGAATGGCATAAGTGGATGCTTTTGTGCGGAACATAACTTTCGGCCCTTTTTACTGGTCCCGGTCGATCGACGCCGCACACCGGCGGCCCCGACCGGGGCGCAGCACTCCCAAAACCCGAGATTTAACACCGTCCCGATCGTATGTGGGTACCAGGCCATAGGCAAATCCGGGCAACGGATTTCGTTAAGGGTATAATTCCGCCCATGCGCGACGCCCAAAACGGTCCACATGGTCGGCGGCCCCGGCACGCGTGGCTCTACGCTCTGCCCGGCGGGGCCTTGCCGGCGGCGGTCGAGTGCCAGGGGCAGCGGTTCGAGCACGTCCAGACGTTCAAACACGATTTCTTCGCGGCTACAGGCCTCTACCGGGGGCCGGACGGGCTGGCGGTGCTCAAACTCGGACGGACAACGGACTTCCTGTCATTGCCCATGGTGTGGCTAGGTCGGGCAATCACCCGACATGAGTTGACGTTGTACGGCCTGGTCCAGGACCTGGAGCTCGTGCCGAGGTTGATCGGGGGTGTCGGCCGAACAGGGCTCCTTCACGCCTTCGTTCCAGGGCACCCGCTGGGTCGACGCGAGGCGGTCTCGGACACCTTTTTCGACGAACTGCTCACGCTCGTGCGGACGCTGCACACCCGACATATCGCCTACGTCGACCTCAACAAGCGGCAGAACATCCTGGTGGGGGAGGACGGACGGCCCTACCTGATCGACTTCCAGATCTCCCTGCACCTGCCGCCGACGGGCTGGCGGCGACTGCGACCGGTGCGCTGGCTGCTGAGCCGGTTCCAACAGGCGGACATCTACCACTGTCTGAAACACAAGCGGCGGCTACGGCCGGACCTGCTGACTGCCGAGGAGCGGGCGCGGCTGGAGCGGCTGAGCGTCTGGATTCGGCTGCACCGTTGGATCTCGCGGCCGCTGACGTACCTGCGCCGGCGGACGCTGAAGCGGCTGGCCCGGTCGGAGGACGTGGTGGTGAGCGGGTCGTCGGCGAAGTAGGGCCAAGGCCGACAATTCCGGCGTGGGCGGCGGTGGTGCAACGTGCAGGCGCGTAGTACACTGGCCCGCACATGGTTTACATTCGCGTCGAGGCCTCTCGACCGAACGGGCTTCATAGCGAGGTTGATGCGATGAACAGAATCGTCCTGGTCGTCATGGCGTTGGGGGTCCTGCTCGGGGTCTGCGGCTGTGCGCACAACTCACTGGCGGGGGACCAGTCCACGCGGACGGGCGTGTACTTCGGGGATGTCGGGATCTGGGGCTCCGGGAACCAATGGACCGTGCAGCGCGGTTCTCGGCTGACGAAGGTCTCGTTCTTCGGACACCAGAACACCGTGATGATCGAGGACGACGTCACGCTGCCGAAGGTCGAGTTCATCGGCGACGACAACACGATCAGCGTGCCGGAATACCTGATGTTCCGCGTGACGGAGATCGGGAAGAACAACAAGGTCATCCGCCGGCAGGTTACGTGGCAGTTGGGTGAGGAGAGCGAGCGGCTGTACGTGCCGCCGCCGCCGCCGGCCGAGTCGACGACGGAGATCGAGCCCCCGCCGGCCGCCGAGGAGGAGCAGCCGGCCGAGATGCCGGAGACGGAGGAGTCGGGGACGATGGATGAGCCGCTGGAGCCGGGGTCGGCGGACGGTTCTGAATAGGTGGGGAAGGGACGGGGGCGAGGGTCCGCGGGCCACGCCGGCCGCGATGGTGGCGGCGAGCGGGGCGGCTGTTGGCGGGTTGTGACAGATCGATCATAAGGGTGTGTGATGGCCGCAGCAGAGTGGTACTACGCGCAGAACGGGGAGTCGGTGGGGCCGCTGACGAAGGCGGAGCTGATCGCCAAGCTGGATTCGTTGCAGGGGGATGAGACTCTGGTATTCGGGCCGGGGCTGAGCACCTGGACGGCGGCTCGGCACGTGACCGTGCTGAGGGGGACGGCTGAGCAGGGTTTGGCGCCGCCGCCACCAACACGCCGAGCGGATGAGATCGACTACGTGATCAGCGGTGACGACATGCAGTTCGTCGAGGTCGAGCTGGACCCGGACGAGATGGTCGTCGCCGAGGCCGGCAGCATGATGTACATGACGCCAGGCATTCGGATGGAGACGCGGTTCGGGGATCCGAGCCAGGAGAACCAGGGGCTGCTGGGCAAGGTGTGGAGTGCGGGGAAACGCGTGCTGACCGGCGAGTCGTTGTTCATGACGACGTTCATCGGGCAGGGGCCGGGCAAGCAGCAGGTGGCCTTCGCGGCGCCGTATCCGGGGAAGATCGTGCCGATGGACCTGGCACAGCTCGGTGGGGAGCTGTTGTGCCAGAAGGACTCGTTCCTGTGTGCGGCTCGTGGCGTGACCGTGGGCATCGCGTTCACGAAGCGGATCGGAGCGGGTCTGTTCGGCGGCGAGGGGTTCATCCTGCAGAAGCTGGCGGGCGACGGCGTGGCGTTCGTGCACGCCGGCGGGACGCTGCATCATCGGCAGCTCTCGGCGGGGGAGACGTTGCGGGTGGACACGGGCTGCATCGTGGCCTTCCAGCCGTCGATCGAGTACGACATCAAGTTCGTCGGGGGCATCAAGAACACGTTGTTCGGCGGTGAGGGGTTGTTCTTCGCCACGCTGACCGGGCCGGGCAACCTCTGGCTCCAATCGCTGCCGTTCGCTCGATTGACCGACCGGATCCACGCCACGGGCGGCATCGCGGGCAAGAAGAAAGGGGAGGGCAGCATTCTCGGCGGGCTGGGGAAGATCCTGGACGGCGACGCGAGCTGACGTGTGGCGACTGTCGGCGGCTCAGCCGAGCGTCGCCAGCGGCCAGATGCAGGGGATCAGCAACACGGCGAGGATCCACAGCAGCAGGTCGAGCGGCAGGCCGACGCGGACGAAGTCGGTGAAGCGATAGCCGCCGGGGCCGAGGACCATCATGTGCGTCTGGTAGCCGAGGGGGGTGGCGAAGCCGAATGAGGCGCCGAAGACGACGGCCATGGCGAACGGCCGCGGGCTGACGCCCAACTCTCCCGCCACCATCAACGCCAGCGGGAAGACCAGGGCGGCGGCGGCGCTGTTGGTGACAATCTCGGTGAACAGCAGCGTGATGCCGTAGACGGCAGCCAGGGCGGCCAGCGGGCCGAGGGGACCGGTGCAGCGGACGACCGTTTCGGCGATGCTGTGGGCGGCGCCGGAGGCGGCGAGCGCTTCGCCCAGGGCCAGCGCGGCGCCGATTGCCAGCAGCACATCCCACTGCACCTGTCGGCGGGCTTCGCCGGCGGAGAGGCAGCCGGTCGCCAGCATCAACGCGGCGACGAGGAAGGCGGCCACGACGGTGGGCACCGCCCCGGTGAGCAGCAGCACGAGCAGCAGGCCGAGCAGGCCCAGGGCTACCCATGCCTTCTGATGCCGGACGGGGCGGGCGTCTTCCATACTGCTGACAAGGTAGAAGTCGGCGTTGTTGCAGTGGGCCTGGACGAAGTGCGGGCCGGTCTGGAGCAGCAGCGTATCGCCGGGGCGGACGACGATGTCGCCGACGCGGCCGCTCAGACGCTCGCCGCCACGATGGACGGCGACGACGGCGGCGTTGTAGAGGGCGCGGAAGTTGGACTCGCGGATATTGCGGCCGACAAGCGGCGACGTGCGCGACACGACGGCCTCGCAGTAGCGGCCTTCGGCGGGAGCGGGACGGCCGGCGGCGGCTTCCTCGTGCTCCTCGGCGACGAGGCCGGGGATGCGCTCGAGATCGACGATCGTGTCAACGACGCCGGTGAAGGTCAGGCGGTCGCCGGCCTGGAGGACTTCGTCGGGCTCGACCGGGGCGATGATGCGCTGGTCGCGGACAACCTCGATGAGAAACAACTTGGGCAGTCGGCGGAGGCCGGCGTCCTGGATGGATCGGCCGACGAGCGGGCACGTCGGGCCGATGCGCATGTTGACCAGATATTCGCGGGCGGCGTCGCCCATGCTCTCGCGGAGCACCCGCCGATTGGGCAGCAGTCGGCGGCCGACGAAGGCCAGGTAGCACGCACCGACTACGACGGCGGCCAGGCCGATCGGCGCCGGCTCGAAGAACCAGAGTTCGCGGAGAGCATGGGCCTTTGCTGGATCGGTCGCTTCGGCCGAGGTCTGGGCGAGCAGGCCGCTGACGATCAGGTTGGTACTGGTGCCGATTAGCGTGCACGTTCCGCCGAGCACGGTGACGTACGAGAGCGGCAGCAGCAGCCGGGAGGGCGAGACGCGGTGTCGGCGGCACCAGTCGGTGACGACCGGCAGGAGCATGGCCACGACCGCCGTGTTGTTGAGGAAACCGGAGAGGGCGGTCACCTGCGGGGCGAGGCGGGCGAAGGCCCCACGCGCCGTCTGCACGCCACCCAGAAGTGAGCGGCCCAGCCGGTCGAGGGCACCGGTTTCGCGCAGGCCGGCGGCGACGACGAACAGGGCGGCGATGGTCAGCATGCCGGGGTTGGCGAAGCCGCGGATCATGTCGTCGGGCGTGATAACGCCGAGGACGGTCACCAGCACGGCGCCGGCGAGCAGGATGACGTCGGGCGTGGACAGGCTGCGGGCCATCGCGACGAACGCCGCGAGAATGACCGCGACCGTGATCCAGCCGTGCAGCGCCTGTGGCAGCAAAGAGCGGTCCTCCGCGCCGCCGGGACGAGACGGGTGTGGCAGCGCGGGCGCCAGTGTGCGGTAGGTGGGCGAGACTGGCAAGCCGGTAGGGTCCAGGCGGTGGCCGGGTTGTGTGCGAGCCTCTATAACTGTGGGGCCGGCGACCGTTGGGAACGGGTGCCACGAATGGAGGCGAGCGGGTGACGCGGAGCGATGCCCCACATCCTGAACACCAGGTCCGCATGCGGCAGTCTGCGCGGGCGGAGTTCGACAAGTGGGCGGCGTCGTATGACCGTTCGTTTCTGAATGAGCTGGTGTTCCTGCCGACGATCCGGGCTTGTCGGGAGGAGTTGGCTCGCTGGCACGGTGCGGAAGCACTGGTGGGCAAGCCACCAGTGGCACCGGATGGGCCGGCGGACGGGTCACTAGCGGCATCGGATGGGGACTCAGTCGTACACGCCGGTTATCGGCTGTTGGATGTGGGATGTGGGACGGGGAACCTGCTGGCGTGTCTGGCGGGGGACGATGAGGCGCGGGAATTGGTCGGGCTCGACTTCTCGCCGGAGATGGTGCGGTTGGCGGGTGAGAAGTTCGCGGCGCATCCGGCGGCGGAGCGGCTGCGGGTGGTACACGGCGACGCCGAGCATCTGCCGTTCGAGGCGGGCGCGTTCGATGCGCTGTGCTGCTGCCACTCGTTTCACCACTATCCTCACCAGGCGGCGGTGATTCGCGAGTTTTGGCGTGTGCTGCGGCCGGGGGGGTTGCTGATTCTGATCGACGGGTTCCGGGACAACGTCGTGGGCTGGATCGTCTTCGACGTAGCGGTGGCGCTGGTCGAGCGGCACGTGCACCACGCAGCGTGGTCAGAGATTCGGCGGTGGGTGGAAGAGGCGGGGTTCGCCCGGCTGACGCAGCGCAAGCTCAACGTGCTGGCGCCACTGCTCGTGAATGTGGCGACACGTTGAGCTTGCGCCGGCCGCGCAGCCGGTCTATTTCTCCAGGTGGGCCCGCAGCAGCTTGACGCTCTCGCGGGGGTTAATGAGCAGGTACTCGCGGTCGCCCTCGCGGCGGAGCTCGGCGCCGCGCTTGATCCAGTCGATCACCTCGGGCGGCGTGAGCGAGGGGTCGATGGCCAGCAGCTTGCCGGCGAGATTGGCAACGTTGGGCGAGGCCATCGACGTGCCGGACATCTCCATGCGCTCTCCGCCGGGGACGTAGCTCTCAACTTCGAAGCCGTTGGCGTAGACCTGGACGGTGCCGCCGAAGGCGGTGAAGGAGGTGGGCTCGCCGGCCTGGTCGACGGCGCCGACGACGAGGAGGTTGGGCAGGTCGAAGGAGGAGGGAATGTCCTCGTCAAACTCGACGTCGTTGTCGGCGTTGCCGGCGGCGCAGACGAAGAGAATCTCCGGGGCGTTCTTGAGGGCGCTGTAGAGCCCGTCGCGCTGGTAGCCGAAGACCTCGCGAGCGATTTCGCGACGCTGCTCAGCAGTGTCGCCGATGCCGTTCTTCTCGAGCGAGCCGATGATGTCGTTCAGTGCTTCGCCCCAGCTCATGTTGACGACGCGCACGCCGTGCTCCTGGAAGTACCTGGCGAAGTCACGGCACTTCTGGCCGTCGCGCCGGCCCCAGTCGGGCGTGCGGGCGACGGGGATGGTATGGAAGTCGTAGCTGAGCCGGCCGATGAGCAGGCGGGCGCAGGGGTTGCCGTCGAGCATGAGGCCGGCGACGTGCGTGCCGTGGCAGTAGTTGCCGGCGAGGCCGAGATCCTCGATGAAGCCGTTAACGTCCTCGGGGCTGAGCTCGGACATGTGCTTCTTCAGGGCGCTGGCCTCGGGGCTGTCGACGGCGGCCTGCAGGTCGCTCAGACCCTTCATGTACTTCATGATGCTGGGCATGCGCGGAGCGACCTCGCCGAGCGGATAGAGCATGCCGGTCGTGCGGTTGGCGTTGATGTCGAAGGCGATGCCGTGGATGTCATCGACGTAGCCGTTCTCGTCGTTGTCGGCGCCGTCGGGAACTTCGTCGGGGTTGGTCCAGATCTGGTCGGCGAAGACCTCGGGGTCGGTGCCGGAATCCCAGGCGGCCATGAGGATGGGAATCGTGGTATCGCTTGGACTGAGGGTGACGGCGCGATCGGCCCAGATATCCTGTTTCGCTTCCTGGTGGGCGTCGATGACCTGCTGGTAGGCGGCGATGAGGACGTCCTTCAGCGGCAAGCGCTCCTTGAGCATGTAGTGGATGCCGAGCACGCTCGCGGCCAGGTCATCGCTGAGCTCGCCGGTGGCGTCCACAGTCACCTGCATCCGGCCCTGGACGATGCCGGCGATCAGGGTTTCACTCATGAACTCCAGGCGGCCCTTGGATTGCTGGATGTCGTCCTGGACGATGTCCCAGGGGAGCTTGGCGAGTTTCTCGTCCAGGCACTGCCGGAAAGCCTTACGGAAGGCGGGCGTGGTGATGTCGGCGCCGGCCTCACGCTTGGCGAAAGCCGTCGCCTCGAGCGTCAGGCCGCCGGTGAGCTTCTTGGCCTCCTTGCTTTCCAATTCGCGGATCTTCTCGGAGCGCGCCAGGGCGTCGTCGTAGCGGCCCTCGATCAGGTCGCAGGTGACCAGCGTGGCGTGCATGCCCTGCAACGTACTGGCGTCGTCGATCTCGTACTTGGCGAGGTCGCCTTCGACGTCGGCCCGCACCTTGGTGACGAGCTCGTGCACCCTGGCGTCGTCACGGATCAGCTCCAGGACGTTGCCGGTGAAGGGATAGGTGTGCTGCGGCAGGTCGTCGAGCTTGGTGATCTTGATTTTCTCGGGCTGATCGGCGGGGGCGGCGGTCTTCCCGCCCGGGCCGGCACAGCCCGCCAGCCAGATGCTCAGGGCCCCGATCAGCAGCAACGCCCACGTCATACGCACCATCCGGTTCATCCGTCATCTCCTTGTCAGCAGGTTGGGCCTGTCGAGTCTTGCTCGCCACGGCCCATGCTCCCGGCGGCAAGCCGGGCAGGGCGGCGGGCAGAGCCTAATCCGCTAATCGTAAGCCCGCAGTGTGCGAACGGGTACCATCGCCGCCTACGGTTTCCTACAATCCCCGTCGCGGCCTGCGGGCCGGGGAGTGCGTCACGTCAATGGCCTCCATGTCCGACAGCCCGGATCTGACCGGCGTCACGCTGCGACGGGGTCGCGCCGCCCGACGCGTGGCCGGCGCGGTCGTGGCCCTGGCACTCGTGATCGGCGTGCTGACCGGCATGTACCGGGCACTGAACAACCGGCCCGACTGGCAGCCGCTGCGCGACGAGGTACGCTATACCTGGGAGCACGGCGGCACGGCGCCCGGGACGGCGATGTTCGGTTACCTGCCGACGACGACGTTTTGTCTGCTGCCGTTTATGACGTGGCTGCCGTTGCCGGTGGGGGCGAGTCTGTACGTTTTGAGCAATGTGCTGGCGGCGCTGGGGGCGATCTACATGCTGCGGCGGTGGTGGGTCCCGGAGCTGCCGGCGGGGGCGATCGTCTGGCCGGTGCTGGTGGCGAGCCCGAACATCGCCCACGCGATCCAGGCGAACCAGCTCACGCTGTGGACACTGGTGCTGTGCGTGGTGGGACTGGCGCTGGTTGAGCGGCGTCGCGGGCTGACTGGCGGCCTGTTGCTCGGATTGGCGGCACTCATCAAGACGATGCCGGCATTGCTGGCCGGATATCTGCTGCTGCGCCGGCGGTGGCGGGCGCTGGCGGGGATGGTGCTCGCGTTCGTGCTGTTCGATGCGGCGCCGAGCGTAGCGATGTTCGGCGTGGGCGGGGCGATCGACGAGCATCGGGCGTGGCTCCGCCGATCCGAGTGGCACAGCAACCGCCACCTGATCGAGCAGCCGCTGCTGCGGGCGCATCGACATGGGCACAACTCGTCGCTGTCGGCGGTGCTGACGCGGTGGCTGCGCAGCGTGCCCGACGCGGACGAGCAGGTCATTCTCTACGGTGACGTGCCGGCGGAGGAGATCGCCCTGGCCCGGGCCGAGCTGACGCCGCGGCAGGTGCTGACCGTGGATCCGATGCCGCCACGGGAAGGGGGCTGGGCGCGGCTGCTGTACGACATCCGCTGGGTACCGCGATTCCACGTGGCGGATCTGCCGGCGGAGGTGGTGTACGGGATTTGGCTTGGCATACTGCTGTGCGGACTGGTCACGCTGGCCGTGGCGACGGGGCTAACGCGGGGGCGGGCCGAGAACTGGGCGCCGGTGGCGGCGATGTGGCTGTTGGCGACGTTCTGGCCGTCGCCGATGGCGCGGCACTATTACCTGGCGTGGGCGCTGCCGGGCGTCGTGGTGGTGTGGGCGGCGCTGGTGCGAGCGCGCGGGCGCGAGCCGCAGTGCTGGACGTGGGGCATGCGGCTGGCGGTGGCGGCCGTCGTCGCCTGGGTTATCGGCGACATCTGCCTCGGCTGGCACCTGGTGCGCTGGTATGGCATTCATCTGGCGGCGATTGGCGTGTTAATGGCGGCGACGGCGTGGGCGTGGCGGATTGGTCGGCCCGCACCGCTGGCCGCGCTGGAGGCGTCATGAACGCGGAAGCTGGCTCGGGACCGTCGTCGCCCGCGGGCATTCCGCCGCTGGTGTACGACATCGCGTTCGGGTGGGACACAACGCCCGAGGTGCAGCGATTGCTGTTCGCCTGCCGGACGTGCGGGCGGTCGCCGGCGAGTGCGTTGGAACTGGGCTGCGGGACCGGTCGGCTGCTGCGTGGTTTGGAAGCCCACATGTCGGATTTGGCGGGCATCGACCTGAGCGCGGAGATGGTTGCATATGCCCGACAACGAACGTCAGCGACACTCGCTGTCGGAAACATGAGCGCGCTAGCACTCGGGCGGCGGTTCGACCTCGTTTACACCTCGGCGAACACGCTGCGCTGCGTGACCGCGCCGACGGCGATCGAAGGGCTGTGGCGGGGCATCGCCGAGCATCTCACGCCCGGCGGGCTGTTCGTCGCCGACCTCGAAGTCGGCTTCGACGCCGAGGCGGAGAAGGTCGGCCGGCCGGTGTCCTGGACGCTGTCGCGCGACGAGACGTCGGTGCGCGTGACGTGGACGGTGCTGGCCGGGCCGACGCCGGCGGAACGGTGCAGCCGGATCGAGTGGGTATTCGAGGTGCAGCAGGGGGAGCCGGCGGGGACGTGGCGGGAGGCGTTCACGCTGCGGACGTATGATGCGGAGGAGTTGCTGGCGCTGGCGGCAGCGGGCGGCGAGCTGTCGCCGCGGGGGTTGTACCTGCTGCGGGACCCGTACCTGTTCGAGACGCCGGCGGCGGAGGCCGTCGGGCGGTTTCTGGTTGTGTTGCAGTGCAGCGGGGCATAAGGGTAGGGCGGGTTCAGCGCGACGCGTCGGCGTGCCTCGATCAAGCGTCCTTCTCGCCGCGGAGCGAACGGCGCGTGAAACCCGCCCTACGGCCTGCAACCGGGCGTAGACGTCCGGGGTCAGTGCTGGAAAGCCGGTCGGGTGGTGTTTCTCATGCCGCGCTCGGCGGTCCATCAGGACGAATTCGTCTGCCCCAATTCGCGACCGCGCTCACACGCAGCGACGACGCCGGCGGCGATGCTCTCGAACACGCCGCTGGCCCGTAGCGACTCGATCGCCGCCGCCGTAGTACCGCCGGGGGACGTGACCTTTTCGCGCAGCACCTCCGGCGACTCGCCCGATTCGATCATCATGCGCGCCGCGCCGAGGCAGGTCTGCTGCACCAGCAACGTGGCGTACTGCCGCGAGAGACCGACGCGCTCGGCGGCTGCCACCAGCGCCTCGCTGAAGAAGTAGTAGTACGCCGGACCCGAGCCGGAAACGGCCGTGACGGCGTCCATGAGGGTCTCGTCCTGGATGTGAACGCTCTTGCCGCCGGCTTCGAATATCCGCTGCGCTCGGAGCAGGTCAGCCTCGCTGGCGTAGCGACCCGGGTGTATGCCGGCCATCCCGGCGCCGACGTGCGACGCCAGATTCGGCATGACGCGCACCACGCGGGCCCGCGTTCCCGGGAGCTCTTCCTCCAGGGCCTGCGTGTGAACGCCCGCCATGATCGAGATGATCACGTGGTCTTCACGAATCAGGTCGGCGAAGCCGGCGACGACAGAACGCCAGATCTGCGGCTTGACCGCCAGCAGCAGAATGTAGCTCTCGGCGACGACGCGACGGCTGTCGGCGGTGGTCGCGATATGGAAGCGATTCTCGAAGACCCTGCGGCGCTCGGGGTCTGGATCGGCGGCGATCATCCGATCGTCCAGCAACACACTGTTGCGCAACACGCCGTGCACAATGCCCTCGGCGGCGTTGCCCGCACCGATAACGCCGATCTCATACTGAGTATGCATGGGCGAACCCTCGCAATCTGTTCCAGGTAACCCCAACGCCGCCGGCGGCACATGCGCCTAGCCTAAGCAACACTGGCCCCCCGACCATCAACCGGAGCACATCAGACTATCAGTACGTCCTCCATTCTGCAAAGGCCGATCGGCGGCCGGCTGGAGCGGCTCCGGGCGCCCCATGTGGATTCGCCTGCGGCGGTCCGTGGAGGAGTCAGAAGAAACACCCGCACCACCGCAGTGATGGCGCGGGCTCACCCACCTCTTCGCTAACGGCCAGGCAGTGGCCGCTATTTCTTGTCTTGCGTAACCCAGGGGGCCGGGCGCTTTTCGAGGAAGGCGGTGATGCCCTCCTTGGCGTCCGAGCAGACGAAGCACTTGCCGAATTCCTCGATCTCGTCCTTCTGCAGCAGGGCCCGCTTGGCGCGGGTGATGGCGTGCGGCGAAGGCGTGTCCATCAGCTTGAACCAGCGCTCCAGGGCCGGGTTGAGCTCGTCCGCCGATGGCACGACCTCGTCGACCAGGCCGATCTTCAACGCCTCTTCGGCGGTGATAGGTTGGCCGGAGAAGATCATGCGGCGGGCGTGCGGATCGCTGATGACCTTCGGCAGACGCTGCGTGCCGCCCCAGCCGGGGATGAGGCCGAGCGTCGTCTCGGGCAGGCCGATGCGGGCGCCGCCGACCATGATGCGGAAGTCGCAGGCCAGTGAGAGTTCGCAGCCGCCGCCGAGGGCGTGCCCGTTGATGGCGGCGAAAGTGACCTGCGGCAGGGCGGAGATGGCGTTGAAGACGTTGTGGCCGTTGGTGGCGAAAGCCCGGCCCTGGTCCTCGGTGAAGCGGGCCATCTCGGCGATGTCGGCTCCGGCCAGGAAGACGCGACCGTCGCCGCGGAAGACGACGAAGCGGGTCTGCGCGTCCTGGGCGACGCGCTCGATGAGCTGGCCGAGGTTACCGATGACGCGGGAGGAGAAGATGTTCACGCCGCTCTCGGGCGTGAACTTGATCGTGGCGACCGCGCCTTCCTTGCTGAGTTCGACGGTGGTGGTGGATTTTTCGTTACTCATAGCTGTAGAACCCCTTGCCGCTCTTGCGCCCCAGCAGGCCGGCCCGGACCATGGTCCGCAGCAGCGGCGTCGGGCGGTAGCGGTCTTCCCCCAGGTCGCGGTGCAGGACTTCCATGATGTTCAGGCACACGTCGAGGCCGATCAGGTCGGCCAGGGCGAGCGGGCCCATCGGATGGGCCATGCCGAGCTTCATCACTTCGTCGATCGTGCTGGCGTCGGCGACGCCGTCGGCGAAGCAGGCGACCGCCTCGTTGATCATGGGCATGAGGATGCGGTTGCTGACGAAGCCGGGGTGATCCTTGACGCAGTGTGGGATCTTGCCGAGTTCCTTGGCCAGGGCGACGGTCGCCTGCACGACCGGCTCGGCGGTCTGCAAGCCGATGACCACCTCGACCAGCTTCATGATCGGCACCGGGTTGAAGAAGTGCATGCCGATGAACTGCTGCGGGCGGCCGCTGGTGGCGCCGAGCTCGCTGACCGAGATGCTGCTGGTGTTGCTGGCGAAGATGACGTCGGGGGCGACGGTGTTCTGCAGCGCGGTGTAGAGCTCGCGCTTGACCGCGGGGTCCTCGAAGATGGCCTCGACGACCAGGTCGACGTTCTTCATGTCGGTCAGGGCCGCGCTGGACAGGTTGCTCTTGGCCGTCG
This sequence comes from Phycisphaerae bacterium, assembly GCA_050115495.1. GTDB lineage: Bacteria > Planctomycetota > Phycisphaerae > UBA1845 > Fen-1342 > JAAYXS01. Next base: position 130,092 of record JASFQK010000005.1, on the reverse strand, counting down.
CGGCGACGTCGGCCGTGAGCTTGTCCTTGCTGACCAGCTTGTCCAGCGATTTCTCGATGGTGACGATCGCATGGTCGACGGCGCCCGGACGGGCGTCGTGCATCAGCACCTTGCGGCCGGACTGTGCGAAGACCTGGGCGATCCCGCTGCCCATGGTGCCGGTGCCGATGACGGCGACGGTCTTGATGTTGGTTCGGATGTTCACGCTGTATCCTCCAGTTCCCGTTACCAGGTTGCCCGACCGCTAGAGCGCCTCGACGGCCATACCCACCGCGTTGCCACCGCCCAGGCAGACGGCGGTCACGCCACGCTTGACCCGGCGGGCCTTCATCACGTGCAGCAACGTCACCAGGACGCGGGCCCCGCTGGCGCCGATGGGGTGACCCAGAGCAATGGCCCCGCCGTGGACGTTTACCTTGTCAGTATCGATTTCGAGGGCCTTCAGGCCGGCGAGTGTCTGCGAGGCGAACGCCTCGTTCAGCTCGAAGACATCGACGTCGTCGAGCTTCCAGCCGGCTTTGTCGCAGACCATCCGGACGGCGACGGGCGGCGTGAAGAAGAGCTCGCGCGGGGCGGCGCCGGCGGTGGCCGTAGCCACGATGCGGGCCACGGGCTTGGCGCTGCATTTCTTCAGACCCTTCTCGCTGGCGACCAGCAGCATGCCGGAACCGTCGGAAAGCTGCGAGGCATTGCCGGCGGTGACGGTGCCGTCCTTCTTGAACGCCGGCTTCAGCCCCGCGAGGCTCTGCAGCGTAGTGTCGGCGCGGAAGGTCTCGTCCTTCTCGAAGGTGCCCTTGTTGCGGGGCAGCGTCAGGGCGACGACTTCGTCGTTGAACAGGCCGGCGTCCCAGGCCTTCGCCGCAAGCTGCTGGCTGCGCAGCGACCATTCGTCCTGGGCCTGACGGGTGATGCCGGCCTTCTCGGCGGTGTACTCGGCGAGCTCGCCCATCAGCTCCTTGCTGTAGACGTTGGTCAGGCCGTCGTAGAGCATCTCGTCGACCATCTCGCCGTGACCGAACTTGTTGCCCGAGCGCATGGTCCGCGTGAGGAAGGGAGCCTGGCTCATGGACTCGATGCCGCCGGCGAGGATCAGGTCGGCGTCGCCGGCGCGGATCACCTGGTCGGCGAACATGACGGCCTGGAGGCCGCTGCCGCAGACCTTGTTGACGGTACAGGAGGAGATGGCGTCGTGGATGCCGGCGCCGAGGGCGACCTGCCGGGCCGGGTTCTGACCGCAGCCGGCCTGGAGCACCTGGCCGACGTAGACCTCGTCGAACGCCTGCGGATCCGCCTGGGTGACGGTCAGCAGGGCCTTGGCGACCTGCGTGCCGATCTCCATGGCGGAGAGGCCGGAGATGGTGCCCAGGAAGCGACCCACCGGGCTGCGCTTCCCATCGACAATGTATGCACAATCGTTTGGCATGAGTCCTATCCTCTCGCTACCCACTGGGGCTCGGCCAGGATCTGACGGGCGATCACGAGCCGTTGAATCTCACTGGTCCCCTCGTACAGCTCCGTGATCTTGGCATCACGCAGGAGCCGCTCGGCGGGGTAGTCCACGCAGTAGCCGTAGCCGCCGTAGACTTGCAGGGCGGCGTTGGTCACGCGGCTGGACATCTCGCTGGCGTAGAGCTTGGCCATGGCCGCCTCGACGCCGTAAGGCTTCCTGTTCTGCTTGAGCCAGCCGCCGCGGTAGGTGAGGGCGCGGGCGGCGGCGATCCAGACCGCCATGTCGGCGAGCTTCCACTGGATGGCCTGGAAGCTGGCGATGGGGCGGTCGAACTGGACGCGCTCCTGGCTGTAGCTGACGCCGCAGGCCAGGGCGGCTTCGGAGATGCCCAGGGCCTGCGAGGCGACGCCGAGGCGGCCGCCGTCGAGCGTGGCCAGGCCGATGTTCAGACCGCGGCCGCGCTCGCCGAGCAGGGCCTCATGCGGCAAGTGGCAGTCTTCGAAGACGAGCTCGGTCGTGCTGCTGGCCCGAATGCCCATCTTCTTCTCGACCTTGCCGATCGAGCAGCCGGGGGTGTCCTTCTCCAGGACGAAGGCGGACATGCGGCGCTTGGGATTGTCAGCGTCGGTGACGGCGAAGAGCACGATGACGTGGGCGTGCAGGCCGTTGGTCACGAAGCTCTTGGTGCCGTTGATGACCCAGCCGTCGCCGGTCTCGACCGCCATGCACTTGGCGGCGCCGGCGTCGCTGCCGCTGCCGGGCTCGGTGAGCGAGAAGCAGCCGATCCACTCACCGCTGGCGAGCTTCGGCAGGTATTTCTGCTTCTGCTCCTCGGAGCCGAAGCCCAGGATCGGGTCGACGCAGAGTGAATGGTGGGCGGAGACGAGGATGCCGGTCGCGCCGCAGGCCCGCGACAGCTCCTCGACGGTCATCAGGTAGGTGGTGTATTCGAGGCCGGTGCCGCCGTACTGCTCGGGGATGTACGTGCCGAAGAGGCCGAGCTCGGCGACCTCCTCGATGAAGCCGTCCTCGAAGCAGCCATCCTGGTCGCGCTTCTCCGCATGGGGGGCGACGGCGCCTTCGCAGAAGCTGCGGACCGCGTCACGCATCTCCCGCTGATCGTCGTTGAATCGGAAGTCCACAGTATGACCCCTTGTACCTCAAGGTCGGTTCAGCAGATGGTCGCCCCCTGAAGCAGTTCGCGGGCGATGACGATGCGCTGCACCTCGCTGCTGCCTTCGCCGATCTCGTCGAGCTTGGCGTCGCGCATGTAGCGCTCGACAGGGAGGTCCTTGGTATAGCCGTAGCCGCCGTGGATCTGGATGGCTTCCAGGCCGGCGCGGGTGGCGATCTCGCTGGCGAAGAGCTTGCCGAGGCAGGCCTTCAGCTTGGCGTCGCCGCCGCGGTCGAGCGTGCAGGCCGCGTCGTGGATGAGCAGGCGGGCGGCCTCGAACTCGGTGGCCATGTCGGCGAGCTTGAACTGGATCGCCTGGAGCCGGCCGATCGGCTTGCCGAAGGCCACGCGCTCGTTGGCGTAGGCGGACGACTCCTCGATGCTGCCGCGGGCCAGGCCGACGGAGAGGGCTCCGATGGCCACGCGGCCGCGCTCGAGCACCTTCAGGGCGTCGGCGTAGCCATGGTTGAGCTCACCGAGCAGCCGGTCGGGCCCGAGATAGACGTTCTCGTAGTCGAGCGCCATGGTGTCGCTCGACCGCATGCCCATCTTGTCCTCCTTGGACCCGACGGCGAAGCCCTCGTCGTCGCGCTCGACGATGAAGGCGGAGATGCCCTTGGGGCCAAGGTCCGGATCGGTGCGGGCCATGATGACGAAGACCTTCGCCCGGGCGGCGTTGGTTATGAACATCTTGTGCCCGGTAAGCCGCCAGCCGTCGCCGTCGCGGACGGCCCGTGATTTCAAGGCCGCGGCGTCGGAACCACACTCCGGCTCGGTCAGGCCCCAGGCGCAGAGCTCCTGGCCGCTGGCGATGCGGGGTAGATATTTGCGCTTCTGCTCCTCATTTGCGCACAGGTTGATCTGCGACTGTGCCAGTCCGTTGTGGGCGGCGACGAGCAGGGCCACGCCGCCGTCCTGGCGGGCGAGTTCCTCGATAATGACGGCGTTGGCCAGGTAGCCGAGGCCGGCACCCCCGTATTCTTCTGGCGTTAACGTGCCGAGAAGGCCGAGTTCGCCGAGCTTGGCGACGACTTCGTCGGGGACCCACTGCTCACGGTCCCATTCGCGGGCGTGAGGACGAATCTCCTCCGCCGCGAATTTCCGGACCATATCGCGGATGGCAACAACATCCTCCGGCAGGTCAAAATCCATCATGCCGCTCCCAGAAGGCCGCTGGAATCTGAATTATCTAAGAGGCAGCCGTGTAAGTTGAACAGGCATTATAGCGGCTGGCCCGCGCTGGCGAAAGGCATGGGGCCGGGCCGCGCGGGCGCGGGTCCGGACGGCGAGCGAGCAGCCGATGGGAGTTGGCACTGATGGCAGAGACGCGATATACTGAGAGTTTTGCGACCTTGGCGGCACCGCAGCGGGCAAGGCGAGACTCCATGGAACTGAGCAAGATTCTGACACCCGAGCGCATTCGTGTTCCCCTTCAGAGCAACGACAAGACCGGTGTGATCACCGAGCTCGTCGACCTGCTGAATGCGACGGGTGGTTTGACCAATCGTGACCTGGCCCTCGACGCCGTCCTGAAGCGTGAGGCGGAGCGAACGACCGGCATCGGCTACGGACTGGCCATTCCGCACGGTAAGAGCGACGGCTGCAAACAGCTCGTCATCGCCGCCGGCAAGCCGGCCGAGCCCGTGGAGTTCCAGAGTCTCGATCAGCGGCCGGTGACGTTCGTGGTGCTGCTGGTCAGTCCGCCGGATCAGACGGGCCCGCACATCCAGGCCCTGGCCAAGATCAGCCGCCTGATGAACATGGAAGAGTTCCGCAAGGCGATCGAGGGTGCGCGCAGCGCGCAGGAGCTCCACGACGTGGTCGCCACGTACGAGGCAGCCAGCGCATCGTCTCATCCCTGAGCAGCGGTCTCGAGCAATTCCTGAATTAGTGCACAGACCCGGGCACTGGCCGCGGATTTCGTCAGCGGTGCAGTCAGCTCAGTGAGTTGCTGCCGCATCGACGTCCGCCAGGACTCATCGCTCAGCAGGCGGGCCGTCGTGTCGGCGATGGGGCGCGTGTCGGGGACGAAGGGCATGAACTCGGGTACGACACGAGCACCGGCCAGCACGTTCACCAGCGCCAGGTGCGGCGACGTGATCACCCAGCGGCCGAACAGGCGATAGGGCCAGGCCAATAGCCCGCCGGCGTCGTACATCACCACCATCGGCGTGCCGTAGTGGGCGACTTCGAACGTCGCCGTACCCGACGCCACGAGCGCCGCATCCGCCGCTGTCAGCAACGTCGCATTGCCGCCGGCGATCACCTCGATCGGCAGGCCGGCGGTCTGTATGTGCCGCTGAATCTGCTCCGCACGTTCCGGCCGGGCGCAGGACACCGCGGCCCGCACGGCCAGACCGCGTGCCCGCAATTGCCTGATCACGTCGAGCTGTCGCGGGAGCATGGCGTCGATCACGTGTCGCCGGGAGCCGGGCAGCAGGGCCAGCAGCGGTCCGTCGCCAGAACGCAGTCGTCGAACCTCGGCTTTGTCCGGCTGCTGGCGAGCGAGGGCCTCGAAGAGGGGGTGGCCGACGAACTCGGCGTTCACGCCGGCCTGGCGGAAGTACTCCTCTTCGAACGGCAGGATGCACGCCAGCCGGTCGACGTCGCGGGCGATACGCCGGTTGCGATAGGCCCGCGACGCCCACGTTTGCGGAGCGATGTAGTAGAGCACCGGCAGGCCGAGCTGGCGGGCTCGGCTCGCCAGACGCAGGTGCAATTCGGGCGAGTCGAGGAGGACGACCAGATCGGGCGGCTGCTCCTGCCACGACTGCCGCACGATGCGCACGGCCTCCCGGGCGTGGCGAATGACCGATAAGACGCCGGCCAGCATCGCGGCATGCGCGGTGAAGTCGTACAGCGTCTCGGCGCCCGCGTCACGCATCCGCGGCCCGGTCAGGCCGTAGAAGCGGCAATGCGGTAGCCGGTCGGCGGCGGCGCGCAGCAGCGAGGCACCGTGCACGTCCGCCGAGTCCTCAGCCACCGAGATGAAGACCCGCTTGGGTTCGAACGGAATCATGCCCCCGGGATGTTACAAACTCGCCGCGGCCCCGCCAGTGTGCGCTCGAAGAATCACTATCGCCGGCTCCCGCGCACAGGCAGCGTGAAGAACTCCGTCAGCGCGGCGAATCCGCCGTTGTCGCCGCTGTGGAACATCCACGTGCACATGCCCAGCGTGACGAACGCCGTCGCGTTGAGCAGCAGGATGTATGGGAGACTGAGCCAGTTCGAATACATCAGCCCGGTCGGCGGTCCGGCCAGGGCGCTCGCCTGCCAGATGTGCAATGCAATGACGACGTGGTGCGATAACAGCACGGCCACCACGAGCAGAATCGCCAGGCCCGACACCGGCCAGCCGACGAACCCGGCCGTCTTCTGCGTGACGCCGAAGAGCACCCAGGCCAGCACAAACGCCAGCCCGGACCGCACGGCCCAGTGCATGATGATGGGCGGCACATACCAGACGATCGGCGCGGTCAGAGCAGCGAGGACCAGCGCGACAACCGTTCCGACTATCGCCGCCCGCACCACGCCGCCCAGCGGCGTCCAGTTGTCCTCGTCGCCCGCCGGCCGGTCGTCCTTAAGGTACCCTGGACCAATCCGCGTTTTCATGACGCGCACCCCGCAAGTTTACCCTGATGCCTCCTACATCAACATACGCCAACCGCTCCGGCGACACCATTACAAACCAGCGTCACGGTTATCACCGGCAGTCCCCGCTCTTAACGCCCAATTCCCTGTCCTTTATGATGTGGCCGGTACGCCGTAGATCCCTGGAACCGCCGATGCCCGACGCTCCCCAACTTCGGACGATCCTCGCCACCGACTGCGGCTCCACCACGACCAAGGCCATTCTGATCGAGAAGACCGACGGCGTGTTCCGGCTGATCGCCCGCGGCGAAGCGCCGACGACGGTCGAAGCGCCGGCCGAGGACGTCACCCGCGGTGTCGTGAACGCCGTCGCCGAGATCGAGGACCTGACCGGTCGGCGATTCCTGCGTGACGGCGGGATCTGGTCGCCGCGGGAGGGGGAAAACGGCTGCGACGCGTATGTCGGCACGTCGTCGGCGGGTGGGGGGTTGCAGCTCATGGTCGCCGGCGTGGTGCGGAACATGACCGCCGAGTCCGCGGCCCGGGCGGCGCTCGGGGCGGGGGCGATTGTCATGGACACGCTGGCCACGAACGACCAACGCCTCAACCACGAGCGGATCGAGCGCATCCGGCGCGTGCGGCCGGACATGATCCTCATTACCGGCGGGACCGACGGCGGCACGATCAAGCACGTGGTCGAGATGGCCGAGCTGGTCGCGGCGGCGGACCCACGGCCGCGGTTCGGGGCGGGGTTTCAGTTGCCGGTGATCTTCGCCGGTAACCAGCAGGCCCGGGTCGAGGTGGAGGAGATCCTCGGGCGGCGGGTGGCGCTGTCGGTGACGGACAACATCCGGCCGACGCTGGACTACGAGAACCTCCAGCCGGCCCGCGACCGCATCCACGACCTGTTCCTCGAACACGTCATGAAGCAGGCTCCGGGCTACGCCAAGCTGATGACCTGGACCACCACGCCGCTGATGCCCACGCCCGGAGCGGTGGGGCTCATCATGCAGCAGATCGCCCGGCACGAGGGAATACAGCTCGCCGGCGTGGATATCGGTGGGGCGACGACGGACGTGTTCTCCGTGTTCCGGGCGGATGCGGCCGAGCCGACGAGCGAGCCGGTGTTCAATCGCACGGTCTCGGCCAACCTGGGGATGAGCTACTCGATCTCGCAGGTCGTGGCGGACGCCGGTTTCGAGAACGTTGTGCGCTGGGTGCCGCTCGAGCTGGACGAGCGCGACGTGCGGAACCGCATCCGCAACAAGATGATCCGTCCGACGACGATTCCGCAGACGCTCGAGGATCTCATGATCGAGCAGGCCGTCTGCCGCGAGGCGCTGCGGCTCGCCTTCGACCAGCACAAGCAGATGGCCGTCGGGTTGAAGGGTGTGCGGCGCAGCCGGAGCATGGCCGACGCTTTCCGGCAGGAGCGGGCGGAGGAGTCGCTCGTCGACATGATGGGCCTGGACATGCTGGTCGGCTCGGGCGGTGTGCTCTCGCACAGTCCCCGCCGCGTGCAGGCCGCGCTGATGATGCTGGACGCCTTCCAGCCGGAGGGCTTCACGGAGCTGACCGTCGATTCGATCTTCATGATGCCGCAGTTGGGGGTGTTGAGCACCGTGAATGAGCAGGCGGCGCTTGACGTGTTCCGCAAGGACTGCCTGGTGCGGCTGGGCTGGTGCCTGGCACCGCGCGGGACCGATCGCGACGGCCGGCCCTGCGTGTCGATCGACGTGCGCAGCGGCGGGCAGCACACCTCGCACGAGCTGACCGTCGGGCAGCTCGTCCGGATTCCGCTGGCGGCGGAGCAGTCGGCGACGGTCACCGTTCGCCCGGCGCGGCGGTTTGACGTCGGTGCCGGAACGGGTCGCCCGGTTGAACGCGAGATTACCGGCGGGGTGGCCGGCCTGATTGTGGACACCCGCGGCCGGCCGTTGCGTCTGCCCGCAGACCGCGACGAGCGCATCCGCCGCCTGCGCGAGTGGAACCACGCCCTGGGCGTCTATCCCGAGGGATGAAAAGAACACGGCCGGCGTCCCTGCCGGCCGTCCCGACCTTTGGTCGAGTGCGGGTAGAACCCTCTCCCGTTGCTCTACGAAAGCAGGCTCAGTGTTGTCGCCGCAGTCTGGTTGGCGACCCGCAACGCGTAGGCGCTGGCTGTCGCCAGCACATCCGCCCGGGCCATGTTGCTGGTCTCCTCGGCGTAGTCAGCATCCATGATCTGACTGTGGGCGGCGAGCAGATTCTCTCGCTCGACCGCCAGCGAACGCCCCCGTGTCTCCAGCGTGTCCTTCTGGTACGCGCCGACGAGGCCCCGCGCCTCGGCGACGGTGGTTGCCGCTGTGGATAGCGCCTCCTCGGCCGCCTCGAAGTTGCCGCTGGCGAGGTGGTTCTCGCCGCTGCTGGTCAACGAGGAGACGCTGGCCGCTGCGTTGCGCAGGCTGTCGACCAGGGTGTCGTTACCGTCCGGCAGGCTGATGCCGTCGAGGCTGTCGACGGCGTCCTCTGTGAACCGCTGGATGCTGCCGACCAAGCTGTCGATCTGCAACTGGTTCGCCGCCAGTTCGTCGTCGCTCATCGCCCCGGTGTTGCCGCTGGACACCAGGAGTCCGCGCAATTCTGTCATCATGCCGGAGAGCTGGGACAGGTTCCCGTCGACGACGTTGGCGTTGGCCTGTACGCGCTCGATCGACCGGCTCTCGGCATCGAGGGCGGCGATGTGGGCGTCCAGCTCTGTGGCGCTGATCAGACCGGCGGGATCGTCCTGGCCGGCGTTGATGCGCCGCCCGGTCGCCAGACGGTAGAGCGTCCCCTGTTGCTCCAGGACGTTCTTCTGGAACTGTGTCTGGGCTCGGTACATGTTGGCTGCGAGCGGGTTGATCATACAGGAAGCTTGAGAACCATCAGCCGGCAAGGCAAATGGTTTCGGTGGCGGGCTCTCTCGCGAACGTTTATCAGTCGCGCGCCGCGTCCTGCGTCCGAGTTGACCCGCGGTCGCTACTCACGGGAGAGCTTGGACTTCTCCCGAGTGGGCAGGTCGGCGTAGAGCAGGAGGTTGCGCATCACGCTCAGGGCGCTGTCGGCGTCGTACCCTCGCCGATCGTAGACGTGCGTGCCCAGCAGGCCGGCGCTGATGTCCAGCGGCGAGTAGATGACCGACAGTCGGCGGCCGACGTCGAAGGCGTAGATCGGCGGAGCGTTACCACGCGTGCCGCGGGCGACGCGCGTGTAGCCGACGTCGGTGATACTCACAGCGTCGGGAATGCCCTCGCCGGTGAGGACATACGAATCGGCGGGCAGGCGGCGGGGCTCGACCCTGAGGATCTCGGCGCAGCAGGCGGAGAGGGATTTGTCGAACTCGCCGTGGCCGCCGGTGGTGTCGGCCAGCAGCGTGCCGCCGCCGCGGAGGAAAGCCTTGAGGCCCTCGCGTTCGGCCTCGGTGAATTCGTGGGCGTCGAGGCCGGTGATGTAGGCGATCTTGAAGTCCTTGAGCTCGGGGGCGTCGAGGGCCAGACCGGAGGTGACCAGGAGGCGAGTGGCGGTTTTGTTGTTGAGGTAGGCCTTGAGACGCGTCCAGCCGTAGGGCTCGACGTTCCAGGCACCGTCGTAGCGGATAAGGGCGATGGAGATCTTGCGGGTGACCTCGACCTGCTCCACCGGGATGGTCGTCGTTTGCAGGCGGCTGCGGACGTTGGTCTTGTCGGTGGCGTAGTTGTACAGGTTGCAGCCGAGCTGGAAGTACTCGCGGTGGCCCCGGCCCCGGTGCCACGAGGCAGCCAGGTCTTCCTCGCAAATGAGCATGAGGGCGCGCAGGCCGTTGTGGATCTGGGACATGCGCGGGGGCCGCTCGATCGGGAACTGGACCTCGCCGCTGAAGAGCGGGTGCTCGCTGGTCAGTGGGCGGAGGCGGAAGTCGGGGAAGGCGCGTTCGGCGAGAGTGCGCATCGAGTTCAGAAAGCTCTCGCCGCCGGAGACGGCGAGCACGAGGCCGCCGCGCAGGCAGTACTCACGGATCTTCTGCACCTCGACGTCGTCGAACTCCCAGGCTTCCCGGCCGGTGAGGAGAAGGATGGGAGCTTCGAGCAGGTCGTCGAGCGAACCGTCGAGGCGGACGATCTGCCAGTTGAGCAGGCGCTCGAGGGCGTGCTGCGCGTAGTGGGTGAGGCCGGCGGCGTCGCGGAGCTGCCGGTTCCAGTCGGGCCCGTGTTCGAGCTTATTGCACAGCAGCGGGGCCCGGCCGTGGCAGAAGAACATGAGGGCGAAGCACGTGTTGCGCAGGTCGCTCATGTACTCGCCGGTGCCGCGCCAGTGCCCTTCGGGCTGCTGCTCGCTGAGGAGGAAGGCGGCGCCTTCGCGGAACCAGTCGCGCTGGCGGAAGTACTTGTAGCCGCTGGCTCGGCCCACACGCTCCACGCCGTAGAGGTAGTAGAACAGCCACTGCTTGTCGCCGAACGGATTCTCCGGCGTGAACTCGCGGCCGAGCCAGTTGAGACCGGACGAGATGGCGGCCGTGACGCTGGCGGCGTCGGCGGGGCGGTTCGTGTAGAGGCGGTCGAGGACGACGAAGAGCGTGGCCAGGCCGGCAGCGGTCATGCTGCCGGTGCTGGGATAGCCTTCCTGATAGCCCCAGCCGCCGTCGGCGGCCTGCGTGCGTAGCCAGTGGCTGCCGACCAGTTCCCAGTAGGCGTCGGTGGCGGTGAGGCCGGCGTCGGTGGCCATCCACGTGCCGAGGACGCCGTACTGGCTGTTGGAGTTGTCCCAGCGGTCCTCGGCCCCGCGGTATCCATACGATCCGGGAGCGCGCGAGTTGGCGGGGTTAACGTTGCCGGTGAGCCACTCGAGGTCGGACTGGAGGCGGCTTTGGTACTTCGTGCCGGGCACGAGCGCCAGGGCGTGAGCGCGGACGCCGTACGTGTACGTGCCGTTGAGCGTCTGGGCCGCGAGCCAGTCCAGCGAGGCGGTCATGAAGTCGGTGCGCGGATCCTCACCGGCGTAGAGCAGGGCGAGGTTGGCCAGCGCGCTCGATCCGCCATAGAAGAGATCGTCGCGGTTCTCGTGCTCTTCCCAGTTGTTGTTGGTGCGTTGTGTCTTGATCCAGGTGATCGCCCGCCGGATGGCGGCGTCGACACTCTCGTCGGTGACGGCAGGCGGGTCGGCGGCGCGAGCAGGCCCGGTCAGCAGCGGGGCCAGCATCAGAACCGGCAGCCAGAAGCGAAACAGTTGTCGGCATCCTACAATTAATTGGTCAGCGGCCCGCATGGTGTCTTTCCCGGGAAGCGCCCTCGGCCGTTTGAATCCGGCGAAGCGGCTGCGTAAAATTCGACGCTCAGACGAGCCGTGAGAGCGTCGGCCGTCCTCGCCTATAATAGGTAGTCCCAGTGGCAGACACGCCGGAAGATAGCCAAATTTGCCGGTTGGCGGTAGAACGCCGTCTGGTGACCGAGCAGGAGTCACGGACGGCGGTGGAGCACCAACGCCGGCTTTCTGCGACCGGTAACCAGCGTCCGATCGCGGAAGTCCTGATTGATTTGGGGTTTCTGACACGGACGCAGCTCGATCGCCTCCAGGGGACCAACGACGATTCCGGCGGCCGCCCGGCCCAGCAGATCCCCGGCTACCAGCTCATCCGAAAATGCGGGGCGGGGGCGATGGCCGTCGTTTATAAAGCCCGGCAGATCAGCCTGAACCGCATCGTGGCGGTGAAGGTGCTGCCGAAGCGGCTGAGCCGGAACAAGGAGTTCGTCGAGCGCTTCTACCGCGAGGGGCGGGCGGCCGCGCAGCTCAACCACAATAACATCGTGCAGGCCATCGACGTCGGCGAGGCGGCCGGCTTCCACTACTTCGTCATGGAGTTCGTCGAGGGCTGCACCGTTTACGACGAGTTGGCGACGGACAAGGTCTACGACGAGGCCGAGGCCATCGACATTATCCGGCAGACGGCCCAGGCCCTGCTGCACGCCCACGAGCGCGGCATCATCCACCGCGACGTCAAGCCCAAGAACATCATGCTGACCAAGGACCGCGTGGCCAAGCTCGCTGACATGGGTCTGGCTCGCGAGACGTCGGACGTGGCGGCGGCGATGGCCGAGGCCGGGCGAGCCTATGGTACACCGTATTACATCAGTCCCGAGCAGATCCGTGGCGAGGTCGACATCGACCACCGGGCGGACCTCTACTCCCTGGGGGCAACGTTCTACCACATGGTGACGGGGCGCGTGCCGTTCGAGGGACCGACCCCGTCGGCGGTCATGCACAAGCACCTCAAGGTGCCGCTGACGCCGCCGGACCACCTGAACACGCGGTTGAGCTCGGGCTGCGGGGCGCTGATCGAGATGCTGATGGCCAAGGACCGCGAGCAGCGCTACCCCTCGGCCAGCGAGTTGCTCACCGACCTGGCCCAGTTGGCGCGGGGTGAGCCACCGCAGTACGCCCAGCGCAACCTCAGCGGCCTGGATCTGGACACGCTCTCCAACGGCGAGGTCGTATTCGGTGAGAACGGCGGCGAGCTGCATGACCGGCGGGCGTCCGGTGACTCCGGCGGGATGGACGGGCGCACGCTGGTGGCGATCGTGCTGGGCGCGGTGGCGGCGCTGAGCATCATTGGCAACCTGATCCAGGCAGCCAGCGGCTGACGCAGCGGGGGATCTTCCTTCGACAACTGATGTTCGGCGGACGGCGGCGCAAAGCTAGCGCCGGCGGCGATGCAGTTCGCAGCTCTTTGACGGGATTGAAAAAGACCGACCGCTCCTTTGGTGACGCCCCCGGAACGTCAGCCAAAGGGGCAGCCGGCCGCCCCCGCAGACGACCTACGCCCTCCATCCGTGCCCGATCCACCGATTTGGGTTGACCGCGAAATGTGAAGAACTACGTGTAGTCTCATCTATAATGGTGCTCCGGTCAAGTTTGGCACCGGCTTTGGTTGCGGCCGCATCGAGCGCTGCGTCATAACGTCTTTTGACACAAGGGCTATGCTCGTCGTTTAAAACCGGAGTTTGAATGACTGGTTCTCCCGATGCTTTGAGACGGCGAGAGTCGGATGACGCGATTACGTCCCCATTCCTACTGACGCGGACGGCTTTGGCGCTCCGGCCGTCCATCTGGGGGGCCAGGTCTCGCCACCGCCGGCCGCCTCGTCGGTATGATGCCTGCGGAGCGCGGTCGAACACGCGAGGCCGGAGAGGGTGGCATGATCAACGCACTGCTGCGGATCTGGGTCAAGCTGATGCTGAGCTTGCGGTACCGCGTGCGCGTTCGCGGGCTCGACGCCGTCCACCGACGAGGCGACCGCGGCATCCTCTTTCTACCCAACCACCCGGCGTACATCGACCCGATCATCGTGATGGCCCACCTGCACGGGGACTTTGCGCCGCGGGCGCTGGCCGACAAGGACCAGGTCGACCGGTTCTTCATTCGTCGACTGGCTCGGCGGATGGGCGTGCGCCCGATTTCCGACGTGCGCACCGAAGGGCCAGCGGCTCGGGCGGAGGTCAAAGCAACCATCGCGGAGTGCGTGGAGGGGCTCCGCCGGGGGGAGAACCTCGTGCTCTACCCCTCGGGGCACGTGTACCGCACACGCTACGAGGATCTGCGCGGAAACAGCGCCGTCGAGACCATCCTGCGCCAGTTGCCTGACGTCCGCGTCGTGCTGGTGCGGATGCGCGGTTTGTGGGGTAGCAGCTTCGGCCTCGCCAGCGGGCACGTGCCCAACGTCGCGCAATGCGTGCGCCGGGCGGCCATCGGCTTGCTGAAGAGCTTCATCTTCTTCGCTCCCCGGCGAGAGGTCGAGTTCGAGCTGTACGAGCCGGAAGCGTTCCCGCGGTCGGCGGGTCGAGCGGAGCTGAACGCCTTTCTCGAAAGCTACTACAACGAGGACGCCCCGCCCGCGCTGTACGTGCCCTACACGATCTGGGAGCGCGGCGGCGTGCGCGAGATGCCCGAGCCGGACCTGGAACGGCGCGGCGGTGACGTGTCGAGCGTTCCCGAGGGGACGCGCGAACTCGTCCGGGCGCACTTGCGCGAGGCGGCCGGCGTCGAAACCGTGGATGACCAGGACCGCCTCGCCGAGGATTTGGGTCTGGATAGTCTCAGCAAAGCGGAGATCGTGCTCTGGCTGGCGCAGGAGTTCGGTTTCTCCGTCGGCGACGTGGACGCGCTGGTGACCGTGGCGGATGTGATGCTGGCCGCCCGGGGCGAGGCGGTGGTGACACGCCCGGTGGAGCTGCGACCGCCGCCGGCGAAGTGGCTCGCCGACGGCAGCCCGGCGGGGGTCGACATACCGCCGGGGCGAACCGTCGCCGAGGTCTTCCTGGCGCAGGCGCGGCGATCGCCGGCGAAGCTGGTCGTTGCGGATCAGACGAGCGGGGCGAAGTCGTACCGGGACATCGTGACGGCGATCCTGGCCCTGCGGCCGGAGATCGCGAAGCTGCCGGGCGAGCACCTGGGGATCATGCTGCCGGCGTCGGTGGCGGCGGACGTGCTGTACATGACGACGCTGTTGGCCGGTAAAGTGCCCGTGCTGGTGAACTGGACGACCGGAACGCGGAACATGCTGCACGCGCTCGAGGTGACGAGTGTAGAGCGCGTGGTCACGGCGCGGGCGCTCGTCGCACGGCTGGCGTCGCAGGGGGTGGACCTGTCGGGACTGACGGAGCACCTCGACTTCCTCGAAGACATCGGCCGACGGATCGGGCGATTGGCCAGGTTGCGGGCGTGGCTCGGCGCTCATCTGAGCTGGCGCTCGCTACGGGCGGCACGCGTGCCGGACACAGCGGCGATCCTCGTGACCAGTGGTTCGGAGACGGTGCCCAAGGCGGTGCCGCTGAGCCACGAGAACATCCTGACGAACCTGCGCGACGTCCTCCAGGTGGTGACGATCCGCGAGAGTGACCGCATGCTCGGGTTCCTGCCGCCGTTCCACTCGTTCGGGCTGACGGTGACGCTGCTGGCGCCGCTGCTCGGCGGCATTCGCACGGTGCATCACGCGAACCCTACGGAGGCCTGGGTGCTCGCCCGGCTGATCGAGACGTACAAGGCAACCCTGATGCTGGGCACACCGACGTTTCTCGCGGGGATCGTGCGGGCGGCCCGCGGGGAGCAGCTTGCCTCGCTGCGGCTGGCGGTCACCGGGGCGGAGAAATGCCCGGAGCGGACGTACGCGGCGCTGCGGGAGCGCTGCCCCGGGTCGAAGATCCTCGAAGGCTACGGCGTGACGGAGTGTTCGCCGATCGTGTCGGTCAATTGCGAGGAAGACGCGCAGCCGCTGACGATCGGGCGGGTGTTGCCGTCGGTGGAGTACGTGATCGTGGACGAGGAGGCCGGGCGCGAGGTGCTGGTGGGGACGCCGGGGATGCTGCTGGTGCGCGGGCCGAGCGTGTTCGGTGGCTACCTGGGGCAGGATGCGGCGTCGCCGTTCGTCGAGTTCGCTGGCCGGCAGTGGTATCGTACGGGCGACTTGGTCAGCGCCGACGAAACCGGTGTGCTGACGTTCCGCGGGCGGTTGAAGCGCTTCGTGAAGCTCGGCGGCGAAATGGTGTCGTTGCCGGCGATCGAGGCGCTGCTCGAAGAGCACTACGTGCGCGACGATGACGAGGGGCCGGTCCTGGCCGTCGCCGCGACGCCGGACGAAGAGCGGCCGGAATTGGTTCTGTTCACGGTGCGGCCGGTCGAACGCAGCGAGGCCAATGCACGCATTCGAGCGGCGGGGCTGTCGGCGCTGCACAATGTCAGTCGCGTCGTGCAGCTCGAGTCGATCCCGGTGCTGGGGACGGGGAAGACGGATTATCGTGCGCTGCGCGAGCAGCTGGCGGGAGTGTGAGGGGGGAAGAGGGGAGTCAGCAGTCGGGAGTCAGAAGGCGCGAGGTCGGGCGCGTGCTGGCGGCCGACACGGGGTGTGGCATGCCGAAGCTCTCAGGCGCCGGCATGTCTTCCTCTCGCGTCAGGGGCCACATGCCGGCGCTGCGCTTCGGCATGCCACACCACAACATGAAGACGTCCGGTACGGAGCCCGGACGCTACAGAATGGCTGCCACACCGCCGGGATGCTACGGCGCCGGGCGGCGGAGCTTCCGGGCGGCAGCTTCGAGCATCTCGCCGATCTTGCGCTGGCCGTCGGCGGACAGGCGGCGGGCCGTTTGCTTCAGCATATCGAGGAAGTGCTTGATCTCCTCGGGTGTGACGGGATAGCCGATGTTGCCGTCGGGCCCGTCCGCCGTGACGAGCACCTTGCCTTCGGCGTCGAGGATGGCGATCCAGGGGATGCCGGCGCCCAACTGATCGCGGAATCGGGTGACGATCTCGTTGGCCCCGGTCATGCGGTCCAGGTCGACCTTGAGGTCGATGTAGTCTTCGGCGAGCAGGCGGGCCACGTCGGGAACAGCGAGGAACTCTTCGAGCAGCCGGCAGTACCGGCACCACGGCGCGCCGAAGTGCAGGAAGATCCGCTTGTCGTCAGCCTTGGCCCGGGCCAGAGCGTCGGTGACGACCTTGCCGGCGTCGAGCGGTGTGGCTTTCCACTTGTTGAGGAAGGCGGCGACCTTTTCCGGATCGTGCTGCGGACCCTTTTCGAGGGCGCCGGTTTCCTGGTTGGCGAGCACCTTGCCGTCGGCGTCGAGCACCGTGAGGAACGGCACGCCGTTCTTCTTGAGGTCAGCGCCGTAGCCCGCGGCGATGTCGACGTTCCTGTCGAACCGCCCGATGTCGACGAGCACCCACTGGTATTCGTACAGCATCGTGCGGGCCAGCGTCTTATCGGTCGTCAGCAGGTGGTGGAGCTTGATGCACCAGCCGCACCAGTTCCCGCCATACATGACCAACACGCGCTGGTTGTCGCGCTTGGCCCGAGCGAGGGCGGCGTCGATCTGCACGCGGGCGTTGGCGGTCGTGTCGTACACGCTGGGCTGTTTGGTCGGAGGCGTATCAGGCGTCTGCCCCGTGGCGACAAGCGAACTCAACCCGAGCAGCACGCCGGCGGCGAGCACCGGCCACGTGAAGCGCATCATGGATGAGGCTCCTTTCATCTCGACCCGGGCGCTGTCCGCCCGGGCCGTCGCGGCAGTATAACCGGCCGCCGACGTGGCCGGTTCTGGCAATCGGCCGGGTGGGGAGTACTATCTCCGGAGACGGCCGCCGGCGGCGGGACGGGCCGGGCGGCCGGGTGTGGAGGTGATGGGCCATGAGACCGGCGGTCAGGTTCCTGAGCGATGAGCTGCGCGAACGCATCGTCGGCGAGGCTCGCACGGTTCTCGCCCGGCTCGGCGTCGAAATCCACAACTCCGCCGTACTCGATTTGCTCGCCGAGCACGGGGCCGAGGTCGACCGCGAGAAACGCCGGGCGCGGCTGGGCGACGCGCTCGTGGACCAGGCCCTGCGGACAGCGCCGCGATCCATCGCGTTGTACGACGTCTTCGGCCAACAGACGCACGACCTCGGCGGCGAGAACGTCCATTTCACGCCGGGATCGGCGGCCATCAACGTGCTCGACTACGCCAGCGGACGCATGCGGGCGGCGACGACGACCGATGTCGTGCAGTTCGCCCGGCTGGTCAGCGGGCTCGAGCACATCGCCGCCCAGTCGACGTGTGTCGTGCCCAGCGACGTACCGCAGCGCATCTCCGACAGCATTCGGCTGTACCTGGGGCTGATGAACTGCCCGAAGCCGGTCGTGACCGGAGCGTTCACCATCGACGCGTTCAGCGTGATGCGCGACTTGCAACTCGCCGTGCGCGGCTCGGCGGAAGCGCTGCGGGCCAAGCCGCTGACCATCTTCTCGTGCTGTCCGACGGCCCCGCTGAAGTGGAGTGACGTGACCAGCCAGAACGTGGTCGACTGCGCCCGGGCCTTCATCCCCGTCGAGTTCATCTCGATGCCGCTGTCGGGCTTCGTCGCTCCGGTGACGCTGGTCGGCTCGCTCGTGCAGCACACGGCCGAGACGCTCAGTGGCGTCGTGATCAGCCAGTGCGCCCAGCCCGGAGCGCCGATGCTTTACGGCGGCTCGCCGGCGATCTTTGACGTGCGCTACGAAACGACGCCGATGGGCGCGATCGAAACGATGATGATCGACTGCGCCTCTGCCGAGATCGGCAAGTACCTGGGCCTGCCGACACAGGCGTACATCGGTCTCAGCGATGCGAAGCTGCTCGATGCCCAGGCCGGTCTCGAAGCGTCGATGGGGGCGACGCTGGCCGTGCTCGCCGGAATCAACAGCGTCTCAGGGCCGGGCATGCTGGACTTCGAGAGCTGCATGAGCCTCGAGAACCTGGTCCTGGACAACGAGGTCTGCGGCATGGCCCTGCGCCTCGGC
Organism: Phycisphaerae bacterium; assembly: GCA_050115495.1. Classification (GTDB taxonomy): domain Bacteria; phylum Planctomycetota; class Phycisphaerae; order UBA1845; family Fen-1342; genus JAAYXS01. The sequence continues at coordinate 111,576 of JASFQK010000005.1, read as the reverse complement.
CGCGGTATCGAGCCGCGCGAGGACTTCCCGTCGTTGCCGCACTTCGAGGAGTTGCTGCGCGACCAGCACCTGCTCATCTCGCGGCACACCCGGCGGTACCTACGCGAGGAGCACTTCATGCCCGGGCCGACGATCGACCGGGCGAACCGCTCGCGCTGGCAGGAAGAGGGCGGGCTGACGCTCGGCGAGCGGGCCCATCGCGAGGTGGTACGATTGTTGGAGATGCACGAGCCGCCGGCGCTGCCGGACACGGTGCGAGCGGCGCTCACGGAACGAATGGAGAAGGAAGCGCGGCGTTACGGGATGGACAAGCTGCCGCCTGAGATGCGATGAACGACATTATCCAGTTCACGTTAGAGGAAGCGTCGCCGGGGCGCGACGAGATTCTGGCCAACCAGGGTATTCCGCCGGGAACGGTGCTCCGCGGCGACGTGGCGGCGGTCTACGACACGGCGCTGGCCCGGCTGGCGGAGTTGAGCCGGCCGGCGGGAGTAGTCGCCGAAATCACGCTGGCTGAGTTCGCCGAGTTGTACACCGGCGAGGGGCGCAACGAGCACGCCACGCCCGTCGGCGACATGATGGAGCGCATTACGCACGTGGCCCTCTTCGCGGCGACGTGCGGTGCCGAGGTTAGCCAGGAGATCGGGCGCTGTTTCGGGACGCGCGAGCTGGCCGTCGGGGCGATGCTCGATTCGGCGGCGTCGGCGCTGGCCGATCGGTTGGGCGAATTGTTGCAGCAGCGCTTCCGCCACGCGCTGGCCGAACGCGGAGTGCTGCTGGCCGGTGACGGCGTGCTGCGCTACAGCCCCGGCTACTGCGGTTGGCACATCAGCGGGCAGAAACGCCTGTTCGCCCGGCTGAACCCGAGCCGCATCGGCATTACGTTGCGCGACAGCTTCCTGATGGAACCGCTGAAGTCGGTGTCCGGTGCGATCCTCGCCGGCCCCCGCGACATGCACCAGATCGACATGGCCTATCCGGCGTGCCCGTACTGCAAGACGCAGGGCTGCCGCGAGAGAATACGGTCGCTGCTGACGGAGTGATTCGGCCAACCGCCGAGGAGATCGCCGTGGACGTGCTGAACCAGATCGCGAAGGAGCTGCAGGGCGGGGACGATGAGAAGGTGGGGGAGCTGACGCGAGCGGCCGTGGCGGCGGGTTTGCCGCCGAAACGTATTCTGGACGAGGGGCTGATCGCCGGCATGGACGTGGTCGGGGCGCAGTTCAAAGCGCACGAGATCTTCCTGCCGGATGTACTGCTGGCGGCGCGGGCGATGTACGCGGGGATGGATGTGTTGCGACCGTTGCTGGAACAAGCTGGTGTGACGGCGGTGGGCAAGGTCGTGTTGGGCTCGGTGCAGGGCGACCTGCATGACATTGGCAAGAACCTCGTCGGCACGATGCTGCGCGGGGCGGGCTTCGAGGTGATCGACCTGGGCAACGACGTCGCGCCGGAGCGTTTCGTCGAAGCGGCTCGCGAGCATGACGCCGGTATCATCGGCATGTCTGCGCTGCTGACTACGACGATGCCGGCGATGAGCCGCGTGGTGGCGCTCGTGAAGGAGCAGGGTCTTGGCGGCCGCGTGAAGACGATCGTCGGCGGGGCGCCGGTGTCGGCGGTGTTCGCCGAGGAGATCGGGGCTAGCGCGTACGGCTATGATGCGGCCAACGCGGTCGAACGTGTCAAGCAACTCGTCGGGAAGAACTGATCATGACGCCGTTTCTGGAAAGAGTGCGTAGTGGGCGGCCGTTGGTGGCTGATGGGGCGATGGGCACGATGCTCATGCGGGAGGGCGTCGCCGCCGGCCAGTGCCCGGAGGCGCTCAACCTGTCGCAGCCGCAGACGCTCGAACGCATCGCCGCGGCCTACCTCGCCGCCGGCGCGGAGGTCGTGCAGACGAACACGTTCGGCGGTTCACCGCTGAAGCTGAGTGCGTACGGGCTCGACGAGCAAGCGGAGGAGATCAACCGCAACGCGGTCGAAGCCGTCCGCCGGGCCGTCGGTGAGCGGGCGTACGTCTCCGGCTCGTGCGGGCCGAGCGGCAAGATCCTGAAGCCGTACGGCGACGCCGACCCGGAGGCGGTGTCGGCGAGCTATCGGCGGCAGATGGCCGCGCTGGTCGCCGCCGGCGTGGATGTTGTTTGCGTCGAGACCATGATCGATCTGAACGAGGCGACGCTCGCCGTGCGGGCAGCGAAGGAAGCGTCGCCAACGACGCCGGTCATGGCCACGATGACGTTCGACGCGACGAAGCGGGGGTACTACACCGTGATGGGCGTGAACGTGGGGAAGGCTGCGGAGGGACTGCGGGCGGCCGGGGCGGATCTCGTCGGCTCGAACTGCGGCAACGGGATCGAGCGGATGGTGGAGATCGCCCGCGAGTTCCGGTCGGCGACGGACCTACCGCTCATCATTCAGGCGAATGCCGGCCTGCCGCAGATTCGCGACGGCGAGCCCGTGTATCCCGAGACGCCGGAGTTCATGGCCGACAAGGCGCGAGAGTTGATCGCGCTCGGCGTCCGGGTCATCGGCGGCTGTTGCGGGACGACGCCGGCGCACATCGCGGCGCTGCGGGCGATGGTCGACGCGGCTGGCTGACGCGCTACAGCTTCAGCACGGTACCGACCGACAACTCGCGGAATCGGCTGGGGAAGGCGCGGTGAAACGCGGCCACAGCGGGCAGGCCCGTGCAATGTCCGGGGGCGATCAATTCCACTTTCCGCCGGCGGACGGCGGCGATGGATTTCGTGAGCCGTTCCGGTGCGGCGCGGACGAGGTGCGTCCCGCCGAGAATGGCACGGACTCGGCGGCGTTTGGTGAGCGTGGCGATGTGATCGAGCGTGTTCACCAGGCCGGCGTGCGCGCAGCCGAGCAGCACGACGAGGCCCGTCGGCGTTTCGATGTACAGGGCCTGATCGTCGGGGATCGTGTCGGGCGTGGTCGCAGCCGTGTCGAGGTAGAAATGCCCGCCCGTGTCTTCGAAGTCGGTGTGGCGGGGGACCTCGCCCGTCGCCCAGATGCCGGGAGCGATCGGTGTGTGGCCATCCGTGCTGATGACATCCACGACGTGCCCGGCGAGCTCGGCCCGGCCGGACATGGGTATGCCGTTGGCGGTCGGCGTGTGCGCATCGCGAAAGCCGTAGCGTGTCTGGAACGCGGCGGAGTGGGCGTAGATCTTGGCCCGGGCGAACAACTCTAGGCTGGCCGCCAGGCCGCCGGTGTGGTCGTAGTGCCCGTGGCTGAGCACGACGTGTTGGGCGGTGGTCAGGTCGATGCCAAGTGCCCGCGCGTTCGCAGCGAGCACCTGTCCCTGCCCGGTATCGAACAGCAGACGCGTATCATCCGCCTCCACCCAGAGGGCGAGACCGTGTTCGGCGAGCAGGTCCCGCCCGCGGACGGTGTTCTCGGCCAGAACGGTGATCCGCAGATGCTCGACCATGGCTAGTGATCGCAGACGTTTTTTCCGCTGGCGAGGCTGCCGGCCAGGTACTGCTGGGCTGCCTCACGCGGGTCGCGCGTCACGACGCCGGTGACCGCCTGCACACCGTGTTGGGCGAACAGCTCGAGCGCCCGGCCGCCCATGCCGACAGCGAGAATGACGTTCGCGCCCTGCTCGGCGAGCCAGCGCGGCAGCAACCCCGGCTGATGCGGCGGTGCGTCGATCGTTTCTTCGCCCGTGATCTGGCCCGTCGCCGGATCCGCCTCAAAGAAGATGAACTGCGGGGCGTGGCCGAAGTGTTCGCAAATCTGGCTGTCCTGACACGGAATGGCGAGTCGCATACTCAGTCTCCGAATGGTCGGGTTCAATACTACGTTTGGCTCATGGGCAACCTGCTGGCGGCCGTCGGCAACGGTGCATCCTCGAGCCGGGCGAGCAGCTTGTCGAACAGGTCACGGATGGCCGTGGCCGCGGGGCCGTCGCCAGTCTCGACGACACTTCGCCGCTGCAACTGGGCGCGGACGACTGCTGGATCATAGGGGACGCGGCCGAGCAGGTCGACGCCGAGTTCGGCGGTGCGGGCGGCGACGCGTTCGGCGAGACCCGGGTGCAGGTCGGCCTTGTTGAGACAGGCGACGGTGGGGATCTTGAACCGGCGGGTCAGCTCCAGGGCCCGCTCGAAATCGTGCAGGCCGAAGACGGTCGGCTCGATCACGATCAGCACGAGACTCGTGCCGCCGAGCGAGGCAATCACCGGGCAGCCGATGCCCGGCGGGCCGTCGGAGAGGATCAGCTCGCGCCCTTCGGCGCGGGCCAGCGTGCGAGCTTCCCGGCGCAGCAACGCGACGAGCTTGCCCGAGTTGTCTTGTGCCGGGCCGAGACAGGCGTGCACCATCGGTCCGCGGCGAGTCGTCGAGATGAACCACTCGCCAGCGATCGACGGGATCATCTCGATGGCCTGCGTCGGGCAGAGTGTGGCGCACACGCTGCATCCTTCGCACGCGAGACTGCTCAGCGTGGGTGGTTCACCGTCGCCGTTGGCTGTGATGGCATCGAAGCGGCAGACTTCCAGGCAGCGCCCGCAGGCTCCGCAGCGATCCGGATCGAGCCGGGCTTTCTTTCCGCCGGTGAATGACTCGCGGCGTTGAATGTCGGGCTCGAGCACGAGGTGCATATCCGGAGCGTCGACGTCGCAATCGACGAGGATGGCGCCGTCGGCGAGAGCCGCGAACGAAGCGGTCAGGCTCGTCTTGCCCGTGCCGCCCTTGCCACTGATGATGGTTAGCTCTCGCACGGGGACACCTGTTGCAGGATGGCTTCGGCGACGACGGCGAACGGCTGCTCCAAGTCGGGAACGGCGTCGAGGGCGAGATGGCCCTCGGCGTGGGCGGCGGCCAGCCGGCAGTCGTCCGGAATCTCGCCGAGGATAGGAATCTGTCGCTCGCGGCAGTAATCCTGCACGCGGTCGTCGCCCATCCCGACACGGTTGGCGATCACGCCGATCGGCAGCTTCAACTCGCGGGCCAGGGCCACAGTCAGATCCAGGTCATGCAATCCGAACGGGGTCGACTCGGCGACCAGGCAGACGAAGTCGCAGCCCTTCACCGCCGCCATCACCGGGCAGCTCGCCCCGGGCGGGGCGTCGATGAGCACCAGCCCGTCGGTGGCGGCATGGTCGCGCAGAGCGTCGATCACCGGCACCGCTCGGGCCTCGCCGACATTCAGCCGGCCGAGTCCGAAGGACAGTCCGTTTACGTCGCCGAACTCGAGCTGGCCCACCTCGTGCGGGTGTTCCTCGATGGCCCGCTCGATGCAGACCAGGGCACAGCCGCCGCAGGAGTGGCACAGTTCGCGGAAGATCATGGGGAAGCCGTCCGGGCACATGATCGCGCCGTACTGGCACACGCTGGCGCAAGCGCCGCAGCGCGTGCAGCGGCCCGGTATGAGCTCGGGAATCTGCACCGTCACCGGCACGCGCCGCGTGATCTCCGGATGCAGCAGCAGGTGGCTGTTGGGCTCTTCGACGTCGGCATCGAGTAGCTGCACGTGCTGCCCGCGCCGGGCGAGGAGCACGGCCAGGTTGGCGGCGACGGTCGTCTTGCCGGTCCCGCCCTTGCCGCTGGCGATGGCCACTTGCATGGCAGACTCCTCAGAGCTTGAGATTGGCGATCGCGTCGCGGATCGGACCGCTGGCGATCTCGAAGCGAATGTTCGCCGCTCGCAATGCGTGGTCGGCCTTCGGCCCGAACTCGCCGGCCAGGACGACCTGGGCGCCGAGCCGGATTAGCTCCTGCACCGCCGCCGGTCCGGCACCACCGGGCATGTCGGCGGCGGGATTGCGGTGCGCCGTGCAGCTCATGTCCTCGGACTCAACGATCAGAAACCACGGGCAGCGCCCGAAACGCTCGGAAACCTGGGCGTCCAGGGTCTGGTCTGCGGCGGCGACACCGATCTTCATTCGTTGGCTCCTTGCGGTGAGAGTGCGGAGTGCGTGCCGGCTGTGTGGTTCCGCGAGCCGGTGCACAGCACCGCCTGACCCACGGGACAGCCGATGTCCCGGGCGATAACCGGGCACTTGGCCTGGAGGAGAAACCAGATGTTCTGGTCGACGTCGTTCAGTGTCTCGTAGTTGCCCTGGCCTTTGGCGATGATCAGGTCGGCCAGGGCGAACTGCTGGCGGAATTCGGACGAGCACGACGCGAGGATCGTTCCCGGCACGTCGCTGCCGTTGTCGATGATCGGCACCAGCTCCGTCAGGCCGGCGGCGGCCGCATCGTCGCGCGTGGCATCGTTGATGACGGGCCGGCCGCGCACGGCGACCGTGACTCGTTCGACCGGCAGCTTCGCGATGAGCAGCGCGTCGAGAACGATCTCGCCGGCGTTGTCCGCGAGGTAGAGGATCTTCGTCGCCGCGTCGACCGCGGCGCGGAAGCGAGCCAGGGCCTGTGGATCGAGCGGCGTGCGGAGGGCGTCCTCGACCGCCCGCCGGATCTCCTCGTCACGCACGCGCGTTTTGCAGCCGAGGTCGATGATGTTGCCGGCAATGGCCAGGCGTGTGGCAAGGGCGAAAGGGTCGGTCGCCTCGGCGAGACGCTCGGCCAGCATCGGGCGCAGGGCCAGGGCGAACTGGTTCGCCTGCTGCTTGGCAGGCAGATAGGGGTCGTCGCACACCGTAGCCTGGCGGAGGAAGTGGTGAATCTGCTGACCCACCCAGGGCGGCGACTGCTGGAAGTCGAGCTGCGCAGCCAGCGCCAGCGTCTGGCGCAGCACACGCTCGTGAATGCTCGGATCGTTCGAGACGAGGTGCGAGGCATCCAGCGCTTGCCGGACGAAGCACGGTACACATTCCAGGCAGGTCTGCATGAGGGCGAATCGCTCCTTGCGATGCAGCGTCAGGTCAGACGAATGGCCTCGTTCGGACAGGCACTCACGCAGGCCCCACAGCCGCGACACAGATCGGCATTCACGACGGCGAAGTCACCGCCGAGATTGACGGCTTCGAACGGGCAGACGGCTTCGCAAGCGCCGCACAGATTGCAGCGGTCGCCGTCCACGACGGCGTGCCGACGGACGTCGGTTGTCACCGGCGCGGCGTTCGTGGGCGCCGGGGGCGTCGAGCTCGTGCAGCCCATGCCCCGACCGGCTCCGAATCCGCGGCCACCACCCATGCGGCGGCCACGGCCGGCGGCGCGACCACCACCGCCGCCGCCACCACCTCCACGTCCACGGCCACCGCCGCCCCCTCCGCCCATTCCTCGGCCCATACCGCGCGGCATGCCTAGGTCCCTTCCTTCGTGGATTCGAGGGTAGCCAGGCGGGCGCGGATGTCGGCGAGGCTGCGCTCGAGGTGTTGTGCCTGAGCCTTCAGCATGTCGGCTTCCTGCTCCGCGGAGGGCGGAGCGGCGTAGACCGGTGGCGTCATCGGTACGGCCGGCCATTGCGGGAAGCCGCCCATCCCGTAGCCGCGGCCCCAGCCGCGACCGAATCCACGGCCCATGCCGCGACCCATCCCCCGTCCCCGACCAAAGCCTCCGCCACGCCCGGGCATCGGATTCGCATAACCGGGATAGGGGAAACCAGCGCAATACCCAGCGGCGCGACCGGTCATCGGTCCAGCGCCCATCGGTCCAGTTCCATCACCAGCAGGCATGTTCATACCTCCTTCGCTTCGACGCGGCCGCTCGCCCGGCCGCAATCACGTAACAGGTCCACTTGTCGGCGGCCGACGTCCCGCTCCCCGTCCACGGCCCCGCCCGGCCCCGCGTCCGTGTCCGCGCCGCCCGTGGCGGCCGGGACAGACGAACTGGTTGGGCTGAAGCGTGCCCTGGCGCAGGGCGGCGAGGGCGTCTGCCGCCGGCCCGATGACACCCCAGATCACCTCGATGCCGGCGGCGGCGAACGCCTCCTGGAATCGTTGGTGGATCCCGCCACAAATGACGGTCGTGACGCCCTGCTGAGCCAGGTACGACGCCCACTGCCACGGGGGCAGATGGCTGAGGTCCTCGACCCGTTCGGCCTGCACGCCCGCCGACTCGACGTCGGCGATGAGCACATGGCTGGAGCAGCCGAAGCGGGGCGAGACTTCCTGGTTGAACAACGGAACAGCCACTTTCATGGGGCACCTTGCTGGCGATGACGGTTACACGTGGCGTGCCGGACGCAGCTCTGGATCCTAAGATGTTTAAAGAAAAGCATTTACGTCACGGAGTACTGAATGAGCTGATGTGGACATGATGTTTCTATTATGAAACACACATACACAAGTCTGAACATAACCATCTTATTAACAATATGATATCAATGTTTCACCTGTTATGCAACTGAATGTTTCATATTAGCAACAATCAGTCGACGATGCCGTGCTTGCGGAGCTTGCGCCAGAGCGTCGTCCGGCTGACGCCCAGCTCGCGGGCGACGGCGAGCTTGTTCCATCGGTTCCGCTCCAACGCGGACAGGAGAGCCTGTCGCTCGGAGTCGGCGAGGCTGCCCGCCCGGGCCGGTGGGGTCGGCGCAGATTGCGGCCGACTGGCGCCGTTCAGCGCAGACTCAGGCAGATTAGCGGTGTCGATCGTCGGGCCTTTGACCAGCACGAACGCATGCTCGATGGCGTGTTCGAGCTCGCGCACGTTGCCGGGCCAGTCGTGGGCGAGCAGATGCCGCAGGGCGTCCGCGGAAACGCCGTGAACCTCCTTGCCGGTGAGGTGGTTGAAACGCTCGATGAAGTGCTCGATCAGGAGGGGGATGTCCTCCCAGCGATCGCGCAGCGGCGGCAGCGTCAGCGGGATCGTGTTGATGCGGTAGTAAAGGTCGGCGCGGAAGCGGCCCTCCGCCACGAGCGCCTGGAGATCGCGGTGCGTGGCGGCGACCACGCGGGCGTCGCTCGTGTGCGTCTGACTGGCGCCGACTGGCTCGAACTGCCCATCCTGAAGCACCCGCAGCAGTTTGACCTGCAAGGCCGGCGACGTGTCGCCGATCTCGTCGAGGAACAGCGTCCCGCCGGCGGCGAGCTCGAAGCGGCCGGGGCGGTCGGCGCGGGCGTCGGTGAACGCGCCGGCGACGTGGCCGAAGAGCTCGGATTCGAGCAGCGTATCGGGCAGGGCGCCGCAGTTGACCTTAATGAACGGGCCGTCGGCGCGGGTGCTCTCCTGGTGGATGGCCCGGGCCAGAAGCTCCTTACCCGTACCGGTTTCGCCCAGCAGCAGCACGACCGCCGCACTGCGGGCCACATCCGGCACGATGGCGAAGATGTCCTGCATGCGGTGGTTCTTGCTGACCAGGTCGTGCAGGCGGTAGCGCTGGCCGATGTCGCGACGGAGCTCCTGGACGGCGGAGAGGTCGCGGAAGGTCTCGACACCGCCGATGACCCGCCCGTCGCGGTCGCGCAGTACGGCGGTGGAGACGCTGATTGGCACCTCGCGGTTGTCGCGGTTGAGGATGGTCAGCTCGAGACCGCTGATCGGCTCGCTCGTGCGGATCGACTGGTCCAGTAGGCAGCCGGACTGGCAGATGTTCGTGCGGAAGACGTTGTAGCAATGCTGGCCAACTGCCTCCTCGGCGGTGAAGCCCGTGATCCGCTCGGCGGCGCGATTGAAGCTGGTGATGACGAAGTCGGGGTCGACGGTGAAGACGCCGTCGGCGACCGAGTCAAGGATGGCGGCCAGGTGATCCGGGCTGAGGCCGGGTTGACGCTTCCTGTCGGGCATCTCGGTAGGCATTGTAGGACGTCCGGCGGGCCGCGGCCACGATGGCAGCGCGAAGACGGTAGAATGCGGCGCAGACGTGGTATCGCGGGTGGTGTTTACGGAGACGTCATGAGCCAGGCGAGCGAACGCGGAGCGAAGAAGTCCGGTGCGGGGCCGCGATGTGCGGCTTGCGGGAGCAAAGAGTGCCGCGGCGGGCAGGACTGCTTCGGGGCGGCCGAGGCGCAGCAGGCCCTGTACGGCGATCCGCTGCTGGCGAAGCTGCACCGGGCGGCGTCGGCGATCGAGGCCCGGCACTACTGCCGGGAGCCGCGGCTGCGCGAGGTGATCCTGCTGGCACGGGAGCTGGGGTTGCGGCGGCTGGGGCTGGCGTTCTGCGTCGGGTTGGCCGACGAGGCGGCGGTGGTGGCCGAGATCCTGGGGACGGAGTTCGACGTGGTTTCGGTGTGCTGCAAGGCGTGCGGCATTCCGAAGGACGTGCTGGGGCTCGAGCAGATCCTGCCGGAGAAGGACCCGGAGGTGATGTGCAACCCCGCCGGTCAGGCGACGCTGCTCAACGAGGCGGGCACCGAGCTGAACGTCCTGTGCGGGCTGTGCGTGGGGCACGACGCGATCTTCGGCATGGTCTCGGCGGCGCCGGTGACGACACTCATCGCCAAAGACCGCGTGCTGGCCCATAACCCGGTCGGCGCGATCTACAGCCAGTACATTCGGCGGACGATGCTGCCGGACACGCGAGCGTAGCGCGAGCACGCTGTCAGAACTTGTCGGCCGTCGCGGAATGTTGTGGGGGGTTGAACGAATACCACGGTACCTGTTGCGATGCGACATATAATGCGGGCGGTCTCGGCAGCCCGTGGGAAGCAATCGCCTCCTGCCTTGCAGCAGGTCGAACGCCTCGGCGTGTCTTGAGCGAGCCATCCATTGTCGGCGCAGTTGAGCACAACGCGACGCAGAACGGTCGGGTTGCGGGATATCCCGCTGGTGATCCTGTCGCCGCGCCGGGTGTTCGCCCGCGTCGAGGATGTGCCGGCCTGGGGCTGGCCGCTGGTGATCCTGCTGACGACGGTGACGCTGATCGGCTACGCCACGGTGCAGACCGGGTTGATCGACCGCGAGGTGGAGCGCGGCGTGCGGGCCAGCATCGCCCAGATCGACGCCGTGCAGCGTGACGTGACCGAGCGCTCGGAACTGCGTGAGCTGTACGCGCAGGAGCGCAAGATGGGGGAGTTCAAGAAGCTGCTGGCGCGGATGCGGGTGATCGGGGCCGAGCCGGCGACGGCGCTGGCCTCGGTGCTGCTGATCGCCGCGGTGCTGTACGGGGCGGTGGCCCTGACCGGGCACAAGCCGGAATGGCATACGTTGCTGACCATCTGCGTGCTGGCGTCGTTCGCGGACGTGATGCGGCTGTTGTTGACACTGGGGCTGATGCTGCATTTCGCAACGCTCGAGGTGTACACGTCGCTCGCCCCGCTGACTCGATATCTCGTTGATCCCGCGCAGGCCTCGCCGACCACGGTGGCGACCATCTACGGGTCGCTGGCGGCGGTGGATCCGTTTCGGCTGTGGTTCTGGCTGCTCGTGGTGATCGGGCTGAAGACGACGGCGCAGCTCCGTGGCTGGCGGGCGTGGGTCGTGTGCACATTGTGTTTCCTGGTGGCGTCCGGCGTCCGTATGGGGCTGCTGGTGGCGTCGGCGGCGGTGACCGCCGGTGCCGGGGTTGGGACGAACTGAGTTGCCGGCGGTCGGCGGGGCTGAGCCCGCCGGAGCCGGTGGCGGCCGTTGGTGGAGCAGGACATGAAGACCGTAGCTGTCATCGTCGCGCTGGGCGTGATCGTGGGCGGCCTGTGCGTGTTGAACAGCGTCGTCCGCTCGGAGGACGGGCAGAGCCTGCTGCACGTGGCCCGCGAGCTTGAGATCGAGGTCGAGGCGACCCGGCCGGAACTGCGCGAGATCTTCCGCACGGTGCAGGCCCCCGGCGAGGTCGAGGCCTTTGACGAGGTGGACATCAGCTCCGAGCTCGTCTCGAAGATCATCGAACTGCCGCTGGAGGAAGGTGACTGCGTGCAGCAGGGCGACCTGGTCTGTCGGCTGGACGACGCCGACTACCGCGCCCGCGTGCTCCAGGCCGAAGCGAACGTGGCCAAGCTGCAGGCGGTCATCGTGCAGGCCGAGGCCGATCTGGAGAAGGCGCAGCGCGACTGGGAACAGCAGCAGCAGCTTCGCGAGACGCACGCCACGTCGGCGATGGAGCTGGCCAACTACCGCACGGCGCTGATCAAGGCCGGCGCCCTGCTCGAAATTCGCAAGCAGGAGCTGATCGAGGCCGAAGCCCTGCGCGAATCGGCCCGCGAGGACCTGGCCAAGACGGTGATCACCGCGCCGCTCACCGGCGTCGTTTCGCAGCGTTTCGCCGAGCCGGGCGAGGTCGTCATCACCGGTACGATGAACAACCCCGGCACGCGGATCATGGTCATCAGCGACCTGTCGAAGATGCAGGTCCGCTGCCGCGTGGACGAGGCGGACGCCCCGCTGGTGGCACCGGGGCAGACGGCTCGCATCTACCTCCAGTCGGACACGCGGCGGAGCATTCCCGGCGAGGTGCTGCGCGTGGGCACCAAGGGCACCAAGCCGGTCGGCCGCGACGTGGTCACGTTCGAGACGCTCGTGTTGATCACCGGACAGGATCAGCGGGTCAAGCCGGGCATGTCCGCGAACATCGAGATCGAGGTCGCTCGCCGCGAGCAGGCTCTCGTCATTCCCGTCGAGACGGTGGTGTACCGCAAACGGGCCGACCTGCCCGCGGAGATCGTCCAGGCCTACGACGCCTATCACCAGGCCGACGGAACCGGTACGCGGCAGAGCCAGGCCGAGTACGTCAAGGTGGTGTTCTGCATTGAGGACGGCAAGGCCCGCCCGCACTTTGTCGAAACGGGCATCAACGACGCCACCGGCGTGGAGATCGTCGCCGGCCTGTCGGCGGGGGATGAGGTCATTACCGGACCCTATCGCAGTCTCGACCAGCTCAAGGAAGGCTCGCCGGTGAAGGCCAAGAAGCCGGGCGAAGGCGCGGCGGCAGAGTCGCCCACATCTGCACCGACGTCGGCCCCGACCACCGCGCCAACGACCACGCAGCCAGCCGCCGCCGATGAGGACAGCCGGTCATGATCGCCCCGCGCCGCTCGGACAATCCGTCGCCGGTGATTGAGCTCATCGACCTGCACAAGACCTATCGCGTCGGCACCGAGCTCGTCCACGCCCTGCGCGGAACGACCATGTCGATCTACGAGAACGAGTACGTCGCCATCATGGGCGCTTCGGGCAGCGGCAAGAGCACCATGCTGAACATCCTCGGCTGCCTCGACGTGCCTACCAGCGGCGAGTACCGGCTACGCGGCCAGGACGTCTCCCGCCTGTCGCAGACGAAGCTGGCCGGCATTCGCGGCCGGCAGATCGGCTTCGTTTTCCAGTCGTTCGAGCTGCTGCCGCGGACGACCGCCCTCAAGAACGTTGAGCTGCCGCTGAGCTACACCCGCGCCCGCCATCGGCGACAGCGGGCGATGGAGGCGCTCGAACGCGTCGGTCTGCTCGACCGGGCCCACCATCGCCCCAACCAGCTTTCCGGCGGACAGAAGCAGCGCGTGGCCATCGCCCGGGCCCTCGCCCAGCAGCCGGCGATCATTCTCGCCGACGAACCCACCGGCAACCTCGACAGCGTCACCGGCGACGAGATCATGGCCGTCTTCGATCGCCTGCACGCCGACGGGCAGACCATCATCATCGTCACCCACGAAGAGGACATCGCCCAACGCTGCACGCGCACCATCAAGCTGCGCGACGGACAGATCGTGACGGATACGGGTGAGCCGGACCGGGCGGAACCTGACTCGGGCTCCGCGGCCCCCAGTGCAGCGGAGGCCCCATGATCCTGCTGCGGCTGCCGATCATCGGACCGCGTCTCCTCATCGGCATGATGCTGTCGATCGGCCGGAACGTCGCCACGGCCTTCGTGCAGATCTGGGCGAACAAGGCCCGCTCACTGCTGACGGTGCTGGGGATCATCATCGCGGTGACCTCGATCATCACGGTGGTGTCGATGGTGGAGGGGTTCGGCGAGTACGTGACGTCGTTTCTGCGCGGGCTGGGCACGAACATGATGGTCGTATACCCCGAGTGGGTGCGCGGCCCGCGCGGCGAGTACCTGAAGCCGGCGGAGTTGACCATCGAGGACATCCAGGCGGTGGAAGCTGGGGCATCGGCTGTCCGGCGGACGGCGCCGCTGGTCTTTTCCCGGGCAACCATCGAATACGGTCGGCAACAGCTTACCGGTGTGGATCTGCGGGCGACGAGCGAGTTCTTCCAACCGATCCGCAACTTTTACGTGGACACCGGGCGGTTCTTCGGGGCGGTGGACGTGGAGAGCGGGTCGCCGGTGTGCGTGCTAGGTCGCGAGGTACTGCGCAAGCTCGAATGCGACGAGAGCATCGTGAGCGACTTCGTGCACATCGACAGCCAGCGCTTCCAGGTCGTCGGGCTGCTCGAATCGAAGGGCAGCTTCATGGGCGAGAACCAGGACGAGATGATCATCATCCCCTGGACGACCGGGCTGAAGATGTACCCGGAGCGGCGGGATTACCTGGCCTTCTACGTCGAGGCCATGAGCGAACCACAGATCCCGGAGGCCGAGCATCAGATCGCCCGCATCCTGCGACAGCGGCACGGCCTGAAGGCGGGCGACCGCAACGACTTCGGCGTGTTCAAGCAGGACGAGATTCTCAATGAGTTTCACACGGTGCGGATCATCGCCACCAGCGTGCTGGCCGGCATCGTGAGCATTTCGCTGCTGGTGGGCGGCATCGGCATCATGAACGTGATGTTGGTGTCGGTGACGGAGCGGACACGCGAGATCGGCCTGCGCAAAAGCGTCGGTGCCCGGCGGCGCGACATCCTGCTGCAATTCCTGACCGAGGCCGTCGTACTCAGCACGGTCGGCGGAGCGATCGGCATCACCCTGGGCTACGCGGTTATCCACGTGGCCACGCTGCACCCCAATATGGTCGAATCGAAAGTCCCCGCCTGGTCGGTGGCCCTGGCTCTGGGCTTCAGCGCTGCGGTGGGCATCTTCTTCGGCATCATTCCGGCCTTCAAAGCGGCCATTATCCACCCAATCGACGCTCTCCGGCACGAATAGGCTATGATATGGCGTCCGCCGGCGGGTGGACGCTCCGGAGATCCACGTGTTGCTGGCCGTTGATGTGGGGTTGCGCACGGGTCTGGCCTGGTACGGCCAGGACGGGCGGCTGCGCGCCTACCGCTCGCGGAACTTCGGCAACAGCGTACGCCTGCGCCGGGCTGCGCGGCAGTTACTGGACGAGTTTCCGGGGCTGGTTCGGTTGGTTGTGGAGGGGGGCGGACCGCTGGCGGAGATCTGGGCACACGAGGCCCAGCGGCGGCAGATCGGCGTGTGGCGCGTGAGCGCCGAGCAATGGCGGCAGGTGCTGCTGTATCCTCGCGAGCAGCGGGGCGGACGCCAGGCGAAAGAGACGGCGGGACGCCTGGCCCGGCAGGTGATTGCCTGGTCCGGAGCGCCGCGGGCGACCGCGTTGCGT
Organism: Phycisphaerae bacterium; assembly: GCA_050115495.1. Taxonomy (GTDB): domain Bacteria; phylum Planctomycetota; class Phycisphaerae; order UBA1845; family Fen-1342; genus JAAYXS01. The sequence goes on along the minus strand of JASFQK010000005.1, from coordinate 96,328 downwards.
CATGATGCGGCCGAGGCCATTCTGATTGGATTGTGGGGGGCGCTGGCAGCGGGCTGGTTGCCGCGCGTGCCGGCAGAACTGCGGCATTGAGGGGTGCGGCCGCGGGGCGCGTTGCGTGGTTCCGTCTCATCTCGTACGCTGCAACGTTCAGGCGTTTCGGGACCTTGGACATGAGCGATGCACCGCAAGTCTCCGGCGAGCTGGAGCGTGAGCTGGAGCGGTTGCGCGCCCGCGTCATGGAGCTCGAACGGGGGGAAGGCACGGTCCCGCACATGGAGGCTGCCTTGCGCCTGCGCGAGGACCTCTACCGGGCGCTGTTCGTTTCGGCCAGCGACGCCATTCTGATCCTCGACGGTGAGCGGCTCATCGACGGCAACTGTCGCCTGTTCGAGATGTTTAGGGCGACGCGCGAGCAGATCATGGGCAAGACGCCCGCCGAGCTGGCGCCGGAGTACCAGCCGGATGGCTCAGCCTCCGCGCAGGTCGTGCAGGAGCGCTGCGCGCTGGTGCTGGCCGGTCAGCCGCAGTTTCTGGAATGGCGTTGCCAGCGCATGGACGGCACCTGCTTCGACGTCGAGGTCAGCATGCGGGCGGCGCGGATCAGCAACCGGTCGCTGATCGTGGTGACGGGCCGGGACGTCACGGAGCGCCGGCGAGCGGCGGAGGCCTTGCGTCGCGAGCGGGACTTCAGCACGACCGTGCTGCGCACCGTGGGGGCGCTGGTCATCGTCCTGGATCGCGAGGGGCGCATCGTGAGCTTCAACCGGGCCTGCGAGGAGTGTAGCGGCTATCGGTCGGACGAGATGCAAGGGCGGTACGTGTGGGACCTGCTATTGCCGGAAGAGAGCGCGGCCGTGCAGCGTGTCTTCGCCGATCTGGCCGAGCAGGGCCTGCCGAGCCGGTACGAGAACCACTGGGTGACCAGGGGTGGCGAACGCCGACTGATCGAGTGGTCGAACGCCGCGCTTATGGACCGGACCGGCCGCGTCGAGTACGTGATCGGGACCGGCCACGACGTGACTGAAGTGCGCCGGGCTGAGGCGGCTCTGCGTGACCGCGAAGCGACGCTCCAGGGCATCTTCCGCGTGGCGCCCGTGGGGATCGGCCTGGTCGCCAACCGTATCGTTCGGCGGGTTAACGACCGCATGTGCGAAATGGTCGGCTACGAGCGGGCCGAGCTCATCGGCCGGGAAGCCCGCTTCCTTTACCCCACGCGGGAGGACTACGACTACGTCGGGCGTGAGAAGTACGCCCAGATTCGCGCGGCCGGCACGGGCACGGTGGAGACACGTTGGCAGCGCAAGGATGGGCGGATCATCGACGTACTGCTCAGCTCGACGCCTCTGGACCTGGAGAATCTCGCGGCCGGCGTCACCTTCAGCGCCCTGGATATCACGGCCCGTAAGCAGGCGGCCGAGGATCTGCGCCGCGCGCACCACGACCTCGAAGAGCGCGTCCGCCAGCGCACCGAGGAGCTGGCCGCTTCAGAGGAACGCTGGCGCTCGCTCGTGGCCACCGCCCCCGACTTCGTCGCCATCGTCGATCCCGACGGAACGGTGCGCTACGCCAACCGTCCGCCCGGCGGCGGCGAGGCGGCGCAGTTCATCGGACGGAGCTTCTTCGAGTACATCTCGCCGACGGATCGCCCGCACGTGCAGGCCTGCCACGACGAGGTGTTCCGCACCGGCCGGTTCGAAACCTATGAGATGGCGATTCCGGCGGCGGATGACGCGGCCGAGCCGCTGCGGTACGCGACGCACGTGGGGCCGTTCCGCCAGGAGGGTCGGATCGTCGCCCTGACGCTCATCGGGCGGGACATCACCGCCTGGCGGCAGGCCCAGGAGAAGCTGCGCCGCTCGGAGCGGCTGGCGTCAATCGGTACGCTGGCCGCCGGCATCGCCCACGAAATCAACAACCCGTTGGGCATGATCCTGCTGGACGCGGACGAGGCGATGGAATCCGCCGCCGACCAGGCCGCGGTCAGCGATTTGCTCAGCCAGATGAAGACCAACGTCCTGCGCTGCGCGCGCATCGTCAAGAGCGTATTGCGTTTTGCCAAAGACCAGCGCCCGGAGAAGTGGCCCGAAGAGGTCAACCGGATCATCGGCCACGCCATCGATGCCACGCGCGAGTACGCCCGCAAGCACCACGTCGACGTCACCGTTCAACTCGGCGAGGCGCTGCCGACGATTATGGCCAACGCCACCGAGCTGGAGCTCGTCTTCGTCAACCTGATCCACAACGCTGCGCACGCCTGCGTTCCCGGCGGGCAGGTCATGGTCGAGACGCGGCCGGATGGCGCCGGCATCGTGTCCGTCGTGCGGGACAACGGCTGCGGCATGAGCGCGCAGGACGTCGAGCGGGCCTTCGACCCGTTCTACACGACGCGTCTGGAGAAGGGCGGCACCGGCCTGGGTCTGAGCACCTGTCACGGCATCGTCGCCGAGCATGGGGGGACGATCGAGATACAGAGCGAGCCGGGTCGCGGCACCGCGGTGACCATCACGTTGCCGCGGGCGCAGGTGGAAGCCGAGGCCCCGGGAGCCTAGCGCGGCTGGCCAGTGTTGCCGTCACCGGGTAGACTCCCCGCGCGCCGGTGCCGTCCGAGGCGCCGGACGGTCGGAAGTGCGGCGGGCGTCGCGGAAAGGTCGGTTGTGCCCCATTTCGGTCACGGATTGGTCGGGGTGGCACTTGGGGTGTCGACTGCCGGCGATCCCCAACGGCCCGCGCTGTCTTCCTCATGGCTCGGGACGATCTTCCTGCTGGCCTACCTCCCCGATGTGCTCGAATGGCTCGCCCGCCTCGCCGGCCTTCGCTTCCCACACTCAGCGCCGGCGGCGCTGCCGGTGCTGCTGGTCACGGGTACGGCCACGCTGCTCATCCTGCGCTTCGTCTGTCGCGAGTACCGCTGGCGGGTCCTGCTGATCGCCTTCGCCGCGGTTGCCTCGCACACCGTGCTGGATCTCCTCGCCGGCGGGATACCGTACCTGTGGCCGCTCAGCGGCGAAATCCGCGGGCCCGACTGGCTCCAACTCGGCGAGGTGTCCGGCGAACGCCGGTTCCTGTGGGAGTGCCGGCTGTTTCTGCCCGTACTGGCGGTGGGACTCGCCGTGGCGCTGGTCCGCTACTCGCGCCGGACGGTGGTCGAGTACGCGGCCGTCGTCGGGGGCTTGGCGGCCATAGGCCTGGCCGTCGCCGGCAGCTCGTTGCTGGTGGCCTGTGTTACCGGAGCTCTGGGCGTGACGGCCGTGGTTCTGGTCTGGCCCCGAATTCGAATCAGACATTTGTGGAACCTGGTGCTGGCGACCCCCGTAATCATCCTGGCAGGCGTGCAGGTGCTCGCCTGGGATCAGATGCGGCGCGGACAGGAGTGGGATAGAGCCGGCGACCCCGAACGAGCCCTGACCTGCTACTCGCGTGTGCTGGCGCTACGACCCGTGGACCTCGAGACGATCGCGGTCTATCGCGCGGCGGTCTGCCAGCAGCGGCTCAGACGGAACGACGAGGCGGAGGCGCTCTTCCGCTACGGCGAGGCGCTCCGCCCCGACTGGCCCTACTTCCTGCTGGGACGGATGGACCTGTACCTGGACAGCGCCGACCGGGATCCGTCCCGAGCCCGCGAGGTCATCCGCTTGGCGGACGAGTTCCTCGCCCAGGGCCACGACGAGCTGTACCGGGCGAAGGTCGAAGCTCGCCGCAAGCGTGCCCGGAGGCTGCTGGGTGAGGGTTAGCGCGGGGCGCTGGCGGCTCGCCGTGTGGACGACCGATAAAGGTGATAGACTTCTCCGTGTTTGCGTCTCTGTTGACGTAAGTTCTTCTTCCGAAGGATCTTCAGGCTTCTGGATCCGTCGTGGCCCTCGTGGCCACCGGCGGGGGACGAGGCCAGACCCGTGCTGCGCAAAGGTTTGTTCGTAACCGGCATGACCGCATGGCTGCGCAAGCTCTGGAGCCTCGTCGAGCGCGTCGTGCCGATGGGGCCGTTCGCTCGGAGCGTGGCCGTCGTGGGTGGCGGCACCGGCGTCGGCTATGCGCTCGTGCTGGCGGCCTCGCCGATCATCACGCGTCTGTATCTGCCGCCCGACTTCGGCGTGTTGGGCGTGTACATCTCACTGGTATCGATGGGGCTGGTGGTCATCAGTTGGCGTTACGAGTCGGCGATCCCGGCGCCGGAGGAGGACGGCAGCGCCGCGAACGTGCTGGCGCTGGTGCTGGCGTTGGTCGTGGGCATGAGCACGCTGATCGCCGTGGTCCTGTGGGTGCTCGGGGACGTTGTCCTGTTGTGGCTCGATGCTCCACGTCTGCGGCCGTACTTGTGGCTCGTGCCCTTCAACACGCTGGTCGGAGGTATCTACGGGGCGTTCCAGCTCTGGAGCGTCCGCAAGAAGGCCTTCGCGGCGATTGCGCAAAGCAAGCTGTCACAGGCTGTAGGGGCCGTTACCACGCAGATCGGCCTGGGGTTGCTGTATCTCGGGCCGCTCGGGCTGCTGCTCGGGCACGTGGTTCGCTGGGGTGGGGGCGGTGCCGCCCTGATCCGTATTTTCTGGAGAGACCATTTCGCCTGTTTGAAGCAGGTTTCGGTGCCCCGTGTGCTGGAGGAAGCCCGGCGTTATCGCCGCTTCCCGATGTTCACGTCGTGGTCCGCCCTGCTGAACACGTGCAGCGCGCAGTTGCCGGTCATGCTGTTGTCGGCGTTCTTCGGCACCGCCCCGGTGGGGCTGTACGTGCTGACCAGTCAGGTGTTGTGGACGCCGCTCAACTTCATCGGCCAGGCGATCAGCCAGGTGTTCTTCTCCAACGCCGCGGAGGCCAGCCGCCAGGGCCAGACGGCGGGGATCACGCTGCGCGTCTTCACCGGGCTGGCGGGCGTCGGTACGCCCTACGCGGCGCTGCTGATGATCACCGCGCCGGAGGTCTTCTCTCTCGTGTTCGGGCCGAAGTGGATGATGGCGGGCGTGTACGCCCAGTTCCTCTGTCCGTGGCTGCTCGTGGTGTTCACGGTGGCCCCGCTGTCGTCGCTGGTCTACGTGCTCGAACGGCAGCAGGGGGACCTGATTTTCCAGGCGTGCCTGTTGGCGGGACGGGTCGGGGCCCTGTTGGTTGGCGGTCTGTGGGATGATCCGCTGCTGGCCATTGCGCTGTTCGGCGCGGTTAGCGTGGCGCTGTGGTTCGTGTATATGCTGTGGCTGCTGCGCATCAGCGGCAACGAACCGCGGGAGGGGTTGGTTCGCCTGGCCAGGAACCTGGCGGCGACGCTGCCCATCGTTCTGCCGGCGGCGGCGGCCAAGCTCTTCCTGGGCGGGCCGATCTGGGTCGCCGTCGGCCTGGCGATCAGCGGCACCTGGGCCACGGTTGGCGTGGCGCATCGATTGCGCAAGGAGCGGCGAGCATGAATGGCGTCGAGGTGCATCTCCGAAGCACGCACCTGTGGCGGACGGAAGGCGGCGCGCACGTTCGCGGCAGCGCATTCTGGAAGGATGGTGCCCGGGAAGCGGCGGACTTGCCGCAGGTGTTTGCGGCGACGAAGTCCGCGGACGATTTCGTGGCCACCCTGAAACGGTTGAATGGCTTCCACTCTGTCATCGTCGAGCGCGAGGGCGAAGTCTGGGCGGCCGTCGATCACACGCGCAGTTGCCCGCTCTTCTACGGACAATGCGCCGACCGCGTATACATCAGCGATGATGCCGAGTGGGTGCGGGCCCGCGTTGGCGACAAAGCCTTCGACGAAGTGGCCGCCGCCGAACTGCTGCTCGTGGGCTACGTGCTTGGCCCGGACACGCTCTACCCGAACGTCAAGAACCTCCAGGCTGGCGAGACCCTGCTCCTCGCGACGAGCGACCAGGGCGTGACCGTCCGGATGGCCCGGTACTACCGCCGGCTGTACGAAAACCCACTCGACGCCACGGAGGCGGAACTGAAGCGGCTGCACGAGGAAGTCCTCGAGCAGGCCGTGCAGCGGATGCTGACTTGGGCGAACGGGCGATACGTGTGTGTGCCGCTCAGCGCCGGGCTGGATTCACGGTCGATCTGCCTCATGCTGAACCGGCTCGGTTACGACCGCGTGATGGCCTTCAGCTACGGCAAGCCGGGCAACCAGGAGTCGGAGGTCAGCCGCCAGATCGCCGAGTCGCTGGGCATCCCGTGGCATTTCGTGCCGTACAGCAACGAGGCCTGGGGGCGCTGGTTCCACAGCCCGGAGCGCGAGGCGTACTACCGGTACACGGATCGGATGAGCTCGCTGCAACACCTCCAGGATTGGCCGGCGGTGTGGGAGTTGAAGCGTCGCGGCACGTTGCCGGACGACACGATTTTCGTTCCCGGACACGCCGGCACGAGATTGCGCAGCCGCTACCTGAAGCTCCTGCCCGGGCAGAGCGGAGCGCACGTCCTCGCCGAGGCGATCGTGGGCATGCACTACCGCCTGACGGATTGGGACGCTCGGGCGAAACGCCTGCGTCCGCAGCTCGTGGAGCGTGTCCTGGCCTGCTGCGAAGCCCCGCGCCTGGACACGTTTGAAGAGGTGGAGCGCGCTTACGAGAAGTGGGTCTGGCAGGAGCGTAACACCAAGCTGAACATCAACGCCGTGCGCGTTTACGAGTTCTGGGGGTACGACTGGTGGCTGCCGCTGATGGACCTGGAGCTTCTCGATTTTTGGAGTCGCGTTCCCGTCGTCTACCGCACCTACAGCCCCGATCGTGAACTGTTGTACGAGGCGCACGCCCAGGAGATGTGGTCCCGCCGACCGGGAGCCGCGGAGACGCACCCGATGGAGGCCAAGCCGACATTAGTCAAGCGGTGGCTCAATTGGGCGGTGCAGCACGGGCTGTACACGAATCCGTTTTATCGGGCGATGTGCAAGCTCGCCGGCCGTTATACGTTGTATGATGACCACTACATGGCCTACTACGGCATCATGCCGAAGACCCAGTTCCGAAAACTGTACAACGGCCGCAATACAATCATCCCGTTTCTGGCGCTCGAGCGGCTGGGTCTGGCCACGTTCCAAGCCCCGGTCGGCGGCGAAGGGTCCGGCCAATAAGCCTTCCGGTGGCGAGGCGTGCGGCGCCGATAAATACTCTGGAGAATGGCTGCGATGGCGAAAGTAGGCTTTCCGATTCCCCGGAAGGAGAATGAACTTCGGCGGGCGCTCGCGCCGGAGGACGTTCGCCGACTGAACCGGCCAGGCGACATGCTGGTCGAGACCGGTTACGGCGCGCCGATGGGGTGCGACGACAAGGCCTATCGAGAGGCCGGAGCGCAAGTTGTTAATCGGGAAGAAGTTGTGGCCTGCTCCGTCATCTGCTGCCCCAAGCCGATGCTCACCGATGAGTACTTCCAGACGGGGCGGACCCTGTTTGGCTGGATGCACGCCGTCCAGGGCCGGGAGATCACCGACCTGCTGGTGAAGCATCGGATGACGGCGATCGCCTGGGAGGACATGTTCAAGCGCGGGCGGCATTGCTTCTGGCGCAATAATGAACTATCCGGCGAGGCGGCCGTGGCGCACGCGATGCTGAAGTGGGGGCGCGTGCCGTACCATGCGCAGGCCGCAGTTATCGGGCGTGGAAACGTCGCCCGCGGGGCGACGCGGGCGCTTGAGCGAATGGGCTGCCTGGTTACGGTCTACGACCGCAAGACGTCGCCGCTGCTGCGCGAGGAGATCGAGCAGTACGACGTCGTCGTCAACGGCGTGCTGTGGGACGTGTTTCGGACGGATCACCTCGTGTATATCGAGGACTTGCGGCGGATGAAGCCGGGCAGTCTGATCATCGACATCAGTTGCGACGAAGGCATGGGCGTGGAGAGCTCGCGGCCGACGACGATTGATGACCCGGTGTATGTCCGCGACGGCGTGCTGCACTATTGCGTGGATCACGCCCCGGCGCTATATCACCGGACAGCGACACAGTCGATCAGCGAGGTAGTGGCCGAGTATGCCGACGACCTGGCCGGCGGACGCGTGAACCCGGTGCTGGAGCAGGCGACCGTCATTCGGGAGGGGCAGATCGTGGACGAGAGGATCGTGCGGTTTCAGCACCGCTGAACGAAGGAACCTGACAGCAACCGCAGAGCTGAGCATACATGCAACGCGGCGACCAAAATCCACTTCTGGAACGTCTGCAGCAGGTCATGGAGTCGGAGTACAGCGGCCTGCTGATCATGGTGCTGTCGCTGGCGGTGGCGATCGGCGTGGCGCTGATCGTGATGCGGGCGTATCGCCCGCTGCTAATGCTGCTGCTGGTGGGGCAAACGTTCTCGCTGATGGGCGGCCCGACGCAGGGCGTGCTGACCCTGTTGCGGTACGGAGCCGTGTTCGCCTTGTTCCCGCTGGGGTTGTACGGCATGCGGCGCGTCGGCCTGGGCCCGGCGCTGATGCTCTGTTACGGCCTGTACATGTTCCTATGGGTGCCGTTTGCAGAGAACGTCAGTTGGAGCCTGCAAATCTGCATAGGCTTCGTTCTGCTGTCCGTGGGGTTGACCGGGGCGACGCTGCGCTATGTGACCGACACGGCGCGTCTGCAACGGGCCATCGGTGTCGTCGCCCTGGTCGGTGTCGTCTGGATCGCAGTCAACCTGGTTTTCGGTAGTGCGGCCGGCGGGCAGGCGGCCACGGGTGGCGGCAAGTTCGCCGGCGTGACGGATCCGCAGTCGCTGGGCGTGGTTTCGGCCGGTGTGGCTTCGTTTGTCCTGTGGGGGTTGATGAAGCCAGGTAACCGCAAGCTGTACAAGTACACCTGTGGGGCTGGCGCCATCATCATGCTGCCGATGCTGATTCGCACGGCGCAGCGCGGCGGGTTATTCGGGGCGATGATCGGCATGATACCGCTGCTGCTGTTTCGCCTCGGGCTGAAGCGTCTGCTGGGGGCGGCAGTGCTGATAGGGCTGGTGGTCGCGGCGACGGCAATCGTGCTGAGCATGGTCGACCCGGTCACGCATGCCATCATCGTGAAACGCCTGTGGTACCAGGAGAGCGGGACGACCGGTCGCATGACCCGCTGGATGGTGGCATTAGGCGCGATCATGCGGAACCCGATCATTGGGCACGGCGCCGGGATGAGCGAGTATTTCTCGCACCGGTACTTCACGGGCGGGTTGCACAACTCATACCTGTCGCTGTGGTACGACGGCGGGGCGGTTGCCCTGGGATTGTGGCTGGCGGCCATGTCCCGCGCCGCGTGGCAGTGCGTGCGCGTGCTGGCCAGCAAGCACGCGGATCCGGTGTTGAAGGACGCGATGCGAGGGGTCTTCGGCGGATTCCTGGCACTGGCTGCGACCGGTCTCGTGGAGAGCAAGCTGGCCAGCCCGACGAACTTCAACGCGTCGATGATGCTGTTCTGTATCGTGCTGATTGAGCGGGCGGCCGCCCTGGCCCGACAGCCCGCCGCACGCCGCGTGTTCATCGTTCGTCGCATCGTGACGCAGCCGGTGGGCGGTGGCGGGCCGCCGGCGCTGGGCGGTCCGGCGCCCGGCGGGGGCGGCGGGCCAATCCAACCGCAGGTCGGCGGAAGCTAGCGGCGGCTACGGCCGGTAGCGGAGGTCGTTGTCTTCACCGATTTCGGTGTACTCGACCCGCATGCCGGCGGGGCAGGTCACCTCGTTATCCTCGCCGACAACCTCGACCTTGTGCACGACGGCGCCGTCCTGAATGACGACGCGGTTGCCTTCACCCACGATGGAGAGCTTGCGCACGTCCGAGCCGGCGAGGATGGTCAGGTCGATGTCCTCGCCGTCGAGCCGGGCCGTGTTGTGGAGCAGGAGATCGTGCCGGCTGCCGTCGCCGGTGATGGCGTTGTGGGCACACCCGGACAGGGCGAGCAGGGCCAGGGCCACCGCCGCGAAGTGAAGTCGTTTGAGCATATCAGAGTCCTCCGGGTTCTCGGAGTGCGTGTCGTCGTCGCGTTGATGTCGCCGCGTGCCGGCCGGGATTATACTCACGCACGATGATATGGACCGCGCGGCGGCCGCGTGGTTGGTATGGGAGACGCATATTGCGGCGAGCGCTGCGGCACTGGCTGACCCGACGAGCGACGGACCTCGCCGTGGCGGCGGCGCCGCGGCTGACGGCGGGCGGCGTGGAGTGCGTCGGGCGGGCGCTGGGGACGTGCGGGGCGTGGCTACCGGTGCTGGCCCGGCAGGTGGCCGAGAACATGCGGGCGGTGGGGGTGTACACGCCAGCAGTGCATCACACGTACTTCGCCCAGGCGGGCCGGCATTTCTCGGGGGCGCTGCACGCCTTGCGCTGTGCGGGGCGGCGGCCGCCGGCGGGCGGGACCGAGGTACTGGCAGCGCTGGCCGCCGAGCGGATCACGCTCGATGACGCCGTGTCTGAGCTGTGCGCCTCATCGCAGGGCGGGCAGGGCGTGGTTCTCGTCGGCCCGCACATCAACGATTACCTGCTCCACCTGACGCGGCTCAACAGCGAGATGCCGCTGACGGTGTACCTGCGCTATTCGAAGGATGCGAGCCGGCAGACAGCCAAGCAGCGATGGTACCAGGCCAGCGGCGTGGACTGGATCTCCGAGCCGGCCGGGGCTTCCGGTTCGCTCGGACGGCTGGGGCGCATGGTGAATGCGCTGCGCGCCGGCCGTACGCTGTTCATCACGCCGGACCTGCCGCAGAAGCGCGAGTCCGGAACGGCGGTGCGCTGGTGCGGACGGGAGATCTACCTGCCGGCGGGAGCGGCATGGCTGGCGCTGCGCACGGGCCGGTCGCTATACATGCTGCTGGCGGAGATGGAGGGCTCGCGACATAGGCTGGTGCTGCGCGGACCGTGTCCGCACACGACCGGCGACCGCGGCGGAGATGAGCGGCGGGACATCGTGCACCGCTGTATGCAGTGGTTCGCGGACGAGTTCGCTCGGTTCGTGCAGGAGCAGCCGGCGCTATGGTACTTGTGGGGGGACAAACGCTGGACGCGGCTGCTGCGGGGCGACGCGCGCTACGCGCAGCCGCTCGGCGAGAGGACGGAGTAGCGGCATGTGGGCGCTGGGTCTACTCGTACTGGTGCCGGCGGCGATGTGGCTCGGGCAGACGCTGCTGCTGTGGCGGGCGGGGCTGCCGCTGCGCGGGAAGATCGGCGGGAATGATCTGCCGCGCTGGCTGCGAACGGCCAACCGCGTGATCGCCAACGTTGTGCTGGCCGCGGCGGTGCTGGTGTACCCGCTGTTGCGTGGTGCGTCGCCGGTGACGTATTACGCCAGGTTTCTGCCGCTGGGTGAACGACCGGCGGAGCTGGCCCACGGGGCGGCGGCGGCCGTGCTGTACCTGGCGCTGCTGTACTTGGCGTGGCTGCTGACGGGCAACGTGGAGTTCCGTATGCGGCATGGTGCCGGGCGGCTGTTGCGGCGGCTGGCCGGCGTGCCGGGAACGGCCGTGTTGGCGGCGCTGGTGGAAGAGCTGCTGTTTCGGGCCATGCTGCTGGGCGAATTGATTGATTCCTGCCCGACCGCCGTCGCCGTCGGGATCGGAGCGCTGGTGTTCGCCGGTGCGCACTACGTGCGGAGCGTGAAGCGCTACTGGACGTTTCCGGGGCACGTCGCGCTGGGCCTGCTGCTGTGCGTGGCGTTTGTGGCGACGGGCGGTTCGCTGTGGCTGTCGATGGGGCTGCACGGCGGCGGCGTGCTGGTGCTCATGACGGTTCGGCCGCTGATTCGCTACACGGGGCCGGGTTGGCTGGTGGGGGCGAGCATCTTTCCGTACGCGGGCGTCGTTGGCGTCATCGCCCTGGGCCTGCTGACGATCAACATGTGGCTTGCTTATGGGGTCACGCCATGAACGAGCGCGACGATACGCCGATCATTATCGTGGGTGGGCAAAACGACGCTTTGGCGGCGAGCGTCGAGGAACTGGTGCCGGCCGGGGCAGCCGTGCGCTGGTGCGCACCACGCGACGTGGATGAAGTGGATCGCGCCGCTCGCGAGAAAAGCGCCAGCCGCGTCATCTTCACGCAAACGGACGTGCTGCTCGGCGGACTATGGAGCGGCACACTGGCCGTGGACGAGTGGCCGGCCGGCGCCGTCCGCGTGGAGGTGCTGCATCCGGCGGGGGCCGTGCCGGCGGCATTCGTCGCCGACTTGGTCGCGGACTGGGGGCGGCACCGACGGGCGCAGCGGCGCCGGCAGGCGGTCGCGGGCGTCATTCTGTCGGCAGTGGCGCTGGCAGCGGCGTTCGTGCTGAATGCGGTAGCGTAGCGGATCAGGAGCCGCCGGAGCAGCCGGGGCGTTCGGCAGAGCCGATGTGGGGCAGCACGCGGATGAGCCGGTAAGCGCGGTGTTCGCTGTTTTCCTGCGTCTTGACGAGCAGGCCCAGCGTATGCTCGCCGGTGTCGGTGATGGTCTTGTGTCCATTCAAGCCGGTGCAGATAGGGTTGCCGTCGAGCGTCCAGAGGAAGTCGGCGGTGCGCTGCCAATCGGCGGGGCAATCGGCGGAGAAGGCGAGTAGGAAAGGCTCGGTGCCGATGGCCGACGAGACGCGGATGGAGACGGGGACGCGTGGCAACGGTTGCGGCGTCTCGGCGGGGGTCTGGGAGAGCGTACTCGGTCGTGGCCGGGGCTGTTCGAGGTCGTTCCGCTCTGAGAGCGTGACGGCTCGTGCGTGCGGGGTGGGACGCGGTCCTGTCGGCGGACGCGTCCGGGTGGTCTCCGGCTGCTGCGGCGTGGCGCGGGCGACCACCGGCGGTGGAGGCGCGGCGGCATCGGTGAGGAGGGCCAGCCCGCGCGGGTTTCCGCCGATAGCCTGGCGACGAGCCAGGACGAGCGGCGGGCGGTTCGGCGAGACGCCGGCGACGCGGGCGAAGAAAGCCGCGGCCATGTCGGGCGTGCGTTCGTGGCCGAGCGCCTTGATTTCGATCCAGGCGAAGTTCGTGTAGCCGTACCGCTGGTACCAGTTGATGGCCTGCTGGGTTTCGCGTTTGACGCCGGCGAAGTCGTTCTGCGTGCTGAGGATCAGGACCGGGTGGTGCAAAGACCGAGGCACGGCGGCGGCATCGAGGATGGGTTCGGAGTAATTGGACTGCCGGACGGCCAGGCACGTGAACCGGTCCGGGTGATGGTTCAGCATGTAGTGCGCGAGGTACCCGCCGGAGGACCAGCTCGTGGCGAGAACGTGCTTCGAGTCGGCATGCGTCGTGGCGCAAACATGATCGAGGATGGCGAGCGTCGCCTCTTCGTCGGATTTGAAGCTGGGGGCGACACGGCGGACGGGGAACTGCCGCAGAACGTCGGGGGCGATCAGCTCGGGGGCGACGACGATGAAACCGTAGCGGTCCGCCTCCTGCTGCCATTCGCGGGCCTGGGCGTGAGCCGTATCGAACGGCTTCATGCCGTGGAAGCTGAAGACCAGTGGCCAGGGGCGGGAGGCGCGGCCGGTCTCGTCGGCCTGGACGTAGGACTCGGGCAGGTAGAGCCAGTAGGCGCGCGACGTCGTCGGCTCGGTGACCCGTTTGAGCTCGCCCGCACCGCGTGGCTGAGGCACGGCGCAGCCGACGGCGGCGGCCAGCAGCAGCGCCGCGACGGCGAGGCGTCCGGCCGTTGTTCGGGAGCCGGGCAGCCAGCGTCGACGCAGCGTGGGCATGTGAGGATCTGTTGTTGGGTAGGTGGTCGTCGCCAGCATACTCGGAAACCGTTCGAGGGGAATTCGCCGCCGGGCATCACATCCCGCGCCACGGCCCGTCGGGAAACCATTATCCCTGCGTATTGTAGCCGGCCGGCGTCCGAAGCCAACGACCCCCGGGAGCGTGTTCCGGGTCCGTTTCGCGCGGCAGACTGTGCTACAATCCGCCGAACCGCGGCCGGGAGCGGCGGTTGCAGGAGCGGACACGCGTGAGCGCGATCATCCACAATGCGACGATTATCACGCCTGCGGGCGACGAGGTTCGCGTGCTGCCGGAGCACAGTCTCGCCTTCGCCGACGGGCGAGTTACAGAGCTGTTGCCAGCCAGCGCCGTTGGCCGACGGGTCGAACAGGGCGAGTTCGCGGCGGTGATCGCCGGCGAGCGTTACCTGGTGATACCGGGGCTGGTGAACGGGCATCACCATCTTTATCAGTCGTTGACCCGCTGCCTGCCCGCCGTGCAGGACCGGCAGCTCTTCGACTGGCTGGTCGGGCTATATCCGTACTGGCGGCGTCTGGATTACGACGCGGTGCGGACGGCCGCCCTGGTGAGCCTCGGCGAGTTACTGCTGCACGGTTGCACGACGACGAACGATCATTTTTACATGATGCCGCCGGCGGGGGACGCGCGGCTGGAGGCGGTGCTCGAGGCGGCGGAGACGCTGGGGATTCGGCTGCATCTGTGCCGGGGGAGCATGACGCTGGGGGCGTCGGCCGGAGGGCTGCCGCCGGACGACTGCGTGGAACGCGACGCCGACGTGCTGGCGGACTACGTGCGCGTGCTGGACGCGTATCACGATCCGGCGCCGTATGCGATGTGCCGGATTGATTTGGCGCCGTGCTCGCCGTTCAACGTCACGCGGGAGATGCTGCGGGACACGCGGGTGCTGGCGCGTGAGCGGGGGGTGCTGCTGCACACGCACCTGGCGGAGACGTTGAGCGAGGAGAAGTACTGTCGGAAGCGGTATCGGCAGCGGCCGGTCCGATATCTCGAAGGCCTCGACTGGCTCGGTCCGGATGTCTATCTGGCGCATTGCGTGTGGCTCAGTGAGGCCGAGCGGCGGCTGCTGGGGCAGACGCGGACGGGCGTCGTGCATTGCCCGAGCTCGAACATGCGGCTCGGCAGCGGGCTGGCGCCGGTTCGGCAGCTCCTGAATTGCGGTGTGCGCGTGGGGCTCGGCGTGGACGGGTCGAGCAGCCAGGACGGCGGCAACCTGCTGGCGGAGGTCAAGCAGGCGCTGCTGACCGCGCGGGTGCGGCCGGCGGCGGCGCACGCCGATCGCGCGCGGCCGGGGCCGCTGGATGACCACGAAGCGCTTTTCCCGGTCACCGAGGCGTTCCGACTGGCGACAACCGGCACGGCGGCGTGCCTGAATCGGCCGGAACTGGGGCACTTGCAGCCGGGAGCGGCGGCGGACTTCGCGATGTTCTGTCGGGATGACTTATCGCTGGCGGGGGCAGTGGAGCACGATCCGCTGGCGGCGCTCGTCCTGTGCGCAGCGCCGCGAGCGGAGCGCGTGTACGTGGCGGGTCGCGAGGTCGTGCGTGACGGAACGCTCGTGGCGACGGACGAACTGGTGCTCGCCCGTCGCCTGAACGAGCTGGTCTCCCGCCAGTATCGGGGGACCGGGCAGGGGTCGTCGCGCGGCCCACAACCCTCGGCCGCAGGGTAGGCTATAGCAGCCCGATGAAGGGGCCGATGTCGAAGTTGTTGACGGTGCCGTCGCCGTTGACGTCAGCCAGCATGCGGTCGCAATCCGGGTGCTGGAGTTCGTACGCCGTGGGGTCGGTCAGCGCCTGAATGAACGGGCTGATGTCGAAGTTGTTGACGATCCCGTCGCAGTTCATGTCGCCGATGTCGTAGGACTGGGTCCCCGTCTCGATGATGAGCTGGGGATAGCCCTGGCCTTCGCCGACCCAGACCCCGCCGAACGTCGCGGCCCGGACCATGAGCCCGAGGTAGGGCCGGCCGGCGGCGACCGTGTCGGCCGTGTAGTCGGTCACGTCGAAGGTGACGATGTCGTGGAGCTGGGGGTCGACCAATGGCTCCAAATCCAACTGGTTGCCGATACCGGCCTCGAAGTCGGACAGCTCGTCGACGCCGTTGGCGATGTAGCCGTGAACGGCCAGGCTCTCCGGCACCTCACCGTTGATGCCCATGCCGAAGACGCCGATGGACGTGAGGCGCACTTCGAGCGTGGCGGAGAGAATCGTCTCGCCGGACGGGATGCTGAAGCCGGAAATGTCGAACTCGGCCATGGAGCGGGCCTCACCCACGGTGCCGAGGGCGGCATCGGCAAAGGTGGAGAAGGGGCCGAAGTCGCCGATGCCGTCGAAGAAGTACTCACCGCTGCCGTCGTCGGCGTCGATGACCTGGAAATCGACGGCGGGATCGGAGATGGTGAAGGTCGAGTCTGCGATGGTGGCCGGACAGATAAGCAGACCGGCCATCAGGAGAGCCCCCATCGCACTATACACCACTTGCCTCATGACATGTTCCTCCTGACGTGGGTTACGAACGCTGCCGGACACCGACGCTGGGGTCGCACTGTCCACCAACGGTGCTTCTGACCGGCTGGCCGGCGTGCCGCGGATCGCCGCGGCGGAAATACTCCGGGCGGTCGGGCAGGCGCGCGACGAGTGCGCGTTCCTGCAGAGCACAAAGGTGATTCTAACACGGTGCCGGTCGTGAATCAAGAGGAATCTGAGAGACATCTGAGACCCGACATGATATGATGTAAGTTATCGTTAATACTAAATTTATGCGCAGTCATCTCAGTAGGTGTTGACATCAACCATTCCATCCTGGACAATTTCTGACGATGTATCCCACGTCGACTGATGACCCTTCGCATTCCGGCCACGCGCCCTCGGATGACTCGCGGGGAGAGTCACTGGATGTGCGGCTGCGCCACGGGGCGGCGAAGCTGCGCGATGCGCTGCGCGAGGTTGTGGCCGATGTGCCCGCGCAGAGCACGAAGCCGCGCGAGTTCGCCCGCGTGCTCAAGGCACACCGCGTCGTGGTGGGGCGATTGCTGAAGGCCGTGGAGTACAGCGACCCGCTGGCGGCGTTGTGCGAGATGCCGCGGGCCGAAGGGCTGCGCACGATCCTCAAGGCCTCCCGGGCCTGCGTCCGCAAGGAGGCGATCGAGCGGGCCAGCCAGGCGATCGTGGATCTCGAGCGGCTGCTCGACCAGGAGGTGGGCGGCTGGGGCGCCCTGCACAGCGTGGCCAGCGACTGGCTGCCCGAGGCCCGCCGGAAGTTCGAGATGGCCAACAAGCAGGCCGCGTTCAAGGCCATGGCCAATCTCAAGGGTTACTACGCCGACACGGAGTTCTGTGCGTTCATCGGCTACCCGGACGATACGGGGGAGCGCGTGGACGCAGCGCTGGTCGCCGGCTCGGTGGGCTTGCGCCGGCTGCGGCCCAGCGCGGAGATCTGTGTCACGTCGCTCGGGGCCTTTGCCAACGGTTCGCAGGCGATCACGATGGCCGGTTTGGCGGCGCCGGAGGCGTCGGACGAGTACCCGCTGTTGCGGCGGTTCTGCTCATCGCCGCCGCCGCAGTTCAAGGTGGTTCGTACGGAGTTGCGGGCGCATTACCTGCTGACGGGCAACGGGGTGGGCCCCGGGTCGGCGGTGGACGTGGCGACGGCCTGCACGATGAAGGGCCGACACCCGCGGTACCAGACGACGCCGCCTCGGCGCATCGCCGCCTTCGGCGATCCGACGGTGCCGTGCAAGTCGTTGCTGATCGACATGCTCCTGCACGAGGACGTGTGGCCCGAGGCGGCGCCCGAACTGATCATGTACGACACGACACAGCAGGATCTGGCAAACCCGAACTCGCAGACGGGCGAGCTGTATCGACTGAAAGTGAACGAGTCGATCACGTACATGGGCCAGGGGGTGGCTCGTTTCCGCGTGGCCGGCGTCGGACATTACGTGGAGATGCTCCAGCACGTGTGCGACACGCTGTCGTGGGACGCGTCGCGGCTGCGTGGCTATCGTTGCCATATTCGGTATCCGATCTACGGAACGTCCGCCTGCGTTGTCTTCGACCCACCGGCGAGGCCGTCCGCCAATAGCGACCTCAACCCGTAGACGAGGCCTCCACATACCACCAGGCAACAGCGGCCGACGCCACGTGGGCGCCGGCCGCTGATTCGAACGTTCTCTCTCAGCGGAGAGTCGTTTGTCACTGCGCGGTGTGCGCGATCAGGATCACGGGGCGGTCAGCAGACCCACGAAGGGACTGATGTCGAAGTTGTTGACCACGCCGTCGCCGGAGGTGTCGGCGAGCATGATATCGCAACCCGGATACTGCGCTGCGTAGCCGGCCGGATTAGTCAGGGCCAGCACGAAGGGATTGATGTCGAAGTTGTTGATCACGCCGTCACAGTTGACGTCGCCGATCATGAACTCGGGTTCGACACCCACGAGCTGCGCGAGCACGTTGTTGTTATCGACGTACGTCCGATCCCACCACACGACCAGGAAGCCGCCGCTCGTGGTGTTGACAGCGACGCGCGGGCTTCCGTCCGGATACCCCCCGAGGTTAATCGGATCACCCAGCAGCTCACCACTGTCGGACAGCAGTTGCACCCACACGTCCAGCAGGTCCTGCCACGCCGCCAGATACACCCGATTGACCGGGTCGTACGCCACGAACGTCTTCAGCCGGTAGCCGTCCGGCTCGAATACCATGAATGGCCCGCCCACCGGAGCACCTGTCAGACTCAGGAATTGCCCATAGGCGCCGCCGCCGTAGAATCCGCTCCACAGCACCAGGTAGCGATCGTTTACGGGGTCGAATGCGGCACTCGCAGCCAGGACGGACTCCGGGAACATGGTGCTGATGACGAAGGCGCTGGTCGCGAACGTCCCGTCGGCGTTTATGATGCGCCCCTGGAGATTCTCGTTGGACTGCTCGCGCCACGTTGCCAGATACTGGTTCGCATTGCTGTTGTAGCACACCTGGCCGCACGGCGCCGGCCAGTCGGTGTTTGTGATGGTGACCCCGCCGCCGATCACGTTGCCATCGCGGTCGAAGCGCTGCCCGCGAATGCCCTCCGCGCCGCCGCCGTAGAAATTGCGTGCCTCGAGGAAGAACTGCTGATCCACGCTGTTGTACGCCAGCGTCGGCTCCAACCCGCCATTGCAGACGTCGGTTAACCCGTTGATCAGCCCGCCCCTCGCAGACACCAGACCGCCGTATGCATGGTTGAATCCCTCGGTGCCCGGCCCGCCGTTCTGGTACCGACACACGAAGAAATACTGGTTGGCGATCGGGTCGTAAGCACACGCCGTGGTGCTGTACGAAGGTATTCCGGCGCAAATCGTCAGGTTGGCACCCAGCAACTCGCCGAGCGTCGAAAGCCGTTGGCTGTAGACGTCGTTCTGGTCCTCGATGCGCGAGTCAAACCAGAACACCCTGAACTCGTCGTCCGTGGAGTTGTACGCCACCGAGATGCCGCCGACGTTCCACACCGAGGCGTCATCGACAACGATGATATCGCCGATGAGCGTCGGCAACGCGGGGGGACTATCAGCCGACGCGCGGTTGATCAGAATCAATGAGAATAGGGTTGCAAGGGCAAACAGACGTTTCATCAACTCTCCTCCTAAATACCCTACTACTGCTGCCCCGGAGTTTCGTCCGGCGCGGGACACACGCTGCGGGCCAAGGTGGGGCGCGGCCGATTCGTCGTCAGCCGCGCCCGCACCGTTTCGTCCGACTCTCGTTTCTCTGGAACTGACTGCCTGAACCTCGCTTGGCGCTCCTTCCGGAGATTATCTTGAAGACAGGCCCGCCACTTCACTCAGGCTCCCGCAGCCGGCACAAGAAACTGGGCAGGTTCCACGATTTTCAGCTAGCGCCGGCGAAGCGCGACAGCGCCCAGCACAAGCAACAGGCAAGTCCCTGGCTCCGGCGTCAGACTGATGTCGTCATACCAGATCATGCTGGCGTAGGGGCAGGCCTCGAAGCTGATTCCGCCGATGTTCAGCGCGCCGCCACCGGTCTCGCCTTCGGTCCAGCTCTTCGTGGTGAGAAGGTCATCGCCGTAGTAGACCGACTGCATGTTGGCATCCAGGTCGATCTCCACACGCAGTTGGACCCACTCGTCCAAGATGAGGGGAAGCTGCGCCCCGTCGGACTGGGACTCAATCACGTCGAGGTCGGGGTCGAACCGCAACCTGGTCGACCAGTTGTGGTTCCCCACGTCGTAGGTGTTCAACAGGTTGACCCACGAGTCACCGATGCGGTCGGACTCCGCATACTGCCAGGCGCTGAAGGTCCATTGCCCTTCCGTATACCCGGAGAACGGATGGACCACGTTGATGGACTCCCACGTGACGAACGAAGCCACTGGGCTATGCGCCCTGAGACTAACCACCGACGCCGCGCCCATGTACGAAACACCATCCCAGCCTTCCCAACCCCCTTGGCCACCCAGGTAGCTGCCGACCCGATAGGCCTCCATGTCGTCGAGCCATTCCTGAGCCGCCATGGTGGGTGCGGATACAAACAGCGCCACAGCGCAGCACACCAAGAGACCTCGCACGATCATGATTCTCCTCCATTGTGAAAACGGGACATGCCGTGTACTCGAGAACAACCGAGCACAAATATCTGCGCTCACGATGAGCACATTCCATTCTGGACAGGTGCTGGATCACCTTCCCGGCGGCGTCCCCATCGCCGAGGGGCCCAGTTACTCACCCATCTTCTGCAGGATATCGGGGGAACGGGTCCCCTGTCAAGGTTATTCCTTGCGTATTCCAGGAATTTTTGTTGTCAGCCCCAGCGCTGCCCGGATTGACTCGATACGTCTGTATATATGCGTATTAGAGGGAAGCGAGCCATCTCGGGCCGAAAGAAGCGGCTATCCCGAGAATATTCCAGAATTTTGAACGGCGACTTGCCGTCGAAACCAGAATCGCGTATGATGCCACCGTGCAATCTAACCTGCCCAACTCCGAATCCGCGCCGCCCGAACCACCACGTTCGGTGCCTCCGCCCCCCGTCAGGGGCACTGTTATTGGGCTATCCCCAGCAACGTCGGCGGGCGCCTCGCGAGAGGCGCTCGAGCACCGCGTGAGACGTATTGGAAGCGAACTCCGTGATGCACTTCGCCGAACGATTGACGAAGTGGCCCAACGCCGCGGATGTCGTTCCCATGCTGACTTTCAGCGTGAACTCGATCTGAGCCAGCCGCTGACCAGCCGTCTCCTGTCGTCTCTCCGACGTGGCAGTACGCTGGCGGCTCTGCGGTTGATGCCGGGGCCGAGCATGCTCCGTCGCCTGTTGGCACAGGCCGACAAAGCCGGCGTGGCGCGCTCGACGATTGAGGACGCGGCGGCGGCGGTGCAGCGCTACGAAGACATGCTCGACCAGGACGTCGGTGGCCGGCAATCGCTGGACGCCCTCCTGAGCGGGTGGCTACCTGAGGCCCGGCAGAACTTCGAGGCCACGCAGAAGCAGGCCGCCTTCCGAGCCAACAGCCACCTCAAGGGCGTGATGGCCGACGTGTGCTTCTCCACGGCGATCATGCACCCATCGAACGACCCGATGTGGTGTGACTACGCGGGCATGGAGGGTCTCGTAGGGCTCCGCCGGCTTCGCCCTGGCGCTGTGGTTCGCCTCGCCAACAACGTTATTGAGAACCCAAGCGAAGTGCCGCCGCGAGACCCGTTCGTGCGCGAGACGCTCGAGGGTCGGCCCATCCGTGACTTACACGGCGTTCTCATGATGCAACTGTGCTCGTCTCCGCTCCCGGAGGTGGAATTCCTGAGCACCGGCAACGTCTATCAGTACCTTCTCGGCGGAAGCACGGTTGGCTGGAACTCGCCCGTCGACTTCGTTGTAGCCGAGGTGGGTCGCCGCGTCTTCCCTCGGTACCGGCTATCTGGTGAGCATCCGCGAACGCGCGGCATCGGGGCCGAGCTCCAGCACCCAGCCCGAACGTTGCTGCTCGACGTGCTGCTGCACGAGGATATCTGGCCGGAGTGTGAGTTCGATCTGCGCATTTACGACACGGCGGTCCGTGGTTGTCCCGACCTCAACGACCCTAACCGCGACCTGGATCAGCTTCATTTCGTGGAGTCGATCCAATTCATGGGCAAGGGGATGTCGCACTTCGCGACGTCGGAGATCGACGGGTACGTGGACGCCCTGCGTTACTGCTGCGACAAGCTCGGGTGGGCCGCCGACAAGTTCCGGGGCTACCGTTGCCGCATCGAGTATCCGTTCTACGGTTCCTCCGTTGTGATGGCCCTCGACCTGCCCGACGTGCCTGCGCCCGAAGAGCTTTCGCCGAAAGGAGTGTAGCCTCGGCGAGCCAGGGTCCTTTGTACCACGTGCGATGGTGGTCTGTTCGGTCCACCGCCACCCCGCCACGTTCGTCCCCGCTAGTGCAGTGAGTCAGAAGCAAGCCACCCTGTTCCGGGTGGGGCAGGCGTTTCGCCTGCCAGGCAGGGGCCAGTCGGCGGGCGAGACGCCCGCCCTGCCCATGATGCGGTTATTCTGAGGCACTGCACCAGCCCGTGAGGAACCAAACAACAGCGGCCGACGCCACGTGGGCGCCGGCCGTTGCCGATTAGTGTCCGGTTCCACCGGGGGGCGTCAGGATGGACGCCGCCGCCGGGGGGTTACTTGGTGAGCAGCCCGACGAAGGGACCGATGTCGAAGTTGTTCACCAGACCATCGCCGTTGACGTCGGCAAGCATGATGTCGCAGCCCGGGTGCTGGGCGGCGTAGTTGGCCGGGTTGGTAACAGCCTGGACGAAGGGGGCGATGTCGAAGTTATTGACCTGTCCGTCGCAGTTCATGTCGCCGATGTCGCGCAGCGTGCGGGCGTAGACACCGGTGGTCGTGGCCAGCAGCAAGCGCGGGGCCGGGCCCGTAGCGTAGGTCAGGTCGCGGACCCAGCCGGCGGTGCCCAGGCCGCTGTCGTAGGCGGTGAAGCTCAGGCCGCCGTCGTCGGAGCGGCTGACCTTCGCACCGCTGGACTGCATGATGTAGAAGACGTTGGCATCCAGCGGATCCCAGATGATGCGTTGCACCGCGCCCACCGAGGCGAGCAGCGACCAGTTTTCGCCGGCGTCATCCGTGCGATAGACGCCGCCGTTGCCGGTGCCGTAGTCAGCGTCGGCGAAGTAGAACGTGTTCAGTTGGGAGAACGAGCCGGCCAGGTCGTAGCCCTGCGACTCGATGTCGAGGCCGTTGGAGGAGTCGTACCAGAGATCGCCCCCGTCGGTCGTGCGCAACGCACCGCCCTCCTGGGGCGTGCCCATCGCCGAGAAGGAGGCGACCATGACCTTGTCGGTGCCGTCCTCGACGATTTCGATGGCGGTGACGGCCTCGCTGGACAGCGTGCCCTCGTAGACCTTGGTCCAGGTATCGCCGGCGTCGAGCGAGCGCCAGACGGTCGCCTCATAGCCGGCGACGCCGAAGTCCGAGCCGCCCAGCAGGAAGAGGTTGGGATCGTTGTTGCTGAAGCGGACGGCCGGCACGTCGGACTCGTAGTAGGTACCCTGATCGGGCCCGAGGCAGGTCCAGGTGCCGTCGACGTTGCGCCGGTAGAGGCCCTCGGGCGCGATGCTGGAGGGGCCGTCGGAGATCGCGTAGAGCGTGCCGTTCGGGTGGAAGACGACGTTGCTCCAGCGCGTGCCGGGCAGGGGCTCGAGCGACCAGCTCTGGCCGCCGTCGAGCGACGTGTAGACGCCGCCGCTGTTGAGCGCCTGGAAGGCGATGGCGATTTCATCCACGTCGTTGGGGTTCGTGCCGACGGCCATCACCTCGAGGGCGCCGATGCCGACGGACGACGGGTTGAAGGAGACGCCGCCGTCGACACTGATCACCACGCCGATGGAGCTGGCGCCGGCGTAGATGGTCGTCGAACTGCTGGGGGCGAAGCGGACGGCGTTGAGCGACATGCCGTTGGTGCCACCGGCGTTGAAGGTCCAGTTGTCGCCGCCGTCGGTGGACAAGTACAGGCCGCCGCCGAGGCTGGCCAGGTAGATCGTGTCATAGTCGTTCGGATCGAGGGCGATGGCGGAGAAGGCCATGATCGGCCAGGTCCCGTCGTGCAGGGCGGTCCAGTGGGCGCCGTCGTCGGTGGACTCATACAGGCCGACGTCCTGCGAGCCGAAGAGCTGCCCGCCGGTGACGAGCACGCGCGTCCCATCGTGGACGATGTCGTTGAGGGGGTTGCTCGGCAGGCCCAGCGAGCGGTCGGTCCAGGTGGTACCGCCGTCGGTCGAGACCCAGAAGGCCCCGCCGCCGAACGAACCACGGAAGCAGGTGTAGACCTTGTTCGAGTCGTTCGGATCGAACGCGATGCCCATGCCGGTCAGCGGCGAGGCCATCGGCGGCGTGACGTCGACCCAGGAGGCGCCGGCGTCGGTAGAGCGGGTGATGTTGACGTCCTGATTGCCGAGGGCGTCGGCGACGCCGGCCCAGACGTTGTTGGGGTTGTTGGGATCGATGGCGATTTCCATGGTCTGGTCGTTGAGCCCGATGCCCAAGGGCAGTTGGGTCCAGGAAGCGCCGTCGTCGATGCTCTTCCAGACGCCGTCGTCGGTGCCGATGTAAACCGCGCCGTCGGGAGCAAACTCGATGTCGTACACGCTGAGGCCGGAGAGGGCCGAGACCTCGGACCAGCTGGCGCCGCCGTCAACGGAACGGTAGAGCGTGCCGCCGCTGCTGCCGTCGGGGGCGATGCCGGCGAGCACGACACCTGCCGCGGTCGGCGAGGCGCACACAGCGTCAACGTCGCCGCCGTAGGGACCGAGCGGGCGCCAGTCGGGGACGGCGGTGCTCAGTTCACCACCGGAGGGCGGCATCGGTGGGCTGAACAACCGCACACAGGCCTGGTGCCCCAGGTCGTCGGTTCTGGTCAGCACGTCGTCGCCGGCGAAGCCGACGGCGGGCAGAGTGAGTAGCATTGCGGCAATGAGCATCCTGTTTGTCATAGCCAACGTTCCTCCTTTTCTGCTCCTGTCGTGAAACACCCAGACCGAGGGCCACAACGATGCGACCTCGGCGCTAACTCATCTAGATGGAAAAAACGATCCGCCTCCTTCTCTATCGGCGCGATGGCACGCCGCACAACAGAGATCCCGCTCACGACGTGAGTATAACAGGCGGGTATGCGTGGAACCAAGCATTTTTATATCGGTCCCAGGCTGTTCTGCGCTCGGTGCCTCAGCCGGTCGGCGTGCGGAAGCCGTGCGGGACGGCTATAATGCAGCGGACGGCGACGCTCGCTCGCGGGCTCGCCGGCGATCTTTGACAAGCGGCGGCTGTGCTTTGTTCTCAGGGGGCGATTGGCTTCGACCGGGCAGGTTGAGGTCTGAGTGGCGTGTCGAGGTTGTCAGGAGGCCTCGTTAAACACCTGGCGAAACTGTTTACATGCCAATGATGGCTACCGTCTGGCTGCCTAACTAAGGCAACCCGTCGGCCCGCGACGCCTGCTAGCGGGTACCGACGCGACAGCAGGCTGGTCGTTGCGTCCCCGTCTGGCGGCGCGGCGATAAGAAACAGCCGGGCTCGGTCCGCCGATGACCTGTTGGCCGGTCTGCGGCGGGCTCAGACACAAAATGACCGACTACACACGTAGAGGCTCAGGCTGAAATGTTCCGGGACGGGGGTTCGATTCCCCCCGCCTCCATTAGCTAAGTAGTTTTTTAGAAACGACTTACGCTCCTGAAAAATCGCGCGCCGGATGAGTCCCCAGTAAACGGGGCCTTCCGAAACGCCAGTCCCCAGTGCCAACTGGGGACTTTTTTCAGGTTTCGCGGGCGAATAGCGCATCGTCGATCCCACTGTCAAACTTCTCATACTCCTCATGGAACGCGTACCGGTCCAGACCACGGTAATGGTCGTGGATTGGGTCGGCGGCGTGGCCCATTGCCAGCTTCGATACTTCGCGACGGATTCGGCTCACGTGTGCCCGTGTGCGGTGGTAATGCCGTAGCCAGTGCCACTTGAGCAGCGACCACGGCTTGCCCGTCTTCGGGTGTGCGTCCACAAGCACCTTTGCTTCGAGTGCGTAGCGCTTAAGCAAGCTGAGGGTCTTGTTCTCGGAGATCTGGTTGCCGGCTTGGTTCATGAAGACCCAGTCCGACGCGTCTCCAAGTCCCATCGCGCCGATTACACGCGCGAGCCGATCCGTGATGTGAATCGGTCGCCGAGCCGCCGGCGTCTTGGGGATCCACAGGCCATCTTCCGTCAAACAAGTCCGGCGTAGTTCGGCCCGCACGCGATGCGGGTCCGGTCGCTTCACCTCCAGGATGATCTCCCGTTCGGCTACGTTGATGTCGCCGACCTGAAGGAACTGCATCTCCTGGAAGCGGAAACCGCCCTCGCACACGAACGCGATCAGGTTGGCGATCTGCGTGTCGTTGTGCTTGCGAGCGACTTGGATGACGGCGTTCACTTGGTCCGGATAGATGGTCGGCGGTGGCACACTTCGCGTGGGCAGCTTATCCAATTCGGCCTGCCTTCCAGTGGCCGCGGGAT
The DNA here is from genome assembly GCA_050115495.1 of Phycisphaerae bacterium. Taxonomy (GTDB): domain Bacteria; phylum Planctomycetota; class Phycisphaerae; order UBA1845; family Fen-1342; genus JAAYXS01. The sequence continues at coordinate 70,195 of JASFQK010000005.1, read as the reverse complement.
TCGGGCCATCGAGCAGCTTCCGCTTGTAGATTGCGTACCCATAGAAGTTGTGAATGCCCGCGATGTAGTGGTTTACTGTGGCAGGACCTACATTGCGGACGCTGCGTAGATGCGACTGAAAGTCGCGTAGCAGTGTCGCACTAACGTCCTGCACGTTGATCACCTGTCGCCTCTCCAACCAATCTGCCAGGCAGTGCAGCCGGCCCTTGAGCTTGCTGATATGCCCATGACTGCGGCCGAGCGTCTCAAGGTACTGTACGAAATCCTCGACGATGGGCCGTAGCGGCGTCCGTTTCCGCTCTCGTTCACGCTCGGGATAGTGCTTTCGCCGGTAGAGCGCTTCGCTCTGCCGACTAGCCACTTGCCGAGCGAGACCGATATCCGTCTCGCGAGTGCTACGCTGCTGCTGTTTGATGCGGGGACCATGCTGGCCGCTGACCGATTCGGTCCAGTACATCTGCCAGTACGGACTCCGCGATGTGCGAAACAGCGTGACCTCGCCAACGCGTTCCGATTTGATCCACCGGTTTGTCCGGTCCTCCTTTCTCGCCATGCATCACCTCCTTGGCCGGGAGATGCGCGGTTTGCGGCGAAACTCGATGCGACCACTCTTGACCCCATTGAGCCATCGAACCAACTCGGGCACACGGTGGTACCACCGATTCCCGAGCCGGAAACACGGGATCAGAGTGTAATCGCGCTCCTGGCACCAGTCGACGACGGTCTTTGGGGATTTGCCCAGGACGGCGGCTAGTTGGGCGGAAGTGCACGGATCAGGCAGGTCGGAGAGACTGGCCGCGTGATTGTGCCAGCCAGGGGATGCAGAAGCCGCAACCGTCGAAGCACGGTCACCCTCGGCGCTGGGTCGGCATAGGTGTTGCCTCTTCGACGTGTCGTGCATGAGAGACTCCTACTTCGTCGCCTGCTCAAAGGCGAGTTTGTCGCCCGGGACGCCATCGCCTTTGCCTGCGGTGGACCGTCTCCGAGTGGAACGTCGCTGCTTGCGGCCGAATCCCTGGAAGTCCTTGTCGTCGGCTATGAACTGCCTGGCCATGGCGCGCAACAAGTCCGCTTCTGTAACAGCGTGACCGTAGGCCTCGCGATAGTACGCTTGGTAACGGTGCAACGCTTCGGTCAACTCGTAGTCGGCCTCGACGGTGAAGCGTGTGGTCTCCGTGATATGACACGGACGTAAGGCGATGTCTGCTTTCATGTCCTTTCCTCCGATTGGGGCTGCGAGTCACTGACAGCCGCGCGGTGCGTATGGCGCAAGCTCAAGGTCGCGATTCACCAGGACGTTGAGCGGTAGTCCGGCGCGGATGAGTATCGTCGGCTTGATGTCGAGTTCGCGATCGATGATTCGTTGTGCCACGCGTGATGCCTGCTCGGCGACCGTGTTGGCAACGATGGCGAGTTCCTGTTGTTCGCGGTTCACGTCCGCGGCGAAGTTACCGCCGAGCGCGACGAGCGTGGAGAGTAGCGTGGCGCCGGCAAGCTGAGCGCCATGATAATCAACACGGTCGGCCATGCCGGACACTCCCGCCGCATCCGTTCCGGGCATGGCCTCCAGGATGATCGAGCTACCGTTCGGGAAAATGAGTCGTTGCCAGGCGATGAGCACGCGGTTCTGCCCGTTGAGGACTTCGCTGTTGTAGCGGCCGATCATGCGTGTGCCCTGCGGGACGAGAAGATGGCGGCCGGTGACCGAGTCGTACACGTTCGCAGTAACCTGTCCGATTACATCACCGGGCAGGTCGCTGTTTATGGCGGTGACCAGCGCGGCCGGGATGATGGCGCCAGCTTTCAACTCATACGGTGAACATGGCAACTCCAATGCACTGTCCACACGAGTCTTAACGTTGGCGACCTCACGCAGGAATGCCCGGTTGTGCGCATCACTGCGCGGACGCTGATCGGACGCGACATCGCCCATGTCAGGAAACGCTTCGTCCCGTTGAAACGGCATTCCGATCGTTGGTTGTTGTGAGACTGGTTGTGCAATGCGTGTGCCGGCGAAGCAGATGGGCGAATCCAGCGCGTTTTCCATTTCCTGGCGCAAGGCCTCAAGGCGGCGGCGTTGCTCAGCGCTCAACTCCGGCGGTTCCTCCACGGTTTCGTGTGCCGGCAGCTCAACAACCGGCTCGGGTGGCGGCGGTTCCGGCGGAATGAACGAATAGTCTGTCGGAAGCTGGCCGATCGGGCCGCGTTGCAGCATGTCGTCCGTCGCACGCAGCCGAGTGCCGCTGAATTGGTCGTCGGATTCGACTTGGTGATCAAAGAGCTTGACGGTCATCCGCCCGCAGAAAAGCAGGGCCAGCGCGCCGAGAATGAGTGCGACGGCGCGGGGTTTGAGCCGGCGAACGCGTGGAAGAGGTGGATACGCGCGCAGCACTTCGTCTACTGGGCGCCTTGTTGTCGGATCAGGTTTCGTGTCCATGGTTCACCTAGTCCCCGATACCGATTAAATCCGCGACAGCGCCAAGCAAGCTCGGACGTTTGGGTTTGACGCGATCAATGATGACGCGTTCGGCACCAAGGCGCAGCTCGGCGCGGTCGAACAGCTCATGGACGACGTAGCTGCGGTCCTCGACGTGATAGTTGACCAGCCGCACGGCGCCATCCGGGTCCACAATGAAGAGTGGCGGGCGGCGGACGTCGTTGATGTGGTCGGGGAAACGCACGTACACGCGGTGGCCGTCGTCAAACACGCACACAGGTGTCCAGCGCGGCACGTGGTCGTGCGGAACCTTGATGAGATAGGCGTAATTACGCGTGTCGCTATCGACCGAGGTGCGTGTAGCCGAGGGGGCAACGGGCGGCGAGTTCGTTGGCGCGTGTGGGTAAGTCCATTCAACCACGGAGTGGTACGCAGTGGTTTCCACGCTCTTCAGGTCGATTAGATACGTGCGCTCGGAGGTGGTGACGACGAGATTCGTCTGTAGTGCGGGCCGACGTGGTTTGATGAGCACGGAGAGTCTCGTGTCCGGCTGCCGATCGGTTTTGATCAACAGATCGTCCGAGAGCACGGCCTGCGGATCTACGACGCCGGCTGCGACAGTATCGATCAGCCAGCGGCTCGTATCGCCTGCGGCCAAATTCTGCACTTGTTCGCCGGGGCGCAGGCGGAGCACGGTGACGAATCCGGGTGCCGTGAGCACTTCGTATACTGCCCCGGGTTCGTAGTCGTAGACCTGTACGGCATCGATGAATCCCTCGGGTGTCGGCTGTTGCGTGGCGTCTTCACGAGCGGCTTCCACGGCTTCGGCGGGGGTTACATCCTGCCGGTCAGTGTTGGGCCCAATGACACGACGCTTCGTAGTGCCCGTCGCGGTGGCAGCGTTTTGTGATGTGTCTGAAGCTGTCGGAACATCCGGTGGTTGGCGTGGCGGCCGCGCAACGGGCGAGGAATCAATCATTTGCCATGGCCGGCGATAGACGACCAATCCGTCGGTGGGCCGTGCCAGAAAACAGCCGCTGCAAGGAAGCAGCAGTATGAGCACCAGCAGACCGCTAGTTTTCGTGTACTTCATGATCGGACTCCTGAGTGGTCGGTACTTGGGGAACTGAGGCCGGTTGGGTATCGCTGACGACGGCATCGGTGAACTCCCGGCTCCAACTGAACGAAACGACGTACATGCCCAGCGGATTGCGGAAGACGTCTGTTTCAGTACGCGGCGGTTTGACTTCGATCTGGAAAAGGCCCGTATGTTGTTCGGGCCGTTGCGGAACTCCGCCGACGTATTCGGTCTCCAGCCAACGGACTTGGTAGGTGTCGGCGCTCTTCTGAAGCACGTTTGTGATGGCCACCGTGCGTGTCAGCGGTCGTCCCTCGATGCTGCGTAGCGGTGGATCGCTGACCGCATACGCGTTCATCGTGTGAACGGCGTCTCCGGCAAGGAATCCATAAGCTGATTTCCAGTTGTCGCGAACGACAACGGGGTCGAGTGGGCGAGCGCGGACCAAACGCACGAGCTGGCCGATGAAGTAGGCGGCATGGGCCGCATCGGGACGGTAGCAGTCACCGGCCAGTGTAATTCGAGCCGGCTTACCGAGTTGGTCGATCTCGATAACGTACGTCTTGATGTCCTTGCGGACGGTGACAAACGCGAGCGTGACGCCAAGTCCGAGCATGCCAACGAGCGACACAAACGCGATGAGCCGCCAGTGGAAGGCCTGCACGCGAGTCGAGCCGATGCGCTCGTCCCATTCGTGCTTGGCCCGATCGTACGGCGACGCGGTCGTGTCATGTGCGGGACGGGGTCCATAGGTCGTGGTTTGTTTCGGGAAACTCATTGGGTCGATTCCTCCATCATGATCCGCTCTTGTCCTTTGAGTTTGCGCGGAACGACTTCGCTGCTCCCGATATCCCCGAAGCGGCCTTGGCAGCGGCGAGGCGCGCGCCGGATGCGACGTGTCCGGCGCCAGCCAGGACTTTGCGCGTCGCATACGTGGCGGTGACTGCAACGCCGCCGAGCGCAATGCCCGCGTCCAGGGCGCCAAGACGGGGTGTGCCGGTGGCGAGGTCGCTCGCGAGGCGTGAAGAGGTCAACGCGAGCACCATCAGGACAATGGCCCCGAGTGCGATGTCCAGTGCGGTGCGAATTGTGAGTTGCTCGGGGGTAATCTCCAGGCGAGCGAAAATCGCCTCGCCAAGACCAACGACCAGCGTGAGCAACATCAGACGCACACCGGCGGTCACGACCCAACCCAACGGCCGCTCGGCCATGAACGCGGTATGCGTGATGAGGCTGAACGGGAGTAGAACGAAGGCGGCAAGCGAACCCAGCTTGAATGTCAGAATGGCCATGGCTGCCTGAATCGCGATCAGGAAGAAGGCCGCGATGACCGCTAGAGTGGCAAGCGTCAGCAGCAGGATTTCGGCGAAGTTTTCGAAGAAGGCTACCGGCCCCGATAGATCGCGAATGGCCTGGATCATCGGCGTAATTGTCGTGAGTCCGCGTTCGGCGATGTCGCCTGGATTGAGCAGGATATCGTGATCGACGTGCCCGCCGCCGGCCTTGATGCCCAGGAGCATGAAGGTCTGGGCCAGAATGTTGGTGAGCTCGACCCAATTCTCTACGATCCACGCGAAGATGCCGATGTAGAGGATTTTGCGAATCAGCGGAACGAGGATCTGATCCTCACTGAACGCCCAGAAGAGCGCAGCCACAACGATGTTTAGCAAGACGAGGATGTTGAACAGCCAGCGCACGTCGCCGCCGATGAACCCAAAGCCGGAGTTGATCGCGTCGAGGTACTGCTGCAATGTCTCGTTGATGATGCTCATCGCTAATCCTCGTCCGAACTCGTGCCCTATTGATTCCCAAACGGTGACTGGATTGGGCGCTGTGGCGCAGACGTGGACATGTCGTCAGCGGACCAGTCACGCATGAGCCACGCGCAACGCTGGCGGTGGAACGCAGCCTCCGCTTGATGCTGTGCTTCGGTTTCCAGTTCGACACGGGCCTCGGCGAGTTCCAACGCTTGCAGGTCCTGCAATTGCGCGGCGAGAGTGGCGATTGTCTCGTTGCTGGCCTGCAGGACGGCAGTCTGTCCGGGGGCGACGCGCGAGTGTTCGAGGTAGTCGCGCACGCGGCTCTGAGCGCCGGGCATCTCGCCGACGACCTGGTTCTGGGCGGTGCGGGCTTGAAGCACGGCAGCGCGGTGTGACTCCAATCGTTGCCGACGGAGTTCCTGCATGGCGTTGGCATCACGATCGGCGTATGCACCGGAGTCGATGGGATACAGGCCGAGAAGATCGACGGCAGCGACGCCCTCGACCGTGCCGCGAATTCGCTCCATCGACGCAAGGAGCTGGCCTAGGTGCGTGAACTGCCAGTTCTCCAGCATGCGGGCCTGGTTGCGGATTTGGCGATCGAGCCGGGAGATCACTTCGAGGTGGTGGGCCACCTGTTCCAGGTTGACGCCGAAGTTAGTCGGGTCAAAGACGATCACCGCCGCTAGCAAGGGCGGCGTCAGTAACAGCAGTGTCATGGTGGCAATGACGGTCGTTCGGAGAGTACGGTTCATGAGTCTACTCCTCGCTTAGAAGGGAGATTCAGCCGGCCGAGAGAACGTGGGCGTTTCGGTAGTCCAATCGCGCAGCAATGCGGTACGACGGGCCAGGTGATACGCAGCTTCCGATTGGACGCTGGCCCGGGTTTCGATGCGACGTTGAGTGCGCACGACACGCAGTGCGATGAGCTTGTCCACTTCACCTGAGCACGCGGCCAGCAATTCGTGGTGCGCTTGTGCAACGGCCATGACTCCGGGCAACTCGTTGCTGGCGGCGTGAACGCCGTTGGACGCTTCGATCAGTTGCGCTAGCCGTTCCGCTGAGGGCGTAGCTTGGTCGTACACCATGCTGTAGACCTCACGTTCGTGCAGTAGTGCGTCGCGTTGTGCCTCGGTCCAGAGAGGCTGCACCCCGTCCAGCCACGCCGGTGTGTCACCAGGCGTGTCAATCGGATACCGAGCGTCTAGTTGCACGCCGATATCGGGGCTGGATTCTCCGGCGGCAAGCGTGTCGTGGAGCGCATCGCCCGCGTCGGAGAGCGCGTTCGCCACGGTGACCGGCAAGTCGGCGAGCATGCGTTGTTGCTGGCGAATCTGCGTGCTGGCGCGATCGATAGTCTCCAGCAGCGCGAGCGCCTGGCGAACGTTTTCTACGAAGTTCGAAGGATCGAAGACGATCCCGCCGAAGCCGCCGAAGAACGCCAATGCGCTGCCAGTCGGCATTAGTAGCACCAAGCTGACGAGGGCGATGGTGAGCCTCGCGCGACGAGCTGTATTCGTCGAGGTTCGTTTATTCATCTTGCGTGTCTCCTCGGTTGATGGCGGTGAGGCCGCCAAGCTCTTGCAGATAGGCTTCGGCCATACCATCAGTTCCGTATCGTTCGATCAGGCTGGGAATGGCGGCCTGCACCTTGGGCGAGCCGCCGCCGCAGAGGGCGAGGGCGACCGGGCCTAGACCAAGCTGGAAGAGCCGATTGCCGGACGGACTCTGGTAGTAGTAGTCCTGCTTCTGGACGGCACTCTGCAGGATGGCGATTTGCCGCTCGTTGAGACCGAATGACTCGTAGAGGGTGCGCGTGTTCTGCTCAAACGCCGAAGGGTTGGGCAGGAAGATTCGCGTCGGACAACTCTCGATAATGGCGGTCGCAATCGACGACTCAGCGATGTCTGCCAGGCTTTGTGTCGCGAAGAGAACCGCCACATTCTTCTTGCGCAGCGTCTTGAGCCATTCCCGGATTTTGGTCGCAAAGGTCGAATTGGCCAGGAACAACCAGGCCTCATCCAGGAACATGAACGTTGGACGCGGCTTCTGTGTCTTGCCCTCCGGATCGGTGAACGGTGCGGCGAAACGCTGTTCCAGACGATGGAACAGGTAGAGCAATACCGGCACAAGCGCCGGGCTGTGCATTAGCGCTTCCATCTCGAAGGCTTGCCAACTGCCGTCGCAAAGTGCGTCGTGGTCCGCGTCGAGCAGGTGACCGTGTGGTCCGTCCAACGTATAGCTGTGCAGGGCCTGACGCATCGTGGTGCTTTGCAGCAGTTCCAGCAGCGTTGTGAGTGTGCGGTGGGCGACCGGCATGCTTGCGAGGTTGGTAAGGGTTGACCAGAGTTCACCCTTGAGTGTGGGACTGACCTCCACGCCCTCGCGCAGCAGTATGTCGATGAGCCAACCGTGAGCCCACGTGAGCTCGCCCTCGCGATCAAGTGCGGCCAGCGGCTGGAAACTGACTGTCGCGGCGTCAGCGGTGAGGTCGTAGAAATCGCCGCGCATCGCCAGCGTCATGGGTAGGCAACTGCGTCCCTTGTCGAAAAGGTAGACCTGGGCGCCCGGGTAGCGTAGCGACTGCTGGGCGATGAAGTTGAGCAGCGTGGATTTGCCGCTGCCGGTTGGCCCCGCAACGAGCGTGTGGCCGACATCGCCGTGATGCAGATTGAGTCGGAAAGGTGTCGAGCCAGTGGTATGTACGACAGCCAGCGGCGGACCGTCGAGATGCGCGTTCCGCACTTCACCGGACCATACGCTCGAAGTCGGAATCAGGTCGCAGAGATTCAGCGATGACAGAATGGGGCGGCGCACGTCGGCGTAGGCGTGTCCCGGCAGGCTGCCGAGCCAAGCTTGAACTGCATTGAAGTCTTCAATCCGCGAAACTAGTCCCGCGCTATCGCAGACACGCTGGATTACTTGTGCCTTCTCCTCAGCGGAGTGCTCGTCCGGATCCCAGGTCGTAATTGTCAACGTGAAATGGCCGAACGAGCAGCAGTCAGCGCCAAGTGCGTCGAGCGCATCGGACACGTCCTGGACCTTGTTGAGACTATCCGTGTCGGTCAGCGCGCTCTCTTCCTTAGTGATAAACTCCTTGATGAGCGTGACAACGCCCTTGCGCCGGGCATACCAGTGGCGGCGAAGTCGTTTGAGTTCGGCGTCGGCAACGTCCTTGTCCATCGGTAGGTAGCGGGCACACCAACGACACGCCACCGGCAATTCGTTGAGCGCGTCGAGCAGACAGGGTGTGGTCTTGTTGATGTATGCTCGCACGGACACGACTTTGAGGTAGTTGCGACCCAGACGCGGACTAAGGCCGCCGATCAGCGGCGTATCGGTCAGGAACTCGTCCAGGTAACATGGAACATGCGGCGTCTTGACGGAAAGCTGACGTTCGGAAACGCAGTCGTGTAGGTAGCTGAGCGTCTCGTCGTCATCGAGGCGGCGAACTTCAGGCATGAACGTTGTCAGAACGTTGATCACCTGGGCGACGCGACGCTCAAACGCCTGCAATTGGTCGCGGTAGAAGGACGCGCCGCGGTCGTGCGTTCGCTCGGGTTCGCTCATGAGGAAGTCCGCGGCACGCCGGACATGATCGGCCAATGGCAGATACGTCAGTGTGAAGTGCTGAACGGACTCGAACGCCGGGGACAAACAAAGCGTTTGCTGACGCTCGGTCTCAATGCGCTGCGCGATGGCGTTGGGAAACTCGCCTGGCGACAACAACGGTGCGGGACGTCGCGTCGCGTCAACCTGTACGCAGAAGTTCGACGGCAGGCGGCGCAGGACGTTATTCATCCGCGCGCGGAGCGCCATTAACTCATCAGGCGTGGCGCTGTCCACATCCGGACCTCGGAAGCGGATCGTTGTCTGGAAGCTGCCATCTTTGTTGAGGATCACGCCGCGGTCGATCAACGCTGCCCACGGCAGGTGATCGGAAAGACGCTGGGCGCGATGGCGGTATTCGCGAAGATTCCACATGGCGTCACCAATCCAGGAACGTGGGTTGTTTCAAGTGGGCACGAAAGACGAGCAGCCAATACGGGTCGCGGCGGGTCATTGCGACGGACACGCCGTGCAAAGCGAGCCCAGCCGGCAAGCCGAGCCACCACATTCGCAACCCGACCGCTACGACTAGCGTGAGCACCAGCGTCAGAATGCCGAATTCGCGCGGTACGCCGCCGAAGAGCGGTGGCTGCGTGAGTGCGACGTACAGGGGCGCCTCGTAGCCGTCGATGTGTTTTGGGTTGGCCATGGCTAAAACGTAGCTCCACTGCTGAAACCAAAGAACGAGAGTGCAAAACTGGTTGCCGTGGCAGCGATGGCGCAGCCGAGTATCACGCCCAGCACTCGACGGAGGATGGGACCCTCGGAGAAAGCCAGGGCAAAGCCCAACGCGACGATTGCCAGAATAAGGACGGCCTGGGTGACCGGGCCGGCGAAGCTGTCGGCAAGACGTTGGAGTGGTTCCTCCCACGGTAGATCGCCGCTTGTGGTAGCGTGCGCCGGCGTGGCAAGCGAGATCGTGGCGAGAACTACCGCAGCGGCCACCAACGGACGACGATAACAGACCCTCGATTCAGGCATCTGACTTCCTCCGATGAGCGATGGACCTTGTCTGGATGTGTGCTGGTTCACAGATCGATATCCTCGAAGTCGTAGTTCCCCTCCTCGTCGAGAGATGGCCGAGTCATGCCGGTAACCCGGCGTCCGGCAGCGTTGAACTGCCCACGCTCGATGAAGACGATGAGTCCCACGGCGTTGGCGATCGTGCGGCGCGGAATGCTCACTGCTACTTCACCGATTAGGTCTTCAAGCCGGTAGAGTGCGTCACGCGGTCCGTTGGCGTGCAACGTGCATAGGCCGCCGGGATGACCGGTGCCCCAGGCCTTGATCATGGATAGCGCTTCGGGGCCGCGCACCTCGCCAATGACGATGCGGCCTGGGAAAAGACGTAGCGTGGTGCGGACGAGTTCGTCCATCGTGACGGTTTCGAGTGTCGGCGCCGCAACCAACTCGACACAATCGGCGGCGGCGCATTGCAGTTCACGCGTGTCCTCGATTAGCACGACGCGGTCCTGACAGAAGGCGGGCTCGGCCAAAATGGAGTTTGCTACTGTCGTCTTGCCCGATCCGGTACCCCCAACGATGAGTAGATTCTCGCGTTGCACAACGGCGGAACGAATTGCGCTAGCGCCGACATTCGAGAGAACTCCGTCACGAACTAGGTCGTCCAGTGTGTAGATGACCTGGGCGTGCTTTCGGATGGCAAAGATGGGTCGCTCCGATACCGGAGGAACCACCCCTTGAAACCGAGCGATCGTTCCGGGTAGCACGCCGGATACGGTCGGACATTCCGGAGTGACTTCAGCACCCATATGCGAAGCCAGCAGACGAATGACTGATTCAGCGCGTTCCGATGAAAGCTGACCGAGGATTTTGCAGCCGGCGCCATGCCCCACACTGCGCAGGACTCCGTCCGCGTTCAGATGGATGTCCGTGACGTCCGGGTCGCGCAGGGCCTCTGTGATCTCCGCTCCTAGAGCATGGGTCATACTCGCCAGGCGACGGGCGTGCGCCGTCTGCCGGCGTCCGTCGCTAGCGGTTGTAGTGGTGGAAGTCTGTTCAGGTTGCATCGTGTGGCTCCGTGTCATTGAGGATGGACGCGCCATCCTGAAGGTTCTGGTTGAGCAGGCCGACGAGTCGGGCAAAACGTGCCCGGCCGCTAAGTGATGCCGTCTCACGCTCCGAATCGGGGATGGTGGGCGTGTGATTGAAATAGGCCCGCATGCCGAGCGCGAGTAGCTCCTTGATGATTTGAAGTTCGGTTCCAATGGTGTGCTCAAGTCCGTTCAGACGCGTCAGTACGCGTCTGGAGAGATTCTCCATGCGCGTTTCAGGCGACTCATGCGGCGGGGGCAGCAGCACTTGTTTGGCGGCCTCGGCCACAAGGACCGAGCGCGGCGTGCCGGTGCGACGCTCAAACTCGCGCGCTGCGCGGAACACTTCCGGTTCAAGCCGCACGGTCATCTGGATTTTCCGATGGATATTGCTCATAGCGCGTACTGATCCTGGTGTCCTGTCATGTCAGAGCCGGGCTGCTCGGTCAGACCTACCGCGCCCGGTGGCATCCACTCCTCGTCGTCGAGCTGGCTGGAATCGAAGATCTCGTCGCTGGGGATACGTTGTCCCTTCGCGCGTTCGCCAAGCCAGTCCTGCGGTACGCCGTGCTCCGGATGGAGGTCAGCAGCGCGCGGGGAGTCAACTCCGGCAGACTGGTCCGGCGGTGGGAGCACACGCCGCCGGAATTCCCGCTCGGCGTAGTACCGAACCTTCTTCGCCCGAATCGGCGGGTGACCGGTGACGAAGACAAGTTGTTCGTCACCGGGGAGCGAACGTACGTCGCCGGGCTGCAACAGAGGACGTACCTGTTCGCCCTGCTGGATGGAGTCAACGGCAATCCAGGGCAGACGCCGGTGACCGTAGCTGCTGCGATACTCCACGGCCACGCCGGTCATCTGGCTGACACGTTGTTGCGTAACTGTGTCAGCACACGCAAAGACCGTGATCACATGGCAGTTGTCGATGATCGACTGGTGCGGACCATAGCGTTCGATCAGGTCGTTGAACGACTGCACGACCATGTGGGCCTTAATGCCGTAGCCCGCCATCTGCCGCAGGTTGACCGAGAAGAACTCCATTCGCCCCATGGTTGCCAGCTCGTCGAGTTCCGCGAGGAGCCGATGCCGCTTCTGACGCCCGCGATTGTCAGTGTCGAGCTTGTCGAGCAAGGCACGCCAGATTTGGTTGAAAATCAGCCGCGTGAGCGGACGCAACCGGGGCAGGTCGGATGGCGGCGGTTGGATGTAAAGCGTCACGGGGCGCTCGGTGCAGACGAGGTCAGCGACTGCAAAGTCGGATACCGCGACGTTGCGGCAGACAGTTTCGTCGGCGAATAGGGCTAGATATCCGGCGGCTGTGGCGCGCACGCCTGCGGCGAATCGTGGCGCCTGGTGCATAAGTTCCTTGGCCACACGGGCGATTTCGGCGTGCGGTTCCGGTATTCCAGTGGACGGATGGCGCCGGTGTGGTAGCTCGATCATGTCCTTGAATGTGTTGTTTAGGTCGAGCAGACGCTCGCGGACGACGCCGAGGTGCTTGCGGTCGTCAGGCTCGGTGTACAGCACGTGCAGGATCAGCGCGACCAGGAGCTGCGAAGCGTGCTGATCCCAGACGTCGAGTTGCTCCTTGGAGCCGTCCGGGTTTACCAGCATTTCCGCAATGTTCTGCGCATCGCGAATCTCGTTCTGCCCTTTACGAACTTCGAGCAGTGGGTTGTAGCGGGCGCTATCGAGTCGCGTTGGGTCGAAGAAGAGGCAGTGCGAGAATCGCGCCCTGAAGCCGGCGGTGATCTTCCAAAGCTCACCTTTGATGTCATGGACCACCGCGCTTTCAGGCCAGGTGAGTAGTGTGGGGATCACATGACCAACGCCTTTTCCGGAGCGGCTAGCACCGACCACGAGTTGGTGTTCGGGACCGGCGTATGTGAGCAGACGCCCGCGGTAACGTCCCACAACGGTTCCACTGCCGGTGAGCAGGCCGGCACGTCGAACTGAGCGGAGCGTGGCCCACTGACCGGCGCCAATCGGCCGAACGACCGGTGCGCGTCCTCTGAGCAACGCGACGAGTAGCACGCCGCCTGCTCCATGGGCGGCGATGATGGCGCGCGCGTCGCGAAAGACCGCCGGCTTGGCCGCGCCCCACCTGGCCTGCCAGATGAAGAAGTCCCACGGGGGATAAAACGTCGCGCCTGCCAGCGTGACGCGATGACCGAGGCTGTGGTTGCCCAAACGCCGCGCGGTGCAGTGCGTTGCGATGGCGATGCCTATGGCCAGGGCCGCCGAGATGATGGCAAATGCTGTGACATGTCTCATGATCATCTATCCAATCCGAAGTCCCATTTCGTGTGGTTGCGCGCGACGACACGGGCGGTTACTGATCGGCCGCGATCGATGCGGGGCTCACGGGAAACCGGGGCCGCGAAGAGCTGTTGTTTCGTAGCGACCAGCGCGTACACGCCGCGGTGAAGGTAAGCCGTTCCACAGTACACGCCCTTGAGGGTGTCGCGGGGTCGCAGGAAGGAAACGCTCTTGCCGAAACGCTGCTTGCAGCGGTTTGCGAACTCGCGGTGTTCCAGCATCTTGAGTTGTTCTGTAGCACCATAGTGAAAGCGAACCGCGCTTCCGTATGGCGCTTCCGGGTCACGCTCGGCGAAGCCGCGCATAATGAGCCAATCGGCGCGCTTCGCCATGGCGTCACGCACCGCCGGCAAACGTGCAATGTCATTGTCGGGTAGGCCGCCCTTGAGTCGTTCGCGGATGATTTGCCGATCGAGCCAGGTGTAGGCCTCGGCGACGGTCTGCGTTGCAAGCGAATTGGCCGCCAGCACACGCACATCGAGATGACGAGCGGCTCGCGTCGTGAAACGCCGAAGCAATTCGTCATCGAGTTTCACGGCGTTGTCTGCAGCGCGCGTAACGCCGGAATTACGCTGGCGTGCCAGGCCAGCGACCACTTTCGAGCAATTCCGCAACCGGTGCTCGATCCGTTCAGCGGACAAATCGGAGCGATGTTCGCGAAGCCACTGTCGGTGGGCGCCGGTGGAGTACAAGGAGTCCGTGTGAGCATGTGCGACTGAGATGACTTCCTGTAGCAGAGCCTGACGCCGGTGCGCGCTGCGCCCTGCCTCAACGACGCAACCGACCTCTGCCGCATCGATGGCTTGGTCGGACCAGACGCGCGCGTAGTGCGGCGTGCCGTGACGATCTTCAACCACGACGAAACGCGTGTCGCCGGTTTCGTCTATGGCGCCCTTGGCGATGAGCAGGCCGCGCACCGACGCTGTCGGCGGTCCTTCTTCATTGGCTGTTATCGACAAACGCTGGATTTGCGGTGCCACGCGGGCGGCCCGCGGCCCGAGCGTGCCGTAGAGCTGTTTGACAATGTCATTGCGTTCGCCGAGTTCGCGCAATCGGGGCTGGAAGTCGGGGGCGAGCGTCCATGTGCGGTCATGGCCGCGAGACTGGCCTGGTCTGCGGGTGGCGTGCTCGGCCAGGCCAAGCTGCGTCAGGAACTCCAGTCGCCCGGCCAGCATCTCGCGTGTGGTCAGTGCAAAGCGCCCTAGCGTTACCTGTTGGAGGGTGATCGTGAGCACGTTACCGCTGCGACTCGCGAAGCGCGCGAGCGCACGGTCGAGGCTGGTGTACCGCTCGGCCAGAATCTCCGTTGCCAGCGCCATCTGCGCTTGCTCGCGCGTTCGCTCGCCAAGCCATTCGGTTGCGACGTCGGCGGCTCGATCGCGGATTCCGTGCGAGATGTACTCGCGGGAAATGACGAGGTCCGCACCGTTGTGTGCTCGTCCCCTGTAGAGCTGGTGTGTGTGCGGATTGTCGGTATTGCGGTGGTTGACGGCGATCCATTCGAGCGGTCCGAGATCTCGTTCCACGCGGCGCATGACCTCGCGCGTGAAGGCGCTCAGGTCAGGTATCTGGTGAGCGTTTTCCGGGCTCAGTATGATGCGAAAGTGGTGGCGATCGTCACGCCAAGGACGCGTTGCTACCTTCGCGTCTAGGTCGTTACTGGCAGCATCGTAGAAGCGGCCGCTTCCAGGGTCGCGCGTGACGGCCTCGCGAGAGAGGTAGCTGAGGTGAGCCCGTAACGAACCGCGCCCTTTGGCGGGCGAACGGTGGCGAACGATGCGCACCTTGACGACCACGCGTTGCGGAAGCGCGGGTGCGTTGGACGCCCCAAAACCACGTCTACCCGCACTGCTCGTTCCGCGGCCGCGTAGCGCACCGCCGCTGCCGACATGAGCCCGTTTCGCGGGCGTCATGCCTCTTCGCGTGGAGCGGCCGATTCGCCGTGGCTCTAGGTCATCGTGTGGCTGAGCAGACATGAGAGTCTCTCCAATCAACTCCGTGACAACGGGTTAGCCTGCACAAGAGTCTCAAGACCGAGGGTGCCTCCCGGTAACTCACGGCGGGACAAAAACATGGAGCGGCAGAGAGGCTGCCGTTTTATCTTGCCTTCCGATTTGGACATGGTTTTGCTCATGAATTCGATCCTTCGTTGTCTCTGCAGTGCCACGCGGCAAACACGGTTACCAGGTAACCAGCGGCGCTCGCAGCGCGACGATGTCACTCCGTTGAATTGGGCCGAAGTAGCGCGAGTCCAGGCTGTTGGGAACACGCGCACTGAAGGCGAAGTACTCGTCCTCGCCGAGCACACGATTGGCCCTCCAAACGGGAACGGGGTGACCCTGTGAATCCTGCGTTCGGATCGGTGCCAACGGCACGCCATTGATCACCAGTCGGGCGCCGGTGGTGTCCACGCGGTCACCCGGCCCGGCAGCGATTGGCTTCAGAATGAGCGCGTCTTGGCGAGCGCATACAGCGCACCCGGGCAATGTGTCGCGGAATGCCTGCGGTAGTGGAAACTCAACGAACGAGCCCACCGCGGGGCTGGCCCTGACTGCGATGTAGAAGCCGGGAGCGATGCTCGGTGATACGTTGAGTGTGATGAGACGCGGCGGCAGTTTCACTGTGATGATAACCCACACGCTCAGTAGGCCGACCAGCATCCACACTGCCGTATGACTGCATCGGGCCGGACGTACTGCGGGCCGCCTTGCGCGTGACTGAAACGGTATCAGCATGACTCAGACTCCTGACTGACATCCTGAGAGCGTGATTGAGCGAGGCAACGAGTGGCAGCGGTCGCGTGCAACCGAGTGCGCGCCGCCTATGAGGACGCAAGTGAGCGCGATTGCCGGCCAGTGGATTCGCGCCGCCAGCGCGGGGCGCGGGGCGATATTGTCGGAATCGGATCGACTGGGCACGATGATCTTGCGATGTGCGTTGGGGCGCCGGGATCCAACCGCCTTTGCAGCGATTCACAAGCGTGCTTGTGTGCCTGTTCTGAGTATCGTGGCAACGGTCCACCATCCTCTAGCTCCTACATGTGTTTGCTGATGGGATTGATTCTGGCATAATGGTGCTGCACAGTCGGTACAATGACCGGCAAAAGGGCGCTCTATGTGCGCACAGAAAGGCAATAAACCGATGGACACTGTGCGGGTCTGCAACCAGCGTCCCTCTTACGTTCTTGCGCGACTGCGGAAGCTCCGCGTAGATCTGGGGCTGACGCAGGATGATCTTGCGACGTTGGGGCACAAGCAGTCGATTCCCGAAATATCGCGGACGACGGTTGTGACAGCGGAGAGTGGCAAACCGGTCGGTCCAAAAACAGTACGGCTATTGGTTGAGAAACTGAACCTCATACTCGACGAGCCTCTGTCGATCGCTGACTTGGTGGGAGCGGGTGAATCCGAGAGTCGCTCGACCGTCATTAACCAGTGGCGTTGCATCGGACCGCCCGAGCCGTACACGGTGGCTCCGAATGGGTTGCAGTGGCGGGTCCAGAAGCTGGAGCACAGGCACGTTCGCAACCGGGTCGGCCGCGGCAAGTTCTACGACCTCAGCCATCTTTCATCGAAGCACCAGTATGACTTTCAGGGATATCTCGTCGCACGGCACGCGGAGGTATGCGATCGCGTGGGTGCCCACTTGAATATCGCTCGCAACTACGGTGTCATGCCGGACGGAACCACGAAACACTGCTGGTGGGTCGTGGATGAGTGGATCGAGGGGGAACGGCTCGATCGGCGAATTGAGCGCGGACCGTTACCGCTCGATGAGCTGCGCCAGCTCATGGTGGATGTCGCGCTGGGGCTGGAGGCGTTGCACAAGGCCGACGTCATTCGGCGCGAACTGTCGCCTCGCTTCATCTTTCTGACGAAAAGTGGAGCGATCCTGACCGACTTCGAGCTCGCCAAGCTACTGGACGGGAGTCCTACGGTCGCCACGGACGAATGGCCCGACGATCCCTATCGTGCCCCTGAAGTGTACGGAGGCAAATCGCAGAAAAACAGTGACCTGTTTAGTTGGGCCATGATCGTGGCGCATGCAGCCTCTGGGGACGCGCGTTTGAACCCTGGCAGCGCGAGCCGCACGCTGGATGCAGTGGGGCTTCCAGCTAAAGTGCGACGCGTGGCTAAGTCCTGCCTTCAGCCGGCGAGCAAGCGACCTGGGAGTGTAGGGGCCGTGCTCAAGGTTTTGAGAATCTGGTGAGAAACGATGAAGTGGGGAGATGTGTATGGCGCGCAATAGTCCACTGGATGCTCGCTCGGACGATCCCTGGATTGGCGTTCACGTGCTCACGGAATTCGTCTTCTGTCCCCGGGCAGGGCTGATGGCCTACGAAGAGCAGGACGAAGACCAAGGTGTCGAAGCGGAGGATCGGGGACCGCGCCTTGATTACATTCCGCGTTGGGAGATGCACTCGATTGAGCGTGCCCTCAACTTGCTAACCGAACAGGTCAAGTCAGAGCTTGCAGCGCTGAAGAATCGTCTGGCTGCACTGCGGGTTGTTGGGATCATCGCGGTGTTGTCGGCGCTCATTATCGGCGTGATTACCTGGAGTGTGCTCTACGCCATGATACCGCTGGGCGGCCTGTTGCTGACTGCGATGATTCTCGTCGTAAGGCTGTGGGGCTCTATCGAAACGCACCGTGGGCAGATTGAGGAGCTTGGCGCCATCCGGGATCTTGCACAGAAAGCGGAGCCAAGGGAGCCCAATCCCGAGCAGCGTGAAAACCAGGCCGTCAACTGGTGGTCGTTGTGGCGGGCGGGTTTCGAGTCGATCGTCTACAAGGAGCCGTTGCGGTTTGAGCCCTGGCGTCTCGCGGGGCGGCCTTGGCGCGTCCTACGCCGGGGCTCGCTGCGCATCCCGGTGTTTCGGAAGCGCACGTCCGTGGGGGGAGACCAGCGCAGGCTGTACCGGCAGCACTATGCGCGCATGGCGGCGTACTGCCACCTGCTGGAGAAGTGTGAGGGTGCAGAGAGCCCATATGGCATCGTCCTGTTTGGTGATGGGTCTTATGAAGGTATCGCCGTGGCAATGGATTCACCGGGCTCTTGGACGCCTCTGCGTAACGGCCTGACAATGGCCAGGCAGATGGTCTGTGGTTGGCAGGAGCGCAAGGCTGCACCTGCCTATCCGAATCACCAGGGCATGTGCCGACACTGCAAGTTGGGCAAGCCGTTCGTCCATCGACCCGGTGAGACCGAGCATCGGCAGCGCGGGCGGATAATCAAGCCGCATACGATCAGTGGCGTGGACTCGCGGAAATACCACAGCAAGTGTGGCGATCGGTTTCGTTGGATTCCGCCACACGAGAAGGCGTATGAGAAAGGGTTGTATGACGATGGGGACGACTAGGACTACGACGACGACGAATGATATCGCAGCGTGTCAGGATCTTCGCTGCGGGAACAACCGGTTCAACCAGCGGATGATGCGGATCAGGAAGACGTCCTCCTCGTCCAGACGGTCGGACTTCTCCAGGGCGTATTTCACGTCGCCCAGCGCCCCCAACCACTCGCGGCGATTGCGAAACCGCTGCTTGGGGGCCAGCGCCAGTCCGCGCATCGCCGCTGCGTCAATCTTCTCCCAAACCTGTGCGGGGAGCAGTTTGCGATCAGGGCAAGCCACGCTCGGCGGGACAAGTTCGCGGTAAGACTCGAACCCGTCGAGCCCGGCCTGGCCGCCGACGCCCTCATAGGGCACGCGGCCAGTGAGCATCTCGTAGTAGATGACCGATGCGGAGAACTGATCAGCCCGGAAGTCCACGAGGCGGCGTTCACTGGTGAGCAGTTCCGGGGCCGCATAGACGTGATGCACGCCGTCGGACGGTCGACGGCGGGCCAATCGCTCGACCAACCAGGCGCTGCCAAAATCGAGCATGACTAGCCGGTTGGGCTCGCGGCAGATAACGAGGTTCTCGGGGTGTAGGTCACCGTGCACAATGTTCTTGCGATGGCTAAGCTGCGTCAGTCCGTGGGCGAACCCGTGAAACAACCGAATGGCCTCGTAGATGCTCAGCCCTGGGTTACGATGGTCACGCGAGCGGCGCAGGTAGTGGCCGAGTGTCGGCCCTGCGACCCACTGTAATAGCACGAAGATGCGGCCATCGCGGGCCTCGAAATCGAGAATTGTCGGGCAGTTGCCGTTGTGTTGGGAGACGCGCGCCAGAACGTGGACGTACTGCATCACGTGTTCTGAATGCGGTAGGATCTGTAGCACTCGATAGTCGCCTGCCGCGCCGGCCCGCGGATCGAAGATCTTGTAGCGTGGACGAATCCCGCTGAGTCGCTCGACGGCGAACAGACGCTTGCCGCCAATCACGAACACGTCGAGCACGCCAACGTTGTGTCCGTTGATTCGTATTGTCTGCTCGCGAGCCATATGTCGCTATCCAAGCTAGTGCTCGGTCAGGGGTCGCGCAGAGCCGGGATCCCGTCCCGAGTAGCGTGCCATTGGGCAGCCAAGGCGGCATCATAACCTCTGACGTGCCCGTCGCCGAATCGCGCACCGTGATCGGCCCGCTCCGCGACGTAGCTGACGGAAATCTCCAAGTACGCTACGTTAGGCTCGTGGGGCTTCGGCCCCCGAATCGTCAGTAACGAAAAACGTGGCTGACGTCATCGAGACGGGCGACGCAGGCCGGTAAACCGGGGCTCACCACCTCGGCTAAGGCGGCGGAATTCACCATCCGCCAACGCGTTGGCCCGTAGAGCCGGATGCCATGAGAGTGGCTTGTCCGGTTCGACGGAGGCTCGTCGGACTAAAGCCTCGACCACCAATCGAGGAGCAATCCCGGCGTTCTATCCGATGTTCTTTCCATTTCAGAAATGGGGCGACGGAGACAGACCTGGCCGGCGACCGTGCAGCGGTCGGCGGCCAGGCCGTGTTGGTCAAAGCAGGTGAGAATCCTGTTCAGGGGGTTCGGGCCATAGTCCGCGTGCGCGCGGACCAATTCGGGTGCAAAGCTCGTCAGGCTCGTTCAACCTCGGCTGGCGTGGGGAGTTCGCGACGCGGCGACGCGTGCGACCGGACCTGTGACCGGGTTCGGCGATCCGCTCAAACGGCGGACGGCGAAAAGCTCAACCATGAAAGGCCCGCAAGGGCTTGCCAGTGAATCCAGTCGGAGACGGTGCCGAACTGCGAAAGATCATTGTCGATGGGTAAGCGGGTGCTTCTCGTTTCGGCCTGCTGAAATCACGAAGCAGCACGGCGATTTGCCGGGTTGCCCGTGGAAACTGCGCTCAGGCGGGAGCCTGAGACGTGCGACGATGACCCGTGGGGTAACACCCACTAGCGACGTGACCGATTGGGCGAAGACCAGCACTAATCCGGGAAGCACTGTGGCGGCCGGGGTGGTGCCCGGTGCCTGGCTCCGCGCGTGAGGCGCGGATGGTCAGCCAGGTGATTGAAATGCCGCAGTGTGGGAGTGTGCCGCCAGTAGAAGTCCGCCGGCTGGAGCCGGTGGAGCGAAGCCGCTGCAAGGCAGTGGCGGAGTCGTTCGCGTGTCCGGGTGGTGCCGGATACGGATGCGACGACGAAAGCGGCGACGGGTTTAACCCGTCTCGATGGCGTGCCGGCCAGGGCAGGGCAGAGCAAGCTTTGTTTGTGATGGTCCCTGGCCGGTTCTTTGGCAAGAGAGCGACGTGGTCGGGTGAGATTTGCTCTGGCGAGCGGATGTCATCTGGCAACGAAGCGGCGACGAAGATGGACGTGCACGATGCGCACGGCGGTTTTCTTCGAGGGTTTCATTTGAGCAACCGCTATGAATTGGGCACGGTCAACTCAAGAAACGAGTTCGATCGTGCCCATTCGCGGGCTCAGAATGGAGGTTTCATGTAAGCAGATAGGGTCGCAGATGGTTGCACTGGCTACGGGGACAGGAAGGTTCGCGTAGAGGTTTTCGACGCAGTGGCGAGATCTGGCCGAGCATCTCGGCGGCTGGACGTTGTTTTTCTGAGTCACGCTTGCGGGATTGTGCATCATAACAACCGTAGGCGCGGCTGTTGTCGAGAGGAGTCTATCCTGTCGAGAACGACGTCGCCGCCGTGTGCTCGGACGCGTGGGTTGCCACCCGTTTGGTTGTATGCGGCTCAACGGCTTTGAGGATTGTGCCGGAAAACAATCCTCACCATTTTCATCAGAAACATGGGAAAGGAGATGTATCGTTGTCGAGCCGTGCTGCTGCCGGGTTTCATCCAGCAATTGGCCGTTGCCTACGTGGCGCACGGATACTGGTTCTACGTGCCGGGCTGGATCCCGCTCGACAAGGACGCGGAGGCTGTCGATCGTAAGCTCATCGAGAAATACGGCATCGACATCTCCAAGTGGGAGCGAGCCCGGCGAAAGAAAGCCGGCCTCGCAAACCTGCACTACCTCAGGCACGGCCGAACGTTCATTCTAATCGCCACTCACGGTCAGCACCGGTTCTTCGAGGAAGAAGCCAACATGATCCGCGACATCCGGCGATCACCCTTCAAGATCGGTGGTTACAGCGTCAGCCATCGGAACGGTCATGCCTCGGTTCGCATCGCCCAGGCATCATACAACCGGCTCAAGATCTACCTGACGGACCTCGGGTCACGGCGTTCAGCTGAGCACATGGAAAACGAGTTTCGGATGCTCCACTACGAACCCTACGCGCCCATTCGCCGACAACTCCTGACCGTGCATCGAGCGGTGAATCGAGCGAGGAAACAGGCTGGTTTCGAGCCGGTTCCTCTGGAATGCTTGCGGTTGAAGCGGCGGATCTATCGCCCGTTTGAGTTGGCTTTCCCGCATGTTGCAGATTGAAAATACCTGTGGTCACGAGGTCGTGACAGGTGCCACGTCAGGGACCGCCGAACGTCACCTGGAACATCGCGAAATCACGCAGATCAACGTCGCCGTCACCATCGAAGTCCGATCGTGTGAAATCAGCAGGATCACATCCCGAAGGTGGGAACCAGTTGTCCGGGCCGTTCAGGCAACTCACGAAAAGGGCAAGATCAGTAGCACCAAGAACGCCGTTTCCATCAAGATCGAAGAACCGATACTCGTATGCACCCATGTCAACCCTACCGCCCTGCACGCGAGGTCCGCCACTCAGGTCACGCGATGAGAATGCCACGCTGTTCGGATCCCCTGCGTCGATTGCCGGTGAGCCAGTTTCCAGTCGAAAATCATACTGAGCCGAATCGAGGAATAGGGGATCAGCATCAATGTTGCCATCTCCCCAGGTGAGTACGCTGCCGCCATCGCTGAACGTCCCCCCCAGTCCCCCTTGCACGTCCGAGTAGGCCAGGGTCATGAAGGCATCAGACTCTAGCGGCCCCCACTCCGATGGTCCCCGACCGAGATACACCTGTGAGCCACGCGTAGCGAAGTTCCCCCAGAGAATGCAGCCCACGACACTGGGACTCGCACCATACGCTGCTGCAATCCCTCCTCCCGCCCCATCAGTCTCGGCAGGAGGGCAATCACCAGGAACACACAGAACCATATTGCTATATACGGTACAATTGCGTATCACCGGTGTTGATTCTCCCCAGTATGGATCCAGTAATGGATAAGTACAGAAGATCCCTCCTCCGATGAATTGTGCCGCGTTCGCAAAGACCGAACAGTTCTCGATCAGTTTGGGGCTACCATGAGCGCAAGTGATTCCCCCTCCATGCCCGCCACCAGACAGATTGTTGTTGCCGAAAATCTCGCAGTTCCTGACTATGGAGCGATCAAGCTGAAACCACAGTCCACCTGCGGTAGAATCAATGCTTAAGGACTCAGAGACATTGCCGACAATGGTACAATCGGTTATGATCGTGTCGCTGCCTGTGCATCCAATCCCTGCACCCGTGAGACCCTCCCAACTCACTCCGTTTCCCCAAATGAAACAACCTGTCACAAAAGGACTTCCACCACGGATGAAGACACCACCCTCCTGGTTGCTGTCAATCTGGCATCTTGCCAGGAAAGGGCTGCTGTCTTGGCTGAGGAATCCCCCTCCACGTGCGGTCGACCGGCAGCTGTTATTCGAGAGCACACAATCCAAGATTCTGGGGCTACTACCGTTGCAGGATATTCCTCCACCACCAGAGTACGCGTAGTTCTCCTTGATCATGCAGTTCCTTATCGTGGGATGACTGTTGTCAATTGACACTCCTCCCCCAAGGCCATTTGAGTATCCGTTTCTGATGGTGAGCCCGTCCAGGATCGATAGCATCGTCTCACCGTTCTGGAATCGAAAGCCTCGGTGAGGTTCTTCGGTTGAGCCTTGGCAATCAACAACGCAATCCTGCGGCCCGTTGATGGATTGAAGAGTGATGGGTTTTCCGAGGAAGCTTATATCGCGATTGCCATCGCCGGTGTAGACGCCATCGGCAACGAGGACACGGTCGTAGTCGCCCGAAGCATCTATGGCCTCCTGGATTGAGTCAAATGGGTGCGACTCGGAACCGTCCTCGTCAGGGTCGCTTGTGCTTGGGTCACCGGGGCCAGGATCGTTCGGAGCATCGTCGTCGACGTACCATGTCGATGCGTCAGCCTCGCACTCGTCGAGGATGTCGTTCGCGTCGCTGTCCGTGCCGGCACCTTCCTGTACGTCACAGACATCCGGACGTCCGTTCGTGTTACAATCGAACATCAAGCCGAGCAGAACATCAAGGTCAAGTGTGGAAACGACCGAGTCACCGTCGAGATCACACGAATGGCATCGTGACTCTCCGGTATCAACCTCATCGCTCAAGTACAACCAATCGTCACAATCGACTTCGCCATCCCGGTCAATGTCGCCCAATGCCCGCGGAGCCGCGTGGATCTCAATGTTCACGCTGTCTTGCGCCGTGGCGCCATCGCTGTCACGTACCGTTGCGGTTATCGTGTGGTGACCAACGGCGAGTCTGCTTTCCAGAAGTGTTCGCCCCCTGCCCAACACACCGTGGATGTTGGAAGACCAGATGATGCTAGCGTCATCAAGTTCACCGTCTTCGAGATCATGTGTGTAGGCTTCCAGCGTGAAGACCGCGCCCCGTGAGATAGAAAAGCCATCGGCTGGTGAGAGGATCTGGATACTAGGGGCATGCGCAACATCGACCGTTAACCCAGTCGCCGCGATTGTTGTTTCGTTGAAGCCATCCGTTGCAGTCAGATGCAGCGTCGCACCGCCAGTCGAACTGCGCGGGAGGGTGTTAGGGTCTAGCATGATGCTGGTCATGGTGCTTCCGAGCACCAAGGGCACACAAGCAGCACCCGGCGCATCAGACTCGTATCGCAGATAGTACAGCAATGAATCGCCATCGGCGTCACTCCCCGTCCAGCTGATTGGCGTCACTTCGTCGATTGTGGGTGGGATACTGTCAAACGTGATGATCGGGGCGTTCGGAGATCGTGACAGGCTGCCATACTCCACGCCCTTGTCTGGAGCAGCCAACACTACGCGGTCAACCGAAAGTCCGCCATAAGTCGCTTCGATGAAGACTGACAGGTACTGTGTTGCCTCTGTATCATAATGTGCCAGTTCGTAACGGCGTTCAAAGAGCAGCGTTTCGGGTTGGGTGGCAGCGGAGTAGGCA
Organism: Phycisphaerae bacterium; assembly: GCA_050115495.1. Classification (GTDB taxonomy): domain Bacteria; phylum Planctomycetota; class Phycisphaerae; order UBA1845; family Fen-1342; genus JAAYXS01. The sequence goes on along the minus strand of JASFQK010000005.1, from coordinate 45,388 downwards.
AAGAGAAGAACATCCCCATCTGGGCTGACAGATGTTGGTGTGCCTTCGCTCAGTGGAATCGCCGCGAGATCCTCTATGGTCGTCTCCCCCTCGAACAAGAAGCCCTGAATAAGAAGGACCGGATCAGTGCGCAATCTCCTAGCTGAACGAAAACAGTGTTCAAGCAAACGGCTATACGTCTCGTGATGCACCCATGTATTGAAAGCGCCAGTAATATCCAATGTTCCACACATGAAATCTTTCTGACTCGATCGCCGTACGTGTTGCCAGGTTCCCTGCGTGTGAATACCCGGACCGGTACGGTTGGGGAGACCACCACGCACGTCGATTCCTGGTCGAATGAGGGTGTGTCCTTCTGGAAAGCCGATAGCGAGATCCGCCGGAAGATCGCAATAGTCAGAGGGGCAATCGTCCGCCGAATCGCAATCACCGGGATGGCAGAACAGAACATACAGTCCATGAGCGAGTTCGTGCGCAAAGATGATGCTGTAATCAGCCTGAGATGTTCGTCCATACCCAATGACAACGTCGTGGAATCGCTTTCTCAAACACACTCCTGCAGATGTCCTGACCTTCGCTACCCACCAACTGCGGTAGCGATAACTAATGCTCTCATCCGTGGTAATCCAAGCGAAGTACGCATCATGCTGGACGCCCCATTCCTTCAGCTTGGCGGATTCTGCCTTCAGTCTCTGTCGGAAGCTGGACATCCCGCGAACGTCGTAGAAGTCGTAGTCAACGCCTGGCGTATTGTAACCCACCCTTATGCTGCCGAGAGTCTCGGTCTCACGCTTGAGCACAACCGGCTGAATCCGCGCTGGCATGATCGCATCAGCGAACCGATAGCGCTCTCCACTATCAAGGTGGTCAAGGTTCTGGGTGTGCCCAGCACCGATCCATTGAACGCGCCTCTCGAACACGCGGAACGGTGGCACCTCTGGTTCAACGGTCAATTCGACTGCGTTGATTCCGGGGCAAACGTAGTCTTGGCTGCAGTACTGTCTCCGCTCCAACCGCACAGTGAACTCCTGGGGGCCTTCACGAAGCTGCCCAGCCGGGATAAGAAAGTTCAGAGTATTGTCGAATTCGTCGACAGGAAAAACTTCAGGCGAAATCGGGTCGTTGCTGAGATAGTCATGTTCGTCGTCGATCGGATAGACGTAGACGGTGGCATCAGCGTTCAACGGAGGTGTGTCGGAGATATACTCGCGCCAGGCATCAGAGCCGATCTGCTCGGAGACAGAAAGCGTTCCCGTAACCTCGCAAGTAGCGGTTGGGCAGATATTGCATTCTGCCTCCCCGCTGCTTTCCTGCGAAGGAAATCCCTTGCCCGCAAGGCAGCCGTGCATACAGACGCAGCCGACGGTGACGCGGATCATCGTGGCCCTATTAGCTAGGAGTGGGACGGTATTGTCGGCAAGCTGGATTCCCTGCGTAACCTCGATGTGAACGGGCGCCAGAACAAGCTCACCGGCATACGAACAACTGTAATCCTGAGCCGCAGCCTCGATGGCCATCCCAACCAGGATGATGCTACACACACAGACCAAGATACGAAGAGAACACATAGAGAACGTCCTCCGGCCATTTGAAACGAGGTGCGTGCCCCAACCGCGTTGGCGAGACCGCAAGCTATATCGTAACCGGCGCGCTCACCCAATATCAAGCGAGAACCGCCGAACTCGCCTGGCACGGGCGATTTGTGCTGGGACTTTCTTCCCGGATTCTCCGCACATGAGGATGGTGAGAGGACCCGGTGGTGCATGGCCTTCTCTACCTTGTGAATCAGGCGGTGGCGGCAAGGGCCAGAAGCGCAGACGCCTTCGCGTCGGCCTCCGTGCGGTCGCCGCCGTTTTTGAGCTTCCCAGCGATACGGGTGAGGGCATCGACAACGGAAAAGATGGTCAATCCACCCTGTTGCCGGGCAACCTCGACGGCCTCTTTGGCCAACTTGCGGGTGATCCCGCGTTTGTTGAGCACGTCCATTGCATCGTCGGCGTCTTCGCCGAGCTTCGTCTCCATGGCCTTGCGGATGACCCGCACGAACCCGTCGCGGCGTTGGTCGCGTTTCTCGACCAGGCCCTCGACCAGCCGGCGGATCTCGCGCAGCGAATCGTGGACGTTGGCCGTGTGCTTGCGGCTGAATTCCACAACCTCGACGGCATCCCAGACGATGTGATTCTGGCAAACCGCCTGGAACCAGAACGTCTGCACGCCAACCGACCGCTTGCCGACCTCGGAGTTCCACAGGAAGAACCCCGGAGCGAAGGCCTCGCCTTCGATCTCCGTCCAGCCGGTTGGATCGATCAGGAAGCAGAACATGTCCTGCTCGCCGCAATACAGCCCGGTCCCGCCATCGATGTTGGTTTCGGCTTCGCTGCTGACGCTGCCGTCGCCGGCTTTCTGCGGCGGAACGAAGTCCGTCGCGAACTCGCGAACCATGGTGAGCAAGTCGGCGTTGTAGAGCCGAGTGTAACTCGCCTGGTGGATCGCTCGCACGGTCTGCCCCGTAGTCAGGGCCTGAAACGGCTTGGTTCCGCTGGGCAGTGTCTCGCCAAGCACACGGCTGGCCGTGTCCGGCGTTAGCTTGTTGAGCGTGTCCTTGCTCACGTCTGCCAGCTTGCACAACTGCGAAAAACTCCAGTCGGTCATCCCGAAGGATCCGTCCTCGCCCATCGCCAGCGTGAGCCGATTGTCGGCTGGTTGGCTGACGAGGACTTGCGGCGGATGCCATCGCTCGACTGACTGCTCCTTCTCGTTCTGACAATGCTGCCAGAGTTCGATGAGCGACCCAAATCGCTCATCAGGCGTTCGTCGAAACAACTCGTTGCTTGCACGCATAAGATTCTGCATGACGTTTCCTTTCGTAAATAGGGTTTGGACAAACCTTCACAACGGCCGCTTTGCACCACCGGTCTCTCATGAGTCGAAAACGCCATGCCGGCCGATCTGGGCTGATGGTTTGTCCTACCAGAGTTATGCGGGAATGTGCTGGGAGTGTGACATTCGTGGGCCAGGTGGAGCGCCGGACCCGCGAGGACAAACTTCGACGGCTGCGTCGCCGACGCGGCGGGCAGTCAACCTCAAGACGCGACGGGTGTTTAGCTTTCCCGCTGCGCGTGAATCCACGTGTGAGCGTGGTCCAGGGCCTTGGCCAAAGCGAGCAGGTCGTCGCGGCCGAAGCTGGACGTCTCCTTCCATTCACCGCCATCGTCTTTGTAGAGCCGGGCGACGGTCACGTTGTAGCGCGTGCCGTTGCTCGTGTCGTTCTCCCAGATGACGGCCTTTGCGTAACCGAAACGGATTTCGTGAACGGGGGGTTTGGTGGATTTTGACATGATATACCTCCTGTTTTCAAACTTTCGCGCGGGACTGCGCGGCTCCAACCTGGTGAGAGTGTTATGCGGGCTATGGGCGAGAGTGTGACGTGTAATGTCGCTGGGGCATGCACAAGCGGCAGGCTGCGACTGCAGATGTGCGGAATTACTGAGGCGGGTAGCCCTGTCGCGCGAGCCAGGCACGGATGGCCGCCTCGGCGATCGATTGCTGGGTGAAGGGGTGCTCGTAGCGCAAGCCGCGCTGTGCGGCTGCGCGGCGCAGGGCATCGGCGGTGGCCGGCGTTAGCCGTAGCGTAACCGAGCGCAGCGACTGGCCGTGGACATTGGCAACGGTCGGCGCCGCTCCGATGTGACACGGCGCCGCCTCGGCCGACCGGATTTGCGTGCCAGCCGTCAATGTTACGGATGGCGCCCGGCGGCCGTCGGCGTCGTTCAGGAACTCGCGTTGTTCAGCACTCAGTTGTTCGAGCGCCGACCTTCTGGCATTCGGCATGGCAGTCAATCTCCTTCATCAGGGCCAGCATCTCGTCGGCTGCAGCCCGGGCGGCTGAGCCCAGGCTCCATACCGCGCAACGTTGTCCGGGGGCGTCGGCGATCGCTTCGCGTAGCGGTAGCGGTCGGCGGGCCACGGGGACGGCCAGTGTCTGCGCGGCGGCGAGCGCCTCACGGCTCAGCCGGTATCGTGGGCTGCGTAGCCGGGCCAGCACGAGCAACGGTTGTGGAAGCCGGTCACTCCGCACGCGTCTGGCGTTGGCCAGGATCCGTAACGTGGCGGTGGTCGCTTCCAGGTCCGGGAGCGTAGGACCGCACGGGACTATTGCTCGATCGGCGACCAGCAGCAACGCACGCGTACAATCTGCTAGGTTGGCTGGACCGTCGGCGACAACCAAGTCGTGTGCACCGGACAGTCGGTCGGCCTCTTCGATCACGGCGTCAGCCTCGAATTGCGCCCGCAGTGTGATACTGGGGTCGGCGGTCCGTATCCACTTCGTCGCAGTCTGCTGGCAATCGGTATCAATGAGCGCCACGCGCCGGCCGCGCTGGGCGCACCACAGTGCGAAGTGCACGGCAAGCGTGGTTTTGCCCACACCTCCCTTCTGGTTGACAAACGCGATGATCATGAAGCAAACGTGCCACAGTTCGGGCAAGCATGCAAGCATAAACGCACGCATGCCGGCATACGTGTGTTGTTGCCAGCAGTTTTGCATCTTGCGCCACCGTGTACACATCGTATGCTAGTGCTGAAACTCGAAAACCAGGCTCGCCTGTGGCAGGACAGCAGGAAGACCGGCGCGTCCCGGTACGATCAGGGCAGATCGTGCCGGTAACGCTGGCGGTTCGATGGATGGTGAGACAATTCGATGATCAAATTCGACCGTATCACATCCACCGCTGAGGTCAACCGGCAAAGCGCGGCTTCCCGCGCCGGCCGGCTCCGCTTGTTGCGAGCCCTTAATAACCGTGGAGGATTATGGCGGAATCGAATTGCCCCCCAGGGGGCTACCAACTGCTACCGGTCAAGCAGTTCTGTCGGGTATGGACGGCGTATCGTTCCAGCGGGCTTTCGTGGCTGGCGGTGCGTGTGTTTCTGGCATTGCAGGAGGTTGCAGCGCGTCGTGAGGCGACTGAGCGTTCATTTCGACGGCGTGGTTGCACTTATCGACCTTATCGTATCGTCGCCGCGGAGATTGTCGGCGAGCTTCAGCAACTCGTCGGCTGCGCGCGTCCGACGCAGATCCGCGCCGTACTGCGGGAACTACTGGCGGTGGGCGTGCTGGCCCAGGCCGACGGCGTGTTGCGCGTCAACGACTGCGAGACGCCTGGTAGCGATGTGGAACCGATGCTCGCGCGGCTGAGGCGTGCCGGGCGCGTGCCGGTTCCACGGCGTGTGCTGCGTTACCTGGCATGGCGCGGCAACGCGGCATCGGCAGCGTTCCTGCTGGGCACGGCGTGCCGATGCTGTTATCTGCAGCGGGGCGGGGCCTATTCCGCACGAGGGCGGTGCTCGATTCGGTTCGTCGCAGAGGCGTTCGGACTCCACGAGCGGAGTGTGAAACGCGCCGCCGCAGAACTCGCCGCGCTGGGTTGGGTGACACGCTCTGTGGATAACTGCGCCTGGCGCCGCCGCTGGGGCGCATTGATCGAGCTGCACGCCATACCATACGACACTGAAACACCACCCCGCGGAGTGCGGCGAAGCACCGGATTGTCACCCTCCATAGAGAAAAGAAAACTCCTTACGGACGTGAAGAACCAGAAACGGGCCGTGGTGTCTGGGGATGGTCGAGGTGCGAGCCTGCGAGCGATGCGGCTCCAGGAACTGCGCGACGCCGACGGCCTGATGAGTAGATTCCGGCGTGTGGTCCGGGCCGGCTTGTTGGCGAACACACCCGCTGATCGGCTGCGTTTCTACGCTGCGGCGGTTCACGCATTGCGCGTCGGCCGCCGTAATCCGTGCGGGTTGTTCGTGGCGGTTGTGAGCCGGGGGCTGTGGGCGTACGTGTCCCAGGGCGACGAGGATGCCGCCGGTGCGATGCTGGCCCAGGCCCAGCGCGAGGCGGTTGCATCTCAGTGCTCGTCGCCGGGTCTGGAGAGAGTGCGAGCCATCGTAGCAGGCGCAGCCTCGTGCGTGACGTGGCCGGACGGCCAGCTCACGCGGAACTGTCGCAACACGGCCGCAACACGGGCAAAGAACTGTGCCGCCCAGCGCTCGCCGCAAAGCTCCGCCTCGCCACGCATCGAGTCAAGCGCGTCCAGGACCGCATCGACGTTCTCGGCCAGCGCTACGTGGAACGCTGCTCGCTCCATCGAGTTTGTTGAATGTTCTAGTGATGTATCCATGGCATCAGCATGCCACACTTCGCCGCCATTCGGCAAGCGCGATGTGCAGGCCTGCGTGCCGTCCGGCTCCGCTCGACAGCCCAAGCTACACGAGAGCCCGCCGCCGTCGGGGGCTGCACGTACCTCTGAGCGACGATCTGCGCGGACAGATGGCTGCCTTGCGCTGCCGGTATAGGCCGTCGTCCTCGGGGTCTCGCCAGCCCAGGCCGCCAAGCCCTGGGATCCGACGGGGACGACCGCCGGCGCGTGACATTCTCCGCTAGATATGGCATAGGAACGGTCATGAACGCTGGCTTGATTCTGATACTGATGTTAGGCGGCCTCGCGCTTGCCCATCCCAACGCCGCGACCGGCGTGTTTCTCGGCTACCTCGCCATTCTGCTCACACGGCGACTTTGATGTGTAGCCAAGCGTCTACTCTACCTTTGGTCCCCGCAGGCTGAGTGCCCGCTCATACTCCTCCAGGTCCATTGCGGGTACAGTGCCCAAGCCCTGCAGTCTGGAAAGCAACCGAAGGAAGAAAGTGATCAGCGCGTCGCCGCTCTCGCTGACACGCACCTCGCAATCACCGCCATCCCAGGAGCACTCGAAGCCGCCCGCTTGCAGGACGCAACCGATATCGAGTTGTTCGTCTCGCGCAAGTTCGCACAATGCGCTCCGGAATGGACCGTCGAGTGGCGGGTTCCAGCTACTCGCGAGCGCTACGATCCCGCCGATTATGGGAAACGGCGAGCGTGGCTTGAAAGTGCCGCCCGCGTGGGTGATCTGTGCCGATGTGCGGCGAAGTCGCCGCACGGAAGCAACCTTCTGTCCCGCATAGAGGATGTAGTCGCGTGTAAGTTCCTGTTTGATTTCAAAGGCGGCGTATACGCTCTCCGCCGGAACGAACTTCTCCCCATCTTGGCAGAACAGTGGCGGGGAGTATTGACGGTCAATAATCACAGCATCGATTTGCTCACTCAAACCACCCTCGCAGTCAACTACAAAGGCCTTTTCGACCTGATAGCGGTGCGGAAGGTAATCACCGAGCATGTCCCGCCAGCATTGCTCGGTAGCATCGCCTTTGGACCCGGGATGCGTGATGTGACAACGGTTTGTTTCCAGTCGCGCCTGCATCTGCTTTTGCAGGGACAGGAAAAGCTCCCTGATGTCCACTGTTCTCTGCTGGCTAGCCATGGTGGTTTTCCTCACGGTCTGCGTCACCAGCTACGCCGAATGGCGGGGTCGGCACGGTGGACCGCGCGATGTCAATCGCACGGGAGCCGACAATGGGGCGGTCGGGAAACGCGTCGAGCACGATGCTCGGTACGAGACGCTGGGTCAAATCCGAATATGTGTATCCATAAGCACGTTCCCGGTTATTTCCGGTGGCGTCGGCGAGAGCCTCAAGCTCGGATTCCGCCAAGCCGCTCCCACGAAGAGCTTCACGCAGGACGTGAACACGCTGCCTACGGTTGGGACGGTGGAATTCGAACACTGCGGCGGCACGTCGGCGAACGGCAGGATCAATGGCGCCCAATCGATTCGTGCACATGATAACTGCAATCGGGAGCCGCTCGGCGGCGATTTCATCAATGCCACGAATGAGGGCATTCACACCGGCACGATCCTCGTGGTGCATCTGTGCCGCTTCCCGTGATTGAGCGAGGGCATCGGCCTCGTCGATGAGCAATATAACGCCTCGCCCAGCTTTGTTGCCGCCGCCTCGGGTGTTTGCGACGGCTCCGCGAGCCTGTTGAAACGCACCGGAGATGAGCCGTGTCATTTCACCTACTGCGCCACTTCCGCGCGCGTTGAGGCTCAGGGCGTAGAGGTGAATTGGGGCCCTCGCACGTTTGGCAACCTCGTTTCCAAAGGAGCGTGCCAACGCTGACTTCCCCGTGCCAACATCGCCGGCAAGCACGAAGAGCGGCGGGCGAGACTGGAAGTAGTCGATTGCGGCAAGTGTGCCGCCGTGGCATCTCCGGTCCCACTCGCTGAGCAGGTCTGGGTCAAGCAGCAGAAGCGTTTCTTTAACAAGCCGCTCCTTGTACTCGTCGAGACCGACAAGGCGGTCGTACTCCGTCTGCACGCGAGCACTGGGCAGGTGCACAACATCTTCAAAAACATCCGCATGGCTCATCAGTTTGGCCCACATCCCGATCGGCTGATGCTTCCGCCACCTGCCGCATACGACCTCTCCGTGGCCCAGCCGCCGGACGCCGGGGTTGCATCGGTTCCGGGCGTTCGTTTGATCGCGATCTGCGATTCATAACGGTCACGCTCTGCTTGCGACAGACTCCACCAGCGCCCGTTCTTGACAAGGTAGGAGGACCAGTAAGCGCCGCTGACATTCGCACCCCGTCTCACACGCCCTGAGCGGTCGTCGTTGGCTGCAGCGCCGAGTTCGCCAGCAGTGTACTTGTGGGCGACGACCCACGTGTCCCCTCGGCGAAACCCGTATTCAACGTAGTCGAGGTAGTCGTCAGCCAAGTAAGCGGTCAACTCGGCGACGAGGTCACTAAGGTGCTCATCGGTCGGCTGACCATATGCCTGCTGCATCTGCCGCAAATCGGCCCCAACTTTGCCGGCAATGTAGCGCGCGTGTGTGCAGGACCATGTTTCGGTTGTTGTGAATGTCGCTGTCATGCCCTATCCCCTGAACGAATTGCCCAGCACGATCCGCCACATCTCGACGGCATGCCCTTTGGTAGCGGCAGTGTGAGCTTCGTTCAGGGCGTCAAGGGCGTCCTGTGCCGCGGTCACGATCAGCCGACGATTTTCTTCGGTGTATTGCGAGGCAGTGTTGTTGTCCGGATTGACCGGGTCGAAGATCTGAATCGGGTGCGTTAGCGTCGTGGGCGACTTGCTGGTGTCGTAGTAATCGGCGAAGGCAATTCGCTCCCGCAGTTCGGTATCGACAACATAGTTGAACAGAATTTCCAGGCTTTCGCGGTAATCGGAGAAGCTGTGCCCGTTGTCCGCGAGGTGGGCGCAGATCAATTCGATGATAAAGGATTTCAGTCGGAAGGCGGCGTTCGCGCCCTTCTGTTCGGCCGCCCACCACTTGGCTAAGCGGACGACCTGAGCGAAGTGTTGTGGTTGGGCTTCCTTACGTTTGCGAATGAATGCGCGGTGCATCGGGATGCTGGTCATCATCAGGCGTCCCGTTCTTTTCGAGACGAGCCAGCCCTTGTCGTCCGGATCGCCGTCGTAGAAGACCGGCACGATGTCAATGTCCACACCGGCACCCTTGAAAGTCACCTTAACGGAGTACTCCTGGGGTTCAATCTGGTCCGGAGACATTTGCGGAAATGCTTTTCGGATTCGCGTGGCGATCCAGTTGGCAAGATCCAGGTCGACCTTGCGTTCGCCATCATGTTTGAGATATAGCGCGATATCTACGTCGCTCGACACGCTGAGCGATGTGCCCTTGGCGAGGCTGCCGGAAAGGTACGACTTGACGAGTCCGCAATTCGGGTTCTCTCTGATCCACTTCTGCAGCCGCTCGCGAAATCCGCTAACGTGTTCACGACGTTGTTTGGCCACTTCGGGTGGCAGGTTGACGCGGCCCTCCGCGAATCGACGAACGTCGGCTTGGGAGATCGGGGGCGAAATGGTGTTTTTGGACTCGTTCATGCCTTGAGCGTAAGCAATGCGCGTACCACTCATGTGACGCAGCAGAAACGGCGTAACATATTGCAGGGACAGTGGTTACAAGGCACTTGGTTTCGCGACTGAATTGTGCACGCCTGCCCATTTGACCACTAGATTTGGTGGTGCTGTCAGATTGGCAGGAGGCACCGAACTCGTCCCCACGATTCCCGAACATGACTCTAACAATGGCAAAGCTGCGGAGAGCCTTGCATGGTGAGGTATCGTGGGCTCGGGGCCTTGGGAGTCTGGGGTCAAACCTCCGCGGCGGCCAGGGCTGGGCGACCGACCGTCTGCTTCGGAGCGATTGCCGGCGTTCTGGAGTTAGCCGGCGAAGCGGGGCAGGGCGTCTGCCACGGGGGAAACAGTGAAACCACCCTACACACGGGCGGATGACCTCAGTGGCCTCATTGAGCTTCCTTTGCAGACGTTGCGGCGAGCGTCAGCGTGATCCACCTAGTGAGAAGTGTTATGGCGGCGTTACCGTGATCCGTGACGTGGTTGGTGCCGGCCGCTTCCGTTGCACCTGGAGGCTGCGTCCTCGGAGCGGCTGGCTTGTGCCTGGTCTGCCGTATGAAGCCGTCGTCGTCGGGTCCTCGCCCCGTGAGGCCGGCAGGCCCTTGGGACCCGATGAGGATGGCTTAGGCAGACCAGCCATCGTGCCATGTTGTGCTACTGCTCCCACCTGCCGGTAATGCCCGAGTTGGAGGGCTCCTCGGCTGGACTTTGTGCGGCGTAAGCCATGCTGGTGCAAGGAGCTTTGTGCGGCGCATCGTTCGTCAGGCGGCGAAACCGATGGCTTGCGGACGGGTTACCCGAGGCCTGAGTGCGCTGTGCAGGTTTACGTGGCGGCGAGCAGACCGCGGGCGATCACCGCGGCGGACAGTGGCCACGGTTGACTGTCGCTCGCCCCACAAGATGCCTACGGGCCGGTCTCCCGAAGCTGGCGCAGAACTCTCGCATATACCCCGTGGTTTGGTGGGGCCTACGGCAGGGAGATTAGTGTCATGGTGAAGTCGTAGCGTGGGAAATACGCAGATTCCTCGATAAACTCCTGAGCGTACATCCCGTGTCGCTCATCCGCCCACACGTCCGCCAGTGTGCGCACTGGCCCGGAAGTACGACGTGTCGCCGTAAGCTCTCTGGCGGGTGACTGTCGTGGAAGCGCACCACCAGGGTTAATCCAGTACGCGTCCTCAAAGTCTTCACTTCCGCGCCACCATTTCACTCGGCCTGCGCGCGACACGACGAGGGCACAGTAGTCGGAGGACAGATCCACGCGCCGAATCGCTGTGGCGGTCAAAGAAGTATCGAAATATGCAGCGAGTGATTTCAGCTCATCAAAGGTCGGTCGGTGACTTCGGATTCGCTCAACAAACAGATGCGCCGGCATCAGCAGCGCGGACGCAAAGGAATTCGCTTCGGCCTCGATACGGCTATTACGATAGTCGGCGACCATGTCCGCTTCGGTACACACGAAGAGCTGAGAGACGGATTGGTGCAATTGCCAATGGCCAATCTCGTGGGCGACGCCAAACCGGCGACGTGTCGGAGGATCGAGATCGTCTCGCACTCGGATTATGCCGCGGTCACCTTTCCGCGTAAGTCGAGCTTCCGCTGATTGAAGCGGGCGATACAAGACCAATGCACCAAGCGCCATCGCCAGATTATCGAGATTGAGGGCGTCTGGGTGTTTCCAATCAAACGTCTCCCAGAGTTGGGCCGCCTTGGCGAATGGGATGGCACTAGGTCTCCTGTTGCTTGCCATTCGTGTCCTCATCGTCAAACAAATCGAGGGCTGCAAGATCCTCCACTAGAGAACGTAGATCCTCTTCCGAAGCGGCTGATTCGAGCCGGTTGAAATACACTTGGTGAACTGTGGACAAACGCTGCGATTGCAGGAACGCACGAATATCCCGGCGAGCATTCTCGATTGGCTGAAGCACCGCGTCGCGAAGTTTCTCAAGGATCCGTGCGCGGCGGAGGGGCGCCTTTTCCATCGCCTCACGCGCTTCGGTGACCTGCAGGGCATGTTTGATCTGGTGGACCGTCGGTTCGACGTTTATACGAAAGCTGCGCAGTTCGGCGCGCACTTCCTCCTGGCTCATCTCGTCAACCTCGTCGGCCAGGAAATCGAACACGGGATCCCAGGACGTATTCTCATGTTCCTCAGAAGGGGTCATTGGGGCTGACTCCGTGCGAGTTTGCCGAGGGCCTTGCTGAGAGCTCGATCGAGGCGCTTGCGTGCAGCGTAGACCTCCGTGACATCGACGGCCATATACTCGGCCGCTTCAGCAGGTGACAGGCCAGCCAGGAGACACTCAAGCAGCGGCGCGAGCGTGGCGTCCGCCTCCACGGCCTTGCGAGCCACGGCCCGAAAACGCTTCTTGTCCTCGTGATCAACGATGATCTCAAGCGGTGTCGCGTCGCCGCGGGACGGCAACCGTGATTCGAGACTGGGCATATCCGCCTTCGCCGCGGCCTCAACCACCGCCTCATTCGTGCAGCGGTTTTCAATTGAGCAGACAAGGTGGTTGACGCGACTGTCGATAACGCTGCGGAGGAAACGCTCCAGTTCGGCCTGATCCTGGCATGAACCGACGCGTTCTCCCTGGATAACACGGAGTACGACATCGCTGACTAGGTCCTCGGGTCCATTTCCGCGTGTCCCCGTCAGCCCACGCCTCCCCGGCGCGTACCGAATGCCCCGCCAACGGAGCTTCCGCATTTTCCTGAGCGCATAGATAGTGAGGCGTTCGACCAGCGAATGCAGGTCCACATCCTTCATCCGGGCCAGTACCGATGCCGCCGAGTTCTCCATGATTGTGCTCCATTGTACTGCCGGGCAGCCAGGGCGATTTGCCGCGTCGAGAAAAACAAAAAAAAGTGGCGAATGGACTCGGCTGCTCGGCACTAAGAATTGGAGCGGTCGTCGGCCGCGGTCTACAGTGCGAGTGTGGCCGGCCTGCCACGTCATTCCCTGCGGTTGACAGGGGCGGGCTGCCAGTGGAGGGCTTGAGAGATGCCCAAAGAGATCACACGCTACATACCTAACCCAGTGCAACTCCTGCTCTGGGGCAAAGCCGCGGGGCATTGCGAATTCCGCGGCTGCAATCAGATCCTGTGGAAATCGCCGGTCACTCAGGAGCCGGTCAACATCGCGGAGAAGGCGCACATCTACGCGTTCAGTGCGGGCGGGGCGCGCGGCAACGAGGCCTTGAAACCGGAGGAAATCAACGACCTCGCTAACTTAATGCTGGTGTGCCAGGCGTGTCACCGCACGATCGACAAGGAAAAGGACGGCGGCCGCTACACCGTGGCGCTGTTGCAGGAAATGAAGGTCGAGCACGAAACGCGCATCGAACGCGTCACCGGCGTCGATCCGAGTCGCAAGTCGCATGTCGTCCTCTACGGCGCCAACATCGGCGACCATCAATCCCCCCTCTCGCGCAAGGCGACCGAGCAGCACCTGTTTCCAGACCGGTACCCGGCGGAGGACCGGCCGATCGAACTCGGGATGCACAACTGCTCGCTCAAGGACAACGCGGCGGACTTCTGGGCACTGCAGACACGGCAGTTGATTGCCATGTTCGACCGCCGCGTGCGTGAGCGGATGGCAGAGGGCGCGATCGAGCACCTGTCGGTGTTCGCGTTGGCGCCGCAACCGCTGCTCATGCTGCTCGGGTCACTGTTGACCGACCTGCCCAACGTCGACGTCTTCCAGCTCAAGAAGGAGCCCAAGGGCTGGCAATGGGAAGAGGACGACGGCAGGCTTGAGTTTCTAATCGAAGAACCGCCGGAGAAAACAGGAACGCCCGCGCTGGTCCTGGCGCTGAGCGCGACGGTTACCGACGATCGCATAAAGGCCGTGCTGGGCAACGACGTCGCGATTTGGCGCCTCACGGTCGCTCAGCCGAACAACGATTTGCTGCGTTCACGCGAGCAGTTGCAGCGCTTTCGTCGACTGGCGCGACCGCTGCTGGACCGCATCAAGGAACATCACGGGCAGGACGCGGTGCTCCACGTCTTTCCGGCGGCGCCGGTTTCGGTCTGCGTGGAGCTGGGTCGCGTGCGCATGCCCAAGGCCGACCTGCCGTGGCAGGTGTACGATCAAGTAAACGAACTCGGCGGCTTTGTGCCGACGATTCAGGTTCCACCGGGAGAAACACAATAATGGACAAGGCTGCATTCATGAATCAGGTGCTCGAAGACCTGGTGGACTCGATCGATATTCCTCCTTCGCACTACGAAAGGGCCATCGAGCGCTACAAGTCGCTCGGCAGGTGGTTCCATCGCGAGGGCTCGCCAATCGCGAATCTGGATCCGGACGTGTTTCCACAGGGGTCGTTCCGGCTTGGTACGCCGACGCGCCCGGTGTTCACCGACCAGGAGTACGACCTGGATCTGGTCTGCCATGTCCTGCTAACGAAGGGCGACACCACGCAGCAGGGGCTGAAGGCCCTGATTGGCGATGACGTGAAGGCATACGCGCACAGCAACAACCTGAAGGCGCGGCCAACTGAGAAGAAGCGTTGCTGGCGGCTCGATTACGCCGACGACATCAGCTTCCACATGGACATTCTGCCGGCGATTCCAAACGAGGAACTGATCAAGGAAGCGCTGCTGAAGGAGGGCGTCGCGCCGGATGAGGCGGTAAGCGCCATTGCCATCACGGACAACACCCACCCAGGCTACTCGGTGATCAGTCCGGATTGGCCGCAGAGCAACCCGGAGGGCTTCGCACAGTGGTTCGAAAAGCGGATGCGCCAGGGCGAGATGCGCCACGCACTGAGCCTGGTCAAGCAGGGAGCGTACGCGTCAATTCAGGAAGTACCGGCGCACCAGTGCAAGACGATACTGCAGCGCGCGGTTCAACTCCTCAAGCAGCACCGTGACGTGATGTTCAAGGATCAGATGGACCTCAAGCCCATCTCGATCATCATCACCACGCTTGCAGGGCGGGCATATCACGGTCAGGCGGATTTGTACGGGGCGCTGCAGGATATCATCGCGGCGATGCCTGGCCTGGTTCGTGGGCAGGAACCGCGAATCGCCAATCCGGTCAATCCGAACGAGGATTTTGCGGACAAGTGGAAATCAGATTCGCGCCTTGAACAGAACTTCTGGACGTGGCACAAACGTGTCGGGCAGGACATTGAGCGCCTGGCAGAGCCGGCGGGGGCGGACGACCTCACCAAGCTCATCCGGCGGTCTCTTGATGTCTCGATCGACGAGGACGACCTGATTCGTTTCGGCGCCGCGCCGACAGCGGCCGTCGTGAGCGCCGCGCCGCGAATTCAGGTGAAGTCGGGGCCGCAACCCTGGTCCGACAGTGCGTGAGGCTTTCGAACAGGACTACCAGGCCTGGGGCGTGGACGCGCTGCTCGCGAAGTACCGCGGCCTCGCGTTGGTGCCTTACGACGGCGCGGGGATGGCGCTCGCCGGTGATCTCGCATTCACCGCTGCCCCCCGCGGCCTGGAGACGCTGACCGACGAGTACGCCGTTGAAATCGAGATTCCTGCAACGTTTCCGCGCAAGCTGCCACGCGTGTGGGAATGCCGTAAGCGGATACCGCGGACGTTCCACAAGCTGACCGATCAAGCGCTCTGCCTGGGCTCGACGATTCGTCTTCGCATGGCGGTCGGCACGAACCCAACGCTAATCGAATTCGTGGACATGTGCGTTGTGCCGTACCTGTACGGGTATTCGTACCTGGAAAAGCACGGCAAGCTGCCGTTCGGTGATCTAGACCATGGCAACAAGGGAATTATCGACGATCTGAGGGAGCTGTTCGGCGTCGCGACGGATGAGCGGTGCATGGGCATGGTGCTGCTGACGTCGCTCCAAAAGCGGAAGGCCAATCGCAAGCCGTGCCCTTGCGGCAGCGGGAAACGCCTGGGTGTGTGTCACCATCGCATGTTGAATGATCTAAGAGAGCGATGCGGTCGGCTGGCATTTCGGGACGAGCACGTCAGGCTCTCCCGTTGAGACCAAGTTGACGTGTTACGATTCTGTCGAACTGTGGGTTACGAATACTCCAGAGTGCTGCTATTATTCGGTTCGTTGTAGGCACCAATCTTGAGATGCATTGTCGGCACAGGCGATCCTCTTCTTTACATCGTGCAGGCCCATGAGAACACGGTGTCCGAGACAATCCGATTGGATCGACATGCCAATCAGCGAGTCCTTGACGCCATCCGTTGCTACCAGCACATGGCCTTTGTCGTCCTCCGTGGCGTCGATGGGAACCAGAGCACCTGTGCGTATTCAGTAATGGAGGTCGTAGCATATGATCGACCGTGCGGCGCAGATCTGCGACACCTCCTTCTGGGCGACCCCGTCAAGTCGGGCGCAACGCGATGTATAGGGCGTGATTGAGAAGAAGGGAGTGTGTAGCAAGCATAGAGCGCGTTTGTGCCAATGGATCGTCATGCATATCGACGGCGGCGAGGATCAGTCGACGTTTTCGAACCGTACGATTCTAGCTTAGCTTTGAGGATCCGTCCCATGAAATTCACAATTTACGTGCTGAGTACCGACGTTAAGACGTTCGACGATGCGATTTCTACGAACCGCTTGCAAGGCGCGGATTCGTATCAATACGTCGCGCTGTCTGGGATCGACTTCGAAGCGCAGGCTTATCTGCAGCGGAACTACGAGACCGAACCGGGCTGGTACGACGCGGTCCGCGGGCATTGCCCGATCGATCCACCTCCCAGGAACGTCTCGAATTCACTGGTGGTCGTGGTGAAGACCAAATCGGGGCGGCACTGCGCCGTGGCGTTCGGGCATGGCCATCACGCGCTCAACCGCGAGAACATCGTCAAGGAATACGGGCGGGAGATTGCCGAACGGATATTGAGTCCATCGCAGATCAAGGCGGTTGATTCCAAGGGCATTGGCGCGAGAGCCCTGCAGAAACGCAACGTGTCGCCCATGGCGAGTGATCTGGCCGAGTTCACGCTCAACCCCAATCGGGACCGGATTCGTCGGCTGACCGGTGCATCGTCGGACAAAACGCTGGGCAAGCGGATCACGGGGGCCACGCCGCTGGCGGTGGATGGCGATTTGCTCTTTGCAGATCTCGGGACTGTCTGCGAGACGATTCTGAGCCATCACACGAAGACGCGCAATCAGCGCTTCGCTGCCTACGATCCCTTCGTGAAGGTTGAAGCCACCGCCGTCATCGCTGCACTAATCAAAAAGCTCGACAAAGCGATTCAAAATGAGCCGGCGCGGCTGGGCATTCTGACCGGCAACATCAACGACTGGGAGCGGATTGACGGTGTGCAGGTGCGCATGCCGGGGGGCGAGTGGTTGAAATGCGACGACTTCGACGTTGCATCGATCGCGACCGCGCTCTCCAAAGACGGCGCGAAACCCCCGATAGCGTTGGAGGCGGTCGTTCGTGCAGTTGATTCCCATGGAAAGGAAGTTTTCTCGGATAAGCTGATTGAGCTGGTGACGTTCGAGACCGAGCACGCAAAGAAGCCGTACGCCCTGTCCGACGGCGACTGGTTCCTGTTGGCGCAGGACTTCAAGGAGCGCATCGAGTACCAGGTGAGGGAGCTGGACGTGCGGCGTGATCCGTCGTTTCTACCGCCGTGGGATCTGCAGGAACACAACACCGAGTTGAAATACAACAATGCTGCGGCTGCGGCCAAAGGGAGTGGCTTCGTGTGCCTAGATCAGAATGAGGTGGTGACTCCCTCCAGCGGGAGCATTGAGCCGTGCGATCTACTGACCGTTGATGGTATGTTCATTCACGTCAAGCGCTGGTACGACTCGCAGAAACTGAGCGCCCATGCCAAGCAGGGGTCGAATTCGGGTCAGGTCATGCGAAACAACCAGGAATTCCGCGACGGCCTGCTGGCGAAGCTCCCCCCGGCGTGGCTGAAGAAGAAGCTCTGGAAGGAGTTCAGCGCCGGCTTTTCCGCCAAAAACCACAAAGTGATGATCGCGATTGCGGACGCGCCGCATAGGACGATTCCCGAGGACTTGCCGATCTTCAGCAAGATGACCCTGATGGACGAGTGTAAGGCGCTGCGCGCCGAGAACTATGCCGTCGAGATCTACCACATTCCCCTGACCGGCGCGTCGACGTCCGCCACAACCAAGATGAAAGCAACCGCAAAGAAGAGGACGCACAGAAAGAAGAGCCGATGACGTGGGCCTGCCCATCATCACTCCATTCCGCGATGGTGGTCGGCGCGGTTCGGAATGAGCACAAATAGACGTGAGTGCGAACAATGATAGGGAGCGCTAGGCGCAAATCGACTGGAGGTAACGGACAATATGGCCAAGCAACGATTGCTGGTATCGGTTCGCGGCCCCGTGGAAGCGCTGCGGGCGGCGAAGGCAGGAGCGAGGATCGCGGACGTGGAGTATCCGGCGTCGGCGCTGGGTACGCCGTATCCGCTGAATATCGCTTCTGTCCGGGGACGGCTGAATCGCGCGAAGCTAGCGAAGGTCGCGGTGTCCACTAACATCGGAGAAGTTCAGGCTGTGCGGGCGTCCGCTTGCCAGGCGGCGTTGGGTGTCGCAGTCGCCGGCGCCGATTTGATCAAGTTCGGCTTGGCCGAGCAGTCGCCGGAGGCGGCCGCGTATCTGGGCGACAGCATCGTGCGAACGGTACGCAAGCTCGGGCCACGGCGGAAACAGTGCTTCCCTGCTGTGTTCGTCGATGATGACATGTCCCGTTGGTTCGAACCATTTGAGCACGGCCCCGACTTGGTGTCGGAGTGCAAAGCGGACGGTCTGCTCATCGACACGTTCAACAAGCTCATAGGCAGGGGCTTGCTGGATTACTGCAGTCTGAACGACATTGGAAAGCTGGTCGAGGCGTTGCATCGGAAGAAGAAGCAAGCCTGGGTGGCCGGATCGATTACATTGGATGAGCTGCCGGGAATTTGGGCCACGGGCGTAGACGTGGTTTGTGTGCGTGGCGCCGCCTGCGCCAAGAGCGGTGGCGGTGGTCGCTTTGCCGAGGTGAATAGCGCGATCGTGCGTGAGTTGGTTGCGACGATTCCCTGATTGCCGCCCCTGCGAATCGAAATTGGCCGTTGAGCACGGCCAACGGACTCACCGAACGCGCGAAATGGCGGGAGATGGCAGTGGCCAGAAAGAGCAAGCCAGAACCTCAGCGACTGCGGGCGGGAAAGGAGTTCCACCGCCAAGTTCAGGCGGATTGGCGCGCTACGGCCCAGGGGAACATAGAAGTCGAGAATACGACGAAAAAGCTAGGCGGCAAAGCGGGCCGCATGGACGTGTTCGTGTCCGAGGAAGGTAGCGAAGTTCGGGCCATCGTTGAGATCAAGCATTCGGATTGGGACAAGATGACGCCGGCGGCGGTGCGGCGCAACGTAAAACGTCAGGCTCGTAAGCTGTGGCGCTACATCGAATCACAGGAGTCGCTGGACGGAATCTGCCCGGGAATCGTCTTCCCCAAGCGACCGAGAGATGAACAGCGACTCAGGTTGATCGAGGAGCTGTTCGAGGAGGAGGGCATCCCAGTGGTCTGGGAGGATGAATCAGTAGACGAACGCAAGGCGAGATGACTGCCACACAATGGCAACGCGGCCGTTAGTTTGTTCGGCCGGCGACGCTTGGCCGATTGAAACTGGTGTACGGATAATGGACAAGAGTAATTTGCGGAAGCGCGGGACGCTGGGGTTTGAGGTAACAGCGGACGGCGTCCTAGTGAACAACACCGCTAACGTAGAGCGGCTGCGACAACTCTGGCTGGATCGCAGCGTGATCGACGGGGAGCTGCTCGGCCCAGGCGATCCCGGGGACTTTGACCACGGCGCCTGGCATGTCTCCTGTCACTTGGTCGCGGCCGCCGGCGTGCGGCGCTCAACCGACGGACGACTACTGTGGCTGGAGATCTCGCATGACGCCGCGCGCGACCGCTATTACGCCAGCGTTACGCACGTAGCCGACGGCGAACCGCGAACATTGGCGCTGGCCTCGGTGGAGGGAGAGAAGTTGACCGCTGGCTCGACGCTGTTCGGCTTCGTCGAGGGCAGTTCGACCGGGCGCATCTCAGCACAGGGCGTCGTCGATCCCGACGGTGCGTTCAACCGCAATCCGCGACAGGAGTACGACGAATCGCCGGACAGTGCTGAGGAGGGTGGAAAAGTCTGGGAGCACTGGTGCACGTTGCGTGACATCCGGCCCTCGGCAGCAATCGGGTCATCAGTCCTGACCGCTTACGTTACCTTGCTGAGCGCGCTCGGAGACGCCTTTGCGGCGATCGTCGCTCGCGGCCGCCACGAGTATCACCATCCCGACCAACTCGCGGCGATGGTGGTGGCCGGTTTGATCTCCCCCGAGGCGGCTCTACTGCCGTTAACGCCGACCGCAATTCCCCCCGCGACGGCGTATGCATTGTGCCAGGGCGAAGTGGGAATCGCCGTGCGTCAGTGTGAGACGCTCGATTGGGAAAACCGGCCGCGCTATTACATGTTTCAGCGCAAGATCGGCTCCTGGGTGGACCGACCTGCGATGATGTAAGCCTCGTTGACCTGCGGCGGCGCGTACTCGGTGTGTTGCTGGACTTTCGAGGCACGCGTGACCTGATGCCCGCTGACGGGGATTATCAAGGGCGAATCGTTGTGCACGCCGCCGTCCCGGGTATTTGTTGTCGACGGAGAGTGTCTATCCGACGGTCCTGGTGGTGTCGTGTCGCCTGCACAGGCCTAGGTAGGGATCGATCCCTCTCGATGACAGTCGCGCGGTGGGGAGGATGGCCAGCCATCCCGGCTGGGCGTGGCGCTTCGACCCTTCTTCTCACCGGCGCGACGTAGCCAATGGGTGCTATGATCTCCGCGCCGGCTTCGTGCTGCCCTTGACACCAAGACAATCCGGGCGTAAACCTTCAAATAATTTGAAGGTGTATGCATGGCGTATCGGAGCACCCAGAAAGCACTGCGGACGCTCACCGCAGTCGCCGCCACGCAGGGTGGCTACTTCACGGCCCGGCAGGCCGAGCAGGGGGGGTACGACTTCAGTCACCTGACGTACCACGTAAACCGCGGCAACTTCGAGCGTGTCGGACGTGGGCTCTATCGCATCTCGACGATCCCGCCAAGCGAGCATGACGACCTGATCCGGCTGACGCTGTGGAGTCGCGGACGAGATGACGTTCCGCAAGCGGTCGTCTCACACGAGTCTGCCCTCAGCCTGCACGAACTCAGCGATATGCTGCCCGGCAAGATCCATCTGACAGTGCCTCGGTCGTTTCGGCGTGAGGCGCCGCCGGAATGCACGCTGCACAAGGCCGACCTTGCCACGAAAGACAGCACGGCCTGGGGCTCGTTTCGGGTCACGACGCCGCTGCGTACACTGCTCGACGTCGCGATAGAAGACACTGTGCCGACTGAGCAGGTGCAGCGTGCGCTCCACGATGCACTCGAACGCGGGCTCGTTGTGCGATCGAAGCTACGTGCGGCTGCGGAGGCGGCCGACCCGTACGGACGACTGGCGAAACTCGTGGCAGAGCCGTCGTGATGGGTAAGCAGTACGACAATCCGGAGGCGTTCAAGCAAGCGCTGATGATGCGGCTGAAGAATGCCGCAAAGAAGCGTGCACTGTCCGTGCAGGACATGCAGATCAAGTTCCTGATCGAGCGGTTGCTGGCACGGCTGTTCGCAAAGGCAAGTCCGCCATGGGTGCTGAAAGGCGGCTTTGCGATGGAGCTACGGTATCGGCCGAAGGCGCGCACCACGCGTGATGTGGACCTGACTGCGGCGACAAGCAGCGGCCTGACGCAGATCCGCGAACAGCTTCAGGAAGCAGCCGCTCTCGACCTAGGTGACCACCTGGAATTCCGGATCGGATCGCCTCGCCGCGAACTGCCGGGTGCTCCCGATGGCGGGGCACGATTCCCCGTGGAGGCCCTGTTAGTTGGCAAGGTCTTCGGTCGGTTCCATGTCGATGTCGGGATCGGCGACCACGTTGGCGAGGAGCCGGAAGTGCTCGTCGGCGATGACCTGCTTGGTTTCGCTGGAATCGAGCCGGCACGGGCGCTGGCCATCCCGAAGGCGCAGCAGTTTGCCGAAAAGCTCCACGCCTACACGTATGCGTGGGATGACCGCGAGAACACGCGGGTCAAGGACATTGTCGACATGCTGTTGCTAATCGAGCGCGGCGAGCTTGACGCTGATAACGTTGCGGTTGCTATTCGCGAGACGTTCACGCGCCGCGACGCTCACCCGGTTCCAAGTGAGTTAGCGGCCCCACCAATCTCGTGGGCGTCAGAGTTCCCCGCGCTTGCGGAACAGGCAGACCTATCGACAGCCGACCTGGACGCGGCCTTCGAAGTCCTGGCGGCCTACTTCCATCGGCTCAACCTATGAAGCGACGGGCGAGGGATATTCATCCCCCGGCCTAATGGGGTGAGCGCAGTGGGCGAAGGCGCATGGAACACTGCCTACTGCGAGTCACACAGCCGTGATGAATGCCAGCCTGGAGAGCTGGACGTCTTCCGCGCGGGTTTCGCGCGGCGCGAGGGTTCAAATCCCCGCGCTCCACCCGAGCAACCGGCCTGGCTGACGCCGATACCGGCCACGGGCAACCTCGACCAGGAACGACTCCCGGCCACCACCGCCGTAAGTCGCTTATTGACCGACTCGACCGGGCAGAGTGACAACCTCGGGACTGAGTGAATTCGAAACACCTGTGCCACACAGGCGGAGGGACTCTACTAACGTGATCGCCACACCCGCATAACGGCTTGCTTGCAGTGTTACTCGGTGAACAGCACCTCCGAGTCGTCAGCATCGCGTACGCGCAACAGCCTCATGCATCCTCAAACCACGGGGGTATCAAGTGTATTGAATACCGCTGGGCTCCTGCAGAACGCCAGGGCCAGTTGGACAATCGCGCTGGTGGACGCGGCGCCCATGCGCAATGCCTTGTGACTGTTCTGGCAGAAGTAGTGTTCATGTGCTTTGCGTGACACCTTTCCCGACCCCACACGATACGCGGTCAGTGCTGCCACCAGCTTCAGAAAGGACACCCCTTCTGGTCGCTTCCGGCAGAACTCGCGCTTGGCTGCGAGCATAAGGGATCGTAGATACCCACTCTCAACATAGAATATGACGTCTGCCCTCTCAAAGGCGGCAGCAGCGTAATCTGTCCATGCGCCCTCCGTTATCCACTCCGTGCCGGACGTTATCTCGTCCAGCATGGCCAGTCGCTGCGATACGGGACGGACGCGCCGGAACCCGTCTGCGTACTTGATGTTGTCAAGATGGAACACCGGAAGCCCCAACCGCTCTCCTAGATTCCTGGCCACAGATGTCTTGCCAGCCGCCCAGCCTCCAAACACATGTATCCGGCTTGCCGTGCGTTCCAAGTGCGCTCGATCGTTGAGGTACTCCACGATCCCAGCCGAAGTATCCAACAAGCTGATCGCACAGTTGCTGAATTTCAGAGAGCGCACGGCTGAACGCATGGTCATGCCCACGGCACGACACACGAGCATCTTCAAAAACAGGCCATGCGACACGATGAGCACATTGTCGCCCCTCAGCCTATCCAAAACACAGGAAGCCCGCCTGTAAACGTCCTCTACGCTTTCGCCGCCCTCGGGGCGCCCGTTGATCCCCAGCCGAAGCAGTTCGCATCCACGCTCTCCGGTGAGGCTACCGTAGTCTCTCTCCCTCAAGTCACGATCGACTGTCACAGGTGCACCGGTTGCACTACCGATAGCCGTGGCAAGCCGCAGACACCGCAAGGCCGGGCTCGTATAGACCCTCTCAAAGTGCTCGGCGGCAAGTCTCGCGGCCGTACGATGCACCTGCCACACGCCCATTCGCGTGATGTCGCCATCAAGACGATCATTGATGCCTTGGACATTCGCAAGGCTCTGCGGGTGGCGAACCAAGTGCAACATCATGCGAACACGATCCTCTCCATTTCGGGAACGCTTTCCGCCAGCGCCTCGCGCCTGCTTTCTGCTTGGGACGCAATCTTCCTAGTCCATATTACCATGGCATAGAATCGCATCCGCGCCTCATCCACTGGCTCGCCATACGCATCCAAGAACGTCTCACGTGCTTCGCGGTGCCCCCACTTGCATGTGCGCACGAAGTGCGCTAGATCCCAGTGCGGGTCTCCTCTCATTACAATATCCAGGTCGATGACAGCTTTCAGTTCTGTCCCCTGGAACAAGACGTTTCCCGAATGGTAATCACCATGCAGAAACGCCACTCGTACATCGTCGATCAACGGTAGCATATCGCCGAACCGGGCTTCCAGCGTACGAACGAACTTCGTGCGCAAGCATGCGTCCTTGCTTAGCCGTCGTAAGGATGAAACAAAGTAGTCTTCCACAAAGCCCTTCCAGGACCTGTGTGGCCCGCACAGCGACGAGTCGAGCCTTCCGTAGCCAGAAGCATCAAGCAGGTGTATGCGCCGCAGCACATCGCCGCACGCATGTAACATGGACTCACTATCAGGCGTCGAGCAACGGACAACACACGGCGGTGCGGCAGCAATGCGGCGCGTAATCACGTACTCAATTCCGTCCACTGCACCGTAGTCCACGAGCCGCGTTGTGGGAATACTGTGCCGCGACAAGTATTGCATCGCGGCAACTCGAACACTGTAATCCACTTTCAGTCCGTTGCGCGGGATGCTTATACACTCATCCTTGGACATTGCGACCCAGTTGTTGCGGCCGCTGCTCGCGAAGCAAACACGATGAGGTCTGAGCTTACGCACAAGCCTTTCGGCCTCGCTCCTCATAATTCGTTTGCGCGTCTCCATCCTTGCTCCAGTCGTGTGACAGCCGGTTCGCGGAATCTCCATTCTGCTTGACATGCGGCAATGCGCTCGAGCGTTGCGTCGGCTGTACGGGGGTTGCGCCCCACAACTTTCAGGATGTACTCGTATCCCTTCCGCATCCCTAATCGCGCAAGGTCATCGAGGGCACCCGGCGGGCAAGTGTGATTACAGGCCAATGAGGCAAGAACTGTCCATCGAGAGCCAGACAACAACTTAGTGAAAAGCGAGCCTGGACAGCCCGACAGGTCACGCGACCAGGAGAGAGCGATGGCACCTAGCTCATCAGCTGGATCCTGTCTCGTCGTCCGTCGCTCGATCTCCCTGTCACGCATGAAGCCCGCCAGACAGATACGCTTAAGTGCCGCAACATGGTTCGCGGCAGCGGTGCCGTGCGTCACCACTTCAGCGTGTGAACCGTACAGATGGGGCAAGTGGCTCGCGATTGCGTGCGCGCTTTCTGTGTGAAGGTATGTCAGTCCTGAATCGGACGTCCCCTCACTATGACGAAGCAGTTCATTGCGGAGGAAGGCGACGACGTTTACAGCGTCCAGGGCAGGCCCGAGCCCATCACACGAAAGATCGTCATGGTTGCGAAGCGATTGTAGCGAAGTCACGATGTGCGGTGACTCCTGATCGTGACACGCCGCAAAGCCATCGCGCAGATTAGCAAGCCACGTGGGAAAGAGAAAATCGCGCGTGCCGCCATGGCCATACTTGAGGTTTCGCTGGCCGACGCGCTCCCGCTGTGCGTAGTACTGCTGGAAGTAATAGTACTGGAACAGGAACGTCACTCGGAAGCGTTCCGGCGTACAATACCGTCGCTTGAGTGCAAGGAGCTTGCGCCAGACTGTAGCGTCGCCAGCTATGTATCGCGCCTCGACAATCTGATTGCCTTCAGTAACTGCGGTGGCCATGAATGCCTCACAGTCGGATAGGGCACCCCATTCGGGAATGTCGATCTTCGAGAATCCGCGTTCGCGAAGGGCGAGGATAAAGGAATCTCGAAAGGACGACACGTCGACATCGTCGGTCCTCACGATCAAGCAGTCGAGATCGGATTGCCCTAACATCTCAAACCTCGCCGGCGAGCCAAACGCACAAATGCAGTAGCCATGCATTGCGTCGCCTGCAAGTGCGCGGCCGATATCCGCTACGACTTGATCGTACAGTTGCGAGATCTGTTTCGCGTACTGCAGCGAGTGGAGGATGTCCGCCGGCCGTCGGAAGACGTCGGTGAACATCTCATCCCGTCGTTGTAGCCAATCGACTGCCGTAAGCATGCGGCGTACACCTGTGTTTCTGACGATGCGGACGAAAAACAACGGAGCCTGTAGCCAACCCTATGGTCGCGATAACAGCCGTCGCAGGCTCGGCGAGCGGAACACGCCATCAACTATGGCCAATCCGATCTCTAACGCCTTGGTAGCGTTAGTCTCGTTTGGGTCGGCGCTCGCCCCGCCCTCCACGAGCAGCCTGTCAACGCTGTGTACCGATACCAGGAGTATGCCCGCCTGCGAAACAGCCTCAGCGACACCTGCCGCCTCGGTTTCAAACCCCAACACGCCGAAGGACGTTCCCAGCTCGTTGGTCAGCTGCGTCGGCGCTCGAAACACCTTGTCGCCGGAAGCGACAACACCCAAGTGCACCATAGACTGAACAGCGCTCTTGGATGGCTGGGTCGGCGGCTGGCTGCGGCGTGCAGCCACACTACGCGCCACTTCCTCGAGGAGACGTGGCGTCTTGTAGACGAAACTGTATCTCGACGAGATTTCAGCTGCGTCAACATGTCCTGGTTCATAGTGGATAATAGAGCCCGCGATGATGACATCGCCCAGAGCAACGCCACTGGCCTCGAGGCCACTTGCAGAGCCAAGCAGCAGGATTAGCTCAGGCTGGAGATCGCGCAGGAGGAGCGTGGTCTTGACCGCGGAGTCCAGGTTTCCCGCGCCGCTAACGAGTAGGAGCGACACGCGGGCGGTTGAGCCCTCAGGCAAGGTAGCGAAGTCGTATCGGCGCATGCCGCACCACGACTCCTTGAAGCTCCGCAGGTCTTTCCGCAGATGCGAGTGAAGGCGCGGATCCGTCACGAGTATCGCCGCGCGGGGCGGCTGTTCCAGATCGCTTGCTGGCGTCTCCTGCAGGCTATCGGTGGCCGCGCTACTGCCAGCAACCCGCGCGGCGAGCCCTCCATTCTGTCTCGGCTTCGACTCTGAAGGATGACCGGAAGAAGGAAATAACGCTCCGAACAAGGTGTCAGCGGCGGCGTCCCACGAGCAGGGGAGAAAGAGCTTCTGTCGTAACAGATGAGTTCTGTGTGCAGCCCGACTCTCGTCTTCGAGAATCGCCAACACTGCGCCCGCGAGTCTTGCGGCGATGGCGTCCGGCGCTCCCGAGAGATCGAGCACGGTCGGGCCGATCTCAAAGAAGTGCTGCTTCGCCAAGTCGCGTATCACCTCCGCGATACCGCTTTCGCTGCTTACTATGACCGGTACCCCTGAGGATAATGCTTCACACGCGACCAAACCGAAACCCTCCTCACGTGAAGGCATTACAAATGCGCTGGCTTGCGTGAAATCCGCCTGCAGATCAGCAGCACTTGTCGTATACGGCCTGACAATGATTTTCAGATCCGGCGAGAAACGCGCCCCGATCTCCTGCAGGGTGGTGGCTAGCGCTTCAGGGTGGTCTTTGGCTCCGCGGACAACAAACCGTGGGCGGGGCCGATC
This sequence comes from Phycisphaerae bacterium, assembly GCA_050115495.1. GTDB lineage: Bacteria > Planctomycetota > Phycisphaerae > UBA1845 > Fen-1342 > JAAYXS01. Next base: position 18,056 of record JASFQK010000005.1, on the reverse strand, counting down.
ACGAGTTGCCGGGTGTGACTGCCACTTCTTAAGGAGGTGGCCAGCAGCCAGGGCGAACAAATCTAGGCCCTTCACGCCAATGCTGTCGGTGCGCCCGAGCGACAGCAGCGTAGGCTGTGCGGGGGGATGGTATTCGCGACTGTCGTTTGAAATACCACAGTCAATCCGCACGACTCGGTCGCTTCGCCCGCGCGACATCAAGGCATCTCTCATATATCGCGAGAGGCGGGGTCCGACACATGCCACGAGGTCCGCCTTGCCCGCCGACGCGAGTTCCTCGGCAAGCCTCTTCTCGCGTTGCAGGACGTACGTGTCCTGTTGGTACTCCTTAAGGTGCTCGGTATCGAGAGGACTGGAATGGACGAAGTAGACGTACTTCGCTGCGGGAAAATGGGCCGCGCGAAGTCCCTGGGCGAACGGGCCCGAGAACCTCCCGTGCCCAACCACTGCCGTGACTTGGCCAGAACTGAGCGTAGGCAAGAGCTCGGGGGAAAGAGAGGACAGTTGATCGCCGCTCCCACCGCACTTGATCAATTCGACGCCGCACTGGCGAGCAGTCTTAGTTTCCTCCTCCGACGCATGAATCACCAGACAAACGCAACGGAATGCGGAATACCTGCGAGCCATGGCCTTAGCCAGCTCGCGGTTTACTGTCTGGATGCCGCCTGCAGCGCTAGCCCAGCGGTCAATCGCGAAAAGAAGCACAGGCCTATTGTCCGTTGCCATGATGCGCGCTCCCGATCTGGCATTGATCGTATCCTTCTGCGGTTGATCAACGTTCCGTGATGCACCGCCAGCTCCGTGGTGGGTGCTCCTACGGTCGCACAAAGTACTCTAAGCGAAATCCGACATGATGGGGACCGTCAACCTGGCGCGGTCCCAGCCGCCCCGAACCGCCTTGAGCCCCTAGAACCTATCCCTTTACCGGGTCCTCCCGCATGAACGCGACGATGGACGGAACGAAACTGCCAGTCTTCTCCGTGATTATCGATGCCAGAGCAATGTGGTTCATGGTCCATCGGCGGTTCAGGGATAGGTTCTAGCCCGCAGGCGTTATGTGCGTCAGCCTGTTGCGCAGATGCGCCATAGCCCCACCACGGAGCGATCGTCGTCTACTGTTGGTGCGGAGGCTTGAGCCGAGGGAACGGGTCCCCTGCCCACGCGGCGCGCGAGCTGGCCACGATGTAAAACTAGGTAATCTGGGGCCTTTGCGGCCTAGTCAACGTCCGGCCCCGGTGATCGATCTCAGAAATGCTGGCCCCTCACGAAGTTCATGTCGTTCACCTTGCCGACGCGGCCCGTTGCGTCAACCCGCCGTGCGGAAGTTGTGATCTCTGCGCGGGCTTTCCACAACAACTGCCAGCCAGGAAGACCTACCGTCATCTGCGCCCGTCTCAGGGGTCCGGAGGGGCCGGCCACCGCCGCCGCGGCGGCGGTGACCGGGACAGCGATGAACATGCTCGAATCCCAGCCTTGTGAGCTGCACGTCGTGGGCTTGCGCCAGTCGGTCCTTGCGATGCGGGGTATCCGCTCGTCAGTTTCGCGACCCCCGTCCCTCCAAACCTCGCACGGACGGCAGGGAAGACGAAAGGGGCGGTGCTGAAATGGCGGAGGGGGTCGCATCTTCCCGAGGCCTCCAAGGCAAGTTGTCTTCCAGCAAGGGTTGAGGTCATAACTCCCTGCCGGCTCTGCAGTTAGCGAGCAACCTCAAGCAGACCCCTGTTTACCCCACGGGCCTACCAAAGACGGTTTCTGCTGAACACCGGGTGGGCGCGCCTGGCTGCACGAAGCAACTCGGGTAGGATTATGCTGCAATGACCGTTTCTTTGGCTGCGAGGCGTTTCTCGGTCCTGATCGAAGACCGACGCGGTCTGCGGTGGATCCGACGGCGTGAGGTGCATGAGCGAAGATCGTAAGTGGGCGAACAAAGCAGCAAATCTGCCGTTGAACGACCGCACGATTCGGGCGACCCTTCCTGGGTGACCCAGCTTCGTTCATTCATAGCCACAGGCGAGCCAGACCATCTCAACAGTGCGGCGAACTCCTGCGCCGACCCAAGTGCAAAACAGTTCCTTCAGCTCTCTTGGGTCGATATTGATCCAAGGGAGTACCGCGACTGGACCACCGCAGCCAAGCACCTGCTTGACGAGGAACGGACAGCAGAGGCTGCTGTGATCGAATTACTCAGCCTGCGCAAAGCAGCTCAACTGGCCGACACACCTGAGATGCTCGACGAAGACGGAGCACGTATCACGTTGAGTCTGTGCACTCGCGCCGCGATCCTGAGCCACGAGCAAGGATTCACGGAATGCGAGGCGACGTTCGTACTCACACTAGGCGTCCGCTCCATGAAGATGCGGGCATGGCGCGAAGCATACGACCTCGTTTCTCGCGCGGTGGAGCTATACCAGGAAGTTGCCGATCGTGACGCGCTCTCGTATGAGAGCTATCTGGCCCTGGCCCACAGCAACTGCGGCGAGGTGTTACGTCAGTTGAAGGAGTATGGTGCCGCACGGGAATCGCATGAGAGCGCCGTACAACATTTTCGCTCCCTCTCGTTGCGCGATCCTGTGAAACATCACCGCTTTCTCGCCTCATCGCTCAACAATCTGGGCATAGTCTTACTTGAGACGAGGAACCTAGAAGCTGCGCGCTCTGCGTACGAAGAGGCCCTAGCAATCAATCGCGAGCTTGCAACGCAAGACGAATTGACTCAGTTGCCAGAGCTAGCAATGAGTCTTCTCAACCTCGGAAACCTCTTTCATGAGATGAGGGACTCCTGGGCTGCATTCGAATTGCTCGATGAAGCCGTATCGATTTATGGCACGCTCGCGAATCGAGATTCCAAGTTGTACGCGAGAGATCTAGCCGGCGCCCTCAACAACCTGGGCGAGGTCCAACGATACCAGCGCGATCACGAAGCGGCTCGTCGGACATTTGTTCGAAGTCTTGAGATGCTGCGTACCCATTCAGGCCGGACGCTGCAATCGCGGGATTCCTACCGGGCAGGCGTGTGTAACAATCTAGGACTTATTCTGATCGAGCAGGAGCGATACACCGAGGCTATAGACGTGCTGCGTGAGAGCCTTCGCATTCGCATGGCCAACGTCCGCCACGACCGTCGCTCTGGTCAGCCGGATTACACTGCAACGCTACATAATGTCGGTCTCGCGTTCTTGAAGCAGGGCGACTTGAAGCAAGCTAGTCGGTACTTCACTCGTGCCGTGAAAAACTATGAGAGATTGTGCTTAAAAGAGCCCGGCGTCTACTGTGCTCAGCTCGCGGGTAGCCTAAGCAATCTGGGGGTGGTTCTTGAACGGGAGGGCCGGCTTGAGCATGCGAGATCAATGTGGCATCGGGCTACCGAGTTCCTGCAACCGAAGGCGCGGAAGGAGCCGTGTGTATATGGCGCCGATCTGTCTGCAGCGCTGAATAACTTTGCAGGCCTCTTGGCTAAGCTGGGTGATTCTCACACGGCGTACAAGATGGCGAGGGACGCGGTGGAGCTTGCTGAGGATTGCTCGAAAGACCCTGACGTTCGTTGGCTGACAAAAGGTCGTGCAGCTGGTGCCTATCGGCAATTCGCCAGCGAACTGGCCGCACAGGACGACTCGAGAGGTGTGTTTCGGTGCCTATCAGCTATGCGGGAAGGACGAGTGCAGGCACTTGGCATTGCTCCGGGTGATAGTCTCGACGCGGCCGCCGAAGGTCTTCGGGAGGCCGGTGACCGAGTTGAGCAGCGCATCGCGTTTCTGATACCGCAAGGCCTTGCGAACTCAGAGATGCTGTTGACGTTTCTTGCACCAGGCCGTTCGAGAGCCTTCTGCTCCTTTCGATCGGACGGTTTCAGCAAGCTAGGTAGTAAACTGTTCAATGAGATCCTCACCGTTTTCGATCGCGAGGATGAACGAACCAGCAACCATCGTCGCAAGGAAGTTGCTCGACTGGGCGCAGAGGCTTGGGCTACCCTTCCCGAGCCAGTGCAGGAGTTGCTGTGCCCCACGAGCGGTTATGAAGTGCTGATCAGCGGTGACCCTTACTGGGCCGCCTTCCCGTGGGAAGCACTTCGAATCGGCGACGGAGAGCAAGATTGGCTCGGGCTTCAACGTCCGCTGGCTCGTTGGGGACCATTGACGGCCACATCGACTCAAGCAATTACGCGAGATGCGTTCGGCAGCGGCGACCCGACTGCTGCCATCGTGTGCCCATGGAACGCGTCCACGAATCCGCAGGAACATCTATTGTTCGCCAGGGAGGAAGCGACCAAGCTCACCTCTGCTCTCCGCGATACCGGCTACCGATTGCTGCCCAGCGGCACCGCCTTGCTGGGGCAAGCCGCTCAACCCAAGGCGCTCAGTCCGCTGCTCCGACAGTCACCCTCCGTTATTCACTACACAGGACACGGTGCGATTATCGACAACGAAGAAGTGCTCGTCCTGCACGGAGGAAACAACGAACGTCCATACACTTTCTTCGGTCGTCGGGAGATCGCTATTCTCAAGAGTCGCTTGGGATGTTCGAGGCTGCTTCCACAGAGGCCGCTGCTGGTACTCAACTCATGTCGAACTGGTCGCACTCGCGACTTCGGAGGCCAACGAGAGGACTTGGCGTGGCAGCTATTGGTCGAGGGTGCGGGAGCGGTGATTGCGAGCGCGCTGCCTGTATTCGACACCATGGGCAGTGTGTTCGGCGAGGCGCTTTATTCCCCGTTATTCGCTTCTCCTGCAGGTATGGGGCAAACGCTCGTCGAGGTCCGACGGTTCTTAGAGTCCGCGACTCGATCTCGGCGAGTCTGGCCATCCTGGAGCCTCCTCACTTACCATGGCAACCCGTTCGCAAGGTTGCCTCTGGCTAAGATAGAGGACGCGACACCCGACACGCCGGGTCGGCTCAGCTTTTTGGAACGACTTGCCGAGTGGCTCGGGCTACGAGATGCTTCTGCAGCAGCAGAGTTCATTGGGCGAATCAAGCGATAGAGACATGTGGCGAGCCGGGTGACTCCATCCTTCACAAGGGCAGGGAGCAATGACTGCGTGTAGAGAGGCGGGGGCGGGATGATACCTGGAGAGATGAGGGAGGTCGTCCACGCGAGCGGCGGGGTTGTTATCGCCGCCGACTGCCAGCACGGCTGGACGTCGTCGAGCTCGCGTGCCTCGGTCCGTACCACCGAGATGGCCGTTCCCCGTCGTGCCGCGTGCTATCCTTGTTCGCCACAATCTCACGCTCGCCTGAGCTGCGACGTCCCCATGGTTTCCCACCGCCCTCCAAAGGGCATGCTTCGGAGGCTCGCTCGGGAGGCGTACTCGCATCGTCCCACTGGGGAGGCTGATCGAGCCTGTGAGCGGGAAATGAGCTTCGTCGTTAGGTGACTCGGCTCGCCAAGTCCAACGCCTCCCTTGCTTCGTCGACACGGCCACACTGCTTGTAGCACCGCGCCGCTTCACGTAGGATTGCGACCGCTCAATCCGTCCGCCCAAGGGCCCCGAGGCACACGCCGATATTTCTAAGGGTGAAAGCTGCTTGCTCCGAGGGCCCATGTGCTTCGAAGAACGGCGCAATCACACGGAGCATGCGAAGTGCCTTCCGGTACTCCCCAGACGCGATGAGAGCCAACGCTAGGTTGCCGCGAGTCTGCATGGCAAGCCGATTGAGGCCCAACCGTTCAGCGGCTTTCAGGCAGCTTCGCGCCCTTCTCCCAGCTTTCCGTAACTGCCCTCGCACCAGGTCAACCGCGACCATTCCCATGGCCGCCACAACTTCTGGCTCCGGATCCCCAACGCGCCGTCCAAGCTCGCTCGCTCGTCGATAGGAAGCCTCTGCTGCGTCGGGCAGGCTGAGCGCCCGCTGCATAGTTCCCAGGTTGTTTAGCAGACGTGCTTCGCCAGTCACATCCCACGAGACCCTGGCATGCCAGAGCGCCATCTGGAGAGCAATGACAGCGTCCTCGTGCTTGCCGCGCGCGTACCAGATCTTGCCGAGCGTGCCGCACACCCTGGCAAGCCCGCCGTGATCGCCAACTACCTTGAATCCGCGACGCGCCTTCTTCAGCAGCTGTGCCGCCTTGTCGAGCTGTTCCGTTTCGAAGGCGATATCTGCGAGATTGGCGTTGGCACTTGCCCATTCAGGCAAGAACGCCGGATTGTCCGCCGTGGCATGGATGGTGTTCTCAAGTAGGTTTTGCGCCTCCTCAGTTTCGTCCATATGCCGATACACGAGAGCCCTATTGATGCAGGCGTTCGCGAATGAGTGATGGTCGGCCCATCGTTTCAGGCCGGGCATCGCTCGGTCGAGTAGTCTCGCGGCTGCGGGCCAGTCACCCAGGTCCGCCGCAACTGTTGCCTCGCTTGTCATACATCGAACGCGAAGCCCAGGATGCCGCTCTCCAGCTGTCTTCCGTACCTCCGCAAACAGGTGCCTTGAAGCACTTCGGTACCCACTTTCATAGAATAGTCGTGCAACAATGTAATCTGCGAGATACGCTGCCGATCGTCTCCCCAAACAGCCGCGTGTCAATCGGGCAATGTGTTGCGGCCGAACCGACCGCTCAGCGATCAACGGCACTGGTGACTTGCCCTCCAGCAACGCGATCACATCACGTGTAGGACCAATCATAACGGTTGCCTGCAACTCTTTGAGGAGTTCCGACAACCCAGGCGCGAGACGCGCTCGCTCAGTCTCAGTCTCTGTAGCGACGTGCAACGGCTCAACCCCGTGGATCACCCACAGGAGAGGCTTACGGCTACTTGTTATCCGTAGACGCGGCAGGATGTCCGCATCGTCAGATCCAGAGTAGCCCAAAACGACCATGGGACACCCCGTTCGAACGCGGTCTAAGAACACTCCACGGGGTGGGTCCCACATGAACGCCAGCCCCAGAGCGCCGACCTGTCGCATGGTAGCGCAGAGTGAGTTAGTGTCATCGAGCGATCCGTGCAGTTTTGCCAGCACACCCCTGGGGCTCTTTCGCCCCCAAGCCCGGAAGTCATCTGAGGTCCTCAGAACAGTGAGGTTCGAACGATCACCGAACGCACGCTCGATAAGCTCGTCGAAGTTAGTGGTTACGACAGGGCAGCGATCTGACAGAGCGCGGGCAAGAGCACCGTGCAGGCGGTTAGGTCGCCCTCCCCGCAACAGACACAAAATCCGAAGCGAACCCGAGGTCTCCGCGACGATCTGCATTGTTCTTTCGAATCGCACGCGCCGGCACCTCCGCCGTACCGTGGCTCTTTGCCACTGGTGCCTCGCAATCTGACTGTTGTCCCACAGGTAGTCAGCAAGCCGTGTGGTCAGCTCGCCCGCGAGGGGACAGCAAGCGGGCGGATCGTGGGATACTCCTGCGCCCACCAAGTAGGCTAACCGACCCCTTTTTCGGGCCTCGACGAATTGAGCGAGAACGCTGTCCGTCATTTGGGAAGATACCCGATTCTGGCAGTACTCGCACAGCTGTCGGCCGTCCTCATGGTCTGTGCGGTGTTTCATGAGTTTTCATGGCCCATGTGCGCAGCAGCCGCACCACGTGCTGCGTGGCGCCCTTCTGCCACAGCTCTCATGTGTGGCTCGGCGAGCTTCGACCCACCTGAACGCTGTGCCTCAGGCTCATGGCGTTGACGCGGGATGCGCGCGCAGCGTGATAGTGTGCGGGAAGTTAGCTCGCGTACTCAACTTTCGATTCCTCCGGCTGGGCGTCCTTGACGCAGAAAGGCAAACGGGGCATACAGCCACCTCGGATGGCAGGAATCCTACAAGGCAACTGAGAAATGCTCGCCGTCCTCTTCCGATTGTCGAGCCATACTCACGTCGACTTGTCGCTGCGGATTCCGTGTTCACGGCAGACCCAGAATGTCTGAGCACCTGGTTTCGTAGTACCGCTTCGCGAGGGCGTATCGAGCGACGAGTTTCTCATCGCGCCGCTGCTCGAATCGTCTCTCTTCCCGACAGATGAAGTGGTATGCGTCTTTGATCCGGTCCTTCGTATAGTCGCCGAGCATCTCTCGGGCCGACTTCCCCAGATAATCAACGATCGACACGCCGTCGGCATCCACGCCAAGCCACTTTGAGTGTCGGTCATACGCCTCGCCGCTGATGCCTTCGACCTCCGCCTCGCCCCGGTGCAGCGCATAACGCTCCAGATGCCCGACGAGCGCGTCACCCACAACAATCCGGGGGTAACCGGCAAGCCTGCTTTCTAGCTCATAAGTCCGTTGCAGGACGGGGCCGTAGATCTCGCCCTCCACAAACTCAACGCCCACCCCCAACTCGACTGCTCCGCGCAGGGCCACCTCCTCGCCAAGCAAGGTTGGCACGAGCGTCGCGCACGCGGCGAACAAGGAATGAAGTCCTCGCCATTGATAGGCATCGTGCCGATTGGTCACGGGCATGAACACGATCAGCGTGTCCGAGAAGCCCTGGAAATAAGCTTCGATCTCACTCGCTCGAAGAACGCGCTCGCGCTGCTCTGTGGGCAACTTGCTCACGAACCCAGGTGGATCGGCGGGGATGTAATTGGCAAAATACGCGTTGAAGACGGTCCTCATCGCATGGATTGCCCCAACCGTATGTCGCGCCCTCTGCTCGAACGCCTTTCGCTCGTCCTCATTCGATGGGATCGGCCCCATTCGGCTGAGGTGCTCGCGCTGTCCCAGGATGTCAAAGAACCCGACAACGTAATTGCGGAAGGTAATCGGCTCGCCGACTGCGGGGACGCTGAGTTTTGGAACCTGCGCTTTGTTTGAAGTCACATGGTCATCTCCGCAAGGGGGGGCTATACTCGGACAACCTGCACCGTTTCGAACGTCGCGCCGCCCACTCCCTCGATCGGCAAGTAGATATAGTAGCAGCCACTCGTGGTGCCCTCTTGTCATCGAGCATCCCACTCAGACAAGTTGCCTGGGCCACCTCGGACCGCAAGCCGCGACGGCTGTAAGGTTGCCTGGGGCTCATAGATAGACAAAGCCAAACGTGCAATGGCGCGAATGGCCGTGCATCGCGTACGTCTTTCCGCCTGAGAGTAATGCCAGCGAATCAGCCAGCAATCGCCGCCGCAAAGTCGCCTAGCCCAACACCGTTCGCAAGCGGGATCATGACGTGTTGAAAGCAAGCGGACTTGCAGAGAACTCGACCGAGGCCGGCGGCTGGAATCAAGCGCATAGTCTGGTTGATTCACGCAGCTGTGACAGAAGTAACGGTCACCGGATGGCGCGATGGCGTATCCGTCCTTTCCGGCGGCGCAAGGATGTTCCTTCGCTCGTTGCCCGGACAGCAGGTCACAGATGCGCCGGAGATTGCCTAGACGGGATGAGACAGAGCTGTACCAGTCCTGCGCGTCCTGCAACTCGCCAACGAAGCGCCTCGCATCGCGAGGCTGCAAGGCAAGAGCAGCGTCGCGCGTATGAACGAGGTTGAAGAAGACCAGCTGCGCGCCGAGGTTCAAGAGCGGCTCTAGTGCACTCCTGATAGTGGGTGTCTGGTGCGTAATCGTTGTGACGAAATGAGTCCTCGCCTCGAAGCCACGAAGGCGGGCCGAAATGCTTGCGAAGTCGGCGCCGGGATGCCCGTGAGCTCGAAAACGATCGTGGAGATTCGGGGGACAATCGAGAGAAACCATGAGCGTAACATCGTTGGCGGCACACCACTCCAAGAAGGGTGAATCGACGAGGGTCCCGTTCGTGGTGACGCCAATACGTATGGGTATGCCTAGTTCTCTGGAACGCTCCCGTGCAGCGCGTGTTATCACATTGATTGCTGTGCGGGCCAGGAGAGGTTCACCGCCGAAGAAGTTGAGTTCGAAGCACTGTGGGCGTCTATCGAGGATTGAGCGAATCTCCTCAAGAATCGGCTCGACAGAGAATGTGGAGCTGGTGGGGGAATCCGGCACGGGCCAATCGGGATAGGCCCCGTGAAGGTAGCAGTACTGACACGACAGGTTGCATTCGGATGTAAGACACACAGTCAAGAAGACCGTCCGCTGATCGCCTTCCTGCAAATCTGCCGGTGCCGGCCAATCTGCAGCAAGTCGCTGAGCTGTCGCAAAGGCCTCTTGCCACGATCGTGCGCACAGGTCCATCAGAAGAGCGGATGAACTGCAGAAGAGTCGGTAACCGTGCTTATGTTCAATGAGAATGAGGGAAGACTGCGGTACTGGCATCAGGCGCATCGCATCGCTCTCCCGCTGACGTGTTCCAGCGATCTGCGTGACGACGCGCGCAGGTATCCGCGGGGAGCAGGCCCTAGCCGTCGCCGCCAACGAGCTTGCAGAGTCCGCAATCTGCAGAAGCTGCCTTCGTTTGACGGGCGACATGCTCAAGGTCTGCCCGCTGCAGCTGGTCAGCGCGGAAATTCAGGGGCCGAACGCTGGACTCGGATCGTTCACCAAGGGGGCGCTGCGCCTCGACGGGTGGCGCCTTCGGCTCGTTCTGGGGATCCATGATACATCTCCCATGCTGTGACGCGTCAGCTCGATCTCCCTCTACGCTACCTTTGTGATTCGGGCGTGTCAACGGGGTGGAGTGCGGCGTCCACGCCGCGGACGTGCATCAGGAAAAGCGGTAACCGCACGTCGCGAAGTCGCGAACATGGGGCTCAAGACTCCGTTGGGGTGGTCAGAAGCGGGGACGGTTGAGAACGGGCTTCGCCATCGAAGCGCCCCGGCGTGCGAACTTAAGGCAGCCGTCAACAGGTTGGATGTGGCAAGCTGCCGGGTTGAGTCCCGTCGCAACACCGGCCTCCGGCGAGAGACCATGTCACAACTCCTTACAAGACAATGACATGCGATGGAGCCCTGGGCGTTTGTTTATACCGCGCCTTGGAATGGGGCTGGGTTTGCCATGGAGGCCGTCGACGGTCATTCAGCCCAGTAAACAGGCGTCTTGGTGCCGGCTTGGCCAGTGTGAAGAAACGGCACACGCTGGCAACGCCTTATTCGATCCGAGAAACAGACATAAGCCATTGACACATAACTACTTGCGCTATGGCTTCTGTTTTCATGAGCCACCATGCGCCGCTGACTGACGCCGGATGTGTTACTCAGCCAGCTCATGACCCCCGACGCCCGGTGGTAGCAAGTTCCAAGGTTCGGCCGGCGCTCTGCGCTGAGCACTGTCTGCATCCTCGCTCGGCGGCTCCCGCGATTGGCGACGGTACGCCGGGCGGGGGTCCATTTCGTGGCGAATGGAACCACGGCATGCTGCTCAACTTCGGCGGCGCATTCCGGGGAGCTCGCGTGGGGGACCCCAGATTTCCAGTTGTCCTGGATCGATGACTGCCAGCCTGTTGAGCTGGACGTCGTGCGAGGCGACTTCGGCTCGACTGCCTTCCCGGCTGGGTCAGCGGGCGCCAATTACGCCGGAGTGTGCAAGGGGCGCCCTGCCAGCGCGGCCCCTCGTACGTTGTGACGCTTCCGGCTCTTCAAGGTTGGCTTCCGCTGAAGATCCGCTGGAACTCGGCGAAATCGCTGAGATCCACGTCGTAGTCATCCTCAAAATCGAACGCGTCGAGGCAATGCTCTTCGGTGACGTCCGGCCACGTCGGTGTCGGGAGGTTGTACGGACCCGCCATGCAGTTGGCGAAGCCGGCGAAGTCGTCCGCGTCGATATCGGCATCGCCGTCGATGTCGCCGGGGCCGCGCAGCCAGACAACCGTCATCGTATCCGCCTCAGCCAGCACATCCTCGACATTGCCCGCACCATCCGTCGCGACGGTGTAGAAGGCGTAGCTGTGTCCGCGCTGGCCGTTCAACGAGGCGGAGTCTTCGGGGGTGCTGATCCACAGGCCGAACGGTCCGCCGTCGACCGAGAGATACACGTCGTACTGGGCAACGCCGGCGCCCTCCCCATCGTCGCTGGTCCATGTCACGGTGAACGGAGTCCCGTACGTGGCGGGGGGCAGATCAACGACGCTGCTGGTCGGCGGGTCGGCGTCGATGGTCGCGAGCGCTTCCATGTCTGGGTCGGTACCCTGGCCCGGGTCATGCGGATCGACTTGGTTGGTGCAGATGATCTCGCCGGCATCGAACTGGGTGCAGGCCACGTTGCGGATCTCCGTGCCCGTCGCCAGGCCGGGGTTCGCGTCTATTACGAAAGTGATACATCCCATGCCACGGCCCGTTCCGTCCTCGGGCGGCAGGAAACCGATGTCGACGGGCGGCGGTAACCCGGTATCCGGGTCGATGGAATAGAACGTGGCGTATACCTCACCCGTGTCGACGTGGATGCCCACCTCAAGCTGCACTTCGAAGGCTGTGTCCAGATAACTCATTGGGACGGTCGCTTGCACGAGCTGCGAATCAGGCGGCGCTTCAATGAGCTGATCGCCGAAGGCCACCTCGCTCACGCGGAACGTGCTCCAAACCAGGTCGCTGCTGAGTGGGTCGCTGATGACAACCTGCTGGGCCGGCGCTGTCGCGGTGTCGTCGTTCTCGAAGTCGATCCGGTAAGAGAATGTCTCGCCATCGGCAACGAAGTTAGCCGCGCCAAAGCCAGCGGGGCCGGTCTTTATGTTCGGGTCCCGTGATCCGGACGTGCCACTGTTACCGGTGCCACCAGGTTGCGCAGGAGGAACCGGCAAAGAGGGTGGCCGCCATAGGGGATTCCACGTTCCCCCGCTGAGTGGCGGACCAGAAGAGCCATACGCCGGGTCGAGCTCCCTGAGCTCCTCCTCAGTTTCGCCCAATGGTTGGACGTCAAACACCAGAAAGCTGACGACAAAGCCAATGCCTCCGAATATTCTAGCAACCAGTGGCTTAAAGAAATACGAACCAAGCGTACTTGGCCCCGCCGGGAAAGCCAAGACATCCTTAATGATCTCCAAGCCGTACCGAGGACCGTACCGCTCCATGATCTTGATCCCATATTTGGTTACTACGTCCGACCTGTACCAAGTCGCCAAGCCGGCAGGGTCTCTCAGTAAAACTGGATTATTCTTGCAGTACAGATATAAGTTCGCTGACCCTGCTGCCAATCCCAGCGGATCTGCTGAAAGGAACGTCCCAAGATGTGGGCGATACAGCCTCGCCCGCATGAAGTCTAGCCCGTTCTCTTCTTTCGTTACTCCGAATTCCCCTATGAACTGGAAAGGACTGGGGATGTTCTCAGTCCGTTGAAGCAGTGAGCCGAACGGCGCGTAGGCATAAGTGTTGGCGACGGCTCCGGCGCTGGTTACGAGTTGGTGGGCACTGCCGATAGTGTCGAAGGTGTAGTATGCAGCAGCACCTGCAGCGTCGGCGCGGGCCAGCAAGCCAACGCCGTAGTCATAGCGCGCCGCGAGGTTGCCTGCGTCATCGTATTCGCCCACGAAGTCACCAATCCCTGTTGGATCGATCACAAAGCGTGTGGTCGTGCCGTTTTCGGTCGTGACCACACGGTTGGCCAAGGCGTCGTACACATACTCCCAGGTATCGGTGCCGTTGCTGACGGCAACGAGCTTGTTCTCGTCATTGTACGTGTACGTCGTCGTGCCCGTGGGCGAGGTTTCCTGGATCAGGTTGCCGTCGAAATCAAAGGCGTAGTTGGTGTCGCCGACGGCAGTATACTGGTTCAGGTTGTTGGGAGTGTAATCCGTGACAACGCCGTTTTCCGTCGTTTGAGTGCGGTTGCCCACGTCGTCGTAGACGTAGGTAAGATCCTGATCGGGTATCTCCGGGTCGGTTGAACTCAGCTCGGCATGCGTCAACTGGCCCTGGTCGTCGTAATCGTAGGTCCACGTGCCGTAATGCGTGACCATCTCGGTGCGGCGGCCACGGCTGTCGTACGTATAGTCGAACCAGGAGATCGGCGTCTCGTCCGCGAGCTTGTTGGTCAGCGTCAGTAGCTGACCGGCGTCGTCGTACGTGTAGGTCGTGACTATGCCGTTGCCGAGCGTCTTGCTGGCCAGGCGGCCTACCGCGTCGTACTCGTAACTGACGACCAGCGCATCGAGTTCGTCGGTCATGCTCTCCAGCCGCCCGGCATAATCGTAAAAGTAGTTCAGAATGTGGCCGAGCTGGTCCTCGCTAGTGGCCCGGCGGCCTGCGGCATCGTACGTGAAGGAGAGCCACTGGCCGCCGGTGTACGTGATGTGCGTGAGGCGGTCATTGGTGTCATAGGTCATGACGGATTCTTCGACCGTGGCCTGATTCGGGTCGAGCGTCCGGGCCTCGGTCAAGTTGCCGCGCGTATCGTAGACGTATTCGGCTTGCGAGCCGTCGGCATAGGTCTTGCCCGTGAGGCGACCGTCGGCATCATAGTCGTAGCAGATGACGTGGTCGTTGGGGTCGCCGGGCGTATCGTTGCCGCGGCGGTTGGTCCAGCACGCGGGGTTGCCGTACGCATCGTAGGTCCAGCTCTCGAAGCTGTCGTCGGCGTACGTGATCGACTGCAGATTGCCTGTGCCCGTGGCGTAGCTGTAACTGGTCACGTTCTCGTTCGCGTCCGTGACGGAGGCCAAGCGGTTGAAGGGAGGTGCATACGTGAAGTGTGACGCATTTCCCAGCGGGTCGGTGCTCTGCGTGAGATTGCCCTTGCTGTCGTACGCGTATTCGTAGAAGTTGCCGGCCGGATCAGTCAGGCGCACGAGGTTGTAGTCGTTGTCAAACGCCATCTGAACGGCGTTGTCCAAGGCATCCTCGGTCTTCAGCAGCAACCCACGGTAGTCGAAGTAGAAATCGCTCTCAGCGGCCCAAGCGTCCGTCGCAGTCACCTTACCGGTGGTGTCATAGGTGAAGGTCACGGCTTCGGCGTCGTTTTCAAGGTGCGTTACCGCGAGTCGACCCTGCGCGTCGTAGTCGAAGTAGCGGGTGCCGCAGCAGGAACTGGTGGCCTCAATCAAGGCGTGCTGGCTCGGGCCCACTGACAGATCATAGGCGTACGTCGTCGTTCGACCGTCGTAGTAATCTGCGGTCAGCAAGTGCTCGTCCGTGCCGTCGTAAGTGAATGTGGTGGCGCGGTTCAAGTGGTCGGTGACGCTCTCAACACGTCCGGCCCCGTTGTAGATCAGTTGCAGGAACTGACCAGAGGAGTGGGTCAGGCTGGCGAGCAATCCACCGCTGTACGCGCAGGTGATGCGGTTGCCGTTGGTGTCCTCAACGTAATCCAGTTTGCCGTCAGCGCGGAATACGCGCAGCAGCCCGCCGGGCTCCTGCAACGAGAATACACCGCCACCCAGTGGCGTGAGCGTGGCATGGTCGCCGGGCTGCGTGAAGTAGTGGCTGCTGTCACGGCTGTCCGGCTGAAGCGTGCGGCGAGAGCCGCCCGGCCCGGTAATCGTCACGGTCCCGTCAGCCGCCTCGCTGAGAGCAAACTGCCAGTTGTGCGACCAGCCACGGCCCAGCGCTCCCAATTCGAACCGCTGTGAAATCGGCGTGGCGAACGAGCGCGAAAAGACCAAGGGCAGGCCCGGCGCCTCGACCGCCGCATCCACCGCGCTGGCCAGCGTGCGTAGCGGGCTCAGGCCGTCAGCCTGCAGAAGCTCAAACGCGAGCAGTTTCCCGATATCCGTCACCTGCTCGCCAAGCCCGCCAAGGTAGACAGCATTCTCGCTGAGGCTCGCCACGTAGTCGCCCCAAGTGGAACCGACCTGGTTCGTGAAATTGGCCCAAACGGCGTCCCACGCGTCCTCGCGTATGTAAGGTGGCCGCAGGTCGGCTTTCAAGGCGGCCCAGTCGACAGCCACAGGATTGTCATCGCCCAGACCGCCGAGACTCCAGTTGATTGGCGGGTAACTGAAGTCCCAAGGCTGCTGCCAACCAGCATAGTAGACGGCCACGCGGCCCGATTCGCCGGGCTGCAGGACACCGGGTGTGGCTCCAGACGCCCTGAACTGCACGGAGTTGGCAAAGCCCTCCGGGATTGCCGACGTCCAGAAGCCACTGACCAGACGGCTACTATCAAGCGTCAGCAAGGCTGCCTGCCTGCCGTTCTGCGAGGCCGTGAGCACGAGTAACGGTGCCGAAATGGTGGTGCTTCCAGCGTTCGTGTAGTCCACATAGATCGTAGCGGTAGTGTGGTAGCCCACCGCGTTTGGCAGGACCAGACTGGTGTCGAGCTGAAGTAGGACAGCCTCCAAGACGGTGAAAGGCACCGCTGCCTCGCCAGCGGCAGGGTTGCTGACTACCAAGCTCCATTCACCGTTTTCTTGGCCCAGGAGGAACAAGGTGGTGGTGATGGTGCCAGTATCGATCCAGGAGACACTTGTCGCGGGCACATCGGCGTGCCCCTCGCGACGAAGCGCAACAGTCGCCGCAGGGTTAAAGCCGCTTCCGCGGATCGTCACGGTGGCCGAGCACAGCTCGGTGTTAGAGCCGTAGCTCGGATCCGCGCTGGTGATTGCGAGCGGTAGACAGGCGGCCTCGATGGTGAACGCGGATGGCCCGGGAGCAGGAATCTCTCGACCGTAGGCCAATACGTAATAGGTGCCCGCCCGTGTACCTGGGATGCGCACTTGTTGATCGGCGGACGGGTCCAGTGTGTAGTGGAAGTCATGTTCGAGGCGCGTCGGAAGCTGCTCGAAGCTGACATACAACTCGTTCTCGCCCTCGTCGTCGAGATCATCCAATTGAATCTCGATATCGGCGCCAGCGTCCACGTCGAACTTGTAGTACCTGGAATACCCTGGTTCGGTGAACGCGCCCGGCGACTGGACTCCGACGACCAGTTCTTCGGCGAATACGACCGTGAAATCGGCGTCGTACACATCGTCGGGCTCTTCCCCGCCTGTGAGGTCGCCATCTTGGTTTAGCTCAAGACCCGTGAGATCCTCGATGTGCGGCCCCACATACAGGTGATATGTGCCTTCAGTGGACTGCGGTGCGAACGTGATCCGCCACCAGTTTCCACCGAGGAGGATGGGGTCAGATACGGGAAACGTACTCACATTCGGATCGACCAGGACGAGGTCGTCTGCTGTGAATGTCGCGCCATTGAGCGGCTCATCGAACCGGACATCGATGTGATCTACCGGTTGCTCGATCAACCTGTTCGGGCGGTGCTCAAGGACATGGGGTTCTTCGTTCCAGTAGTAATACACTGTGCCGGGTTCGCCATCGTTGTATCCGTCGCCACCGTCCGCGTGAACGTCCCCTGAGAAGCCCGATACGTCGAAGTAGTAGAGAGCGATTCGTCCGCCGCCGCCGCCGCCGGCACCTGCGCTGCCGACTCCTCCGTCCGCCGAGATCACACCGGAACCAGCCAACGTGCCTGCCGTCACGTAGATGCTGCCACCGGATCCACCGCCGCCACTCCAGCCCGTACCGTGGTATTCGCCGTCCTCACCCACGGCGGTCAGGCTTCCTGCTACCATCAGCGTTCCATCCACCGACAACCGAAGCGCACCACCGCCACTCCCGCCGCTCCGCCCGTAGCCATCGCCGCCGCCACTGCCCAAGTCCACCGGCGCCAGCGGCGAACCATATGTACCGCCTCCAGCCGCAGAACTCTCTCCGCCTGTACCGCCGTAGCCGCCACCCCCTCCGTGTCCCGTGCTGGTTACACTGCCACCGGCCCCAGGGCCACTCGCTGGACCATAACCCTTCCCATCCGCCGTGATGGCGCAGCCAGCGTCGATCGTCAGGTGCCCAGCGACCGTCAAGTTCATGCTGGCCCAGATCATCCCGCCGTCCGCCACCATCGCGTCGCCAAGAACCGTCAGATCTGCTACCTGCCCAGCGGGGTGAGTTAACTGTCCACTTGTTCCGACCTGCAGGTCGCTCAGCGTTAACGTAACTGGAAGCTCCGCGACCGCGCCACCGGTAACCACCAAGCTATCCAACGTGTCCAACGACGTGATCGGCGTCAATGTGGCAGTTTCCGTGCTTCCACAGTTGTCGATGAGCAGATCCCCCCACGACTGTGCGAGCGACTTGCTGAATATCGTCCCCGCTCCGCCATCGTGAGAAAGGACTTCGCCGCCGCAGGCCGACAACGACCCGCCGAAAGTACTTACGCCGTAGTAGAGAGCGATCCGTCCGCCGCCGCCGCCGCCGGCACCTGCGCTGCCGACTCCTCCGTCCGCCGAGATCACACCGGAACCAGCCAACGTGCCTGCCGTCACGTAGATGCTGCCACCGGATCCACCGCCGCCACTCCAGC
>JASFQK010000004.1:0-189608 GCA_050115495.1 Phycisphaerae bacterium | reverse complement strand
ACACGAAAACCAAAAACAAAGGCCACGGCAAGCTGAAACGCCCCAGCAAGCTGCCCACCGCTCCACCACCACGAGCAAACACCAAGAAACGAGCCGCGTGACAAGGTTAGTACCATTGGGCTCTGCCCGCCGAGCGTTCACAGGCCAGGACGCCGCCGACTCGACGTGCAGCGCCCGACGTAGAACGCCGCGGCGGGTGGAACCCGCCCTACCTCTTGCTGAGCGGTTGGCAGGTACGGCCCGCTCTACGGCTACGACTTCACCAGCAACTCCGCGTTGTCCACCCACATCACGAAGAACGGATGTTCCGCCCCGCGCTTCTTCATGTAAATCAGGAACGGACGGTCGAAGACGTAGTCCGTCGGAATCGGCCGGGCCTTCAGCCCGACTTGGGCATCCAGCTCGGCCCCGCTGCGATCGAGCTTGAACTCGATCGTTTGCATGGCCGTCTCGATCCACAGCGTGTCGAAGCCGGGGTTCAGCAGTAACCGGCTCTGACCCTCCAATTCGTCGAAGTGATGCGTGATCTTCCAGACTGTGTTCGGGATCAGCAGGACATCGCGCAATCCGAACTCAACATTGTACTTCGGCGACCAGTTCTCGATCTTCGACTCCAGGTCCGCAAGCGTCGCCGCCAGCGTGTCGCCCCGCGGCACCACCGCCAGCACGATCTGGAAGGGCTCCGTCGTGCGGCAAGGGTCGATCGCGAACTCGGCATGCGTCATGCGGCCGTTCGCCAGGCCGCCGGAAGGAGAATCCGGCGGTTTCGCATAGAGAACCCGCACCTGCTCGCGCAGGCGACGGTACGCGTACTCATCGTTTGGCCGGATCCCGAACGACGTAACCGCCGTCTGCCCGCCGCCGCCATCGTTGAACACGAACTCCGCCGTATTGTCGAAGAACGGAATCGTGAAAGGCACAGAAACCTTCAGATACGCCAGCGCCGCCAGCACGTCCTCGTGGTCCATCTCCGGCGGCGTTTCTCCCGGAAAGCGATCCGCGAGTTCCTGCTGCACGCTGCCGATGAACGCCTCGGAGACGACGCCTGCAGTCGCGTAGTACGCCTCCGGCGTCAGGTCGTCCGCCGAAACCGTCGAGGCGTTCAAACGATCGGCGACAACCCCGGCGCCAGCAACCTTGATCGCATCCTTGACGACGTCCTCCTTGAGCCGCGTCCACGCCAACTCGAACGCCGCGCACCAGACCGCACTCTTGCCCTCCGGCACCGGCGTATCGAGCGTCGGCACAATCACGGTGCTCTTCAACGCCGTCGAATCCCCCTCAAACGCCGGCGGCAACTGCACGTACGGCCTCCCCCGCCGCCAGTACTGCACCGCACAAACCACGCCGACCACCAGCAGCGCCACCACGAGCCAGAACCGCAACCGTCGCTTCCTCGGCGTCCGCCCGCTCGGCTCACTCAGCGTCGCTTCCACCGAACCACCCGGCTCGCTCTGCGTCATAGACTGCCTCCAACGCGTGGCCCCATCCCGACCCCGCCAGTCCCTTATACGAGCCCGCCCCCGCCCGGTTCTTCACGTGGTCATTGGAACGCTCAAAGCGCCGCCCGGACTTACCCTTCCCGCGCAGCGACCAGCCCGAACATCAGCGGAGCGCTCGGCACCCCGTCCGGCAGGTACATCCGCCGCCCGGACCCCTCCCGCATCGTCTCGTACAGCTTGGCCGCGTTGAAGAACGGGTACTCGTGAAACTGCTCGATTCGCATCCCCGCGCCGATCACCGCCGTCAGGATCGCGCTGAGGTGCCACTGAAACTCATACGCCGGGTGCGTATTCTCGAAATCGCGTACCCCCTCCTCAAAGCCCGACGGTGCCAGCGGTGCTCCCGCCCGGCCCACGTAATCCGACACGCCGTCGTCCCACTTGTACGGCTTGTCCGGACTGAAGTACGGGTACGCCAGCCGGAAGTGCTCGTCGAACATCAGCGCCACCGGGTGGAAGTCGATGACGACCAGACGACCGCCGTCCGCGAGAACGCCGGCCACACCCTCCGCCCAGCGTTTGATATCTGACAGCCAGCAGATGCTCCCATAAGACGAGAACACGACGTCATACCGCTCGCCGCGTTCCCCTGCCGCCGCCAGCCAATCATGGACGTCATCCCGGCAGAACGTGCCCGGCAGCCCCGAGTCGGCGGAAAGCTTCCTCGCGAAGTCGATGGCCTCATCGCTGATATCAACGCCCGTCACCACCGCCCCCAACCAGGCCAGGCTCAGCGTGTCCTGCCCCGAGTTACACTGCAGGTGAACGAGCCGCAGGCCGGCGACGTCGCCGAGCAGACTCGTCTCCTCGGGGAACAGCGTGGTCCCGCCGCGGCGCAAGTGCCCCGCCTGATCGCGCTTATGGCTGTTGTGGGCCGCCGTGGCGGCGTTCCACGAACGCCGATTGGCCTCATGCACTTCCCGACTCGCGGGCTCGTTCATCACACTGCACTCCTTCCTTCGCGCCGCCAGCGGGGCGCAACCCTGCTGCCCCGCGTCACGCCTATCCAATCCGCTATTCGGCGGGCCAAAGCCGAATATTCCCGACCCACAAACTGCCTTGACGAGGGGGCATACACCGGCTATATATATACTTGCAATATATCTCCCGGGGCTCCGATGTCAAGCCGCCATCGGCAGTGAGGTAATACGGATTGTCTCTCAGAAACGCGATCCTCGGCCTGCTCTCCGAAGGACCCCGGCACGGCTACGAGCTGAAAGCCCTGTACGACGAATGCCTCGCACCGACCGCGAAGCTCAATTTCGGCCAGGTGTATCCGACACTCGACCGCCTGCGACGGGACGGCTGCGTCGAGCAGGACCGCGTCAGCCAGGACGATCGGCCCGACCGAAAGGTCTACACCCTGACCGACGAAGGCCGCCGGCAGCTCCGCGAATGGCTCGACACGCCGGCTCCACAGAACCTGGACGTCCGCAACGAGACGTTCATCAAGCTGATGCTCTCCCGGCGGATGGCCGACGGCCGGCCGCTGGAGGTGCTGAAGGTCGAAAGACGGGCCTGCCTGGCCCGCCTGCACGACGTGACGCAGGCCCGAGCGAAGGCCCGCGAAACGGGCGAGCCGCTCCAGATCGTCCTGCTGCTGGACCTCGCCGTCCTGCGGCTCGAAGCCTTCGCCAAGTGGCTGGAGGGCTGCGAGGAGATGCTCCGACAGGAGGTACAACCATGAACGTGACCGACACCGTCGCCGTCGAAGCGTGCGGACTGACGCGCGTGTTCGGCGAGGGCGACGCCCGCGTCGAAGCCCTGCGCGACATCGACCTGCGCGTCATGCCTGGCGAGTTCGTCGCCATCACGGGCCCCTCCGGATCCGGCAAGAGCACCCTGCTCCATCTGCTCGGCGGGCTCGACGAACCCACCGCCGGCACGGTGCGCGTCGCCGGCCGCCCGCTGGACGGCATGAACGACGATTCGATCACGCAGCTCCGGCGGAAATACGTCGGCTTCGTCTTCCAGGCGTTCAACCTGCTACACGTTCTCACCGCCCAGGAAAACGTCGCCCTACCGCTCGTCCTCGATCGCGTCCCCGAAACAGAGGCCAACGAGCGGGCTCGCGTCGCCCTGGACCGCGTGGGCATCGCCGCCCGGAAGGACCACCATCCCGGCGAACTTGCCGGCGGCGAACAGCAGCGTGTGGCCCTGGCCCGAGCGTTGTGCACCGACCCCGCGCTGCTGCTGGCCGACGAACCGACGGGCAACCTGGACAGCCGCAACAGCGAGCAGATCATCGCCCTGCTGCGCCGACTCGTCGACGAACAAGGTCAGACGGTGGTGATGGTGACGCACGATGCCGGTCACGCCGCGATGGCGGATCGGCTGATCACGCTGCGCGACGGCCGGATCGCGGACGAGCAGACGCTGCCCCGCGGCCGCTGCGCCGGCGACGTGCTGAAGGAACTGGAGCCGTCGCCATGATCCTGACCCGCTACATGCTCCGGGAAGTACGCCGCCGGCCCGGACGCTCCGTGCTGACGCTGCTCGGCATTGTGATCGGCGTTCAGGCGCTGGTGGCCATTCCCCTGACGCTGCAAAGCATGCGCCAGGCGCAGCGCGGCGTCTTCGAGGCGCTGGCCGGCAAAGCGGCGCTGGAAGTCGTGCCCTGCGGACAAGGTGGCTTCTCCCCGGACATCGGCCCCGCGCTCGAATCCGTGAGCGGCGTCACGGCCGCCGTCCCGGCGATCCAGTCGACCGCCGCGATCCAGGGATCGTCCGGCCCCGTCCCCGTCACCGCCCTCGGCGTCGAGATGTCGCGCGACGATCGCGCCCGCGACTACGTGGTTCGTCGAGGAAAGCTGCTGACGGACGATGCGCAGGTGCTGCTGGAGCAGGGTTTCGCCGAGTCGCTGGGCCTGAACGTCGGCGCGACTCTCCAGTTGCTGTCGCCGTCCGGTGCCACCGAGCTACGGGTCACCGGGCTACTGGCACCGCGCGGGGTGGCGGCCGTCAACGGCGGCGCCGTCGCGATCATGCCGCTGGCCACCGCCCAACGGCTCCATCGGCTCGAAGGCCAGATCAACAGCCTGGACCTGGTTCTGGCGGACGGGGCGGACCGCGAGCAGGTCGCGCAGGAAGTCTCGCGGCGATTGCCCGCGGGGTTGACCGTCCAGGTGCCCGCATCGCGGGCTGCCCTGGCGCAGGAGACGCTGGCGAACACGGAGCTCATGCTGACCGCCCTGAGTGTCACGTCCCTCGTCGCCGGCGCATTCGTCATCCTGAACTCGTTCCTGATGAGCCTGGGCGAGCGCCGGCGGTCGCTCGCCATTCTCCGCTCGCTGGGGGCGACGCGCCGGCAGGTCACACATCTGCTGCTGTCAGAGGCGCTGGCGCTCGGCGTCATCGGCACGATCATCGGCATTCCCCTGGGCCTGGCGGCCGCATGGGCGATGACGCGCATGATGGCCCAGTTCTCGGATCCCGTCGTTCCCCAACTCCGGCTGTCAGCGGGGCCGCTGGTGCTGGCTGCACTCGTGGGTCCCGGCGTGGCCCTGCTCTCAACCTACTTCCCGGCCCGCACGGCCGGGCGCCGTTCGCCGCTGGCGGAGCTCTCCGGACGGCCCGAAACGAAATCGTCAGGCGCCATGCACGCCCGCCGCTGGTCAGGCTATCTGGGTCTCGGCCTGCTGACCGTATTCGCCCTGATCTTCATCGCGATTCTCACCGGCCGCCTGTCCAATGCCACGCTGGCCATCCTGATGCCAGTCAGCATGGCGCTCGTGCTCGTGGGCAGCGCCCTGGCCGTCCCCGTGGCACTGGGACCGCTGTGGCACGTGGTCGAGCGATTGCTGCGACCGATTCTGGGCATCGAGGCGAGTCTGGCGATCCGTCAGCTACGCCGCCATCCGACCAGGACGTCGTTGGTCGTGGGTGTGCTGCTGATCTCCGTCATGCTATCGAGCGGCTTCGGCAACGCCATACTCAATTCGCTCCGGAACACGCGCGAGTGGATGGTCCGTACCTTCGCGAACCTGGACTTCCTCGTGGTGCCCACCGCGCTGTCCGGCACGGAGTTCCTGCCAGTCACGATGCCGGAAGGCTGCGCGGATCGCATCGCCGATCTCGAGGGCGTTCACCACGTGGGCAAGGGCACCGTCTTCGCCACGCGCGCCGCGGGGCAGCAGGTCATCGTGTTCGCCCGCACCTGCGCGCCCGGCGAGGATCCCGGCTTCCGCATCGTGGGCGGCGACGAGGACAAGGTGCGCGCCGGCCTGCGTCGTGGCGAAGTCGTCATCGGAACCGGGCTTGCGCAGCGTGCCCAACTCCAACCCGGTGATCAGATCTCGATCGAAACCCGCCGGGGCCCGCGCTCCTTCCGCATCACCGGCCTGACGCCGGAATACACCGCCGGCGGCCTGCTGGTGCTCGTCGAGTGGGATCGCGCCCGGCAGCTCTTCGACATGCAGGGCGTCCGGTACATCTACGTGGTGGCCGACCCCGACGACCGCGCCGGCGTGGAGCGGAGTCTGCGCGACTTCTGCAACGCGCACCGTCTGATCGTCTATTCCCGGACCAGTTTCACAAGCACGTGTGACCGGATGATTGCCGGGGTGATCAATTCCGCCTGCGTGCTCCTGGCGCTGGTGTTCGTGGTCGCCTCCCTCGGCGTCACGAACTGCGTGACCATGAACGCACTCGAACAAACCCGTGAGCTCGGCATCCTCCGTGCCATCGCCATGAAACGCCGGCAGGTCTTCCGGATGTTCATCGCCCAGGCCCTGGCGATCGGCGTGATCAGCACGATTCCCGGTATCCTGCTGGGCGTGCTCGTCAGCTATGCCGCGGTCCGCACGCACCTGGCGATCGCGGGCGCGCGAATTGCCTACGTACTGGAGCCGACGCTGCTGCTCGGCTGTGCCGCCATGGCCGTCGGCGTGGCCGTGCTGGCCTCCCTGCCGGCGGCGCGGCGCGCCGCGCGACTGACGATCACACGGGCCCTGCAATATGAGTAGGCAGGCAAAGTACCGGAGACACGAAACGCACACAGGAGCAAAGAATGGGTGATTCGCCCAAGTGCCAGAGTTGCGGCATGCCGATCCCGACCGGCCCCTACTGCGAGCACTGCGTCGACGCCGACGGAAACCTGCAACGCTTCGACGACCGTTTCGACAAAATGGTCGCCTTCTTCCTCACCAGCAAGCGGGCGACTGACCGGCGACAGGCGGAGCGCGACGTGCTGGCGTACATGTCGAACATGCCGGCGTGGCGTGATCATCCGCAACTGCGGGCGGCACTTGGAAAACCCTCGTCCTGGGCTCACCTGGCCGATGATTCGGTGTGACGGGTGGTCCGGGAGCATCACCAAAGCGAGGAGAGCGTCATGTTGGAAGGCCCGAACGTCATCCTCCGTCTGTTCACGGATGCCGACGTGGACGAGTTCCTGAAGCTGGAAAACACCTATGCCGAGATGGGTGAGTTCGCTCCCGTCGACCTGCGCTGCCCCGCGGTGTTTCGCAAACACTACAGCGAGACCGGCGGCTGGAGCGATGCCCTGGGCCGCATGCTCTTCACCGACAAGAGCGGCCGCCTGCTCGGCCACATCATGTTCATGAGAGAGCCGACGTACCAGTCCGGGTACGAAGTCGGTTTCGTCGTGTTCCGCCGGGAAGACCGCGGGAAGGGCTACACCACCGAGGCGCTGCGCATCTTCTCCGCCTACCTGTTCGCCCTCAAGCCCATTCCACGTCTGCAACTCGGCACCAACGTGACCAACGTCGCCGCCCGGCGCGTCGCCGAGAAGTGCGGCTACAAGCTGGAGGGCACGCTGCGGCAGTTGTGCTTCTCTCGCGGCGCATACGCGGACTGCGTCTTGTACTCCCTGCTCCGCCACGAGTGCCCATCGCTGGCCGAAGCGCTGCGAGGTTGATCCCGACGCGGCGCGAAAAGGCAAGTCCACAGCATGCGGCTCGACGACAAACTCCATCGAATCGCCGCCGGCCTGCGCCGCTGCCTGGAGCACCGCCATCTGCCCTGGGTACTGGCGCTGCTGGCGATGCTATTGTGCCTGCCCGCCCTGCGGATGGGTTGGCTGCTGGACGACGACTTTCATCGCGCCGCGCTGACCCGCCCCGAGTTCCCGATGCTGACCCGCTCCGCCGCGGAGCTGTTCGTCTTCATCGAGGGCGATCCGGCGGCGAATCGGCTCGCCCGGTCGATGGGCATCCTGCCCTGGTGGTCCGACGAGCATTTGCGTATCGCGTTCTTCCGACCGTTGACCGGCTTCACCCACTGGCTGGACTACCAGCTCTGGCCCGAGCGACCGGCGTTCATGCACGCGCACTCCTTCATCTGGTACGGAGCGGTCGTCGTGGCGGCGGCGTTTCTCTACCGGCGACTGCTTGGCCCGACCTGGGCCGCCGGCCTCGCCGCTCTGCTGTACGCCGTCGATGACGGCCACGGTATATCCGCCGCCTGGATCGCGAACCGCAACGAACTGCTCAGCGTATTCTTTGGACTGCTGACCCTGATCGCGTACGACCGCTGGCGGCGCGACCACTGGTGGCCCGGCGCCATCCTGGCCGCGCTGACGTTCGCGCTGGCCCTGCTCTCCAAGGAAAGCGCCGTCGCTGTCGCGGCCTACCTGTTCGCGTACGCGCTCTTCCTCGACCGCAGCACCCGGACACGTCGCCTGGCGTGTCTGGCCCCCTGCGTGTTCGTCGGCGTCACCTGGTGGATCGTCTACAAGCAGCTCGGCTACGGCACCGCCGGCTCGGCGTGGTACATCGATCCCGGTGCAGAACCCGCAACGTTCGCCCAGGCCGTCCTGGCCCGCGCTCCGAACCTGCTCGCCTGGCAATGGCTGATCCCGTCCGACCTCCGGTGGTCGCTCTCGCCGCTGGCGGCCCTCAACACGTGGCTGGTGACGATGGTAGTGCTCGCGCTCATCGCCGCAGCGATCGCCCGCCTGTTGCGGCACGATCGCCTCGCCCGTTTCTGGGCCCTGGGCATGCTCTTATCACTGCTACCGGCCTGCGCCGCCTATCCCGCAGACCGCCTGCTATTGTTCGTGGGCATCGGTGCAATGGGACTGCTCGCCCAATTCGTCGGAGCGGTCGTACGCGAGAGCCCTCGGTCGCGGGCCCTGTTCCCCCTGCGAGCAGCCACGCGTGCCCTCTGCCTCACCCTGCTCCTCATTCACCTCGTCCTGTCGCCGCTCCATTTCATCCGCACCCCGGGAGCGCTGCAAGAGATCGGCCGTTCCGTCGCCCGGGCGGCGGCCAGCCTCCCACCAACCCCGCGCGCCGGCTTCCAAACCGTCCTGATCGTGAACTCGCCGACCTACGCCACGCTGACCTACGGCGCGCTGACCCGCCTCCTGGGGGACCAGCCCTATCTGAGCCCGACCTTCGTGCTCGGCTCAGGAAACCGCCCCATCGAGATCCGACGACACGACGAAACCACGCTGCTCGTCCGCCCGGACGGCGGGTTCTTTGCCCCGCTCGGCAGCCCCTTCAGCCACGCCGAGATGGCCGAGATCCTCTTCAACCAGCGTCGGACCACCGAGACACTGGACCGCCTGTACCGAGATCGCACGCCCGCGACCGAGGGCCAGCGCGTCCAACTGCTCTGTGCGGCGGTGGAGATCACCGCCATCACCGACGACGGCCGACCCGCCGAAGCGACCTTCCACTTCCTCATGGACCTCGACTCCCCTCTCTTCCGCTGGCTGCAATGGCGAGACGGCCAGTACGTCCCGTTCCCCGTGCCGGCGGTGGGACAAACCGTGACCCTGCCGGCGGTCACGATGTAACCGCCCCCTCATTGCTCGCTGGACCCCGCCCTAAGTGCCGCCCCGCCAGAAAGAAACGACCCGCCGCCAGGCGTTGCTCGAAGGTGACCGCGCCGCCGCTCGCGAAGCATTCACCAAGTGCGTCGCTCTCAACCGCGCGGGTGTCCTCGAGACCGGCTTCGCCCGGGTGCTGCTGAAGCGGTTGGAGGAACAGACCGCTTCTGAGGACCCGGAGTGACACTGCCCGTGGTGCGAGCGCCGGCATCGGGCCTCGCACGGGCCGGTTGCCGGCGGCGCTGTCGGGCGAAACGCGCGTCCCTATCATCCCTGCGATGAAGACCAAGGACCTCCGTCGCACTCTCACCGCCGCAGCGAGCACACCAGCACTTCCACCACGCGGTCAAGCTCGGCGTGCGTAATCACCAACGGCGGCAGCAGCCGCAACACGGTCTGGCCGGCAGGCAGGGCAAGAACGCCGCGCTTCATGAGATCCACCAGCACGGGCTGGACCCGGTGGCGCAACTCGATGCCCACCATCAAACCCAGGCCGCGGACTTCGCGCACGCTGTCGAGCGAGCACTGGCGCAGCGCATTCATCAGATAGGCGCCCTTCTCCGCCGCCTGGACGTCGAGTCGCTCCGCTTGCATAAACTCGATGGCCGCGAGACCGGCGGCGCAGCACAGCGGATTGCCGCCGAAGGTCGAGCCATGTTTGCCACGCAGCGTGGGGACGGCATCGGAGCACAGCACGGCGCCCATGGGCAATCCGCCGGCAATCGACTTGGCCAGACAGAGGATGTCCGGCCGCAGGTCGTAGTGTAGCGACGCAAACATCCTGCCGGTCCGACAGAAGCCGGTCTGCACCTCGTCGATGATGAGCAGCACGCCGCGCTGCGCACACCAGGTGTCGAGCCCCCGGAAAAACTCCGGCCGGCCGACGCGGACCCCGCCCTCGCCCTGCACGATTTCGAGGATCACACCGGCCGTACGATCGGTCACGGCCGCCTCCAGTTCCTGACGATCGTTGAACCGTACAAAGCTGAAGCCGGGCACGGCGGGCTCGAAGTCCTGCCGGTACTTCGGGTTGTGCGTGGCGCTCATCGCGCCGAACGTGCGGCCGTGGAAACCGCGCGTAGCGCAAACGAAATCGGTCCGCCCGGTCGTGAGCCGAGCGAGCTTGATGGCGGCCTCAATCGCCTCGGCTCCCGAGTTGCACAGGAAGACACGGCTGAGCGATGATGGCGTGATGCCTATCAATCGCTCACAGAGCCGAGCCCGCACATCGTTGTCAAAGCTGCCCGGGCAGGTCACGAGTCGCTCGACCTGGCGAGAGACCGCCGCAACGACCTGCGGATTGCAGTGGCCAATGCTGGCGACGCCAAAGCCGGCGACACAGTCGATGTACTCGCGGCCGGCGGCGTCCCACAGCCTGGCGCCCGCACCGCGTACCAGCGTCACGTTGCGTTTCGCGTAGACGTCCAGTTCATATGTTCGGGCCAGTTCGCTCACGTTCATGGTAACCTCGTATTAGTTCGATGAATCAGGGTGCCCCGTCCATTCAGAGCATCTTCCAACGGCCGCGTGGTGCGCCCGTCGGCGAGGACGACCGCGCCGACGCCCAGTGACAGCGCCTCGGCGGCGCCCATGATCTTCTTCTTCATGCGACCTTGGGCGAACCGCTCGCATTCGCCGATGGAGGCATACGCGATCTCGGAGATCAGCGTCGCCTCGTCGTCCTTGTCGCGCAGCAGGCCGGGCACGTTCGAGAAGATAACGAGACGCTCGGCCTTCATGGCTGCCGCGATCATGGCTGCGGCCCGGTCACCATCGACGTTGAGGGCCTGGGATTCGTCGCCGAGTGCCGGTGGGCAGATCAACGGGAGATAGCCGTGGCCCAACAGCAGGTCCAGTAACGCCGTGTTGACGGATTCGACCTTGCCACTCAGATCGTCGCGGATGATCCGGCGGCGGCTGGCCTCAACGACGCGTAGAGCCTGCTTACGCCGCGCGAGCAGCAGCCGGCCGTCCAGGCCGGCCAGGCCAACCGCGTTTATGCCGAGGGCCTGGCACAGCGTGACCAGCGTCTTGTTGACCTTGCCGCAGTAGGCCATCTGGAAGATCTCCATGGCCGCGGCGTCGGTGTAGCGACTCTCCTGTCCCGAAACGGAGCGGACGAAGCAGGGCTCGTGTCCCAGCCGGGCGGAGAGCTCGGCCATTTCGTGGTTGGCCCCGTGGACGACAATCGCCCGTTCGCCCCGGTCCAGCAGTCGGCGCAGGTCTTCGAAGATCGCCCGATGGTTGATGTCGGCTCCGCCGCCGATCTTGATCACGATCATGTGAAGGTCCTCAGGGTATGGTTCGGGATTGGGGTCCACTCGCCGCCGCCGGCGTACGGCTGCGAGCAGACGATGAAGCCCAGTTCGGTTGAACGCGTGAACAGCGTGAAGTAGTCCGGGTCTTCGTTGAACGCCGAATGCACGTGCACGGAGTATCCGTCCGACAGCACGATGTTCATGGCCCGGACGTAGCGCGTGTGCCGCGTGATCGCCGCCGCCGCGGTGGCGAGCGCCGCCCGGAGATCGCCGCGGTCGCCACGCCGGATCAGGTTGAAGATCTTCTCGGCGCCGGTTCGGCCCGGCTGGCGGAGGCGGACGCCGTGCAGCTCGCCGTTGAAGGCGAAGACGCAGCGCTTGTCGTGAAACGGCATGTTGTTCTCGACGGCGATGCCCTGGTTGCGAAACGCGCTGCGGGCGTGGGCAATCAACAGCGTGGTATCCGGACAGGAGGCCAGGTCATCCTCCCAGATGGGCCGGATGCTCCGGTGCACGTGCCAGTACCCGTGGCCGTCGAGCCTGGCCCAGCCCCAGCCGTGACCCTGATATTCGGGGCTGTGTGCGGCGATGTGCGCGAAGGCCCACAGATGCGGTTCACACGCAAACGGGGACGTCGATTTAACTACCAGCAGTCGGCACACGTCAGGGATGCAGGCCGGGGAACTCCAGGCCGGCCCTTTCGTCGAATCCGTGCATGATGTTCAGGGCCTGCACGGCCTGGCCGGCCGCGCCCTTCATGAGGTTGTCAATCGCGCTGAGCACGACCAGCCGTCGCGAATGCGGATCGCGTTCGAAGCCAATGTCGCAACCGTTCGTGCCCACCAGCAGCTTCGGCTCGGGGTAACGGTAGATGCCGTCGCGCTCCTTGATGATGCGGATGAACGGCTCTTCGCCGTAGGTCTCGCGGTACACGCGCCAGATGTCGCGCTCGTCGAGGTCGTCGCGCAGCTCGACATGGCACGTGGCCAACACGCCACGCACCTGGTCCAGCGTGGTGGCCGACAGGTGCACGGTGAGGTCGCGGCCGCCACCAAGTTCCTGCACGATTTCGGCTGTGTGCCGATGGCCCGTCGGCATGAAGGAACGCACGCAACCAGCACGCTCGGGATGATGTGAACCCGACGTGGCGGTAGCCCCGGCTTCACTCGAGCCGACCTTGACCTCGACAACCACCGGTGTTCGCGTCTCGACCAGACCGTGCTTGAACAGTGGGAACAGGCCGAGGATCGTGGCGGTCGCGTTGCAGCCCGCGCTGGAGACGAGCGTCGTAGCGCGCATGGCGTCGCGATGCAGCTCGGGGATACCGTAGACGAACTCGCCGAGCAACTCCGGCCGGCGATGCGCGTAGCCGTACCACTTGTCGCAGTCGGCCGGGCTCCGCAGGCGGAAGTCCGCGCTGAGGTCGATGATCCAGCCGGCCCTGGCGCAGAACTCGTCGATGGCGTCCATCGCCTGCCCGTGCGGCAGGCACAACAGCAGAACATCGCAAGGCTCCAGCGCGTCTAGCTGGCAGAACGCCAGCCTCGTGCGGTCGCGCAGGTTGGGATGCGCCTTGCCGACCGACCGGCCCGCCAGCCGCTGCGATGTGACCTGCCGCACCTCGACGTGCGGGTGAGCCAGTAGCAACCGCAGCAGCTCGCCACCGACGTAGCCGGACCCACCCACGATGGAGACGTTGATCTTACTCATGTTCAGCCCTCCGCGCCACGTCCAGCACGTAGTCGACGATCCGGGCCGGGATGTTCACGCCGGTGACGTCGATGCTGTTCTTGAACTCCATCGTGTCGTTCACCTCGTTGACGAGCAGCCCGTCGCTGGTCTCGAACAGGTCGATCGCGGCCACGCCGCCGCCTACCGCCTGGGCTGCCCGCAGCGAAAGCTCGCACAGCTCCTCGGTGAGCGGGCAGTTGGAGACCGTCCCGCCACGAGCTGTGTTGGTGATCCAGTGCGCCGACGTGCGGCAGATCGCCGCAATGCACGCGTCGCCAACGACGAAGCTGCGGACGTCGCGGCCGCACGGCTTCTCGATGTACCGCTGCATGTAGAAGATCGAGTGGTGGTACGAGCCCAGCACGGTCTTGTGTTCGAGCAGTGCCTCGGCTGCGTCGCGGTCGTTTACCTTGGCCAGGAGCCGACCCCACGAGCCTACCGCCGGCTTGAGCACCGCCGGGTAGCCCATTTCGTCGAGCGTCCGCAGGGTGGACTCGGCGGTGAACGCGACGCGCACCTCGGGCTGCGGCACACCCTGGTCCGCCAGGGCTGCCGAGGTGAGCAGCTTGTCGCCGCAGACGGCGGCTGTCGTGGGCATGTTGACGCAGGGTACACCGGCGCTAGCGAACAGGCGGGACGCGTACAGCCCGCGGGACCGGTTAAGCGAGCGTCCCAGCAGCACATGCAGATCGTGGCGGTCGCGACCGAGATGGAAGGCCAGCGTGCGATCATCGATCAACACCACCTCAACGTCCGGCCGATCGCGCAGTTCCTCCAGCAGAAATCGTTCGTCCTTGCGGATGATGGAATGCAGAAAACCGACTCTGATCATACTTGTATCCTCTATGGGGAACGACCGCCGATGGTCTTGCCAGGCCGGTGCGGAGCCGGCTGGCGCCGGCGGGTTACTGCCCCCAGTCCTCCTCTTCCGTCGGAGCCTCGGCCAATTCGAGCGGGTCGACAGCGACAATCTCCAGCTCGCCGCCGCACTCGGCACACTCGATCAGCTCACCCGGGATGGCGTCGGCGGGCACAGGCACGGTTCCACCACAGATCACACACGCGGTCATGGTTGCGCTCCTTGTTCGTTGCGAAGTAGTCGGCCAACGACCACAGGCGGCCGATCCGCCCGTGCTCGGTGTCTGTCTCAGGCACTCAGGTTGGAAGTCAGGGAGGGCCGGCTAGTCGCAGAGCGCGACCGCCGGCTGGCGCTTGAGAGGCTTGGACTTGGCAGGCGTGTTGACGGCGGGGCTATGGCTCTGCCACCGACTCGTCTCAGCAAAAGGCACCATCGGAATCTCCTTTACCGACGGGCTCGGCCGCTGACGTTCGTTCGTGGGGAAAAAGAACGACGCCGACCGGAGCCGGCGTCGGTGGGTTCAGAATATCGTAAGACCACACCTTCAGCCGGCAGCGCTCTGCTTGCGCTTGGCGTTTTTCTGCGGCTTCTTGGTGGTCAAACGGCTCATCATGCGAAGCATCATACCGTTTTCGGCACGCGTTGCAAGCCCCCGTTGCACAACCGCGTGCAAATGGGTTGACAAAGCTATAGCGTTCGCCCCCTGCGGCGGACGTGGGATTCTGAGGCTTTTCAGTCAGGTGCACCATCGACTGCGGGTTGACCTTCTTGACTGACCAGACGTCGGTCGCGTTGTTCGGCCCAAGGAAGACGTGGGCGGCGCCCTCGCGCCACGTGCAGAAGCACCACTCGTGGTTGCCCATGAAGTCCTTGCGGGTGAGGACCGGGTGCTCCTTCACCCAGATGATCGTCTGGGAGAAGTACAGCCCGGCGGCCATCCGCACCGGCGCGTAGTCGGCGACGTTGGCGCAGCCGCCCCGGATGTACGCCGCCCGCCCGGGAAGCAGCACGCGGGCAATGTTGCCGAACCAGCCGTGCAGCAGCCGGGCGTACGCGGCCCGGCTCTCAGGCGTTCCGACGCCCCAAGCCAGTAATCCCGCCGGCGACCGGTTTCCCGGTCCCGGAGTGTCACGACGGCGACTTCACGGCCGCGGATCAGGCGTTTGCGGTAGGCGGGCGGGGTGGATTGACGGGGCATTGCGCGATCCTTTGCGCGTTGCGCGGAGCGTGCTCCGCGCAAAAGCCCTCGGTTTGCCGCGCTGAACCCCCTGGATCAGGTACGCCAAGCGTAACGCTCGACGTGGTTTGCGAAGAATGGAGCCGATGAGATTCGAACTCACGACCTCTTGCATGCCATGCAAGCGCTCTCCCAACTGAGCTACGGCCCCAGGACGGTCTATTCAGTTATCCGGACAGTGGTCAGGGGCGGATTTGAACCGCCGACACACGGATTTTCAGTCCGTTGCTCTACCAACTGAGCTACCTGACCCGTGCCGGCGGCTCCGCCGACCCGCTCGCCTTATCGGCAGAACATCAAAGTTACGCAATCCCCCCCAACACGTCAAGGCCCCCGCCCCCCACCAAACCCACGCGGCGGCGCCCGCCGAATCACGCCTCCGCCGGCGCCCGCTTCTTCCGCGCCGCGATGAACAGCCCAATCTCGAACAACAGGATCATCGGGCCCGATAACAACATATGGCTCAACAAGTCCGGCGGGGCCAGGCAGCCCGCGATGAACACGATCGCCAGGATCACGAGCTTGCGATATCGCCGGAACGTCTGCACCGAAACCAGTCCCGACCGCACCAGGAAGATCACGACCAGCGGCAACTGAAACGCCAGCCCGAACGCGATCGTCAGCACCAGCACAAAGCTCAGGTACTCGCCGATCTTGAAGTGCGTCGTGACCATCGCCCGCCGATCGTCCCGCTGAAACTGGTACGAGTACGTCCGCGGGCCGTCGTGCCGACGCTCGTGAACTTTCAGCCGATTGTCGCTGACGTTGAACCATATGGCGCCGGGCGGCGGGTCCTTTGGGTCCTCAGTCAGCAGCGGAACAGTCGGCCACAATTCCGGCGTAACCGGCTGCGACGTCGCCCCCTCATCGTCCCCCAGCCCCAACACTATCCGCTCGTAGAGCCCCGGTTTCGCGTCCGGCAACCGCAGCCAGTCGCTGAAACCCACCAGGAAATTCAGGCTCAGCACGAGCACGAACAAGTACATGAACACGACGCCGACGATGAACAGCGCGGCACTCACCGGCACCAGCCGATAGACCCAGGCCTTCTCCTTCGGGTACAGCCCGGCGGCGACGAAACTCCAGAACTGATACAGAATGACCGGCCCCGCGATGATCAGGGCGGCGATCAGTACGACCTTGATGTAGACGACGATGCTCTCGACGGGGCTCGTGGCCAGAAGGCTATCCGGCTGACCGTGCGCCCGCAGAGCCAACACGACCGGGCGGGTGAGAATCGCCAACAGGTACTTCGACGGCCAGATGCACGCCAGGGCCGTGATGACGAGCACGATCAGGCTGCGCACGAGACACGTCCGCAGCTCATCGAGATGCTCACCGAGCGTCATGCGCGCGTCGCCCGGTTCACGCCTTGTCTTCTTCTCCGGCGGAGCCATGTGTCGGAATCATATCCCACCCCGGGCTCGCGTGCAGCGGGTCGCCCCCCTTGCTCAGCCAGGTCACCCCGCGTGAGCGGGCGCCGGCCGCCGACCGATCACCAACACGATCGCCGCCAGCGCCGCCGTCCCAATCAGCAACGCCCCCCAGGCAGGCCAGTCGAGCCAGCGGCACAGGACTTCGCCCGACAGCGTTGAGACCACCGCCACGACCAGGGCATACGGCATCTGTGTCCAGACGTGCTTCTCCAGCGTGCACTCGCTGGCCAGCGACGACAGCACGGTCGTATCACTGATCGGCGAGCAGTGATCCCCGAAAACCGCCCCCGCCAGCACCGCCCCCACCGACGCGTAGAACAGCGGCTCCGCCTCGCCCGCCGGCACCGCTCCCAGCAACCCGGCGGCGATCGTCACCACCACCGGGCAGAGAATGCCCATCGTCCCCCACGACGTGCCCGTGGCGAAAGAAACCACGCACGCCGTCCCAAACACCAGCAGCGGCAGCCAGCGGGCCGCGAACCCGCCCTGCTTCAGCAGGTCCGTCGCCACCTCGCCGAGCTGCAACGCCTGCACCGCCGCCGACAACGCCCACGCCAGCACCAGCACGACGACCGTTGGCAGCATGCGCGACATCACGGCCATGGCGCTCTCGACCGTACGCGCCAGGCTCAGCGCCCGCGTCACCAGCGAGATGCCGGCAGCGACGACCACGGCAGCCAAGGCACCATACAGAATCGAGTTGTATGAATCACACTCGTACAGAATCTCCGCCATCACGCCGATCCAGCGTGGCGTCTCCGGCGGCACCTGCACGGCGGCCAGCCCGCCCGCCGGCCAACCGGTGATCACCAGCAGCGCGAGCGTTCCGCACACCAACACCGCCACGGGCACCAGTGCATACCACACGCGGCCCGGCTGCACCTCGGCCGCGCCGCCGGTGGTTCCCTCCTCGGGAGCCGCCTGCGCGTCGCGTTCAGCACGCCGCATTGGGCCGAAATCGCGACCGAGTGCACCGACCAGCACCACCATCACCAGCGCTAGGATCGGGTAGAAGCGATATGGGATGCTGCGGAGAAACGCCTGGTAGGCGGTCATCGACACCAGAAACGCCGGCCGATCGTGCAGCTCGCTCAACCCGTCCTGGATGTAGCTCAACTCAGCCCCGATCCACGTGCCGATCAGGGCGATGGACGCGACGGGGGCCGCCGTCGAATCGACGATGTAGGCCAGCTTCGCCCGGCTGATGCGCAGCCGATCGCAAATCGGCCGCATCGACGGCCCGATGATCATCGCGTTGGCGTAGTCATCGAAGAAGACGATCAGCCCGGCCAGCCACACCGTCACCTGCCCGCGCTGCCGGCTCGACGCCCAGCGGGCCACGTGGTGCACGATCGCCGGCGTTCCGCCATTGGCCCCGATCACGCCGACCATTCCGCCAATGAGTAGCGTGAAGACGACGATCTTCATGTGCTGGCTGTCGGCGAGCGCACCAATGAGGAACCCCTCGGTCGCCCGCGTCACGCCACCCACCGCCACCGCGGCCACGCCGGCCACCGAGGCGGGCTGCACGTCGTACCACGCCAGCATCGTCGCCGCCACGAGCACGCCGACCGCCAGCGCCGGCACCACCTGCCGCAGCCAGATGGCGAGGATGATCGTGACCAACGGCGGCACAACGACCCAGATGCCGTAGAAGCCCCCCGGCCCCGCAGGCATCGTCGCCGGAGCCGGAGCCGACTGCGTAGCCACCGCCGGCGCCGCGGCCGATTGCGTAGCGACTACCGGCGCCGCATCGGTCGGCGTCGCCGCTAAACTCACCGCGGCCAGCACCCCAAACGCAACAACGGCCGCCAGAATCCGCCAGCCGGCGCGCCGCTGCACCAATCTCGTCAATTGTCGCTGCCCGCGAGAAGACAACATGACCGCGACACGGTACTGGCCCCACCCCCACCCGTCAAAGCGACCCGCGCTCACGCCCTCAGCGGCGGAAGCTCCCGCTCCGCCCGCAACCGATTCGCCTCCGCCCACGCCGCGTGATGCTCGGCCAGGAAGCGCGTCAGGCTCGACGACGTTACGCCCAGAAGCTGCGCCGTCTCGGACAACCGCCCCCCCGCCGCCTCAAGCGCATCGAGCGCCAGGGCAATGACATGATGCGTCGCCCGATTCCCCGAGCCCACCTTCAGCGCCCCATCGACGATCCGCACGCCCTCCGGCCACTCGATCCGCTCCGGCAGCGGTTGCCGCACCTGCACGGCCAACCTCTCCCGCAGCCGCCGCAGCGCCTTCGCCCGATTCTCATGCTGCGACCGGCTCTCTTCCGCCTTCGCGATGAGCCCACTCGGACCGTGGTGCAGCCGCACGGCCGACGACGTCTTGTTGCGTTTCTGCCCCCCGGGCCCACTGGCCCGATACGTATGCACCTCGCACTCGGCGACGAGCCGGGCATCGTCGTAGCCCAGCCGTTCGCGCAGCGCTTCGGCCGAAAGCTCCCCGCCACCGCCGCTTCGGCCCGCCGCGTTCATCCGCCGGCTCCGCTCAGAATTCCCGCCGCCCGCGCAGCGCCTCTTCGAGCATCGAGCGGTTGGCGAACTCGATCTGCGACCCGGGGGCGATACCGCGGGCCAGACGCGTGATCTTCACGCCCGTGTCGGCGAGCAGGCTGCTGATATGCAGCGCCGTCGCATCGCCTTCGAGCGTGGGGTTGGTGGCCAGCACGACCTCGCGCACATCTCCGGAGCGCACGCGCGCGACCAGGGCATCGATGGTCAGATCACCCGGCTCGACCCCTTCGAGCGGAGCGATATGCCCCATCAGCACGTGATAAACGCCGGTGATCAGCCCGGTCGCGTCCAGGCTGATGAGATCCTTCGGCTGCTCGACCACGACGACCTGGCTCTGATCCCGCCGGTGATCCGCGCAGATGTGGCACAGCTCCCCATCGGCGAGGTTGAAACACCGCGAGCACGGTCGAATCTCGTCCTTCGTGGCGATGACGGCCTTCGCCAGGGCCAGCGCCTCCTCCCGCTCCGCCTTGAGCAGGTGGAACGCAATCCGCTCCGCCGATCGCGCCCCGATCCCCGGCAGCTTCTTCAGTTCATCGATGAGCCGCTGCAGCGGCCCCGTCAACGATCCGTCCGTCACGGCAAAGGTCCGCCACCGAGCATGCTCTTCATGGGGCCAAGGTCGATGCCGCCCATCGCAGCCTCCATGTCCTTCTGCATGGCCTCGCGGCTGCGATGCACCGCGTCGCGCATGGCGGCACAGATCAGGTCTTCCAGCATCTCGATATCGCCGGCGGCGACAAGCGCCGGATCGATCTTGACGCCGACGGCCTCGCCCTTGCCGTCGACCGTGGCCTGCACCTGACCGCCGCCGGCCTCGCCGGTGAAGCGGGCCGTGGCCATCCGCTCCTTCATCTCGGCCATGTTCTGCTTGATCTGGCCGGCGTTCTTCATCAACTGGGCGAGTTGCCCGAGGTTTCCAAACAT
The DNA here is from genome assembly GCA_050115495.1 of Phycisphaerae bacterium. GTDB lineage: Bacteria > Planctomycetota > Phycisphaerae > UBA1845 > Fen-1342 > JAAYXS01. The sequence goes on along the minus strand of JASFQK010000004.1, from coordinate 169,341 downwards.
GTCTTACTCCGTCGTTTCGCCCGCCGGCGCCTGCGGCCGGCGCTCCACGTACACGAGCTCACCATCGAAAAGGTCCATCAGCCGCTGCACCATCGGATCCTTCAGGATCCTGGCCCGCTCGCTGCTGGAGACCGCGCCCTTCGGCATAGTCCGCACCGCCGGCGGCGACTCCACCTCACCCGGCGTGTAATCATCCGGAACCGCGCACGGCTCGTCGTCCACATCCGGCCCGTACGTCGGCGGAACATCCTCCGCCGCCGGCACCGGCACCCGACGCGCTACCTCCGGCTCCGCCTGCACCCGCGCTGCCGGAGCCACTCGCGCGGGCGGTGGTGGCGCTGGCGCACGCACCGGCGCCGGAGCAATCGGCACAGGCGCAGCCACTGCCGCCGCCGGTACCGTCCGCTGTCCTATGCTATCGACCGTGTACTTTTTTTTTTCGTCCGCCCCACCACCATCGGCGGCGACCTGCCCGAGCAGCTCCTCGATCGGTGCCCACGCGTGCATATGCGCCAGTCGCACCGCCACGGCGTCCGTCAACGCCCGCCCGGCACCGCTGAAGCGCACATTCCGCCGCAGCTCCTCCAGCATCCCGATCATCTGCACGTATTGCGACAGTTCGAATCGCCGACTCAGCGCCACGTACTCGTCCCGCGCCCCCGCCAGCACGTCGATCATCGGCGCATCCGGCCCGCAAGCGCGCACGAGCATCAGCATCCGCACCACCGCCGTCGCCTCGGCGCAGAACACCTCGAGCCCGCGCCCCTGCCCCAGCACTGCCTCCACGTCCTGCAGCACCGCCCCCGCATCCCCCTCCGCCGCATGCCCCAGCAGCGCCAGAATCTGCTCGTCCTGTGGCGGCGGCAGGATCTCGTCCAGCACGTCCGCCGTGAGCTTCTTCGGCGACACCGACAGCAACTGGTCGAGGATGCTCAACCCGTCGCGCATCGACCCGTTCGCCAGCCGCGCCACCCGCCGCACAACTGCGTCGTCGGCCTTCGCCCCCTCGGCCTTGGCGATCTCCTTCAGCCGATCCGCAATCGCTTCCGGCCCGATGTTCCGGAATGTGAACCGCTGACAGCGGCTCTGAATTGTCGCCGGGACCTTCTGCACCTCCGTCGTCGCCAGCACGAACTTGACGTGCTCCGGCGGCTCTTCGAGCGTCTTCAGCAGGGCGTTGAACGCCCCCGTCGAGAGCATATGCACTTCGTCAATGATGTAGATCTTGAACCGCGCCCGGGCCGGCCGATACGCCGTGTTGCTCCGCAGTTCGCGGATGTTGTCGACGCCGGTGTTGCTGGCCGCGTCGATCTCGACCACGTCGATGTCCCGCCCCTCGGCGATCGCCGAGCATGCGTCGCACTCGCAGCAGGGCGCGACCGTCGGCTCCTCCGACTTCAGGCAGTTAAGGGCCTTCGCCAGGATACGGGCCATGCTCGTCTTGCCGACCCCGCGCGTGCCCGTGAACAGGTACCCGTGGTGGATCCGCCCCGCCTTGATGGCGTTGACCAGCGTGGTGGCGATCGGCTCCTGACCGATCACCTCCTCGAAGGTGCGGCTCCGGTACTTGCGTGCCAGGACGGTGTAGGCCACGAGAGAGTCTCGATCCGAACGCGGCCCCGGCCTGCCGAGATCGGCGGCCGGAGCCCCTGCCCCGAAGCGGCAAAGCCCCAATCAGCCCGCAGTCGCCCGCGGGCCGTCAACGAGCAAAAAAATGTGTCCGAGGCTCCGGCCAGGTTTGCGATGCACGTGGGCCGTGCCGGGTGGGCTGCTGCCTTCCGACCCTGACCCGTTGTCCGACCGGCGCACTGCACCGGCCCGACCTTCAACCTCGGACACGAAAGGGATGTTAATCCACCCGCCCCCGTTTGACCAGCCGCCCCCGCGCCCCGCCCGCGCCTTCCGTAGCGTTGGCCCCCCGTGGCCAACGTCGAATACCGCAAACGCTCCGCACGCCACCGTAGCGGCCGACTTCCGTGTCGGCCGTCGAATACCGAACAAAGCGCCGCGCCGGCGGACTACACCGTGACGACGTCCTCGATCGGATCGGGGACGGTGGGCGGCTCGACGCCGGCGAGCGAATCAACGAATCCGCCCAACGCCGCCTGCAACCGCTCCGTAACCCACGTCCGCTCCAGGTCCGCCACGCGAGCGACGACCTTCGACAACACCGGCTCGCAGCCGGGCACGAAGCTCTCCGACCGCAGCTCGAACTCGCCCACGCCCGCCGACCGGAAGATCAGCAGCAGGTACGCGTTCTCGGCCAGCTCGAACTTGAACGACCGCCGGCCCTGCTCGTTCAGCGGCATGGACAGCCGGAAACCGTTGTCGACGAGGAAGCTCTTGAACTCCGTGAACACCGGCACAAAGTGCTTGTCCAGCGCCTCTTCGAACTGCCTGACCCAGTGCATCTGCGCCCGGTTCAGCTTATCCAGAAACGACTCTCGCCAACCGTCCATCACCATGCCTCCGTTGCGGCCGCCGGCGGCCGGCCGTCTTTATCGAACCCTGCCTCGCGGCGACGGCGCCCGCGCACGCCGCCACAACAGCAGACCCCGGTAGGTTCAATCGGCCAGCGGAGCGGCTACCTTAGTAGCCCCCGTCCTCGGCGAGGTGGCTGTCCCCGTTTTCCACGGACGGCTACGATATCAGACGTTGCGTCCCCCAGCTTGTGGAGGTCCACGCGTGCCCAGAATCACCAAGGTCTACACCCGTACCGGCGACGACGGCTCCACCGGCCTGGGCTCCGGCCAGCGGCTGTCCAAAACCGCCCCCCGCCTCGTCGCCTACGGCACCGTTGATGAGCTGAGTGCCCACCTCGGCGTCGTCCTCGCCGCCGACCCGGCACCGGAGCTCGTCGCCCCGCTCCGCCGAATTCAGAACGATTTGCTGCACCTCGGCGCCGATCTGTGCGTGCCCGAGGCGGACAAAGCCCGCTGCCCCGGCCCGCGGATCGAGCCTCGCCACATCGAAGCCCTCGAACTGCTCATGGACGACATCACGGCCCAGCTCCCGCCGCTGACGAACTTCCTTCTTCCCGGCGGCACGCCGGCGGCCGCCCAGCTTCACGTCGCCCGCACCGTCGCCCGGCGGGCGGAGCGCCTGGTGATCGCCCTCGCCGACACCGAGCCCATCGGCCCGCACGTTGTGCCCTACCTGAACCGCCTGTCCGACGCCCTGTTCGTCCTGGCCCGTTACCAGAACAAGCTCGCCGGCGTCACCGATCCCACCTGGGACAGCCGCGCCTGAGCCGTGAGCCTGTAGCGTCCGGGCTCCGTACCGGACGTCTTCCGTAGCGGCCGGTCTCCGTGCCGGCCGTCTTCCGTAGCGCCGGCCCCCCGTGGCCGACGTCTTCAGCGGGCCTTGAGCCGTGAGCCGGAAGCAGCGCATCCCAGCCTGCCCAGGCACCGGGAGTTTCCCTCACCTGCTCACCTGATCCCTTGTTCCACTGCTCTCGCGCAACGTGTGGCATGCCGAAGCCCTAAGGCGCCGGCATGTCTTCCTTTCCCGTCAGGACCTCTTCACCCGCACTCGGCCCACAGCATTCAGTGTACGCAACAAACACGCGCGGCGACGGAGCCGCGCCGAAGATTGGCGGATTCTGCCGCGTTCTGGCGGATTCTGGCGGCTTCTGGTGCGGTTTGGCGAGGATGCAGTCGGTTCACGCGATGACCGAGACCGGTTGCAGGAGCTGGCCACGCGGCCGACCCGATAGGGCTGTTGCCTCGTCTCCAGGAACTGGACTGTCCGTCCCCGTCGGCCAGCTCTTGTCGTACTCCCTCTTGGCGCTGTAACGTACACATTGCTACCTAGATGGCACACCAAAATAGGCTGTCGCGATCGCCGCGGCGCACGTTCTGGGCACTAGTGGGTCACGTGGCAGCACTCGTCCGCCATCGACAGGTGGCAGCGGCAGAACGCTGCGTTCGTCAACGGAGGACACCCTGATGTGGCTCAGACACCTCAGTATCCACAACTTCCGCAGATTCGAGAGATTCAACGTGGACTTCCCGCGTGGGTTGACTGTGCTCATCGGGGAGAACAACTCCGGCAAGACAACCATCATCGACGCTCTGCGGATCATCCTCTTTTCGAGCCGCGACTTCGATTCCCTCCATCTCACCGAGGACGACTTCCGTGCGGGCACGGACTTCGCGCCCATCGAGATCTCATGCCGATTCACGAACCTCACAGAAGAAGACGAAGTGCATTTTCAGGAGTGCCTCGTTGACATGGGTGACGGCAGGTTCGAGATGCAGGTCAATGCCCGAGTCGAGTTTAACAAGGCCACGCGCCGCTGCAATGTGCGGATGTGGGGAGGTGAAACAGAAGGTGGCGCGCTCTCATCAAGGCACTACGACCGGTTCGCCACGATCTACTTGCAGCCACTTCGCGACCCGGAACGCGGACTCCGCCCCGGTCAGCATTCTCAGGTCTCTCGCTTGGTCGACTGCCTCACCCCGGAGGCCGAGCACGGAGCATTCGAGGAAATTGCCAAAGAGGCGAACGACCAAATCCGCGCCTTGAACTCAGTCGAAACCGCCAAGAGCGACATCAACCTGCACTTGAGTGCGATCGCGGGAAGCGAATTGACACAAACGACCGACCTGATATTCGCGGACCCGGTCTTTCGGCGGATCATTGCCGGGCTCCAGCCCAAGATCCAGGGACTCCCCTTCACGTTGAACGGCCTCGGCTACAACAACCTCGTGTTTACCGCAGCTACTCTCGGAACGCTCCGCGAGAGCGCGGCCTTCTCGCACCGCGCGATTCTCGTCGAAGAACCCGAGGCCCACCTTCATCCACACCTTCAGGTGCTTCTTCTGCGTCACCTCGCGGCTGTCGCGGCGGATCCACAAGACAAGGAAGTCCAGGTCATTGCCAGCAGCCATTCGCCGATCCTCGCGAGCCAGGCTCCCATTGACTCGGTTGTGGTGGTGCACGACGTAGACGACCGCGTGAAGGCGGTTCCCATTGGTAACGTCGGCATCGACAAGGACACCAAGAAGAAACTACAGCGCTTTCTCGATGCTACGCGTGCCGAGCTGTTCTTCGCTCGCAGGATTCTGATGGTCGAGGGAATCGCGGAAGCGCTACTGATGCCGATTCTGGCGAAGATCGTGGGAGGCTGCTTGCGAGAGTCCGCCGTGACCGTGGTCAACGCGGCCGGCATCAATTTCGACGCCTTCCTACCGCTGTTTGGCGAGAAGTGGTTGCGCGTCCCTGTCGCGATCCTCACCGACGGTGACGCTAAGTCAATCGGGAAAGCTCCCTCTGCAACCGCAGAGAACCTGAAGAAGCACGAGAACAACATAGCGAACCTCTGCGTCGAGATGTCGGCGATCACATTTGAGCATGAGTTGGCACGGCAACCGGAGATGCTGCCATACATGATTGCCGCGTTCAAGGTGCTTCATCCACAAATCGGCGAGGCGCTAGCTAACGACATTGCGACCATCGAGTCCGCGGACGCCAAGGCGTCCAAGTTCCTCGATACCTTCCTCGAGAAGCGAGTATCGAAGGGGCAGTTTGCGCAGGAACTCGCGTTGATGCTCGACGGAAACAACCTGCGGTCTGGGGCCGTGCCCACCTACATCCGCAACGCTTTTCGATTCCTAGGTGTGATTCCCCGAGGGCGTCGGCGATGATAACTCAAGCCCTGCGTCAGGCTATCCTCTCTCAAGACCCGACCGAACAGCAGCGCGAGGCGATTTTCGCTGAAGAGCTCGAGTTTCTCTTGCGGGCAGCCCCTGGCAGCGGCAAGACGTGGACTTCGTGTCGCAGGTTCATCTGGCGTGGTGCCAATTGGCCGTACCGGGCCGGCGGCCTTGCGCTCCTATCATTCACAAACGTGGCTATCCGCGAGTTCCAAGCGGCGACTGCGGCCATTGGACGACGGGATCTTCTATCGGATCCCAACTATGTCGGCACGTTTGACTCTTTTGTCGAACGCTACGTGCTCGCACCGTTCGGCCATCTGCTCACCGGCGACCTGAGGCGGCCACGCCTGTTTCCAGGGCCACGCCCAGGCGATTGGGGTAACGGGAAGCTGAAGGCGTGGATGGATGCGACGGAACGACGGAGGATACCGATCCCTGCCTGGGACATTGTTCCATACCCGGACAACAACAAGTTGCGGTTCAAAACGACAAGGGTATACGGAGGCAAGGATCTCGATCGCGCTGCGGGAGCCTGCGTGCGGGAATTGCTCTCTCTCGGCTATTACACGCATGCACAGCGCGTCTTCTGGGCCTGCAAGCTCTTGTTCGATCGACCTCACCTCGCGCGGCTACTGGCAAGACGGTTCCCTGAGATTGTCGTAGACGAGGCACAGGACTGCAACGCTTGGCTGCTGGTGCTACTGAACTTCATCCGCGAGAAGGGGGCGAAAGTCACACTTATCGGCGACCCAGATCAATGCATCTTCGAATTCAGTATGGCTGACGCTACGTCGCTGCCTAACCTGAAGGCCAAGTGGTCCATTCCAGAGAAACCACTGAGCCAGTCGTTCCGCTGCAATAACACGATCGCAGCGGCGGCCCGGCACGTCGGTGGAAATCCGGCATTCACTGGCAGTGGGAATGCCGGATGTGAATCACGTGGTGCGTTCATTGTCAAGACAGGATCACCGACATTCGATGACGCGCTTGAGGTGTTCGAAGCGCTGACCAAGCGGGCCAGACTTGCTTTGGATGCCAGCGCAGTGCTCTGCAGAGCCCACAGCCAGCTGGAGTCAATCCGAGGCAAAGTCAACTACGGAAAGCTGCAAGGCAAGGCGAAGGAGCTTGCGACCGCGGCGTTTCTCCGCGATGGGCGCCGTGATTATCGTGGGGCATTTCAAATCGTGGTGAGACTCGTACGCGATCTGGCAGGCGATGATCCGCTCTGGACCGAACTAGACGAGACGCCGGACTCGCCAAGGGCGATCGCCGCGGCATTGTCAATGTGGCGATTCATGAAAGACCCAGAGCGTCTTGCGCCAGTCTCTCAGCTCGGCACGCAGTGGATCGACCGCGTCAGAACAGGTGTGACGTCGCTCATCAAGGAACTCGGCGTCACGTGTAACGCAAAGCTGGGGAATCAGATCAACAAGAAGGGGCTCACAAACGAGCAGATGGCGCTACCATTATTCGAGGCACGGGACGCTTTTCCCTTGATTCGACAGGACACGATTCACCAGGTCAAGGGAGAGAGCATCGACGCGGTGCTGGTCATTGGCAGCGCCAAGTTCTGGAATGCCGTGGTAACAGCGGTGCAGCAGAACGACAACTCGGAGGACAGGCGCCTGGCGTACGTCGCGATGACCAGAGCGCGTCACGTGCTCCTTGTAGCGCTGCCGGAAGGCCATTTCGTGAAGCACTCTTCAACGTGGAAGGCCTGGGGATTCAAAGTCGTGACATAGCATGCACTCGGCCACGTGTCAGCTTCGCGGGTGCAGCGCGTATGTCATGGGGAGAGTCGGGCAAGTTGTGCTCTGTCGCCGCGTGAGACATCGAGTGCCCCCCTTCTCCGAGACGGCGCGCAGCGCGTGGTCCATGATCTGCAACTCCTCACGCTGAGAGGGCTGACGCGCGGCGGGGCGTAGTCGTCCCGCCGGGACTCGGGGGGAGAGGGGGCGCCGCGAGACCCAGCACTTCGTGCTGGGCTACAATCAGTCGTCCCTTCGGGACTAAGAGGGGCGGGGACGCCTCAACCCTGCACGCGCGGTTGCCAGCAGCGATCCCGCCGGGACGGAGAGGAACGAGGACGCCCCAATTCCGCACGGCGGGCCGTTCACTCGTCCGGCCGGGACTAAGAACGAGAGGGGCGCCGGCCGGGGTTCCGGCGGTTCCTGCTGGGCTGCAATCAGCCGTCCTGCCGGGACCAGAAGCGGCGGCGCAAGAGAGCGGCGGGCCGGGGCCCGCCGCTTGGGAGTCGAATCGAAGGGCCGGAAGGCCCGTTACCTCGGCGGGGTGATTAGCCGCCGGTGAGCAAACTCACGAACGGACTGATGTCGAAGTTGTTCACGTCGCCGTCGCCGTTGATATCGGCGTTGAATACGTCGCAATCGGGGTACTGGTCGGCGTAGGCCGTCGGGTTGGTCACGGCCAGGACGAAGGGGCTGATGTCGAAGTTGTCGACGGCCCCGTCGCAGTTGAGGTCGCCCAGCGGGAAGCCAGGCCCTTTGATGCCGAGGGTGAAGTTGCTGGCGGTGTCAATCGCCACCCAGTTGTTGTTGGGCTCCGGGACCGTGCATTGTCCGTACTGGTTGTCACCCCAGGCCACGATCGATCCGTCCGATTTCAGGCCCACACTGTGGGCGTACCCCGCGGCGATGGCCACGAAGTCCGCGTTCGGTGCCGGTACATCACACTGACCGAGCTCGTTCAGGCCCCAGGCCACGATCGATCCATCCGACTTCAGGGCAAGACTGTGATGCCAACCGGCCGCAATCGCGACGACTTCGCCCGTGATCACCGGCACGACCGACTGCTCGTAGTGCGGTGAACCCGACATGCCGGGACCACCGGCACCCCAGGCCACGACGGTGCCGTCAGTCTTCAGACCGAGGTTGTGCCAGGCACCGGCCGCGATGGCCGCGAAGTCCGCGTTGGGCGACGGCACCGTGGTCTGCCCATATTGCGAGTCACCAAAGGCCACGACCGTCCCGTCGGATTTCAAGCCGAGACTGTGCACACTCCCTGCCTCGATGGCGACGAAGTCCGTGTTGGGCGACGGCACCATGCACTGCCCGTGGTTGGGGAAACCGCTCGCGTCCTGGCCGGCGCCCAACGCGACGATCTCGCCGTCGGACGTCAACGCAAGGCTGTGGTAGTTGCCACCCGAGACCGCGACATAGCCCGTGGTCTGCGGGTCGAAGTCGCACATGCCCCGGCTCCTCATTCCCCACGTCGCAATCGACCCGTCGTCACGCAGGCCGAGCGTGTGGCCCGAGCCGCCGGAAACCGCGGCGAAGTCGGCGTTCGGCGCCGGCACGTCGCACTCGCCGTCCTCGTTCAGGCCCCACATCACCATGGAGCCGTCGGACTTCAGGCCGACGCTCGTGTACGGCCCCGCCGTAACGTCGACGAAGTCGGCATTTGGTTCCGGGATGTTGCACTGACCATAGCGCGGCAGGCCGTATGGGTCGCCGGGCTGTCCGGCGCCGAGCGCCACGACCGTGCCGTCGTCACGCAGAAGAACGTTGTGCACCCAGCCGCAACCGATCGCAACAAAGCCGCTGTTCGGCTCGGGAATATTGCCCATGCCGAGCACGTCGTAGCCCCACATCACCACGGAGCCGTCGGCCTTCAGACCAACACTCTGGCCGCCGCCGGCGGCGATGGCGACGTAGTTCTCGTTGGGTGGATCCGTCGGGACGACGCACTGTTCGTAGCCTTCGCCCGGTTCGTCACCCGCGCCCCAGGCGACAATGGATCCATTCGATTTGATGCCGAGGCTGTGTCCATGCCCCGCCGCGATCGCGATGAAATCGGTGTTGGGCTCGGGCACGTCACATTGGCCGGTGGCGTTGTTACCCCAGGCAACGATCGACCCATCGGACTTGAGGGCGAGGTTGTGGTTGCTGTGGGTCGAGATGGCGATGAAGTCCTCGTTCGGCGAGGGCGTGGCGTTCTCGCCGTACAACTCGCCGCCCCAGACAACGACCGTGCCATCGCTCTTCAGGGCGATACTGTGGTTCGCTCCAGCTTGGACGTCGATAAAATCGGCATTGACGCCCGGCACGACGCATTGACCGTAGCTATTCCAGCCCCAGCCAACCAGCGTACCGTCGTCCCGAAGCGCCATGGTATGCCAGAGACCGGCGGAGATTCGCGCGATGCCCTGGGAATGATCGGGCCCGACAACCTGCGTGCCCCACGAGTGGACCCTTCCCTCCACGGTTTGGGCTGGAGCGGCGGTTGCTCCGAGCAGACCCAGCACCAGGCACGCACACACTGCTACGACGGCTGTTCTTTTCATCAAGACTTTCCTCCACCCTGAGCCCGTCGGGCCCATCCCCCGTTCCACGTTCGGCGGCATCCGTTATGCCTCGTTCCACTCACATCAGCGCGCCAGCGACCGAAAATCCACAGGGGTCTGCCTCAAGACGGCCGGCGGCGCACCTTACTTATTATTTTCTCATCTCCTGAGCGATTAAGTATACGTGTCCTCTGTAATCTCGTCAACTCATTTTTCCCGAGCTGCGCCAGCTAATAACCGCGCTGGCGGTCCCCCCAGTTCCTCATCCGCCGAGCTAATAATCATCCGCCGCACGGCGGGCCCAATCACGCACTGCGATCCCGCAAGCGGGAAGGGGACACAAAGAAAAGGGGACATTCTACTTTTTCATTGCGGAATGGGCGCAAGTCCCCTTCTCCCCCGCAGGGCACTTCGGGAAAACGACGCGTCCGTATGTCTCCGCGGCGTGTCTACTCAAGCCCCTCGTACTGCGACTTCACGATGCACCAGCAGTCGTCGGCGAGGCCCTGCTCGACGTACGCATAGGGCAGGTAGCCGTAGCCCCTGCGACCCCAGCCGCGGCCCCAGCTATTGCGGATGATGAAACGCTTTTTTGCCTGCTCGTACCCGACGGCCATGATGGCGTGACCGCCGATGACGGCCTCATTCGGCCCTGGGAACGGGATCACGCCGGTCTCTTCCACATCCGGGTTGAACAGCGACTCGAAGCACGTGAAGCCGAAGGCGAAGGGCACACCCTGGGCCAGCGAGGCGCGCAGGGCGTCCACCTTCTCCTCGAGACGGTAGTAGATGATCGTCTTGAAGTTCTGCGCGAAGGCGTAGCAGAACGCGGGCGGCTCGTTGTCGAAGGCCGGCTCGTCATAGGGCCAGTAATCCTCCGGGCAGGCCCCGAACAGCCGTACCGCCTTGATCGTGCTGCGCACGAAGGCGCCGGTGTCTCCGGTCCAGCCCAGCAGGTTGCGTGTAGCCTTGTAGACAAACAGACGTGAGGCATCGACCGCCTTGCCGTACGTCTGCTTCCACAGGTATTCGAGCAGTCCGACGACGCTGTGGGCTGTACACGACCCGATCTCACCCTGGTTCTCGATCCGCGTGCATTCGCTGGACAGGTCGACGCTGGGCGGCAACTTCGTAGTGGCCCGGGCCTTGATGGCCCCCTTCGCCGCGAACTTCGCGGTTCTCTCCAGTGCCGTCTTCACCGTCGCCGATTGGACACGCAGATCACGGTGGTCCAACGGATCGGGCAGCCAGCCCAGGCGCGCGATGCGGTATGGCTTTGACATGACTATTCCTCCTTTGGCTCAAGTGCATCCCCGGACGGGGAATCGAAGTGATCGGTGGCCCGCACCACTGATGCGCGCATACCCTACCGCAAGCATCCATCATCCGCAATCTGTTATGACTGTCGGCGGCTCTGCGACAGAGGATACATGTGTTGTGTTAACACGGACCCCGGCGCGGTTGCGCCGACTGCGCGTGCCCCACACGCGGCGGTCTTCCCACAGCCGTCGGTTCACCGGAACAGGGGACATTCTGCTTCCTCGTCACACACCAAGCTGAACGTCCTTATCCTGTCTGAGACGATCCGTAACGCACGGTCGGCGATCTGCAACTCGTCGCGCCGGGGGGCGGTGCCGCGTGGCGGGGCGTTCAGTCGTCCCCCCGGGACTCGGTCGCCGCGAAACCCAACACCGCGTGATGGGCTACCACCAGCCGTTCTTCCGGAACTGAGGGAAGCGAGGACGCCGCAGCTCCGCGAACCGGGCTGTTCGGAGCTCGCTGCACCCCCTTCGTTCTACCGCTGCATCAGGGTACACCGGCTAGGGTTGCGGGCTCGGCGCAAGGCGGTCGCGCCTAACCCGACTGCCGGCACCGGAGTCGGGGCTCACTCCATCGACCGGGGAAACCCGTTGGATCGACCTCCGCACACGCTGGCCCAGGTGCAGCACAGCGTTCGGCCAGGGATGACGCAACAGCCCGGCCGGTCAGCAGACCTTCCTCACGGCTGCGCTTCCGGCAACGGAAACGCCAAGCCGATCTGGCTGCCGTAGATGGGATAGCGGATCTTGCAGCGAAAACCACGGAGCCGTTGCGGATCCCGGCCGACTTTGTCGCAGCCATACTGAACGAGCTCTGAATAACGAGGGAACTCGGCGATGCGGAAGTTGCCGAGGCCGCGTCCCAGGTACACGATGGACTCGAGCATATCCAGCCGATCGGCTTGACGAAGGGGATTGTCCGGATGCGTGATACCGCGGACGACCGTGTCGAACAGCCGCAGCTCCGGTTTCTGACCCGGCCACACATCATCGTCCAGCAGGGCATCCACGAGGAAAACCTCGGCCGGCGGTTCTGCCTGTCCGCCGATCCCGGCGGTGGGCGGTCCGCCGTCGCGGAAGACCCGGTGAGCATGGTGAAAACGCTGCCCCGTGACCAGATCGGCGCCCCTGCCTTTGCCAAGCGGCAGATCCTGGATTGTCGTCTCAATGAACGTGTCGTATCGCCGTGACTGCAGACTCTCCCACGGAATCGTCGAGAATTCAGGAATGAACGTATTGTGCATGTCCGTGATCGGACGGTCGTCCACACCGCAAACGGTGAAACCTGACGTGGCGGGCGCCAGGTGCGATGTCAGCGTGCGCAGAACCGCGCTGGGACGCAGACGCCGACAACCGATCAGTGCATCGAACCCGATGGCATCGTAGGCCCTCGCATCGCCGCCCGGATAGATGATGACGGACACGATCACCGCCCGCGCCTGCACGCCGCGCACCGCCGTCATCGTGCGGAAGCCGGCGGCCTTGTGACGCAGTTCGTAGCTGGCTCGCGAGTCCGGCACCCACTCGCTCAGCAGAGCATCCAGGAAATGCCGGTTGCCAATCTCGCCATCCAGCAACCCCTCGACGTCCGTGATGGCGGCATCCAACTGATCCAGGTAATCCTGCTCGATCCCCGCCCGTGCCGCGCCGCGCAGCATCTTCCGCAACCCCTCCGGAGCCGGGGCGCTCGCCAGCGTGGCCAGGGGGTCATCCACCCGAACGGAGGCGATCAGGCGACTGGTGACCGACTGGCTGAGGTCCAAGGCCGACTGAATGCGCTGTTGCTTGCTGGCCCCCGTAGCCGCCAGCCGATCCAGCAGGTCGGCGATGGCCGAGCGCAGGCGTCCACCCACCTCGATCGCACTGGCCTGCAAAGCCCGCGCCCGCCCATCCAGAGGTCTGGGGCCGATTTCCATAACCGGTGCACAGTTTAGGACATACATAGATACCAGTAAACCTACGCGAATCCGGCCGGAACGCAATGCAGATCTGAGGATATTTTTAAAATATTCTCATTTCCTGTTGATTCGGCCCTGACTCGCTCGGTAGACTCGCAACCATGTGAGGCGGTCAGTCGGCTGAGGACGGGAAAGCCAGCCCCTCGCAGTCTCTGGCAGAATGCCCCTGGAGAGGGGCAGAGGAGGAGTTCAGTGAGTCGCTCCCTGACCCACCCACACGTGAGTCCGTTGTCGAGTATCGTTGCTCGTGTCCTGATGGGAGGCGCCATTGCCGCCCTTGCACTTGGCGCCTCACCCACCCTCGCCGAGTCGCTGTTCCATCCCGGACCTTCGCTCGATCCGGTGGGTTTTGACGGCTACTTCATGCCGGAGCTCGCCATGCGTCCCGGGTACACAGCCGGCAGCGGTTACGGCGTCGCCGCCATTCAGCGCGCAGTAAACGGCTCGGGTATTGGCAAACACGGTTTGATCTGGGACGCCAACGGCTACAGCGAACTTGGCGGACTCGGCTTTGACGCCAACGGCCACTACAACAGCTTCGCATACGCCACGAACGGCACCGGAACGATCGTCGGCAATGCCTCGATGTACAACTCCTCCCAGCAGGAGCGCGGTAACCGCCCCGTGCGCTGGGATCCGGGTAGCACGACGGCCGTTGAGTTGGAGTCGCTCGGCACGGACGCCTCCGGCTGGTCGTTCAATCAAGCCGTTGCCGTGAACAGCAGCGGGATGATCGCCGGGCACGGCTCGAAGTACACGGATGGCATGGACCGAGGTTGGCGTGTCATGCGTTGGGCGCCGGGCAGCACCGCTGTAACCGAATTGGGAACGCTCGGTACCAACAACAGCGGCAGCACATACAACTACGCGATGCGCATGAACGACGCCGGAACGATCGTCGGGAGAGGGGCGAAGTGGGTTGACGGATCGATGTGCGGATTTCGTGCCATCCGCTGGGACGCGGACAACACGGCGGCGATCGAACTCGGCAACCTCGGGTTAAGCAGCTACGGTTCGACGGACGCCAAAACCACGGACATCAACAACTCCGGTACGATCGTCGGGGAAGCAAGTCTCTACGACTCGGGCGATTACCTCGGCGTCCGAGCCGTTCGGTGGGATGCCGGCGGCACGACCGCGACGGACCTGGGCTGCCTGGGAACCGATGGCAGCGGCATGGGTACCTCGACCGCAATGACCATCAACGATGCCGGGATCATCGCGGGCACCTCGGCGAAGTACGATCCAACCGGTGCCAGCCGTGGCACTCGCGCCGTGCGTTGGGATGCCGGAAGTACGGACCCGATCGAACTTGCGGTTCTCGACGAGAACAGCGACGGACAGGGTTCGGCCACGGTGAATGACATCAACAGCGACGGCTACATCGTCGGTAGCTCCATGACCTACACCGAAGACTACCCTGCTCTTCGCAATCACGCCGTCATGTGGACGCCGGATGATGTGCTGGTCGACCTCAACTCGTTGCTCGATCCGGACAGCCCCTGGGTCCTGTCGTGGGCAGCCGCGATCAGCGACGACGGCTGGATTACCGGCATCGGCTACTACGACGCCGACGGCACACTGCCGATGGACGCCGGCACGTCGTACGAGCGGCTGTTCCTGATGCAGGTGCCGGAGCCGTCGACCGTGGCGATGCTGGCGCTTGGTGGGTTGCTGCTGGCTCGTCGGCGTGGTGGCCGGGCGGTGGCGTAGGCCTGAGATGCACCGGATCTCCATCTAACCGCTGACGTCAACCAAGGACCATGGCGGCCTGGTGGGAGCGCTATTCGGCGAAGAGCCGGCGCCCCGTCAGGCCGCTGTGCGTCCCGGGCAGGCGGATCGAGCGGTGTGCTCGTCGGTTTACGGTTGGCCCCCGGGTCCGCGATCGACCCGCCCAACTCGGCATTTGCCTTTCCCCCTTCGTTCCGCCCGCGCATCAGCGTACACTGGCCGAACTCGCGGAACCGGCGCGGAGTGGCCGTGGCTGAGTGGGTCCGCTTGAGCATCAGTGGAGTATCGCCGTGTCGTATCGCTACGCCGTCATCGCCGCGGGCCGCCAGGGTACGGCCCTCGCTTATGATCTCGCCCGTACGTGTGACGCCCAGCAGGTCGTCCTCGCCGACGTGGACGGCGACGTCGCCCGGCGGGCCGTCACCCGGCTGGGAGAGCTGCTGCCGGACAGCGTGTGCCGGTTTGAGGCCCGCACGTGTGACATTCGCCGGCCGGCCGAGCTGAACCAAGCCGTCGCCGGCGCCGACGTCGTCCTCTCCGCCGCCCCCTACCGCTACAACATCCAGATCACCGATGCCGCCCTCGCCGCCGGCGCGAGCTTCTGCGACCTCGGCGGGAACACCGACGTCGTCCGCCAGCAAATGGCCCGGCACGAGGAGGCCCAGCGTCGCGGCGTCAGCGTCGTACCCGACTGTGGCCTGGCCCCCGGCCTGTGCAACCTGCTGGCTGCGCACGGCGTCGCCGCAATGGACGAGCCCGAGCACGTGCACCTGCGCTGCGGCGGCCTGCCGCAGGAGCCGGTCGGACCGCTCGGCTACCAGATGACGTTCAACTTCGACGGGCTGATCAACGAGTACAGCGGACACGCCGAGTTTCTGCGCGGCGGCCGGCCGGCCGCGGTGCCGGCGCTGAGCGAGCTCGAAGCGATCGACTTCCCGCCGCCGCTCGGGCACTGCGAGGCGGCGGTGACGTCCGGCGCGACCAGCACGGCCCCGGAGACGTTCGCCGGCCGGCTGCAATCGTACGACTACAAGACGGTGCGCTACCCGGGGCACTTCGCCATCATCCGTGCCCTGTTCGCCCTCGGCTGCTTCGAGCCGGAAGTGACGCTCGAAGATGGGCGGACGCTCGCCCCGCGGCCGATTCTGCGACAACTCTTCGAGGACCGGCTGCGGCTGCCGCACGTACGGGACTGCATCGTCCTGCGCTGCACCGTCATCGGCCGACACGAGTCGCGCCCGCAGACGATCCAGTACGACCTCTACGACCGGCACGATGAACGCACCGGCTTCACGGCGATGGAACGAGCGACGGCGTTTCCGACGGCGCTGGTCGCGTACATGCAAGCCCGCAAACTGATCGCCCCCGGCGCCCATCCGCTCGAAGTGTGCGTGCCCGTCGATCGCTACCTGACGGAACTCGGCGACCACGACATCCGCGTGACGGTCAGCCGGTCCTGAGCAGGCAACGGGCGTCAGGGACACCACGCCGGCGCACTCCTGGTGTAGAATGCCCTCCCGGTTCCTGGTTTGCCCGATCGGGTGGAGTGGGGCATGTACTGCATCGACTGCGGCTACCCGTTGGATCAGCTTCCGGCGACACGCTGCCCCGAGTGCGGCGCGGCGTTCGACGAGCATGATGCGACCACGTTCGCCGACAGTCCGCGCGGACTCCAGCGGGCGCCGGTCATCGCCGCTTCTTCCTCTGGTGCCGCTCTCGGCTGGGCCATCGGCCATGCCATCAACACCGTCGCGTACGGCTATGACCATGGCTTCGCATACGGCACAGAGGGAACGCTGCTCTCTAAACCAGCACTCGTCACGGCGGCGTGGTGGCTGGTGCTGGTCTTGCCGTTGCTGCTCAGCTCGCGCATTCTCCGGTTGCTGAGATCCACGGTGCTCACGCCGCTGATCGGGGCGGTCTGGGCCATTGCGTGGCTGTGGCTGGCCTGCGGCTGGCAGATTCGAACAAGTGTGTTGTTCGAGACACGGGTCTGGCTGAGCATCTGGGCCGCGATGGTCGGCGGCGGTGCCGGCTTGGCCGCGCGCCTGGTGCTTCGCCGCCACTCCGTGCGGGCGGCGGTAGGCATGATGCCGGATTCCGTGGGGAGGTTGTGGCTGCTCGGCCCCGGCGTCATTCTGGCATGGCTGGCCATCGGCTGGCCGATCACGTGCCGCGTCGCACCGGACTTCGCGTTCCGCGTCAGCAGCAGCGACACGCGCGAGTGGGTACTCCGCCGAGTGCTGAAGGACGTTCACGTCGGCGACAGTGCCGAGAGCCTGTTCTCACGGCTGCCAGCCCACTACGGAAACTCGAACCCACCCAAGACACATGGCACGTGGCTATACACAAACCACTCCCGTTATGTGTACTACGTGAAGGTCCAGGATGGAGTGATCGTCGAACTACACGTATTCGAGTAGGTCCGCGAACGAGCCCCCCCTGCCGGTTCCGGATCAGACACCGCGTAAACACGCCAAACACCGCCAGAGGCCGCCAGCCGGCGACAATCGCTGAAAACGGCCAGCGTCGGCGGGGGGTGGCCCGCTACAATGAGGGGTGCTTCGTCCGCCGTCGGGCCGGCCGCATGGGGCCGGTGCTGCGTCGGCGGCCGGTTGCCAGGACAGGGAGAGAGCATGCGACGCAACATCAAGCTGGGCGCGGTCATTCTGGGCATCGTGATCCTCGTCGTCGTCACGCCGCCGCGGGCGTGGGCCACGGCTGACTTCGTCGAGCACGTGCCGGCCAACGACGTGTACGGCGAGGCCGCCGGCGTGACCATGCGCAGCCCGCAGGACCCGCCCGACAGCGTCCCCGTCGATATCTGGGTCCGCCTCGGCTACTCGTTCTACTGGACCGACACGGTCGTCTACTACACGACCGACGGCTCGACGCCGCAGGGCGCGTACGGCACGCCAACCGGGACCACGTCGGTTGTCTGGGCGTCGTGGGTCCGCAACGAGCCGCATTCGCCGGACAACATCGACTGGTGCCTGGCCCAGATCCCCGGGGCCCCCGCCGACACGGTCGTGAAATACAAGGTCAGCTCGTGGCACAACGGCGGCGGCGCCGAGGTCTTCGGTAACAACTACGGCTGCGCCGACGGCACGTGCGACAACCCCGCAGCACCCGCCACCGTGTGGATGTACACCGTCGCGCCCGGCGGCGGCACGCTGCCCTGGCCCGGCGCCGGGGCCGGTTCGGCGAATCCCGACCAGGGCTATCCGCCCGTCTCCCTCTGGAAGGAGGAAGGCGTCGTCGGCAACAACTACATGAACGTCATGCTCGACCAGAACGGCACGGTGTACGACATCTACTATCCCTCCGCCGGCTGCGCCAACGGCATGGGTACGAAGAACGAGGGTTATTCAGACGGGCTCGACACGTTCCCGGGCGGTCTGCCGCCGGAGTGCCGCGGCCAGATGAACCTCAACCAGGCCATGGGCGGCTTGCGCGTCGACGGCCTGACGTACTGGCTCAGTAATCAGAACGCGGTCGGCTACAGCGACGTCAGCCAGGCGTACATCACCGACACGAACGTCATCGCCACGTCGGCGACGCTGACCGCCGACGGTAACAACATCCTCGTCCAACAGTGGGACTTCTGCCCGAAGGGCGTCACGTTCCCGCTCGATCAGGGCGGACAGCCGAACCGCGGGCTCTACGTCAAACGCTACCTCATCACCAACAACGGCGCCGCAGCGAAGACCGTCCAGTTCTACTACTACGCCGATGTCGCCCTGAACGGCGGCGACGCCTACGACGGCATGTTCGCCGACGCCCCGCGCGGCGTGATGTGCGCCTATGACAACACGTACCGCATGGCCGTCGGCGCCGGCGAGTACAACCCGACCAGTTTCGGCGACTACGAGAAGGACGTCTCCGTCTACCTCGCCGCCTCGCTCAAGCTGCTTGACACCGTCGGCGGCAGCAGCGGCACCGTCGCCAGCGATTCCTGGCGAGCCCACGGCTCCACCGACAACGGCCAGGGCTGGATCGGTATCGAGCTCGAGCTGCCCGTCGGCCAGACGAAGGAAATCGACGTGCTCATCGCCGGCGGCTTCGACGAAATGGCCGGCGCGACGAGCACGTACGACTGGCAGATCGCCCCTGCCATCGACTGGTTCCTCAGCAGCAGCATGTGGTCGGCGCAGGTGACGACCGACGATTACTGGACCGACTGGCTCGCCGCCGGCGTCACGATCGATTTCCCTGACGACCAGTACGACGAGACGTTCAAGCGCAGTCTGCTGGCCACGGCGTTGCATCTGGACGGCGAGGGCGGCGGCGTCATCGCCGGCATGCACAACGGCGCGTATCCGTTCATCTGGCCCCGCGACGCCGGCTGGGCCGCGGTCACGCTCGATCGCACCGCGCACACGGCCGAGGCCGCCGAGATCTACCGCTTCCTGCGCGACGTCGCCTACCGGGCCGATGACACGTGGGGCAAGGGCTTCTGGTACCAGAAGTACACGACCGACGGCTACATCGTCTGGAACTCGCCGCAGGTCGACGAGACGTCCGTCGTGCCGTGGGGAGCGTGTTACCACTACCTCGTCACCGGCGATGCGGGCTTCCTCAGCGACAACTACACGATGATCTACGATGCCGCCCGCGCCTCCAGTGAGGACAGCAGCATCGACAGCCGGCTCTACTACGACGACACGTACGACCTGATGTACTCCAACAACCTCTGGGAAGACCAGTGGGACCTGTTCATCTACTCGAATGCGTCGGTCGAGCGCGGTCTGCGTGATGCGGCGACGGTCGCCGGCATTCTCGGTCACACCGGCGACGCGACGCTGTTCAACGGCCGCGCCGACGCCATTCACAACGGCATCACGGCGCGGCTCGTCTGGGACGGCGAGAACACGGACATCTCGTTCCTCGGTCCCGTCTACCCCTTCGACGTGTACAGCAGCACCGACCCGCTCATGACGCATGTCGTCGATCGCCTCAACGGCGTCGCCCCGGACACCTACGGCGACTACCACAGCGTCATCAACCCGGCGGGCGAGTGGGACGGCCTCATCAACCGCTACTGGGGCGACACGTACTGGAACAACCCGGCAGCGCCGAACTCGTACGGCAGCCCGTGGTTCCTCAGCACGCTCTGGTACGGCTGCTACTACGCCGAGCGGCAGGACGCCAACCCCGGCCGCAGCGACGTCGACAATCACCGCTACCGGCTCGACCTGCTGCTCGACCGCCTCGGGCCCATCGGCTTCGGCGCCGAGCAGATCGCCCCGACGAACAGCCTCCTCTACCCCGGGCAGAGCGACTTCCTCCTCCAGGCGGCGTGGCCGAACGCGTGGGAGTCGATGTCGTTCCTGGTCGATGCGATGATGCTCTTCCTCGACTACACGCCGGACGCACCGGGCAACACGCTGCGAATCGAGCCGAAGTTGCCGACGGGCTGGACGGAGATGACGTTCCACAACCTGCGGCTGGGCGCGCACCGGCTCGACGTCACCTGTGCCGAGACGCCGCTGGCCTGCACGCACACGTTCGTCAACCGCACCGGCAACGCCGCCGACTACGACACGTACGCGCGCATTCCTGCCGGCGAGACGGTGTCGGCGGTAATGCAGAACGGTGTCCCGATGGCGTATACGCACGATCCGGCGACGGGCCGCGTACACGTGGCGGGCAGTCTGAGCACCGGTGTCATGAGCACAACGGTCGTACAAGTGCACTTCGGCCAGCCCGGCGATCTGAACTGTGACGGCGACGTCAACAACTTCGACATCAGCCCGTTCATCCTGGCCCTGACGAACCCGACGGCCTACGCCGACCAGTACCCCAATTGCGATCGCCTGAACGCCGACGTCAACGGCGACGGCGACGTGAACAACTTCGACATCGGCCCGTTCATCGACCTGCTGCTGAACAAGTAGCGCCCGGGCTCCGCACCGGACATCTTCCGTAGCGTCGGCCCCCCGTGGCCGACGTCTTGTAGCGTGTCCCGGCGCGCCAGGATACCGGACGGTTTCAGAGTGTGGCATGCTGAAGCCCTAGGCGCCGGCATGTCTTCCTGTCGTGTCACGAACGACATGCCGGCGCTGCGCTTCGGCATGCCACACCGCCGAAGGCAGCGCGGAGTGTGGCGTGCCCAAATGCAGCGCTGCTTCAGGACCAGAACGCCGACATCGCGACGAATTGACAGATCCCCACCGTGAACGCAGCCAGGAACCCTCCGAGCAGCGCCGCCGAACCGCTCTTGTTTCCGTCCACAAACGCCATCGCAGCGCCGCGGCAAAACGTCCAGGCCACGATCAACAACAGGAGGCACGACGACCAGCGAATCGCGTCCCCGATGCCCCTCCTCCACTCGACAATGACCTCGATCAGCGTGGCAGTTAGATAGACCGGAAACGCAAGAAACACAGGTTGAAACAGCAGGACGGCTCGGCGGATGACTTGAAGCCACTTGTTGCGCGTGCGGCGCGGCGAGAGGAACATCACCAGACGCGGCACGAGCAGCAGCGCGATGAAGAAGAGCAGAAGCAAACCCAGCATGCGCAGCGGCATGCCGGCCGCAAATGAGTCCTTGAGATCCGTCCACGCCTGCGCGGCCGTTTCGCGCGACCAGGGAGCGAAGCGACGTTCAGAGAACAACCAGCAGTCCGGATCGATCGTCGCCCGATCCAGCAGTCCGACGAGCGCATAGCCAAGCATGCATACGAAGTACCACGCCGCCAGAGCCAACGCGAAGAGCGCGTTGTGTCGCGGCGCGGAACGGGTGGACGTGTACCAGTGCTGGACGTGCCGGTACGTTCGACGGGGTACCACGAGCGACCACCACATCCGCCGGAAGATGGCCCCGAAACGCCGCTCGGCCTCGAAGTGCAGGGGCAGGTCCTGGGCCAGCGCCTTGCGGTGGTGCACCTCGCCGCATTCGGAGCAGCGCAGCGTCTCGGCCTGGTCCTCGACGGCCTGGCGGTACTGCGTGCTCAGGATGTAGCCACAGCAACCACAGACCGGGCTTTCTTCGTCAACCATTCGCGCGTTCCTCCCCAACGCAACGGTGATTACTCCCTGCCGATTGCGGCTCGGACGTATGGCGCGTGCGGGACATTCCCCGCGATCGACGTCAGCCACGGGGGGCCGACGCTACCGAAGACGTCCGGTACGGAGCCCGGACGCTACTGGCCCAGGAGCTTCATCACTTCAGCGTAGCGGGCCGCGTACTTCGCGGACCATTCGGCCAGCAGCGCATCAGCCTCGTCGGACTCCGCCTTCTCCAGTTTCTCCGCCAGCGCCAGCGCCGTCGCCTCATCGCACGGCGGCGCGGTGAGCAGCTCCACCGCCGGCGCGGGCAGACCGGCGTCGATGGCCGCCTTCCACGCCCGTTGCAGGGCGACGTGGTTGTCGCGGCACGCCGCCTGCACGAACAGCCGCACCGCCCAGCCGAGCTGCTCGGAGCGCTGCGGATCGATCTCGACGCCGAAGCCCTCCTGCAACGGATTGTTGCGGACCGACATCTTGCCGGCGTACTTCTCGTAGATGTCCGGCAGGATCGGGTAGTGGTACAGGTCGTTCACGTAGGCCGCCCGGTATTCACGGCTGACGCCCCACAGCGCCTGCCCCTCCTCGCTGAGCACGTAACGCACGAACTCCTCGGCCAGCTCTGGAGCCTCGGCGGTCGACAGCACGCTGATGATGTCCGGCGTCGCGGCCGTGCCGCCCGGCGGATCGGAGTACTTCACGACGCCGCCGGTCTCCACGGCCAGGGCCATGCCCTCGAAGTTCACGGTGAACCCGGCCAGGCACGTGCCGGACTTCACCGCGGCGAGCACGTTGCCGCTGCGCTCATCGAGCGCCCGGGCGTTGCCCAGAATGGGCATGAGCATGCCCCAGCCCCGGTCCCAGCCGTGGTGGGCGAGGATCAGCACCAGGCACTCGCGCGTGCTGCCGCTGGCGGTCGGGTCGGCGACGGCCACCCAGCCGTAGAAGCGCGGCGTGGCCAGGTCGGCCCAGTTCGTGGACGGCGTCACCTCGCGCTGCCGGCAGGCCCGGTCGTTGTAGACGATACCGAAGCTACTCAGGCCGGTGGCCAGCCAGCGATTCTGCTCGTCGCGGGTCGGCAGGCCGCTCACCTCGGCCGGGTAGTTCGCGGGGAGCTCGATCTTCAGGGGCCGGCAGAAGCCCTCGGCCGCCAACTGCGCATGGTCGGTGACGCCGCCGCCGAAGAACACGTCCGCCCGGTGGTACGGGGCGCCCTCGGTGGCCATGGTCGGGGCGGAGCGGATGTAGTCGACGCACTGCGGCGTGCCGTGGGAAATCCACTCGACGTGGACGGGGTCGCTGTGCTTCTTGAGGTACCAGCTCGAGAAGCCCGCGGCGAAGGCGTTGCGGATCGTGTCGCCGTGAGGCGTAACGATGGTCAGCTTCCTGAGGGATTGGGCTGGGGGCGGCACGGCCCGGTCGGCCGACCGGTCGCAGCCGACCACGGGTCCGAGAAGAACCAGCCCGGCGACCCACACCACGCCTGCTCGAACGGCTTTGCGAAACATGCGAACTCTCCCGCTGCTCTTCCCGCCGGCCGGCAGCCCGCCCGGGGCATCGCCCGTCCGGCGGCAAACCTGCAAAATAACCGGAAACGGCGTTTGCGTGAACGTCTCACGACGGATTAACCGAACCCCCACAATTCGCCCCCTCCTGCCGCCGGCGCCCTCTTTGCCCGCCGGTCGCCCCGTGTTAACCTGCTGGATTCGGATGACGCCCGTGCTGCTCCCGGCGGACGGCCGGCGGGAGCGGGACGGTTGTAGCCTCGCGTTTGCGGAAAGCAGGTGCTGGAATGTCGGACATCCTCAAGCAGTTGAACATCACCGAAAACCATCCGGGCGGATTCGCCGGCGAGTGGCTGGGCTCCGGTCCGGTCATCGACGTAATCTCGCCCATCGACGGGAAGAAGATCGGGTCGGTCAAGCAGGTGACCGAGGCCGAGTACGACCGTATCGTCGCTCGCGCCCACGAAGCCTTCCTGAAGTGGCGCGTCGTGCCCGCCCCCAAGCGCGGCGAACTCATGCGTCAGTTGGGTGTCCGCCTGCGCGAGTACAAGCAGGCGCTCGGTGAGCTCGTTACCCTCGAGATGGGCAAGATCCGCCCCGAGGGTGAGGGTGAAGTTCAGGAGATGATCGACATCTGTGACTTCGCCGTCGGCCTGTCCCGCCAGCTCTACGGCCTGACCATGCACTCCGAGCGTCCGAACCACCGCATGTACGAGCAGTGGCATCCGCTCGGCGTCGTCGGCGTCATCAGCGCGTTCAACTTCCCCGTCGCCGTCTGGAGCTGGAACGCCGCCATCGCCGCCGTCTGCGGCGACAGCGTGCTGTGGAAGCCCGCCAGCAAAGCGCCGCTCACCGGCATCGCCTGCATCAAGATCGCTCAGCAGGTCTGCGCGGACAACGGCGTGGATCCGGCGATCTTCTCGCTGGTCGTCGGCAAGGGCTCGACCGTCGGCGAGAAGCTGCTGAACGACAAGCGCATTCCGCTCGTGTCGGCCACCGGTAGCTGCCAGATGGGCTACCGCGTCGGTGAGGTCGTCGGCAAGCGTCTCGGCCGCACGATCCTCGAGCTCGGCGGTAACAACGCGATCATCGTCACGCCGAACGCCGACATGGACATGGCCGTGCGGGCCATCCTGTTCGGTGCGGTCGGCACCGCCGGCCAGCGCTGCACGAGCACGCGGCGGATCATCGTGCACAACGCGGTTCGCGACGAGCTGATCAAGCGGCTGGTGAAGGCCTATCAGTCGGTGCCCATCGGCGACCCGCTGAAGGAAGGCACGCTGATGGGGCCGCTCGTCACGCACGACGCCGTGAGCGACATGCAGAAGGCGATCGCCCGCGTCAAGGAAGAGGGCGGCGAGATCCTGTACGGCGGCGAGAAGCTCGACGGCGCGCAATACCCCGGCGGCCACTACGTCAAACCGTGCATCGCCGCGGCGAAGAACGAGTTCAAGATCGTCCAGGAAGAGACGTTCGCCCCGATCCTGTACATCATCGGCTACGGCGGCAAGACGGCGCCCGCGGCCGGCGACACCAAGACGCTCATCAGCGAGATCGACGAAGCGATCCGCATCCACAACGACGTGCCGCAGGGCCTGAGCTCGGCGGTCTTCACGACGAACGTGCTCGAATCCGAGCGCTTCCTCGCCCACACCGGCAGCGACTGCGGCATCGCCAACGTCAACATCGGTACGAGCGGGGCCGAGATCGGCGGTGCGTTCGGCGGTGAGAAGGAAACCGGCGGCGGCCGCGAGTCCGGCTCGGACGCCTGGAAGGCCTACATGCGCCGTCAGACGAACACCATGAACTGGTCCACGGAACTGCCGCTGGCCCAGGGCATCAAGTTCGGCGACTAACGCCGACGTGAGCTAGACGCGGCGCGGGATAGCCCCGCGGCGACTTGGGATCCACGTGAAGCCGGCCGGGTCGAACGCCCGGCCGGCTTCTTGCGCTGGGAGTGAACCGCTCCCGAATCGCCCGGCGACAGAGCAAAACCCGGGCATGAGATGTCGACGTTTTTTTGTGCGGAGAAGCGCACGTAAACCATTACGCCATAAAAACTAACAATCCGCCCCATTGAAGACCCTGCACGTTTTATGAATACTGGGGTCCGCTTACCCGATAATCACTCCCGATGATTCGGTCACTTCCGGGGTTTGTCGCGCAGTCTGCGGCGCGGCGCATTGGCGGGGTTATCGGGCCCTTGCTCATCGCCGTCGGTCCACTCACCTGCGCCTGCGCCCAGACCGACTCCGACCAGTCCACCCTCGTGGCGGCTGACGGAGCGGCTGTGGCTGACAATGTGGACACTGAGCTGCTCACCGTGACGCTGCTCGCCGCCGACGGAACGACGCCGGTCGTCGGCCACAACGTGCTGATGGCCATCGCCGCCGGCGGTTCTAATGGCGTGACGATCGGTGCCCCCTCCGGCTCGTCGAACGCGTCCGGCGTGGTCACCTTCGCCGTGAGCTCCTCCATCTCCAAGGTCGTCTCCTTCCAGGCGATCGACCTGACCGACTCCATCGTTATCACGCAAACCGCCGACGTGAGCTTCACGCCGAACATCACCGACGCCGGCAACTCCACCGTGGCGACGGTGGACGGGACCGCGGTCGCCAACGGCGTGGAGACGGAGCTGGTCACCATCACGCTGCTGAACAGCCTGGGTCATCCCGTCTTCGGGCACGACGTGTCGCTGGCGGTGATTGCCGGCGACGCGGCGAACGTCAACATCAGCGCCCCGTCCGGCCCGTCGACCATGAACGGCGTCGTGACGTTCACGGTGACGGCGACCGAATCGAAGGTGGTCACGCTCCAGGCGACGGACGACACGAACAGCGTCGCCGTCACACAAACGGTGGACATCACTTTTACGCCGAACCTGACCGACGCGGGGACGTCCAGCGTCGTCGCCGCCGACGGTACGGCCGTGGCCGACGGGCTCGACACCGAGCTCATCACGGTAACCGTGCGCAACGTCGCGGGCGCGACGCTCAGCGGGCGGACGGTGTCACTGGCGGTCATCGCCGGCGGCGCGGCCAACGTGAACATCAGCGCTCCCTCCGGCGTATCGGGCAGCGACGGCATCGTCACCTTCACCGTCAGCGCCACCGAGGCCAAGACGGTCACGCTTCAGGCCACCGACGAGACCGACGGCATCGTCATCACGCAGACGGCGGATGTGATCTTCGCGCCCAACGTCACCGACGCCGGCGCGGCCACCGTCGTCGCCGCCGACGGCGGTGCGGTCGCCGATGGGGTCGACACCGAGCTGATCACCGTGACGCTGCTGAACGCCGCCAACCACCCGCTCGTCGGGCACAACGTGTCGCTCGCGGTGGCCACCGGCGGAGCCGCGAACGTCACCATCAGCGCCCCGTCCGGCCCGTCGGACGCCAGTGGCGTCGTGACGTTCACCG
This sequence comes from Phycisphaerae bacterium, assembly GCA_050115495.1. Lineage (GTDB taxonomy): Bacteria > Planctomycetota > Phycisphaerae > UBA1845 > Fen-1342 > JAAYXS01. Next base: position 142,438 of record JASFQK010000004.1, on the reverse strand, counting down.
TCAGCTCGACGGAAGCGAAGGCCGTCACGTTCCAGGCCACCGACGACACGGACGGCGTGGTCATCACGCAGACCGCGGGCGTCACGTTCACGCCCAACATCACGGACGCCGGGAACTCGACGGTCGCAGCGGCGGATGGCAGTGCCGTCGCCGACGGTGTCGAGACCGAGACGATCACGGTCACGCTGCGCAACGCGCTCGGACACGCCGTCTTCGGACACACGGTGTCACTGGCCGTGAGCGCCGGCGGCGCAGCCAACGTCACCATCAGCGCCCCGTCCGGCCCGTCGGATGCCAGCGGCGTCGTGACGTTCACGGTCAGCGCCACCGAGTCGAAGACGGTCACGTTCCAGGCCACCGACGTCACGAACAGCGTGGTCGTCACACAGACGGCGGATGTCGACTTCACGCCAAACATCAGCCACGCCGGCAATTCGACGCTGGCCAACGTCGACGGTACCGCAGTAGCCGACGGCGTGGACGCCGAACTCATCACGGTGACCCTGCGAAACGCCAGCGGCAACGCCGTCTTCGGGCACACCGTGTTGCTGGCGGTCGTCGCCGGCGGCTCGGCGAACGTCACGATCAATGGGCCGTCCGGTCCGACGGACGCCTCGGGTGTGGCGACCTTCACCGTCAGCGCGACCGAGGCCAAGACGGTGACGCTGCGGGCCACGGACGTAACCGACGGCGTCACCGTCACGCAGACGGTCGACGTCGACTTCACGCAGAACGTCACCGATGCGGGCAACTCCACCGTGACCACCAACGACGGTAGCGCGGTCGCCAACGGTGTTGACACCGAGACGATCACGGTCACGCTGCTAAACGGCCTGGGCAATCCGGTCCCCGGCCACAACGTCTCGCTGGCGATCATCGCCGGCGGGGCCACGAACATCACGATCGGTGCACCGTCGGGCCCGTCGGACGCGTCCGGCGTGGTCACGTTCGCCGTCAGCTCGACCGAAACCAAGACCGTCACCTTCCAGGCCACGGATGACACCGACGCCGTCGTCATCACGCAGACGGTGGTCGTCGACTTCACGCCGAACCTGGTCGACGCGAACACGTCGACGGTTGTGGCCGCTGACGGCGGTGCCGTGGCCGACGGGCTCGACACGGAACTCATCACCGTAACGGTGCGTAACGCATCGAACGATCCGCTCCTGGGGCATACGGTGTCCCTGGCCGTGATCGCCGGCGGTACCGGCGGCGTTACCGTGAGCGCCCCCTCGGGCGCGTCGGACGGATCCGGTGTGGTGACATTCACCGTCTCGTCGACCGCGGTGAGGACGATCACGCTCCAGGCTACGGATGAAACCGACGGCGTGGTCATCACGCAGACCGCCGACGTGGCCTTTACGGCGAACGTCACCGACGCGAACGTGGCGACCGTGACGGCGGCTGACGGAGCGGCCATCGCGGACGGCGTGGATACCGAACTCATCACGGTGACGGTGCTGAACGCCGCCGGCAATCCGCTGGCCGGCCACAACGTAGCGCTCGCGGTCGCCACAGGGGGGGCGGCAAACGTCACGATCGGCACCGCGTCGGGGCCGTCCGACGCCTCGGGCGTAGTGACGTTCACCGTCTCCTCGACGGAATCCAAGAGCGTCACCTTCGAGGCCACCGACGACACCGACGGCGTCACCATCACGCAGACGGCGTTGGTCGATTTCACGCCAAATATCAGTGACGCGGGGAACTCGGCCGTCGTGGCGACGGACGGCGCGGCCGTGGCGGACGGGGTCGAGACCGAGCAGATTACGGTCACGCTGCGCAACGCCTTGGGGCACGCCGTCGCCGGGCACAACGTCTCGCTGGCGGTAAGTGCCGGCGGCGTGGCCAACGTGACGATCAGCGCCCCGTCCGGCCCGTCCAGCGCCGCCGGCGTGGTGACGTTCACGGTGAGCGCGACGCAGGCCAAGCTGGTCACCTTCCAGGCCACGGACGACACCGACGGCGTCGTCATCACGCAGACGGCGAACGTCAACTTCACCGCCAACGTCACGCACGCCGGGAATTCGACGGTCGGCAACGCGGACGGCACAGCCGTGGCGGACGGCGCCGACGTCGAGGTGATCACGGTGATGCTGCGCAACGCCGCCGGGCATGCGGTGTTCGACCACGACGTGTCGCTGACGGTGATCGCCGGCGGAGCGGCGGACGTGACGGTCAGCGCCCCGTCGGGTCCGTCGGACGCTTCGGGTGTGGTGACCTTCGCCGTGCGTTCGATCACGCCCAAGACGGTGACGCTGCGGGCCACGGACGATACCAACGGCGTCGTCATCACGCAGACGGCCAGCGTGACGTTCACGCCGGGCCCGCCGGACCATCTGCGCTTCGTGCAGCAACCGGTGGACACCAACGTAGCCACGCCGCTGGCCGTTACGGTCGAGATCGTCGACGCCCTCGACCACCGGGTGAACGTCAGCGAGGCGATCACGCTCAGCCTGCTCGATGCGAACGGCTGCGGCGGCGAGCTCAAGGGCACCCCGACCGTGAACACGGTCGCCGGCTTGGGAACGTTCGGCGACACGCAGAACGTAACGGTCGCTCCCGTGTGTGACAGCTACCGCCTGCGGGCCTCGGCAGCGGGCCGGACCTCGGTCGACTCGAGCCCGTTCCGCGTGAGCAGCGGCCCCGACCTTCTGGGCGCCGCCATCGTCATCAACGCCGTCGCAACGACCACGACGGCGACGCTGACCTACTCGATCACCGGCGAGACGGTCGGCACGTTCACGGTCCTTTACGGCCTCGAGCGCGATACGGGGAATGGAACGCCGCTGGATGTGCCCTTCGCGGGCGTGATCGTCGACGACGTGGCCCTGCGTTGTCCCGGCGTACACGCCATCGACCTGGGAGACGTGCGACCCGATCTGAACCAGGCGATCTGCTGCGGCGATCGGCTGGTCGCTCTGCTCGACGCAGACGACGACATCCGCGAAGCGAACGAGGACGACAACACCGCCACCGCCACGCTCACCGTCGACCTGGCCATCGAATCGCTGGTCACGGACATCCAGGGCGGAGCCGGCACCGCGCGCATCGTCTACGCCGTCAACAGCCCGGCGGCCGTGCCCGACTTCGTCATCCGCCTGGGGCTCGACACCGACGGCGACGGCACGATCGACGATGTGTTTACCGATACGCCGGCCTGTGACGAGCTGGTGCAGCCCGGGCCGCACATCGTCACGGTGGACCTGGGGAACCAGTTGCTGGCCCGGCAGATCTTCGACGGCCAAAACGTGCGCATCGTTGTCGTGCTCGACGCCGACAACAACGTGGCCGAGTCCGACGACGTCGACAACAACCGCCGCAGCTCGACGGAACAGGGCTACGCCGCCCTGACCGTCGACCACCAGGGCAGCAGCACCGCAGCCGACATCGGCGACGAGATCGTCTGCATCTGGCGGCTCAGCAACTCCGGCAACATCGCCGCCGAGCACGTCGTGCTCACGCTCCTCGTCCCCGCGGAAGTGCTCTTCCTCCGCGCCGAGCTGGCCGACGGCGGCGGCCTGCTATCGGCCGTGCTCCAGGGCGAACTGGCCTACGTGCAGGTGGGCACCGTGCCGGCGGAGGGTGAGCTCGACGTGGCGGTCGTGCTGCAAGTGCTCGACGGCGGCCAGATTGATCTGTGGGCCGAAGCGTCCACCGACGGCAGCACCGCCCGCAGTGCGAGCGCCCGCATCGAGATCCTCGCCGAGCAGGCCACCGACAACGAGCCGGGAGGGGTCGTCGTCGAGGACAAGACGACCACCGTGCAATTCGTCGGGCCATGCGGCTTCGTCAGCCTGCCGCTGCTGACGCTCAGCCTATTGGGCGTGCTGGGGCTGAAGACTTCGCGGCGCGCCGTGCGGCGCGCCGCGTCACGATCGTGTGTTATCGCGTCTCGAGCCAGACCTCGCCGGTAGCGGCGTCGACGATCACGTAGCCGGCGCTGCTGGGGAACACGTAGATCGGATTCTCCGCAGTGGCGTTCAGCGGCTGGAACACCTCCCACGACGAGAACGGCGGGTCGTAGCCGGCGTCGACGACCAGTGCCCAGGCCTCGACCACGTCGAGCGTCAGGTGGGTCGCCAGATCCAGGAACACGATGCCGTACGGCGGCGTGGGCAGCTCGGCGACCTGCCACTCGCCGTCATACGAGAGCCGCCAGACGGTGACGCCATTTGCGTCGAGGGCGCCGGCGACGAAGTCCCAGACGTTGGTGTCGCCGGGGCTGGTCAGCGATTCGCCGCTGCCGACGCGTCCACCGGCCCAGATGATGATCGCCGCCGGATCCTCCTGCTTGATGCGGGTATCGGCGGCAGCAATCATGGCCAGGCTGACGCTGTCGTCGCCGGGAGCGGCGCTGACCGGCGGCGTGGTGGACACGATCTGCCCGCCGACAGCCTCCGTCTCCGTATCCACGGTCACGACTTCGTCGCCGTAATTGAAGACGTACAGCGCGCTTTCCATGCCCGCATACGCCGGCCGGTAGAGCGACCAGCCGAGGAAATCCTCCTCGAAGCCGGCGGCGACCAACAGCGCCCGGGCCTCGGATTCGGTCATGGTCACGTCACGCAGGTCTTCATACGCCACATCCATCAGCGGCATCGACGACACCGTCGTGGTCCAGTTCGTCAGATCGTAGAGCAGCTCATAGCACACCGTGGCGTTGTCGGGGTTGGTCGCGAAAAACGAGTACGACTGCGTTTCATACACGCCGGTCGTCTCGTTCAGTGCGTTGACGCCGTTGACCTGAAAGACGATCGTGCAGAGCTCCGACCGCCGGACGCGGCAGACCGCCTCCTCGATCAGATTGTCACAGAACCAGCAAGGCATGATCGGACAGCCGCCGACAAGCAGGAGGGAAAGCGAAACGCCGAACAGCCAACGGCGAGAGGACACGTGCGCTACGGTCTGACTCATGCTGGTACCTCTTGTGGGAAGATGTCGGTCGAAATCGGGCGGCGTACGGCGTCCGCCCGCGAGGTGGCATCGTAGCCAGCCAGCCGGCGGGCGCGAAGCACGATAGCCCGTGCAAACCGGCACCGAATATGGCGGACTTGCGCTACGCCGCCAAACACGGTAACGTAAGCACACGTTGTCGCCGCGTCGGCGAGCGCCGGTGACGTTTGCGGGTCAGCCCATCCGAAGGAGGTTGAACAGCGTGAGTAAGTCGGAGACTCCCAGCTACGCCATCGGCGTCGATTTCGGAACGAACAGCGTCCGAGCCCTGATCGTCGACGTGAGCGACGGACGCGAGATCGCGACGCACGTCTACGCCTATCCGAGCGGCCGGGACGGCATCCTTCTGGATTCGCGTGATCCCAACCTCGCCCGCCAGAATCCCGCGGACTACATCCGCGGCTTCATCGCTTCGGTGAGGAAAGCCCTGCAACTCGCGGCCGGCACGCGCGGCTTCAGCCCGCAGCGTGTCGTCGGCATCGGCGTCGACACCACCGGCTCCACGCCGATCCCGGTGGACCGCGACGGCGTCGCCCTCGCCCTGCACGATACGTTCAAGAACGACCTCTCCGCCCAGGCCTGGCTGTGGAAGGACCACACCAGCTACGCCGAGGCCGCCGAGATCACGAAGAAGGCGCAGCGCAGCCGCCAGGGCCTGCTCAGCAAGTGCGGCGGCACGTATTCGAGCGAGTGGTACTGGTCCAAGGCCCTGCACTGCAAACGCACCGCGCCGAAGGTGTTCAAGGCCGCGTATAGCTGGGTCGAGCTGGCGGACCTCATTCCGGCGTACCTGACCGGCAACGCCGACCCGGACACGATGTGCCGCTGCCGCTGTGCCGCCGGTCACAAGGCGATGTTCCACGAGGCGTGGGGCGGTCTGCCGCCGAAGCGGTTCCTGGCGTCGATCGATCCGGCTCTCGGGGAGCTGCGCGACCATTACGCCAAAGAGACCGTGACGAGCGATCAATCCGCCGGCACGCTCACCGCGGCCCTGGCCCGCAAGGTCGGCCTGCCCGCCGGCGTCCCCGTCGCGGTCGGCGCCCTCGACGCTCACCTCGGAGCCGTCGGCGCCGGCGTGAAACCGGGAACGCTGGTCAAGATCATCGGCACCAGCACGTGCGACGTCACCGTCTGGCCCGAGGACGAGAACCTGGACGACATCCCCGGCCTGTGCGGCATCGTCCCCGGCTCGGTCATTCCTGGCATGTATGGGCTCGAAGCCGGCCAGTCCGCCGTCGGCGACATCTTCCAGTGGTTCGTGGGGCACCTCGCTCCCAGCGGTCGCAGCCCCGCCGAAACGCACGCCGCCCTGACACAGCAGGCGGCTCGCCTTCGTCCCGGTGAAAGCGGCCTGCTGGCCCTCGACTGGAACAACGGTAACCGCACCGTGCTCGTCGACCCCCTGCTCAGCGGCCTGCTCGTCGGGCAGTCCCTGCACACGACCGCCGCCGAAGTCTACCGCACCCTCATCGAAGCCACCGCTTTCGGCGCCCTGACCATCATCAACCGCTTCGAGGAATACGGCGTCCGCGTGAAGGAGGTCGTGAATTGCGGCGGCATCGCCGAGAAGAACGACCTCGTCATGCAGATCTACGCCGACGTGTGCAACCGGCCCATGAAGCTGAGCCGCTCGGCGCAGTCGTGTGCGCTGGGGGCGGCGATCTGCGGAGCGGTGGTCGGCGGCGTGTACAAGACGATCCCGGCCGCGCAGCGCAAGATGACCGGTGTCAAGGACAAGGTCTTCCGCCCCGACAAGGCCCGCGCCGGCGTCTACGCGCAGCTCTATCACCTGTACATGCAACTGCACGATGCCTTCGGCGTCGCGGGACACAAGGACACGCTGCACATCGTGATGAAGGAACTGATTGCAGTCCGTCAGCAGGCGAGGAAGTCGTGACGACTGCCGCCCGCCAACGCCACATACAATGAAGCCGCCCGGCGCTGGGCCGGGCGGCGCTCTTGAGTAGAGTGTGGTATCGGTGAGCCGGTCTAGTTCGGCGGCGTGTTCGCGCGAATGCCGTCGAACGGCCAGCCGCGGTAACCCGAGGTGGCAATGTAGCCGGCGGCGTCGAAGAACAGCGAGCCGTTGGGGTTGTAGATCTGGATCAGAGCGCCGGGCGACGGGTAGCAGTCCGTTTGCCACGTGCGGCCGCGACGCAGGAAGTAGGTCCAGTCAAACGCCCGCGTCACGTTCATCGCGCCGATCGTCACGCCATCGAACTTCGAGAGCTGATCCACTCGGGTCATTTTCCCGGAGCCGTCGCAGTAGGCGACGTTGTCCGACATCACGCGGCGGTGCCAGCCTTCGATGGGCACCAGCGTCGGGTCCTGGTCGATTTCCTGCCGGCTGAAGTTGTAGAACAGCGGCTCGGAGTAGAGCACCGTCCGCGAGGGGTTGTCGACCGTCGAGGCCGCGTGGCCCCAGGCACTGACCGACACGGTGCCGGCGTCCTGGTTGCCCTGGACCCAGCCCAGGCCGCACGTGTTGATGCGGTAGCCGTTGCCCAGCATGTCGTACAGCGGGATCTCGGCGCAGTCGTTCGGTGCGTCCTGAATCCACCGGGGGTTGTCGGGGTAGCCTCTGTCCGACGGGCAGTGATACATCTCCAGCTTCTTCGAATCCGCCTGGTCGATGTCGCCGTAGACGTACCGGTTGAGTGGACGCGTGTGGGCGGCCCAGATGCCGCTCGGGTTCATCATGACGCTCTCGTTGCCGCCGTTGCCGACGAACGGCTTGGTCGGCGTGCGACCGCCGAAAGCGTACGGGGCGGCCGTGCGCCACGACCACTCGGCCCCGAAGCCCTGGGACGACGTGCTCGACACGTGCGAGATGTGCAGCGGGACGAGCTGCTCGCGTACGTCGTCGGCGGCGTAGGCGTGCGAGGCCTGGGCGATCGACTTGAGGTTCGACATGCACACGGCCTTCTTGCCCTGCTCACGGGCCTGGCTCAGGCTGGGCAGCAGGATGGAGATGAGCAGCGCGATGATCGCCACCACCACCAGCAGCTCAATCAGAGTAAAGGCCGCCCTTTTTGACCTGATCATCTCGATTCTCCTTTACGGCAAGGCGCCCATGACGTGCCCTGTACTTATCGGACTATCCCGCTCGCCATCCCGGCAACGCCGCCGGTCGACACGCAGGCCCCACTCGTGGATCGGGTCGCCAACCGGAACCGAACTTCCCGGCGACGTTGGGCGAGATGGCCGCGGCCGTCTGCCCGTCACACGACTCCACGTTCTCTTAAGCGAAAGCTGGCGTCGCATGCCACGCGAGAAGAGCCGGTGTCACGCGTTCTTCTCCACCGTGGCTGAGTTCGGCGTCAGAGCATGGCCCACAAGGCCCGATAACTGTCGCCGTCACACCCGCCCCGCCGGTCGCTGCGCGCGTTTGCGCTTCCGCCCCGACCAGCCCTCCAAGACAAAAAGAAGCCGCCCGGCGACAAGCCGGGCGGCTTCCTAGAGCAGACTGTGGTTTCGGAGAGTCGGCCTACTCCGGCGTGGTATTCGCCCGCAGACCATCGAACGGCCAGCCACGGTAGCCCGACTGGGCAATATGGCTGAGGATGTCGCTGTAGAGCGTGCCGTTGACGTTGTAAACCTGGATCGCAGCCCCGGGCGACGGGTAGCAGTCCGTTTGCCACGTGCGGCCGCGACGCAGGAAGTAGTGCCAGCCGAAGGCCCGCGTCACGTTCATCGCGCCGATCGTCACGCCGTCGAACTTCGAGAGCTGGTCCACGCGGGTCATCTTCCCGGAGCCGTCACAGTAGGCGACGTTGTCCGACATCACGCGGCGGTGCCAGCCCTCAATGGGAACAAGCGTCGGATCCTCGTCGGACTCCTGGCGGCTGAAGTTGTAGAACAGCGGCTCGGAGTAGAGCACCGTCCGTGAGGGGTTGTCGATCGTCGAGGCCGCGTGGCCCCAGGCACTGACCGACACGGAGCCACTCTTCTGGCTTCCCGAGATGAAGACCAGACCGCATGTGTTAATGCGGTAGCCGTTGCCGAGCATGTCGTACAGCGGGATCTCAGCGCAATCGGGCGGGGCGTCCTGTACCCAGCGGTCGTTGTCCGGATAGCCCTTGTCCGATGGGCAGTGGTACATCTCGAGCTTCTTCGAATCCGCCTGGTCGATGTCGCCGTAGACGTACCGGTTGAGCGGACGCGTGTGGGCAGCCCAGATGCCGGTCTCGTCCATCATGACTTCCGTGTTGCCGCCGTTGCCGGTGAACGGCTTGGTCGGCGTGCGACCGCCGTACGCATACGGCTCGGCCGTGCGCCACGACCACTCGGCCCCGAAACCCTGGGACGACTGGCTGGACACGTGCGAGATATGCAGCGGGACGAGCTGCTCGCGCCGGTCATCGGCCGCATAGGCGTGGGAGGCCTGGGCGATCGACTTGAGGTTCGACATGCACACGGCCTTCTTGCCCTGCTCACGGGCCTGGCTCAGGCTCGGCAACAGGATGGAGATGAGCAGCGCGATGATCGCCACGACCACCAGCAGCTCAATCAGGGTGAAGGCGCTCCGCTTGGCTTTGACCATTTCGTTTCTCCTTTGCGCTTCGGCGCTCACGATTCATTGTGCCTCTCGGGTCAACCCGCAGACCGTCACGGCAGCACCGCCGGGCGGCACGCAGGCCCCGCACGTGGAGGTTAACGCCGGCCGGAATACAACATTCGGGCGGCGGTCTGTAGGATGGACGTACCCATCCCCCCCAGACAGCTCCACTTTCTCGTAAGCGAAGGCGGGCGTCAAACACCACGCGCGGGAACCGTCACTTTTTATTTTTTTTTCGGCCCCGCCAAAGGCCGGCGACGACGAGCCGCGCATGGCCCGATAATAACTAACATCAAACCAGCACCAGACAGGTACGCCCCGCGTCCGTGCGACCTACCCGCCCGCACGCGCATGGAAAAAAGAAGCCGCCCGGCGACGAACCGGGCGGCCTCGTTCAACAGACTGCGGTTGCAGAGGCTCGGCTTAATCTGGGGCAAGGTTCGGGCGGATGCCGTCGAACGGCCAGCCGCGATAGCCCGAGGTGGCAATGTAGCCCATAGCGTCAAAGATCGGCGCGCCGGTCGGCCCGAAGACCAGGAACAGCGCACCCGGCGATGGGTAGCAGTCCGTCTGCCACGTCCGGCCACGACGCAGGAAGTAGTTCCACGGGAAAGCCCGCGTCACGTTCATGGCGCCGATCGTCACGCCGTCGAACTTCGAGAGCTGATCCACGCGGGTCATCTTCCCGGAGCCGTCGCAATAGGCGACGTTGTCCGACATCACGCGGCGGTGCCAACCCTCAATGGGAACGAGCGTCGGATCCTCATCAGCCTCCTGCCGGCTGAAGTTGTAGAACAGCGGCTCGGAGTAGAGAACCGTCCGCGAGGGGTTGTCGATCGTCGAGGCCGCGTGGCCCCAAGCACTGACCGACACGGACGCCTGCCGCTGCGCCCCGGACACCCACAGCATCCCGCACGTATTGATGCGGTAGCCGTTGCCCAGCATGTCGTACAGCGGGATCTCGGCGCAGTCGTTCGGGGCGTCCTGCACCCAACGGACGTTGTCCGGATAGCCCTTGTCCGACGGGCAGTGGTACATCTCGAGCTTCTTTGAGTCCGCCTGGTCGATGTCACCGTAGACGTACCGGTTGAGCGGGCGGGTGTGAGCGGCCCAGATGCCATCCTCGTCCATCATGATTTCCGTGTTGCCGCCGTTGCCGGTGAACGGCTTGGTCGGCGTGCGACCGCCGTAAGCGTACGGCTCGGCCGTCCGCCAGCACCACTCGGAACCGAATCCGGTAGACGCGATCCTGGCGTGCGAGATGTGCAACGGCACGATCTGCTCCCGCCGGTCGTCAGTCGCGTACGCATGCGAAGCCTGGGCCAGGGACTTGAGGTTCGACATGCACACGGCCTTCTTGCCCTGCTCACGGGCCTGGCTCAGGCTCGGCAGCAGGATGGAAATGAGCAGCGCGATGATCGCCACAACCACGAGCAGCTCAATCAGGGTAAAGGCACTCCGTCTAGATTTGACCATCTCGTTTCTCCTTCGCGCCTCGGCAAACAGAAGTGTGGCAGGCTTATCGGACCATCACACGCAATGGTCCAGCGAGTTGCGCCGGCGACCCTTCCCGGCGTCTCACAGCCTCCCAGGTACGGAGCACGACGCGAGTCGGGCGAGTGCCGCCGTCTACCTCGCGCAGAACCCCATATCCTTATAAGCGAAGGCCGGTATCGCATGCCACGCAAGAATCGACAACTTTATCCCGGCAAGAGCCGCGGCGGCATCCATGTACTATGGTCCTATAATTACGGCGACCTCGCCCATTCCAGCTATCTGCGCTTGTAGGGCCACCGGGGCGTTGCTACGCTTGGTTGGTGGGACCCACACCTTCCGGGTTCCCGCGTGGTGACAATGAACGCTTCGGAAGACCAATTGCTCGATCAGGCGGTGGCCGGCGACGCCGACGCCTTGGCCCAATTGCTCGAGCAGCACGGCCCTGACTTAGCCCGGCGACTCGCCGGCAGCATCCCCCCACGCTGGCAATCGGTCCTCTCCATAGACGACGTCGTGCAGGAAACCTACATCGACGCGTTTCTCGACATCAAACATTTCGAGCCACGTGGAGCGGGTTCGTTTCACGCCTGGCTCACGACACTGGCCCAACGCAACCTGCTGGACGCCCTGCGCATGCTCGACGCAGAGAAGCGCGGCAAGAACCGGCGACGCGTCGAAGCCCGCCCGGACGACGAATCGTTCCTCGTTCTATACGAACGTCTGGCCGGTACGCACAGCTCTCCGAGCCGCTGCGCCGCCCGCGACGAGGCCCGCGTTCAGCTCGAACGAGCCATCGAGCAACTCCCCGAGCAGTACCGGACCGTCATCCGGATGATCGACCTGCAAGGTGCCCATTCGGCGGACGTGGCCCGCGTGCTCAACCGCAGCCCCGGCGCCGTCGTCATGCTGCGCAGCCGAGCGCATCGTTGCCTGCGTCAGACCATGGGCACGGCCTCACTCTACCTGAGCGGCGCCGGCTAACGACCTGACGGTCCGTGGCGGCAGGCCGGCGGACGCCCGCGCTTTCGGGACACGGAGCCCCCTATGAAGGGAGCAGTCAACCAGCAGAACGCCAGCAGCGAACAGCAGCGCATCGCCGCCGCACGCCGCGAGGCCGCCGCGCTGGCCAATGCCTCCCCGGCCATGCGGCGGCCGCTGGGCTCCATACCGGGCTATACCGTCACGCGGGAGATCGGGCGGGGTGGCATGGGCGTGATCTACGAGGCGCGGCAGAAGGAACCGCCACGCACGGTTGCCCTCAAGGTCATGCGCAGCCGGGGTGCGGTGGACAAGCATCGCCTGCGCCTGTTCCGGCAGGAGGTGGAGACGCTCGCGCGCCTGTCACACCCGAGCATCGCCGCGCTGTACGAAACGGGCCGGACCGAAGCGGGTCAGCACTACTTCGCCATGGAGCTCGTTCGCGGCGTGCCGCTGATCGAATACGTGCGCTTACAGCAGCTTCCGCTGCGCGGGCAGCTCAGCCTGTTCTGCCGGATCTGCTCGGCGGTGCAATACGCCCACCAGCGCGGCGTGATTCACCGCGACCTGAAACCCTCCAATATCGTGGTGGACGGCGAGGGCAACCCGAAGATCCTGGACTTCGGCCTGGCGCGGATCACCGACGCCGACGAGGCCATGCGCACGATGTTCGCCGAGGCGGGCAAGGTGATGGGCACGCTGCCGTACATGAGCCCGGAGCAGGCCCGCGGCAATCCGGAGGACATCGACACGCGCACGGACGTGTACTCGCTGGGCGTGATTTTGCACGAGCTGGCCAGCGGCCATTTGCCGCGCCCGCGGAGCGAAGGGCCGAACGGCAACGGGGGACCGCGGCTGCACGAGAGCCTGCGCGGGGATCTGCGCGTCATCATCGCCAAGGCGCTCGCCTGCGACCCGATCGCTCGTTACCAGAGTGCGACCGCCCTGGGTGAAGACGTCGACCGCTACCTCACCAACCAACCGGTCCTCGCCCGCCCCGCCACCGCAGCCTATCTGTTGCGCAAGCTGATCGCCCGTCACGTCGTGCCGGCGACGTTCGTCGCCGCGCTGTTCGTGCTGGTCAGCACGTTCGCGGTCTGGATGACCATACTGTATCTCGAGGCGCAATCGGCCCGCGCCGAGCTGGTCGACCAGAAACGTGCCCAGAACGTCGCCCTGTGGCGAGCCAAGCGTGCCGAGCGGCAACTGGCCGCGGCGCTCGAGACCTCAGCCCTGACGCTGATGGCCCAGGGCAACTACGCCGCCGCCGAACCGGTTCTGCGAGAGTGCCTCGCCTTGCGGCGGAACCTGGTGGACGAAGACCAATGGTGGTCGGCGTACACGGAGAGCCTGCTGGGCGGGTGTCTGACGCACCTGGGCCGGCTGGCCGAGGCGGAGCCGCTGCTCCTGGATAGCTATCAATACATCCTTGAGGGCCGCGGGCCGCAGCACGAGCGCAGCCGCGAAGCCATCCAGCGCATCGTCGACTACTACGTAGCGGCCGGCGACGCCGAGCAGACGCATATCTGGCAGGAGAGGCTGAAAGACGCGGCTACGCGACCGGCTGCGGAGTCGCCGCCGATCCCGCGGACGCCTTAGCGGCCCCCCCGGGCTGGGCGAACGAGACCTCCATCGAGAAATCGCCGGCGTCGGAGCCGAAGACGAGACTGATCGAGGCGGTGTTGGCGGGGAAGCGCGTGCGGTAGTTCGTACCTTCAACGACCGACGGCAGCCCCAACGTCGCCGGCACGGCCAGGTTCAGCTTGGCCTTCGCCGAGCCGGCCACCATGTTCGCCAGTTCCGCGAGTGCATCCGTGACGGCCTCGTCCTCTATGGGGCGCTCGACGTGGAGCAGCCGTGTGGTGACCGATAGCGCCGTTTCGTGCGGGAAGCACAGCGCCACGACACCACTGACCTCACCGCTGATGCCAATCAACGAAGTCAGGTGCCGGCCCTCGGCGAGAATGCTGCTTTGCCCCAGCTCCAGGTTACGCCGCTTCACCGGCGTATCCAGCATGGTCGCAAAGACATCGCAGAGGCTTTCCACAAAGGGATTGATGCAATCGGCTCTCATGGCCCCGCCTTCCTGGACGTTGGCTGCACGCCCCATGGCACAGCCGACAACAACATCGGTGATCGGCCAGCCGCGGTTTACTGCATCCGCTGGACCGCACGAACTGCGACGCCACCGTGCGCTCGCCAGCCCATAACGACGAGTTGTATGCCCGGTAATGAGTCCGTCCCGACCGCCAGCGGCCCGCGCCGGACACCCCCTCCCCCCGTGCGTGTGGCCGGTCAGCGGAGAAGCCGGCGAACGCGAGTTCTGATCGGCCTAGCGTCCTGCCTGCCCAATGGTCGTCGTTGGTCTGAGGGGAAAAAAGAGGGCGTCGAACGCCAATGGCGTTCAACGCCCCGCCGGACGTGGCGGGGGGGGACCACGTGCCGGCAAGTGAATCATAGTACGGTGTGAGGGGACGTCAAGCAGCCGCGTCCGATTCCGCCGATCGCGAGCGCCTTCGCGTGCTCAATCGTTCTCCGGCCTCAGCGGACCTTGTTTGTCGGGCTTGTTCTCCTCCCACGACACACGCGGCGCGTCGCCCCATAGCCCGGAGAGATCGTAGAACTCGCGGTGCTGCTGGTCGAACAGATGCACCACCACGTCTACGTAGTCGGCCAGGATCCAGTGCGCCGAGCGCGAATCGGCCAGTTTGAACGGCGATCGGCCGACCGCCTTGGCGTGCTCCTCGACGAAGTCCACCACCGCGTGCATCTGCCGATCCGAGCTGCCCGTCCCGAGCACGAAGAAATCGGCGAAACCGCTCAGGCCGCGCAAATCGAGGATTTCCACGTCCGCGGTCTTGTTGTCCGCAGCGATGCGCGCCGCCGCAATGGCGAAGGCCAGCGCATCGTCTGCCGCCGATGGATCATCGGCGGGTTTCTCCCGGCGTCGTGGGGCGTTTGCTGTCATGCCGGCCATTCTAAGGGACCCCGCCGTGCCCCTCCAGCGCCGCCATGACCTGCTCGCGGTGCTGCGCAAATCGGACGCAGCCGATCCGCCGCTGGATCACCGCCCGGCCTTCGGGCGTCAGCCGCGGATTGCCAGCAAGAGCGATAAACACCGACGCGACGTGCTCGCTGAAGGCCAGGCCGCAGGCGGCCTCCACCAGCGCCGTCTCGTCCGCGGCGGTGAGGTCCGAGCGACGGGCGAGCGCACAGAGCGCTTCCGTCCGCTCGCTGGAGAATTGCAGTTCCGCGGCCTGGGCGATCAGGTGCTGCACTTCACTGGCGGGCGACTCGGCGGTGGCCGCTTGTGCCTCGCTAGCGGCCGTCGCTGGCGCAGCGGCGGGAGCCGCCGACGGCGGCGGTGCCTCGGTCCGTACGGGTGCGGTCGTCGGCTGCGATGTCGGCGACGCTGATGACGCCGGCTTCGCGCGCGTACCAGGCGTCGGATTCGGCCCGGTCGGCGGCACGCAGCCCCACAACAGCCCCAGCACCAGGCTCACCCCCGACGCCCGCCATTTCGCCCGATCCACTTGCTTCACCTGTTCACTCTCGCGCAAGGTCCTGTTCGCCCGAAAACAGCCGGAAGCTAGGACCGCCGCGGCAGACTGTCAACCCGGTCGCCCACCGGACGGCTCGTACGGCGGAGCGCTCCGCCCCGGTTTGCCCGGTGCCCCCGCAACCGTAGAATCGTCGCACGCGCCACGCGCGCCGCCGCCGACACATGCAACAAGACGCCCCACCAGCCCCGTGCCCTGCCAGCCGCCCCGCCGGCCCCCCTGCCCCACCGGCGACACGCTCGGCCTGGCGCTCCGGCCGGTTCGCCCTGCTGGTGATTGTGCTGCTCTCGCTGGCCGTCCGCGCCGTGTACTTCGTCCAGCTCAACGAAGGCCCCTGCGTGTGGCTCCACCGCTGGGCCGTGAGCGACATGAACTTCTTCGATACGTGGGCCCGCACGATCGCCGCCGGCGACTGGCTCACCGGCCGCGCCCTGCACCCCTACCACGACTGGCACGCCACCATCGCCCAGAGCCACTTCGGCACGAGCGACATGACCGCCGAGCAGGGCCGGGCCCTGTGGGACCACTGGTACGGCGGCAAGCGGTTCCACCAGGAGCCCCTCTACGCGTATTTCATCGCCGCGATCTACTGGCTGATCGGGCCGGACCCGCGCTGCGTCTTCGTCGTGCAGACGATTCTCGGCATTCTCAACAACGTCCTGATCTATACGCTCGCCCGGCGTTGGTTCGGCGACGTCGCCGGCTGGATCGCCGGTCTGGCGGCGGTCTTCTGCGGCCCACTGCTCTTCTATGAGCTGGTGCTGCTGCGTCCGACGATGACGGTCTTTTTCGCGCTGGTCAGTGCGCTGCTGGTCGATCGCGCTTCGCGCAGCTCGCACTGGGCGTGGTGGCTGCTGACCGGCAGCACGCTCGGCCTGGCCCTGCTGCTGCGGGCGACGTTCGTGCTGTTCGCCGGTGGCGTGGTCGGCGTGTTGATTGTTGGCCACGCGCGCCGACCAGCGGCACTCTGTCGCTGCCTGCTGCCCTTGCTCGGCGGCGTGGCGCTCGGCATCGCCCCGGCCGTGGCCCGGAACGTCGCGGTCGGCGTGTCTCCCTTCGCCTTCAACAGCGTAGGGGCCGTCACCTTCGTCATGGCCAACACCGTCGATTACCCGCCGATGGCCGGCGGCTTCGTGAGCTGGGAGCATACCCCGCGGATCATGGCCGACAGCGACGGCCACTTCCTGCCCACCGTGTGGACGACGCTGGCGACCCATCCGAACGTCTGGAGCTACGTGCGGCTGCTCGGCGGCAAGCTGGCCGCGGCGCTGCACTGGTACGAACGGCCGAATAACGTCAATTTCTACTACTTCCGGTGGCACGCGCCGGTGCTGCGCTGGGCGGCGGTATCGTTCACGTTGGTGGCGCCACTGGGGCTGGCCGGGGCGCTGCTCGCCCTGCGCCGACTGCGAACGACGTGGCCGCTACACCTGATGGCGCTGACGCTGCTCCTCGCCCTGCTCATCCTGTACGTGATCTCGCGTTTCCGCGCCCCCCTGCTCGCCGTCCTGCTGCCGTTTGCCGGCTTTGCCGTGGTCGAGCTGGTCCGCTGGGTGCGTCTGCGGCGTTTCCTGCCGGCGGCGGGGACGATCGTCGCCGTAGCGTTGCTGGCGCTGTGGATCGCCCGACCCACGCCGGACGGCCAGACACCGATCCGGCCGGTCGACTACCTCGTGCCAGAGGACATCTACTACCTGCCGGCGGAGCAGGCCGCTCGCGAGGCCGGCGACTGGCCGCGAACGGCGCGGACCCTCGAGCAAGCGCTGCACTTCGCCCCGCCGATCGTGCACGAGCTGGGGCCGGGCCGGCCGGCCGGCGACGAGACTGAGGCGCAGCTCGCCAGTTGGGCCGCGGGGCTTCATCGTCGCTGGGCGGAGGCCCTCCGCCACACGGGGCAACCGGCGGAAGCCGACGTGCAGATCCGCCGGGCCGTGCAGCTCGAGCAGGCTGGCGGGTGAAAACCGGGCCCCAGTTGTCCTGAACCCTCCCTCCATCTAAGATCAATCCCGTATGAATTGCGTATCGCCACCCAATCCTGACGACTCGAATGAGTTGGTGGCTCGCGCCTGCGCGGGTGATGCGGATGCGCTTCAGACCCTGCTCGTGCGTGAACACGCCCGTTTGCGCCGGCTGGTGGACGAGGCCATCGGCGCGCGCTACCGGCGTTACGTCGACGCTGAAGATGTGTTGCAGGATGCCTACGCGGCGTTGTTCGCCGGCGGCCTGTCGCCGCAGGGTGACGTCTCGCCGGCGGCGTTTCAGCGCTGGGTGGAGCGGGTCGCCCTGAACAAGCTGCGCGACATGCAGCGGGCCCTTCGCCGCCGGCGCCGCGACATCGACCGCAACCGCCACGCGGACACGCACGGTAACCTCATGGCCAAGCTGACGTCCAGCGGGACAACGCCGAGCGGAGCCATGGCCCAGGAGGAAATGCGGGCGAAGGTACGCATCGCGCTTGCCCGCCTGTCTGAAGCGTATCGCGAGGTGATCCGCCTGCGGATCATGGAAGGCCGGTCGCCGGCGGATGTGGCGGAGCGTCTCGGCTTCAGCAGACCCGCCGTGTCGATGTTGCTCTTTCGGGCCTTGAAGAGGCTGCGGGCATACGTGGGTAAGGGTCCAGGTCCACCTGCGCCGGATGGTCAATCCGCCAGTTGACGTGATCTGCGGTGGAGATGCCGCGCCGATCATTCACTGCCGGTCGGTGGCGGGACGCGGCGGCGCCAGCGGTCGCGGAGAAACGTTTCGCTGACCACCGTCTTCGCCCCCGAGGCCAGTTGCACCTCAACCAGTCTGAAGTTGCCGTCGACCTTCAGCAGAGCAACGCCCTCGTGGTCGCGGTCCTCCAGCCCGATCTGGATGAGCTGCCCCGCCGGACCGGGCCCGATCGACGGCAGAACGGTATACGTGGAGAGGTGCAACCGCGGGTCGGCCTCGGCGGTCGCGGCCGGGGCCGATGCCAGCGAATGCGCCGTCAAGTCAATCGGCACGTCCAGGAACGCGTAGGCGTGCAGGCCGGGCGGCGGAACGGCGGCCCCGATCGGCGGCGGCGCTTCGGCAGGAACCATCGTCCGTGGATCGAGGATCATGTACGCGTACACGAAGTCGTAGCGTGTCCGCAGCTCCTGCTCGGTGACGGCGCAGGGGAACTCGTTCGGCTCCTCGGTGCAGCCGCAGGCGAAGATCGCCGGTTGCCCGTCGCCGAAGAAATCGTGCAAGTAGACTACACGGTTGATGTGACCGTGATGCCAGAAGCTGGCCCGGACTTCGCCCGTGCGCGGATCGATGACGGCCACGCGCGAGGGCTGGCTGGACGCGTGTGAAGTCGCCGCGATCAGCTCGTTGCCCGGCTCGGCGTCCAGCGGCCCGGCCGCCAGGCCCTGACAGACCCACGGGTCATCAGGGCGAAAGCCGGGCCAGTCGCCGACGAGGCCGAGGAACAGGCCGCGCGTTGGCCGGCCTTGCGTATCGAGCAGGAAGACGTGCTCGCGGCGCGACGGGTCGAGGGAGCCGACGGCGATGCGCTGCGTCCCGCGGCCATCGACGTCCAACAGTGTCGCCGCCCGCAGCCGCTCAAACGTGGCCGGCAGCTCCGGCGGAACGGTGGGCGTGGTGGACCGGCCATACCACACACGCAACGTGCGCGTGTCGTCGTCGACATCCAACGCGCGGATGCGCTCGCTGCCCGCTGCGGGGCGCAGCAGAAACGGCGCGGCCGCCGCCACCGCCACAAGCACGGCCAGCAGCACCAGTCGCCGACGGCGCGATCCGCCGCGCCCGGTGTAACGTACGGGACGCTCCGCTCGCAGAGCCGCCAGCGCCGCACCGGCCGACGGGAAACGGTCCGCCGGCATGGGGGCCATCAGTCGGCGGGCGATGCTGCTGAGCACGGGATCGGCGCCGGCGCTGACGGCCGCTGCCGCCGGCGGCTCCTCGCTGACGACGCGCTGTAACATGCCGGCGACGGTCGTGGCCTCGAACGGCGGCCGACCGGTCAGCATGTGGTAGGCAACGACGCCGGCGGAGTACAGGTCCGTGCGCTCGTCGACGTCCTGGCCGCCGCGGAGTTGCTCGGGGCTCATGCACTCGGGCGTGCCGAGCAACGCGCCGGGAACGGTCATCGCCGTCAGGTCGCCCGTGCAGCGGGCCAGGCCGAAGTCGGCGATCTTCGCCCACGGACCGTCGGGCTCGCGCCCCGACGCAGAGGCGTCCGCCTGCGGCGAGAGGCGAGCGAGGGCCGCACGCGTCAGCAGAATGTTCGCGGGCTTGATGTCGCGATGCATGATGTGCTGGGCGTGGGCCGCGGCCAGGCCGGCGAGCAGCTCGGCGAACACACGCCGGGCGGGACCGGCCTCAAGCGGGCCGTGGGCGCGCAGGAACTGCCGCAGGTCCGAGCCCGGAACGTACTCCATGACGATGTACGGCACGCCCGCGCTTTGCCCGACGGCGTGAATCGTCACGATGTTGGGATGTTGGAGGCGGGCGGCGGCGAGCGCTTCTCGACGGAAGCGGGCCACGGCCGCCTGCTCGTGGACGTACAGCGGGTGCAGCAGCTTGATGGCGACGGGGCGTTGTACGGAGGGGTCGAAGCCTTCGAGCACAATCCCCATGCCGCCCAGGCCGAGCACGCCGACGATGCCGTAGTCGTCGAGAAACGCCCGGTACGACGAGTCGGGTGCATCGCGGAGCACGCCGCGGCCGCGCAGCAGTTCGAGCGGGTCCGGCGGCGGGCGCAGATGGTCAAGCATGGCCAGCGCATCGCCGAGCTCGGGCCCGGCGTCGGGGTGTTCGGCGCTGAAGGTGGCCGGGCCGATAACCTCGCCGGCTGCCCGCCGGGCGAGGTAGTCGTCGACGAGACGAGCCCGCGCCGCGTCGGCGGCGGAGCTATCACGTGGCTCGGCGTGATCCTGGCACATTCGGGGGCCCACTGCTGATAAATGGCGCTTCGCCCTCGCCAGCTTCAATGTAGTCCCCGAGCAGCGTCACCTCAAGCGCATTGTGCGTCACGCGTCCCGCAGGGACGGCCGCAGACGCCGAGGCGACGCGATGGATCACTCATCAATAACGTAGCGGAACTCGCCGGCCATGTAGCGGAACGGCACATGCGGGTCACGCTCGATGTCTTCGCAGCCCCAACCATTCCATAGGGCGTTGTCGCGGTACACCTTGCGCGGCAGGACACGGCTCACGTGACCATCGGCGAAACAGGCGTTGCTGCCACCGCGATGGCGGTCGGAGATGTAGGTGCGGTAGTCGTGCCAGGCATAAGGTTCGAGCTCGCCCCCGCTGTACGTTTCGAGGCTGTACGTGGGGATGTACGTCGGGTCGAGCGTGTAGCCGTGGTTGCCGATCATGTCCACGTTTTTGACGCCGTTGACGTGCTCGATCTTCCAACCGGTGCCGTCGGAGCAGGCGAAGGCGATCGTCATCGCCGGCGCGTGGACGTCCTTGACCGGGAAGTTCTCGAAGGGATGCTTCGGGCTGAGCTCGTTGTCGCGGGCGCTGCCGATGTACTTGTAGTTGTAGCCGTACGAGTTGTTCCGCCCGACCTCCCAATCCGCGACGGAGGGGCAGCCCTGCACCTTGAGCCCGGACAGAATGTCGGCCATGGCGTTGAACCAGCGGCAGCGGACGTCGTTCGGCAACCGCCACTGATGCGCCGGATAGCAGTCATACTCGTTGTGGTACGCGGTCATCCCCAGGCCCAACTGCCGTACGTACGTCCCACAGCGGACGTCCCGGGCCTGCTGCCGCGCCTGTGACATCGCCGGCAGGAGAATGGACACCAGCACGGCGATGATCGCCACGACCACGAGCAGCTCGATCAACGTGAACGCCGGCGGCCGACGAGCCGCGCGGGCCCGCGCGATAGACCGAGACCGGCTACCGCCAACAGCAGAACGAACGATCAGGCTCGGAATGCGCCCCACGGCCACGCCTCCCAGTTGGCCATCCAGGTTGACAGGGGCATTCTTGCGTGATCGGCGAGTCTGTCAAGCAAATCTAGCGAGAAAGGAACAATAACTCGGGCGAGCGTGAAGCGCGAGGGCCCCGCAGCAACGACGGTCGACATGCCCGCGCTGCGCTTGGGCATGCCACACCGGCGTTCGGCATTCGACGTCGGCCACGGGGGGCCGACGCTACAGAGACTGTCCGGTCGGGAGACGCTACAGCGCGTGCCGGCGTCCTACTTGCCCAACAGCAGGTCGATGAACGGGGCGATGTCGAAGTTGTTCACGATGCCGTCGTCGTTGACGTCCGCCAGGTCGCGGTCGCAATCCGGATAGGCGTCGACGTAACCCGCCTCGTTCGTCAGGGCCAGGATGAACGGGCTGATGTCGAAGTTGTTCACGATGCCGTCGCAGTTCAGATCGCCCACCGCGTAGCCCGGCTGCGGATAGAAGCACAGGCCGTCGAGCCAGAGCGTGAAGCCGGTGCCCTGCGGGTCGGCGTGCAGCTCGATGTAGCTGATGCTGCTGAGCGACGGGTTGCCGCCGACCGTGCGCGTCCACGTCGCGTCGCCGGCAATGGGCACCTCGAACTCGACCCATTGGCCGATCGCCGCCGTGAGCGGGTTCGAGGTCGGCGTGTACTGGTAGTAGCCGTCGTCGAGGTTGCCCAGGCGCAGCCAGGGGCTGTAGTTCTGGAAGCCCGTCGCGCTGGCCCGCGCCCAGAAGTGGATCGTCTCGACGTGGGAGAGATCCCAATCGGCGATGATCCCCGCCGGATAGCGGAGGCCGTTGTCGCTGTAGCCGGTGCTGACGACCTTGAGCGAGGCGGCGCCGACCTGTTTGACGTACGTGTCGTCGTAGAGATCGAGGCCGGTGGGCACATACTGGGCCCAGCCGGTCCAGTTGACGGCGTTGAGCTCGGTGAGGTCCTCGGGCGGGAAATGCTGCACGCCGCCGGCGACGGGGATCTCGCGCTCGATGGTGACCACATCAGTGTCGCCGGCCCAGTAGGCGTTGTTGACCTCGGTGATTTCGAGCCAGGCGTAGGAGACGACGTCGAGGTACTCGATCTGGAAGAGCAGCAGGCCGTTGGTGCCGACCACGGCCACGTAGCCGAACGGGTTGTCGCGAAGCTGATCGCCGGCGTACGTGGTGGGCACCATGCCGGAGTCGATGGGAACGTTCGGCAGCCGCCAGATGCCATCTTCGCCGGTGACGCCCTGGGCCTTGATCTGCGTGGTGATGACCTCGCCCTGGCCGGGGCGCTCGCACTTCTGGTACATGCGGACGTTGGCGCCGACGACCGGCTCGCCGTCCGTGCCGACGATGCGGAGGTCAACGTACTCGGGCAGGCTGTAGAGATACTGCCCGTAATACCCGTGGGCCGTATTCAGCCAGTGGTTCATGGCGTTGGCGCTGTGCTGCGAATAGAACGGGGCGCACGTGCGCATGAGGCCGTCGGTGGCCCAGTACGTCTCACCCGAGACGTAGTTCCGCTCGGCGGGCAGGTCGAGCCGGTACAGGTCAATCATGCCAAGCTGGTGCGACATCTCGTGGCACAGGCCGTAGTCGATGTCCTCGTCGGCGTGGTAGTAGCTCGGAATGCGCGGATCGGACGACGGGGAGCCGCTGTAATAGCGGAACGGGAAGATCGCGAACGGTGTGCGGTCGATCGTCGGGTCGGCCGCCCGGTCGTCGATCATCTCCAGCACGTCATAGTGCACGCGCTTGAGGCTGCCCATCTCGACGAACATCTCGTTCATGCGAGCCGCGTGCCGCTGGAGCCAGTCGATCATGTCGTCCGTGACCGCCTGCGGGTATTCCGGTGTGCTCAGCTCGCGGAAGTCCTCAGCGAAACCGACGTCCACGTACGTCAGGAAGCCGGCCGACTTCGTGTTGATGGTCAGCGTGTTGTTCTCCGGGCGGGCGTCGTCCACGTCCATCGCGAAGGTCACGTCGTGCAGCTCGTCATCCCAGTTGAGCACATAGGTGAACGTCACCACGTCTTCGGGGTCGAGCGACACGGACTGCGACGGGCTGGCCACCACGTCGCCGTCGACGCGCCACGTGCCGGAGAGCATGCCGCTGACGATGTTGGTGCCGCGGTTGCGGATACTGGCGGTGTAGGTCACGGGATCGCCGACGTCGGACCAGCGCTGCGTGCTGCCGTTCTGGCCGCCGCCGAGCGAGGTGGCCGCGGTGAAGGCGTACGGGCCGAAGCCGGACGGCTCGGTCACCTCGTAGTAGGTGTAATTGGGCAGGTAGCGGGGGTAGTGCGGCGTACGCGCCAGACTGGCGATCTGCAAGTCGGTCTCGTTCCGCGGCGTGCGCGGGCCAACGGCGAAGACGTCGCTCGTCTCGGCCCCGCTCGCGAGAACGGCCGTGACAGCGTAGTAGTAATGGGTGCCGTTGACGGCGGTGTCGTCGAGGTAGCTCGTCGTGCCGAGACCGCTGAGCGTGTCGATCGGCGTCAGGCTGGTGACGTCATCGAACGGCGCCGTCTCGCGATACACGGCGTAGTGATCAAACTGCCCGAGGATGTCGTTGAACGGTTCCCAGGAGAGCTGGACGCGACCGTTGCCCGCGATGGCACGCAGCGCTCCCGGCGGCGCCAGCGGCACATCGAACGCCAGGTCGTCGAACCACAGGTCGAAGCCGGCCTCCCACGTGTCGCCGTGAATCTCAATGTAGTTGACGTGGCTCAGGTCGGGATCGCCCATGATCGTGCGGCTCCACGTGTCGTCACCGTTGAGCGGCACGCGGATCTCAACCCACTGATTGCGGGCATCGTTGAGCAGGTCGTGGTCAGGGCTGTATTCGATGTAGCCGCCGGCGTTGGTGTACAGGCGAATCCAGGGCGAAGGCCCCTGGAAGCCCGAGTTGTTGTTGACGGCGTATACCCAGAACGACGGGCCGACCGCCCCGGCCGCGAGAAGATCCCAGTCGCCGTTGTAGCCGACCGGAGCCCACGCCCACGTGTCGAAGCCGCCGTCCGTGTTGAAATGAACCGAGGCACTGCCGGCGTGCACGCGCGACGTATCGTCCGTGACCGTCGCCGTGGCGTACTGGGCCCCCGCACCCCAGTCCGCGGCGCTGTATTCGGTCAGCACGTCCGGCGCCGGCGGAACAGCCGCCAGGGCCGAGGAGGATCCAAGAGCGAGTAAGGAAAGAATGAGGCAGGAAGAGGCCGTTTTGACTAGCACAGTGGACGTCTCCTCGGTCACCGTAACCGGCGACCAGACCGTCCCCCGGGATCCCCGTCCCCCCTTCCCCTGCTCGCCGAACCACCCCGCCCCGCCCGTCGCCGGTCCGCGTCGTTGACGTCGGACCGGCCACGGGACGGGAGGGGCACACTCACACCGCCGCCCTCCGGCGGCGTCCAACGGGGCCGTGCCCCGTCAGGTTACTTGCCGCCGCTGAGCAACTGGATGAACGGGGAGATGTCAAAGTTGGTGACGATCCCGTCGCCGTCCACGTCAGCGTTCATGATGTCGCAATCCGGGAACTGCGCCGCATAGCTCTCCGGGTTGGTGAGCGCCAGGACGAACGCCCGGATGTCGAAGTTGTTGACGATCCCGTCGCAGTTCACATCGCCGACGAACGTCATGGTCAGTCGCGTGTAGCGCCGGCCGTCGCCGAACTGCATGAAGTAGATGTCGCCGGTCGGCGAGATCGAAAGGGCATCGAGATCGCTCCAATCCCAGGCCTCGCCGGTCCATTCGCTCGCCTTGTACATGGCGACGGGCGTGAACAGCGGTGGGGTCCAGCTGCTGCTGGTAACGGACGTGGCCTGCATGTAGATCTCGATGTAGTTCATGGTCTTGCTGGTGTCGAAGACCGGCGGGACGCCGCCCTCGTTCGTCCCGTTGATGGTCATGTTGAATTCCCAGTTCAGGTAGTCCCAGATAAGAACACCCGGTTCCCAGGTATCAACCTGCAGCAGGGCCGTCGGCGACCAGTCGGGATCGCCGCCCACGCCCCAGGCCTTCTGGTAGCTGGGCTCGCCGCCACCGTCCCACTCGTACACGCCCCACGGGTTGTAGCCCGGCGGCGTCGGATCGTAGGGGACAACCTCGATGCCGACGTTGTCGGTGAGGTCGGTGCGCTTCTGCATCCATTCCAGGCGCATGACCGCCTCGGACGACTGCGGATACTCCTGGCCGAGCAGGGCCTTGATGGCGACGTACTCGTTGCTGTAGCCGCCGAACGGGTCGATGGCCAGCACCTTGTTGCCGCCGTCATCGACGATCATCGGCATGCTGGCGCCGACGTCGCCGGTGTAGGTCCACGGCGAATCCGGGTAGAACGGCAGCGGGCCGAGGTCGTACGACTCGAAGTCGTCGGAGAAGACCGGCACGCCGTCCTCGAGCAGGCGAACGTTGTCGATGTAAATCGGGCCGTCGTCGAGATCCTCTTCGGTGGGCGAGCCGT
Organism: Phycisphaerae bacterium; assembly: GCA_050115495.1. GTDB lineage: Bacteria > Planctomycetota > Phycisphaerae > UBA1845 > Fen-1342 > JAAYXS01. Next base: position 116,513 of record JASFQK010000004.1, on the reverse strand, counting down.
CGTCCTGCGTTAGGTTGAGCAGCACAACCTGCTCGGGGCCGCGGCCCTCGGCAGTGTAGCCGTCGGGATCATACCACCAGCGCTGGTGGGCGGTGAGCATCAGCGTGTCGCCGTCCTCGTTCTGCAGGAGGATGGCCTGATCGCCGAAGTAGCCGCCGAAGTCCGGGTGGTTCGGGTTGAGGATGGCCGGGTCGTACTGGCGCTGTTTGCGGATCAGGCTGAGGCCGGTGCCGTCGGCGTCGACCTCGGAGTAGACGACGCCCATGTCGTTGCCCGAGTGAATCGTGCGGCCGTCGTAGTCGAGGCCGACGACGTCCTCGCGCGGACGGTCATAGCCGCTGGTCTCGTAGTGGGCCAGCAGGCCGGCATAGGGATCGAAGACCCACGTCGAGTGGCCCTTCCAGTTCGACTGGTTGCACATGTAGACCAGCCCGGTCTCATCACTAAAGATCGGGTGGCTGCGCAGGGCGTAACCGGCGTCGACACCCCAGACAACGCGGGCGCCGACGGCGGGGTTGATCTGCACGGCCATCGCGTCGGACAGACCGTCGTTCTCGGTCTCGCTATGACCCTGGAAGAACAGGGCGTGCACGTAGCCGTCCGGATCGCTCGCGTACAGGTCGGGGACGAAGGCGACCGTACCCCAGCGACCCTGCGGCGCCTCGGTGCCGCAAGCCAGAGGCTCGGTCCAGTCGAGATTGCCGGAGGTCGCATCCACCTGGTACAGGTAGATCATGTCCACGCCGGCCATATCGGGTGCCCCGACGTAGTACAGCTTGTCGTTCCACAGCGTCATCTTGGGCTTCGAGGGGGCACAGTCGACGTACGCCTCACCGGGCAACTGTATCTGCCAGGCGATCGAGCCGTCGCCCTTGCGCAGGGCAACGATCTGCGCCGGAATCGTCACGAAGCCGCCGTCGGTCGTGGGCGGCACGGCCGCGTACACGTAGCGATCGCCGACGATCAGGCACTCGTTCTCGAGGCAGCCATTGGCCAGGCTGGCCGTCTCCCAGCGGTTGGTCAGATCGGGATTCAGTGAGCGTACACTACGGTACCACGTGACGTAGTAGATGTTGCCGCGGGCGTCGAAGAGCAACTGCCGGTGCGACGTGGGATCGGGCAGATCGGAGCGCTGGTCGATCATGCGCAGCCGCAAGTTGGAGCTGGGCACCACGACGTCCGACTGCGCCGTGCCGTAGATGTCGCCGTTCTTGATGCCGTACGGCCCCCAGACCTGGTCCTCGATCGAGTAGGGATCCGGGACAGGACCGGTGATGATCAGGGCCGTGTCGCTGTGGTAGACACCGCGCGCGTCGAATACGTTGAGCACCACGTTGTTCGACGTATCGTAGGGAAGCGAGACCTCCTGAATCGGAGCCAGCCCCTGGGACAGAATGTTCTGCGCGGTCGCAGCGCTCTCCAGCCACTGGTACTTGGAGATCGTGCCTGTGCTCAGCGAGGCATCCACGTCGACGAAGCAGCCGTCGAAGTCGCACAGGACCATGTCGGGATACTCGCCGGCATCGGCCACCGGGGCGGCAAAGGTCGGCTCGGCAGTGATCTGGATGTTGTCGATGTTCCAGGTCGCCTGGCCGCCGGAGTAGAGCGAGAATTCGATGTAGTCGCAGTTCAGGACACCGACGCTGGAGCCGTAGGCGTTGCGCTTGTCGTAAGACACGCCGTCCTTGACCACCTTGACCAGGTGATTGCCGGTGCTGGTGCCCGAGTAGAAGAACACCCAGGCGGTGTGGGCGCGCGTGGCGGCCGGGATACCCGGGTCGCCGTTGAGCTCCCAGTTCTGCTCGGTGCCGTCGGGCAGGCGGGCATACCAGCCCTGATGCGCGAAGGTGCCGTTGGCGCCGCCGGTGTAGTGCATGTTGTTGACGACAGAGAAGTCGTTGCTGGCGTCGCGCAGACGGGGGTATAGCGCGGTGCCGGCGGCGCTGCTCTCGAGCTCGATGTCGTATTCGAGCGTGATCAGCATCGGGCCGGAGCCGAGGCTGATCGTCCTGCGGAGGCGGACGTCGCCGTCATCGCCACCCATGCCGTCGAAGTTGCGGATACGGAGAATCTGGTTGTTGGCGTCGAGCGGATCAACCACGATCTCCGCGGACGCGGAGCCGGTTTGGGTCGTGATCGACCAGCCGTCCTGCCCGTTAACGTCGCCGAGGGAGTAACCCTCAAAGTCAATTGCCACCTGCCCCACCGCCGCGGGCACGCACATCAGCCCGAGAGTGGCCATGAGGCCCATCCATCTCATTCGTAGCATGTCGAATACCTCCGATTCTTTTGCACCACGAACCCGTCCAGCAGAAAGAGACTATCTATCTATGCACCCTTCCCCTCGAGTCGGGCGAGCGTCGCTCGCCGCGGCAAATGCGTTATCGGAACTCGCGACAGCGTTCTGTCGCCTTCCCAGCGCGGTGACATGGCGCAAGGATACATCGCCAACCTCTTGGCTCGCCTTTGACGCCACTTCTCCCAACTCCTGCCCTTTAAGGTCTCTTCCGGATAGTCCGGAAAAGCAGGGCTACTTCGGCGGCCACTCAGGCACGGGCCCCAGGGCCGCCTGCTGCTGCTCCTCGTCGTACGGCGCATAAGCGCTCGCCGGGCCGCCGCAGCGCGGACACGTCCGGATCATCGGCATGCGCGGCAGGCCGCCCGCCTCGGCCGGCTCGAGCACCGGAACAATGCGCATCTTGCACTTCTCGCAGTAGCACAGGCTGTAGACAGCCCGCTCTCCGCAGAGGGGGCACTTCACCGGCTGCACTTCTCCCGCCGTGTAGTGGGCGGTCACTTCATGCTTGCAGGCCAGGCAATAGCCGTGCAGCGTGACGTCTCGGCCGGGCGCCGGCGGATCCTCAGCTCGCCGCCAGTAGTAGTAACCGGCGGCGCCCAGGAGCGCGATGAGAGCCAATCCGAGCCAGATCGGTCGAGCGTTCCCTTGCATCCCCTACTTCCGATCATCCGGATTGGACGGGAGCTTGGTCCATTTGCCGTTCGCGGTCCGCCACGCAGGGCTCAGCTCACGCGGGTAGTAATATGGGACCCAGGCACGAGCCTCCCGGCAGGCCTCGGGGGCGCCGGTCGAACCCCAGTCTCGATACTCCCAGCTCGGTGGAAGCTGCGTGCCGGTCGAAAACGGCGGCCAGCGCGGATCCGCTCCGTTGGGCATCCAGTCTTCGATTTCCGAGTAGCGCTGGTCGTAACCGAAGACGTCCAGGCGGGTGGTCGTCTCCCCCGGCAGCCACGTGTAGTACTTCGCCGTATCCACCATGCGCGTGGCGCTGCGTGGCAGGAAATCCCGGTACTCGCGGACGTTGTGCGGTCGGCGGGGCGTGATCTTCACCACGTGGCCATCGCGGAAGACCATGTTCGTGGCGAGGTTGCGCCCATGACGGAAGCCGATCATGCCGCCCTGCCAGCCGGCGTAGGTGTCGAGCACCGGAACAGAGTAGCCCAGCGCCGCCGGCGCCATCGTGTAGTGGGCGCTCATGTTCCCGAACCAGTTCCAGAACCCGTCGGTCACCATGACCTGGCGCGACGGGCTGCACTCCGGATAGGGAGGGTGGCTGTAGGCGATGTGCGAGTTCAGCGCGTAACTCGAGCGGGAACCCGGCTTCAGGGACTCCCCCGCCCCGAATTTCCGCACCCAGGAGAAGTTCCAGCCATTGGCGACCCGCTCCAGCATCGCCGGCGAGCGATGATCGTCCGTCGGGCACCACTGGATGTCCACAATCCCGGTGTAATCCAGGTCGTACAGGGCGTCGAGCCAAGTGTACACCACGGAGGGCGACCCAACGCCGTCGTCGATCAGGGGCACGCAATCCTGGTTCTCAGTCATGCAATTCAGCAGGCCGAGACCGATTTGCTGGAGGTTGGCCCCGCACTTGACGGCCTTCGCCTGCTCCCGCGCGTCGGACAGCGCCGGCAGCAGAATCGAGATCAGCAGGGCGATGATCGCCACCACCACCAGCAATTCGATAAGCGTGAACCCCCGGACCCCCTGCCGGCCCCAACACCTACGTTGTCCGGTCACTGATCCGGTCTCCTGAGACGGCATTTCACTTCGGCCGCCGGCCGCGCACACTGCCGACGCTCGCCTTCCCACCCGAGCCCCTCAGGACATTAATTGTAGGCAAAGATTGCTCCAACCGCAACGCCTTCACTCGCCTGAGCTAGCGCCGGCAGGCGCCAAACCAGCGATCCCCCCCGCCATCAGCCCGTCAGCAGGTCGATGAACGCGCTGATGTCGAAGTTGTCCACCAGACCGTCCTGGTTGATATCGGCCAGCATGCGGTCGCAGTCCGGGTAGCGGGCCTCGTATGCGCTGGGGTTGGTTAGCGCCAGCACGAACGCCGCGATATCGAAGTTGTCGACCGTCCCATCGCAATTCACATCACCGACTTGCCCCTGAACCTGAATATAGAAGTGTTCTGCGGCGTAGAAGAGCTGTGAATCGTCCCCGCCGAACTTGCCAGCCACGGCGAAGGCCACGTCGTAGAAGTCTTCCGCGGCATCGGGGCCGATATGAATGTCGAACTCATGCGTGGTCGCGCCGGGCTGCCACGGGGCGGACACGTCCGGATCGGAGAAGTAGTTAGCGTGATTGCCCCACTCGGCCCAGGCGCAATCGCCGGAGTAAGTCAATTCGCCGCCCTGCACGACGCCCGGGAACCGCAGCCGGAACAGCTCGACCGCATAGGTATCACCGGTCATCAGGCCGGAGACCGCGACACGGATGGTCTTGTTCCCGCCCGGGCCGACGCGGAACACCGGGAGCGGCCCGCGATCCGGGGCGCCGGTACCGCTCTCGTCGGGGTCGGCGATGAGGTCCGCCCCAACGACATTGAGCAGGTTTATTTGCAGTAAGTCGTGACAGGCCAAGCAGTTCTGGCCCCAGGCCGGCTCGGCGACTGCGACGGGGGTCGTCGCCGGAAGCAAAGCCACGAGCACCGGGAGCGCTACCAGGACCACGACCGGGATGAAGGCGAGCGGTTTCATCGTAAAGCTTCCCTTGCGGACTCGCGGCCAGGCTCCGCCGCGCGTCACAGCTTCTCCAGTTCCGCCGACACCAGGGCCAGGATGTCCGGCATCAGGCGTTGCATTTCATCCGTGAGGTTCAGGCCGTAATCGACCTCGAACGGCTTAATACCAATGATGACAACTTCGTGCGGGGCATTACCCAGGTGTCTGGCGACGGTCAGCGTCTCCAGGATGCCCATCTCGTGCAGCGAGACGCCGGGATGATCGCTCGGCAGCAGGTCTTCCGGCGTCAGGCGCAGGACCGTGCCCGGGGCGTAGTCGCCGGCGATGGCGTCCACGACGACGACGGTCCGCCGATCGGCGAGGACGTCCAGCAGGTCGAGGCCGGCGGTGGCTCCATCGAAGAACTCGACGCCCTCCGGCCGAGACCGCTCACGCAGCGTCTCGATCACGCGCACGCCGACGCCCTCGTCGCGCAACAGGATGTTGCCGAGACCGAGCACCAGGACGGGGCAGCGGTCGGTGGCGGTCTGTTCGTCTTGACCGTTTTGCACGAGCATCAACCGTCCTTCTCGTCGGGGCGGCTAACCGAGTCCGGGCTGGAGCAGCACACGGCTGGCGGGCACGCGCTCGCCGGGGCGAACCATGTGCACGGCACAGGCCAGGCACGGGTCGAAGGTGTGCACGATGCGGAGCACTTCGACCGGCTGTTCGATATCCGCGACCGGGACGCCGACCAGTGCCGCCTCGATCGGACCGGGCACGTCCACGTCGTCGCGGGGCGAGGCGTTCCAGGCGGTCGGCGTGATGACCTGGTAGCGACTGATCGTCGAGTCTGTGATGTTCATCCAGTGACCGAGGGCGCCGCGCGGGGCCTCAGTCAGGCCGGCGCTGGTGGCCTGCACGGGGATCTCGCTCGTGGCGTAGCCGGACATGTCCGGGGTTAGTTCGTCGAGCCAGCCGTCCATGGCGTCGGCAATCTTCTTGGTTTCCTGGGCGCGGGCGATGATGCGGTCCATGGCCGAGATGCCGCGTGTGTAGTCGTGGTTGATCCACATGCGGGCCAGCGGGCCGAGCTCGTAAGGCAGGTCCGCGTAGCGCGGCGCCTTGAGCCAGGAGTACGCCCCCTGCTTCTCGGCGTCAGGCTCGGTGACGCCCTGCGCTGGGTTCAGGTTCCCCGAGGCGGGCGTGTACCACGAGTGCATCACGTATTCGGCGATCTGGGCCGGATCCATCGACTCAAACGCCCCGCCGGCGTAGCGGCCGGGCGAGAAAAACCGGTTCGCGCCGGACGAATCGAGGTCGAACACGCCGAAGGCCAGGAGGTTCTCGTTGCCGCCGCCGAGCGTGAAGTACGTCGGGAACAGGTCGCCGAGCGTGTTGGCGTCGGCTAGGTAGACGTTGTTGATGAAGGACCGCAGCCCGGTGAGCAGGCTGCGGAAGTCGGCGATCTTCTCGGCGGTGACGGCCTCGGTGCAGCCGCCGACGACGAAGGAGCCGAGACAGGGCAGCTTGCCGCCGAAGAGCGCCCCCATCTGGTGCGCCTTGCGGCGCATGGCCAGGGCGGCGACGTAGTGCGAGACGAGCGTGGCGGCGTTCGCGCCCGTGGCCATGTCGGCGGTGACGTAGCGCGGCGTCCAGGGCGACTTGTCCAGCAGCCCGGTGGTGTTCACATAGTCCAGGACGGACAGGTGGTAGAAGTGCAGCAGGTGCGACTGAATGAAGTTCGCCCCGAGCACGAGGTTGCGTAGGATGCGGCCGTTGTCCGGCGGTGTCACGCCGAAAGCGTTGTCGAGGTTGAGGCTCGAAGCCATGGCGTGCGAGACGGGGCAGACGCCGCAGATGCGCTGCGTGTACATGGCGGCGTCGCGCGGATCGCGGCCGGCCAGGATGATCTCGAAGCCGCGGAACATCTTGCCCATGCTGCGGGCGCTGATGACCTGCTGCTGACCGCGGACAACGTCCACGGTGACTTCGATTTCCAGGTGGCCCTCGATGCGGGTCACGGGGTCAAGCGTGATCGTGGTCGGCATTGCTCAGTTCCTCTTCGCGAGGTCATCAGCTCGTCTTCAGCAACCGGCGATCGGGCCCGGACCGTACCCTAGCCCTCGCCGCCTTCACCCTCGTCCTTCCCACCGGGCAGGTACACGTAGAACGGCGACATGCCGTCGGGGAAAGTCGGATTCACGCAGCCCAGGCACGGGCTGTGCGCCCCGACGCACCAGTTCACGCCGTACTGTTGCGGGCCGCTGCTGTTCCACTTGCGAATGGGACAATCGGAGTACGTGTGCTTGCCCTTGCAGCCGAGGTACTCCATGCAGCCCTCGTCGCCGAGCTTCTCGGCGAAGGTCAACTCGCCGCAGTGCTTCTGGCGCTTGAAGCAGTTGTCGTGGATGCGCTCGCCGAAGTACTGGAGCGGTCGGCGATGGGCGTCGACCGGCGGCACGTGCCCGTTGGTCAACAGGTAGGTGATCGTGCCGACCAGCCAGTCGGGATGCGCCGGGCAGCCGGGCAGGTTGATCAACCGGGGATCGTCGCCGAGGATCCCGCCGACACCGCTGGCGGCGGTCGGGTTGGGTGCTCCGCCGGTGACACCACCGAAGCAGGCACAGGCCCCGAGGGCGATGATGTAGCTGGCGTTGGCGGCGTAGGTGTTCAGGGCGTCGAGCATGGTCATGCCCGGCCACAAGCGGCAGTACTTGCCCGCGGCGCCGGTGGGGATCGCCCCTTCGACGATCAGGATGTAACCGGGCTCGGCGGTGCCGCCCTCGATGGCCGAGACGGCGAGGTCGCCGGCGGCGGCCTGGAGGTTGTTCTGGAAGCGTAGATCGATCGTGTTGAGCAGGACGTCGTCGATCGTCGCGTAGTGAATGCTGTTCAGGGCGGAGATGGCGCAGCCGTCGCAGCCGGCACCCTGGAGCCAGATCACCCGCGGTCCGCCGCCCCGCCCCAGGACCTTCTGCAACTGAGCCAGGGCGGCCGGAGCCAGATGCCCGGCCATGGTGGCCGCCGCGGCGGCTTTCAGGAAATCACGTCGCGAGATTCTCACGGGCAGCCCTCCGCGTAATAGTCGCAGGCGGGAATTGGTACGGGGCCTTCGCCGCCACCACCCGGACCGAGGATTGGCGGAATGTCGAGGAACGCCTCGGTCTCGCCCAGCAGGGCCCGGGCGTACTCGGGGTTGTGCGAGCCGAACGAACGGTCCGCCTCAACCAGCAGATAGTTGAACCGGGCGATCTCGTAGCGGGCCAGCTCCGCCGGGGGCAGCGTCGCCGGATCGATGTAGAGCGGGTCGCCCGGCGTGAAGTAGCGGGCGATCCGCGTCAGGCGCAGCGTCACTTCGGCGTGCATGCCCTCGACGAGCAGCGTGGCCGTCTCCTCGGTGTGACAGGGCAGGCAGGCCCGCAGGTTGTGCACGAAGAGGTGGCCGCTGTTCACCGGCTGTTGTGGGCCGCCGTACGGCTCCTCGTGCACGTGGCAGACGGCGCACTCGTCCGCGATGCCCCACCAGTGCATGCTGTATGGGCCGTTAAGCGGCGTGCCGTCCAGGGCGAAGCCGCCGAAGCCGTGCAGCATTTCGGATTGCGGCTGATCGGGCATGTCGGGCGGCATCACGTCGCCCATGGTGTGGCACTCGGCGCAGAGCTCGTACGGGGGCAGGCGAAGCTGTCCGACGTTGGGGCCGCCGTGCGGATCGTGGCAGGCGACGCACTCGAGGTCGTAGATGGCCTCCCATACCTGCGGCTCCTCACCGGGCGGAGCGAGGCGATAGTCGGTGGAGTGACACTGGAGGCATTCCTGTTCGGTGTCGGGCAGCCACTGGATGTCGATGAGGGCCGTGGAGTGCTTCGACTCGGACCACTGCTCGTACTGCGGGTGGTGGTTCTCACCGCACAGACCGTGGCAGGACTGGTGACAGGCGCCGCAGAGGTCCGCATCGAGCGGCCGCTCCAGCGGGAAACCGTACGGGTCGCTCAAGTGGTTGCTGCCGGGACCGTGGCAGTTCTCGCACTGCACGTTGGCCAGATCGGGCGTGGTGTCCAGATCGACGAAGCCGCTGGCCTTGCCGTAGCCGACGGAGTGGCAGGGGAAGCACAGGACGTTGTCGCCCGCGCCGTCATTCACCAACGTGCTGAAGGCGGTGGCGTGAATGGTCTGCATCCAGTCGGCGTGGTTGCCGGAGTGGCAGTCGGCGCAGTTGGCCGCACCGACGTACGTGGCCGGGCTGATGAGCGGTCCGGTGCAGTTCTGACTAAGCAGGGCGAAGTCGGCCAGGTCGACGTCGCCGTCGTCGTCGACGTCGGCGCGGGCGAACTCGGCCGGCGTGCAAGTGGCCGGCGGCGTGGTGTCATCCGGGCCGCTCAGACAGCGGTTCAGCACCAGCAGGTCATCCGTATCGACGTCGCAGTCGAAGTCGAGGCAGCCGATCGAGCGGCCGAAGGCGTCGACGCCCGCCGGGGCGTAAACGTCGGGGCACGAGTCACAGGCGTCGCCAATGGTGTCCGCGTCGGTGTCGGCCTGGTTGTAGTGGTGCAGCACAGGGCACGTGTCGCAATCGTCGCCGAAGCCGTCTTCATCGGTGTCCGTCTGGTCCGGGTTCCAGGTTTCGTCGCAGTTGTCACAGGCGTCGCCGAACCCGTCGCCGTCGCTGTCGAGCTGGTCGGGGTCGTAGCGGTTGGGGCAGTCGTCGACGGCGTCCGGATAGCCGTCGGCATCGGCGTCGCCGGGGATGGTGATCAGCGGCCAGACACGGACGGCGGCCTGGTACACGGCTGCGGGAAAGCCGGGCTCAGGCTGCTGGGCCCAGGCGATGAACTTGACGTCTTCCTCGCGCTCGGCGCTGTCGTCGTCGAGGGAGAAGATGTACTGGGCGTAGCCGGTCTGGCCGGGGCCGACGGTGATCTGCTCCACGGGGGCGGCCTGCTTGAAGCCGTTGCGGTGATAAGGCTTGGTGTCGGGCCAGTGATCGAGGACCTGGACGATGTAGACGTCCATGGTCTTGGCGACACCGCCGGGCTCGACGCTGACCGCGACGTCGACGAGGTAGTTCGGGCCGCCGAGCTGAAGGACGTTGTCGAACTCGACGGTCACATCGGTGGGATTGGCCCGTTCGGGCAGGAAGTGGTTGGCGCGGTAGATGGTGTACTGCTGGTCGAGGTCCTCGATGGCGCCTTCCAGCTTGTCCGTGCCGTCGAAGATGGCCGCGGGTGTGTACTCCGCCTCGTAGTACGCCCAGCGGTTGTCGCCCCAGGGTTTCGAATATTCGGCGTCAAATATCTGATATTGGATGAAGGCCAGCGAGTCGGGGTACGTGTCCAACAACAGGTCCAGCGCCGGGCCGGCGAATGCGCACGAACCGCAGTAGTAGTTGGTGAACTCTTCGCACAGCACCACGCGATCCGACGCGTGTGCCGGCAACAGGCCCGCCCCCAGCGCCAGGCCGGCGGCGAATAGCACCGCGACGCGCCGACAGCGGAGGCGGTGAGACGACCGTGGGTCCATCGGCAACACTGTGTCTGCTCCTGAGAACACCGCGCTGCCCGCGCTCAAGCCGTTACGACCTGGCCGCACGGGCGCCGCGACATTCGGATGGGTTCGCGCTTTTCCCTCACACCTCACACCCATTCCAGCACTCGAGGAACGTCGTGCGCCGCCGCGCACTCGGCCTCGCTCGACATCGATTCGCTGACGTGTAGTCCCCCCTGCCCCGGAGGGACCGCGTCAGGTGACCTCGCGGCCGGCGCAGGCCCGACAGGGACGTTCGTGCGGCGCACAGCCCGAGCGATCATCGTTCGAGGCTCCTGTCGTGGCTCGCCGTCCTTGCGGTCCATGGGTGGCGCAGATATGCCGGGTGATTGAGGCGCGGCGTCCGTGTGCCGCCACCCGAGACCTTGATCTCAGTATACAGACCAACGCGCCCGTCACAAAGAGAACTATCGGCCGATGCCCCGCACATCGTCGCCCTCCCCCGATAATTCTCGAGAGCCCAGGGCGCCAATCTTTGCGCTACGTGTCGGCGACGTCAGGGCGCGAGCACGGGCGGGGCGCCGCCTTCGATCGGCCCGCCGCGACGCGCGGGATTGTGGAAGTACATGAAGCGTCGGAGGGCATCGGGCCCGTGGCAGGTCGTGCAGACGTTGCCGGGCCCGAACGAGCGGACGTGCCAGGAGCGGGCCCGGAGTTCGCGGCCGGCGACGTTGCGGACCTCCGCGGGCAGTACCGCCGGCATGCTGCGGCCGTGCGTCAGGTGGCACGTGCGGCAGGCGATGTGGCCCTGCGGATCGACCTCGCCGCGCTCGTTGAATAGCGGCAGATACCCCGGCGAGGTCGGCGACTCGAGATTAAGCATCTCGGCCTCGGGATGCGTGGCGATGGTCGGCGGGGTCACCGGGCCGCCAACACGATGGCAAGCAACGCACGGCTGGTCGGCGACGGCGACGTCGGGCATGCCGGCGTATTCGGCGAGGGCCTTGGGCCACAGGAGCTGCGGATCGATCGCGTCGGCGGCAGCGTGCGTCACGTGGCACGGCTGGCACGATTCCGACGCGAAGCCGGCGTCGCGGAGGGAACCTGCTGCGTGGCCAATGCTGTGGATATTGGCGGTTTCCTCGTGGCACGCGAAACAGACCTGCTCGCCGGCGCCGCCGGGCACTTGCGTGCGGAGCATCGTCGTGGAGCCGGGGCCGGCGTGGGGATCGTGGCAGGTGCGGCAGGCGATCTGGCGGTCGGGACCGACGCCATCGAGCGGAAGACTCATCTCGGCAGCGACGCTAGCAGCCGGGAGCGGGTGCGCCAGGGCCAGCGCCTCGCGACCGCCGGGCACAGCCGACGGGTGGCAGGAGAGGCATACGCCACTTGAGCCGGTGGAGTCGGCGGCGGCGAGGCGGTAGAGGCCGGTCTGCTCGTTGCCGTGGGCGCGGTGGCAGGCGAGGCAGGTATCGTGCGTATTGGCGGCTTCTGACGGCCACTGGCTCGAATCGGTCAGGCAATCGTGCGTGCCGCCGGCGACGCGGGCCTCTTCCTCATGACAACTGCTACAGAGCTGGCCGGCCGGGGCGGAGAGGAAGTGGCCGTGCTGCGATTCGTGCGGATCGTGGCAGCCGGCACAGGCGACCTCGGGGTGGTTCGGCGAGCCCAGGACGCGGGCCGCGCCGGGCTGGCCGGGCTGGTGGCAGCTCAGGCAATGGCCGGCGGGATCGAGCTCGGTCGGCTGCGGCGTGCGCGCATCTGTATGGTAGTTGTGGCAAGTACGGCAAGCGTTGTGCGTTGCGGAGTTATCGGGCGGTATATCGTGCAGCGAGCCTTCCACCGCGCGCTGTGGCTCGTGACACTCGCGACAGATGGTGTCGACTTTCAAGTGTGCGGCGAGGAGATGCGTCGCGCCGTCGCCAGCGTGCGGCTGGTGGCACGTGGCGCAGTCGAGCGTGTTCTGCGGTCCGAGTACGCCACCGACTTGTTGCATGACTTCGATCTGGTGAGCGGCGAGAGTTGGGTGCGGCGGATGGCCGGCGGTGTTACCGGACCCGAAGAGCTGCGGCTGTTGTAGTTCGTGGCAATCGGCGCACATGGCCGGCGAGTGGCTCGGAACGACGAGGGCCGTTTCGCCGGTAACGCCGTGAGTCGCGTGACAGGTGAGGCAGGCGAGCTCAGTAGGCGAGCGGCCGGGTCGGCCACCAGCAGCGAGGAGGCTCGCGGGTATATCGCCGGGCATGTCACCGAGTTTGTGCATGCCGGCGGCGGGGCCGGCCATTTGTTGCGCGTGACAGCCGGTGCAGAGTTCGCCGGCAGTTTCGCGAACGCGGAGGAAGATGATGGACTCGCCGGCGGCGGTGGGCTCGCTCAAGGCGTGGGCCGTATGGCAAGTGCGACAAGCGAGCAGGCCATGCGCGAGGGGTAGGTCGCGCGGGACGGGCACGTCCGCGGGCGGCGGTACGCCGACGTGATGGCCGGCCATTGCCCACACGCGGCGTCGCGAATCACGCACCGAACCGTCATGGCACGACAGGCACATCCGCGGGTCGCTGGCGATGGGCTCGGCAGCCGTGTCCGGCGGAACCGACGCTAGCGGCGTCGCCACGCCGTGGGCCAGCGGCTCGACCCATTCCAGGTGGCAGACGGCACAGGCCCGCGGCTGCGCGGTGAGTGGGCTCGTCGACGGGCGACTGGGCCAGGGTGGGATCGGCCGCGGATCGACCGTGAGGTTGAACTGGCGGACGCGATTCGCCCAGGGCTCGGCGACGTACAGATGGCCGGCGCCGTCGAGGGTGATGCCGCACGGGGTCTCGAGTTTCAGTGGGTTGCCCGCCGTGTCGCGCAGTATGTCGAGCAGAACGCCCGTCGGTTGGAAGATCTGGATCACGCCGAAGATGCCGTCGGCGACCCAGATGTTACCGTTGGCGTCGACGGCGAGGCCCTTGGGGCGGAAGAGTTGGCCGGGGTCGGCGCCGAATGCGCCGAGGCGGCCGCGGATGCGACCGCCGGCGGCGAGGATCTGCACACGACCGTTGAGTGATTCGCTGACAAAGAGATCGCCGGCAGGACCGGTCGCCAGCATGAACGGATAGTAGAACTGGCCGAGCGACTGGCCCGGCTCGCCGATGAGACGCGCGGTTCCGGCGGCAATGTCAAAGCGAGCGATGCGGTGAGCATCGTTGTCGACGAGCCAGGCGACCGTGCCGTCGGGGCTGATCGCGACGTCGGTGACGTCGGCCGGCGCGGCGGCATCGGACGGCCAAGACAACTCGTGGACGAGGCGGCCGTCGGGCCCGCGAGCAACGGCGCGGCCGTGGCCGGTGTCGGCAATCCAGAGCAAACCGGCGGCGTCGACCTTCACGCCTGTGGGGCGGGAGAGAGCCTTACCGCCGACGTCGCGGATTTCGCTCAGCAAGTCGCCCGCGGGCGAGAAGCAAAGGACGCGGTCGGCGACGCCGTCGCACACGAAGATCGTGCCGTCGGGACCGACGGCCACCGCGGTCGGCAGCCGCATCGGCGTGGTGCCTTCGAGCGTGATGATCAGCGCCGGCTCGGCGATGAACGGCGGAGCCGTCTGGGCGAGCGCGGCGACAGACGATGCGGCCAACAGCAGGCACGCGATCGCATATCGACGATGACGCGATGCACGACTCACGGCTCGACCTGTGAGGATGCCGGGGCACTGGCCGGCAACGCGGGCGGCACAACGAACGTGGGCATGTGCAGCGGCTGGCCGGTAGCGACGTCCTCGATCGCCCGGGCGATGGACAAGCCGTACAGCGTGGCCAGACGCTGCGGCGGATAGCCGGCGCCGGCGAGGTCGAGGAGCGGTCCGTCCGGCGTGTGGCACGCCGTGCAGAGCGGGCCGGCCGGCCGGAGCGGTTCGTGCATGCGGGTCACGAGCGCCTGGCGCTGGTCCGCGCTCAGCGATTCGCCGGCGGCGAGGAACTCCTCGGCGGCGCCGGTTGTGGCGGGCAGGTGCAGCAACGGTTGACCGCTGTCGTCGCCACGAGGGGCGAGCTTCGCGCCGTAGTCGCCGCGGAAGTGGGCGGGCAAATCACGGCGAAGATTAGTAAGGGCGGTGCGGAAGGCGTCGCCGTCGGGACGGACGGCGCGGGTGCGCTCGACGAGGCGGAGGAGCGCGGGCTCACCGTCGGCCTCGTCGGCGGCCTGTCGCAGGAGCGCAACGATCTCATCCTGGTCGGCGGCGGTCGGATGTTCGAGGGCGGCCTCGCCGGCGGGACCGGTGACCCAGTCGTAAGCACGCAGCAGTGCGGGCGGGCCGGTCACGCGGCCATCGTCGAGCGTATACCAGACGAGCGGTACGGGTCGCGCCGCCGGCTCGAGGTGGCAGACGGTGCAGTTCAGCGTGGTGGCGTGCATGTTCAGGAACGAGCGTAGCGCCGCACTGCGCTGATGCGGGAGCGGCTCGTGGCAGCCGGCGCGGGTGCAGTCGTTGGCGCGGTCGATCTGGAACCAGCCGTCCAGGCGGTGATAGTGCGCCAGCGGGGCACGCGGGTTCTGCGTGGCGGTGATGCCGGCCCACTTGGTGGGTTCGGTGCGGAGCGTCTGCTCGTCGAGGCGCAGGGGCAATTCGCCGATCTGAACGGGAATGCCGCCGGGAAGAATCAGCGAGGCGATGAGGTAATACAAGGCGCGCCAACTGAGCCAACCGACGACGGCGATGATGGCCAGGGCGTAGGCGCGCTGGATGAGTTGGCCGGCGAAGCGGCCGAAGCCGCGCAGGGCGGCGCGGGTGAGACCGCGACGCTTCGCGGGGCCTTTGCCGCCGGGGCTAGTGGTGCCGGCCATCACTTTCAATCTCCACGCCGAGGTCACTGGCGGCCTCGGTCACGAATTCGCTGTGGTTCTCGGCCAGTTCGGCGACGGGCGTGGCTCCGGTAATCGTGGCCAGCGAGAGCGGGAACGCGTTGGGGGCGAAGATCACGTTGCAGATGTGCAGAATGCCGACGTGGATGATCGCCAGGAACGCCTCGTACGTGTGGGCGATCAGGGCGATGTTGAGCACGCGGCCGCTGACGAAGCGGGAGGTGAACTGCTCGCCCCAAAGCATGATGCCGGTGATGCCCAGCAGGATCGTGCCCCAGAACACGCCGATGTACTCGAACTTCTCCTTGACGCTGAAGCGGCCGAAGGTCGGCGGAGCACGCCGCAGGCCGGCGAGATAGCCGAGCAGCAGCAGCATCTTCACGCCGTCGCGCGGCGAGACCCACATGGGCAGGTCGAAGAGCGTGCCGATCAGGCCGCGGCGACTGCCGTCGGGCATCCGCGTACGCCAGCGCTGGAGCAGCGTGCCGGCCACATACAGCAGGTGAGCCAGCAGACCGGTGACGAGCGCTAGGCCGGCCCAATGGTGGATCGTGCGGGCCATGCTGAGCCCGCCGAACGTATCGATGACCGACTTGGCCCAGGCTTGGTCGGCAAACTTCATGGGGAAGCCGGTGAGGGCGAGCAGCGTGAACAGCACGGCGAGAATCCAGTGCTGGACGCGCTGGTTCACGGTGAAGCGCTGGAGGCGGCGCGGGCCGTCGGGATGACGCAGGACGGCCTGGGTCAGGACGAGCGTCTGGTGCCCCGCCGGATAGTGACGGCCAATGACGATCTGGCCCAATTCGAGCAGGGCGATCGCCAGCGAGGGGCCGAAGGTGAAGATGGTCAGCAGGATAAACGCGGCGGCGACGGCGAACTCGATCGTCCCGCGTGCCTCGGAGAGATTCAGGTGCACAGCGGCGGCGGCCAGGCGGACGTCGGCGCCGGGGTGGCAGTCGAGGCTGCGGCAGGAATCGGCCACGTGGTTCGGATGCGTCGCCGACCGCGGGTCCGTGCGGCTGAGCATCAGGTGGGCATTGGCGCCGGCGGGCACGTGGCAGGAGACACAATCGGCCGTGGTCGTCTCGCCGAGCAGAGCGGCCTTGCCGTGGAAGCTGCGGACGAAGCTGGCGACGGTGTCGGGCAGACGGCCGGCGATGACGTGCGGGTCGCTGTGGCAAACCGCGCAGATCTGGGCGGCTTCGAGCGGCGGCCGGGCTCGCTGCAACCGCGAGGCGACGTGGCGCAAGTAGTACGGCGCATCGGTGGGGATCTGCGAGCCGTGGCAGACGTCGCAGCGGTCGAAAGCATGCTCGCCGACGCGGCAGACAGTCCGACCGGGATCGCCGGCGCCGCGGAAGACCGGTTCATCGTGGCAATAGAGGCAGAAGGACTGGCCCGCGCCGAGCAGCGGGCCGCCCGTGAAGCTGAGCCCGGCCAACAGCTCCGGCGAGTGCACGCTGCGGGTGAGCATGTCGGCCACGTTGGCGTGGCTGAACTCGCGGACCATGTCCGTCGTGCTGGGCAGGTGGCAGCGCTGCGTGCAGTTGACGGGCGTGACCGGCTGGTGCGGCACGACACCGACTTCTTCACGCCGATGGCAGGCCGTGCAGGCCACGCGGGAATGCGGGCCGAGGTGCTGCCGGTCGATGGCGGGATTGACGGCGTAGAGATGATAGACGCCGGTGGCGGCATCGTAGCGACCAAGGCCGCGGTACTGATGGCACAGGAGGCAGTTGTCGGGATCGTCGCCACGGGCCACGCCGGCCAGCAGACCCGCGAGCAGCAGCACGGCGGCGCCGCAGCGCAGGCGGTCGCAACGGGACGGCCGGACGTCTACAGCGCGGCGGTCGGATCTCGACACTGCGGGCGGAAGACTGCTCATGTGCCACACGGCCCTTGGCTCGCCGGAGTTGGGAACGGCATTCTACAGGCGAGGCCGAGCAATTCAAACCCGGTCGCCCGCACAGGAGCATTCTTTGCCGCCGGCGGATGAGCCCAGCCGGGGCGGACACCAGGGGCCCGGAATGTATTGCTCATGGGGCCGCCGAGCGCTATGCTACGGGAGAGAGTGGTGCATGTCGGGAGTATCCACACATCGAGCGAGGCGGCGTCTGGGCCGCGACGGTGACGTTGGGGGGCGATTCCTCTGGACCGGGGCAGGCCGGGCGATGGGCCCGCGGCCCGGGATAGACAACATGGCCCGCGGAGTCTGCTGATGCGGCAAGTGGAGGACTTGCAGAGCGAGTGCCTGGAGAACTGCCTGGTCACGCAGGCGCTGTCCGGCCTGTGTGTGGGACTGATTCTCACGAACGGGGCGGGGAAGGTCGTGTGGCTGAACCGGACGGCAGAGCGGGTGCTGGGAGCTCCGGGCGAGACGTGTCGCGGCCAGCCGCTGCCGGCCCTGCTCAAAGACCTGCGGCTGGCATCATTCTGGCAGGAAGCCGGGCAGGCCGACGGTAATGTCATGGGCGATGTGACAGTGCAATGGCCCGAGCGGCTGTCGCTTAAGGTGAACGCCACGCGGTACGTGGACGACGACGGGCGGGAGATCGGCCGGGCCCTGCTCTTCTGCGACGTCACCAGCGAATGCAACATCCGGGTGGAGCTGACGAACGAGGTGGCCCAGCGACTGTTGGACCTGACGGCCCGGTCGGAGGTGCCGCCGCCGGAGACGGCCCTGACGGCGCAGGAGCTGCGGGTGCTGCGGCTGCTGGGAACGGGGCAGCGGAATGAGGAGATGGCGGAAACGCTGGGGGTGGCCACGTCCACCATTCGCTCGCATCTCAAGAAGGTCTATCGCAAACTGGGCGTCACGTCGCGGGCGGCGGCGGTGAGCCAGGCGGTGCGACGACATCTGGCCTGACGACGCGCGGCGCGAGAGTTTCCGACACCAGTTGGGGGGATAGCACTCACCTCAATGGGGGATGGGCGACGAAACATGCAGTTCAGAAGAGCATTCTGCTTGCGTGCGCGCGGCGAAGCGGTAATATGAACGCGAGCCGAAGGATGTGACGCATCTCTGGTATTCACGCACTGGGCCAAGTCAACAACCGGTGAGGAGATCAACAATGGCGCGCGTAATGACGGGATGGCGCAGCCTCGGGATCCTGGGACTCGCCGTGGTGGTGCTATGTGGGCTGGGCGGCTGTCCGCTGGACCTGGCGACGCAAGGCCCGGAAGGCCCGGAAGGGCCGGAAGGCCCGGCGGGTGAACAGGGTCCGACGGGTCCGGCCGGTCTCGACGCAGGCGCCACGCCGCCGGAAACCATCGTCGCCGTCACCGCCGTGAACGGCGGCGCTGCCGTGACGCCCGGCGGCGCGTTCAGCGTGACGTTCACGCTCGAAGACGACGACGGCGAGACGATCGACTTCGACGATCTCGACCGCTTCTCCATCTACGTGTCCGGGCCGGCGAGCAACTACCAGCGTGTCATTGAGCCCGAGGGCGACGCGGACAGCGTCACCGTCAACGACGACGGCTCCTACACGTATACGTTCGCCGACGGCATGCCCAGCGTCTACGCCGCTCCGTACTACGATTCGGCGGCGTTCGGCACGGCGGACGGTGAGATGACGGGCGACGCGCTCATGGATGGAACGTACACGGTGGGCATCGAGGCCCGGCGGACGTTCACGGTCGATGGGGCCAGCGTCCGCAAGGCCGGCGACGTCACGGCCGACTTCGCCATCGGCGCAGCCACGGTCTCGCCGCGGCAGCTCGTCCTGCAAGAGAACTGCAACGCGTGCCACGCGGAGCTCTCGGCACACGGCGAGAACCGCTACAAAGTCACCGGCTGCGTGCTGTGCCACACCGCCGGCTCCGAAGACCGTACTTCGAGCGACGCGGCGAAGGCGACGACGGGCGTGTCGATCGAGTTCTCCGAGCTGATCCACCGGCTGCACCGCGGGGCAGAGCTGCGCGAGGTCGCAGCCACGGCCAACGGGGCGGACCCGTACCACTACGAGGTCATCGGCTACGGTGAGTCTGTCCACGACTACTCCGAGATCGCGTTCCCGTTCATGCCGGGCGGCACCGGCTTCAACGAGCAGATGCGCAACTGCCAGGCCTGCCACGGCGGGGCGACGCAGGAAGCCGAGATCTACTCGGAAAGCAACCTGGTGCGGAAGCAGTGCCAGACCTGCCACGACGACATCGACTTCACTGCGGGCACGATCCTCGATCCGGACAACGCCGCTGTCGCCAACGGCACGCTGACGAAGGATCAGCTCTCTGATGCAGCGTACCGGACGGAACCGGGCGGCATCACCCATGCGGCGCCGGACGGGTCCTGCACGTACTGCCACGGGGCCAACCAGACGTGGGGCGTTGCCGCCGTGCACGTCCCGCCGGCCATCGACCCGACACTGGCGGTCGACCCGCAGGTGGTCATCCAGTCAGTGACGGGCAACAGCGGGTCGGGCTTCTTCGCGGTCGGCGACACGCCGGTGGTTACGTTCCAGATCCTGGATCAGAGCGGCACCGCGGTCGACATCAGCGACTACACGGTGAACATGGTCATCGCCGGCCCGGTCGAGAACTACCAGAAGATCATCCCCGCCGGCAGCACGTCGACGGTGAGCCTGAAGGGCGCCGGGGGCGTGCCGACGACGGGCACGGGACCGTTCACGTATACGAGCCCGGACGCCATTCCGGCGACGTATCCGGCTCCGCTCAATGACTCGGCGGACTTCACGTACGCGGACGGTTGGGGCGAGCTGAGCGGGCGGGCGCTCGGCGCCGGCAGCTACACGGTGATGGTCTACGCGTACCGCCAGTTCACGCTGGATGGGACGACGTACCGCGACACGTCGATGCCGGGCGTGTACGCGATCCGCGTCGGCTCGGCGGGGACGGCGGCGGCGTATCCTGGCTTCGTGACCGACGCGAAGTGCAACGACTGCCACGGTGATCTGCGCTTCCACGGCAACACGCGGCGCGGCGTCGAGAACTGCGTCGTGTGCCACACCGCCGGTGCCGAAGACCTGCCGACGCCCGGTTCGGGAACGCAGGATCCGGCGGCGGACACCATCGACTTCAAGGTGATGATCCACAAGATCCACGCGGCCCGCGACCTGTACGTCGTACAGGAGGGCGGGGCGTACGACATGGTAGGCCATGGCAATCGCCTGCAGGACTTCTCGACCGGGTGGCTGCCGAGCATGCCCGGCGGTCCGGCGTACTGCGCGGCCTGCCATGCGACAGACGCGTGGAATACACCCGAGGAACGCGACGACGTGGGCATCTGGATGGTGGCCTGCACGTCTTGCCATGATTCGCCGGCAGCGGCCGTGCACGTGCAATTGAACACGCTGGCGGGCACATTCTCCGAGAGCTGCGCCGTATGCCACGGTTCCGGAGCGGCGTTCTCGGTGGAGACGAGCCACGCGAGCCCGTAGGACCGGGCGCCCGTGTAGCGTCCGGGCTCTGCCCCGGACGTCTTCGTGGCATTCGGACTCCGCCGGCGATGACTCCCCCAATGGGGGAGTGCGCCCCCCTCTGTGGGCGATTGTGCGGATTGCGGCGTCTGCCGATACTGCGGCATGTGCAGGCGAGCGTAGGCTGTCTGGCCGACGGCCCCGGACACGGAGCTTCGCAGCCGACAAGCGGTGCCTTTGACAATTCACGAGTACAACCGGGCGGTGCTGCGCGGGCACGCGGCTGTAGTGAAGGAGGAACACCACATGGTAAGACGCCCTCTGCATTGGCTGACCGTCTGCGGTTTGAGCCTTCTTCTGGCTTTCTCGATGGGCGGCTGTCTCACGTCGTTCCTGCCGCCGACGGACGGTGACGGCACGACCGACGGCGATGGCACGACCGATGGTGACGGCACCACCGATGGTGACGGTACGACTGACGGTGACGGCACGACGACCGAGCTGTCCCTGCACGGGAAGATCTTCACGGAGATCATCACCACGGGGTTCACGTCGCTGGACAACTGCATGATCTGCCACTCGGACGTGGCCCGCGACTTCGTGGACACCGGCCACTGGACGTGGGTGGGCACGACGACGCGCGTGCAGGGTCTGACCGGCCAGGACGTCGGCAAGCAGAACCTCATCAACAGCTTCTGCATCGCCATCCCGTCGAACGAGGGTCGCTGCACGCAGTGTCACCCGAGCTTCGGCTGGAAGGACAACACGTTCGATTTCACCGACACGGACAGTGTCGACTGCCTCATCTGCCATGACACGACCGGCACCTACAAGAAGCACCCGTCGGCCAACGGCGGTGGCGGTCCGCCGGCCCTCAACATCGACGGTACGCTAACCGTGGTGACGGCGGCGGAGCTTCAGGACGTGGCCTACAACGTCGGGACGCCCACGCGGGCCAACTGCGGCTTCTGCCACTTCTACGCCGGCGGTGGCGACAATGTGAAGCACGGCGACCTGTCGTCGGATCTGGTCGAGCCGACGGAGGAGATGGACGTGCACATGGGTGGTCACGACTTCTCCTGCCAGACGTGCCACACGGAAAGCCATCACGGCATCGCCGGCATGCCGCTGCACTCGGTCGACGAGGGCGCCGCCTCGCCCGATTGCACGCGCTGCCACGGTGCGACGAACGTGCACGCGGCGAATTCGGCGGTGTCCTTCCTGCTCAACCTGCACCTGGACCGCGTGGCCTGCCAGACCTGCCACATCCCGACGTTCGCCCGCAGCATGCCGACGAAGGTTGAGTGGGACTGGAGCGAGGCGGGCGACGCCACCCGCACGGTCACCACGGACCAGTACGGCCGGCCGCTGTATGACAAGATGAAGGGCACGTTCGTCTGGGCGCAGGGCGTGCAGCCGAGCTACCTGTGGTACGACGGCAACTGGAGCCGCATGGTCATCAACGAGACCGACACGTATGCGGCCGCCGGCACCGAGGCCGATCCCGTAATCGTCGCCGCGCCGACGGCCACGAGCGCCACGTCGGGCGCGAAGATCTATCCGTTCAAGAAGATGCTCGGCGCGCAGCCGGCGGACCTGACGAACAAGCGGATCATGGTGCCGCACCTGTTCGGCACGCTCGGCGGGGCGAACCCGTACTGGAGCAAGTACGACTGGGGCCTGGCCATCACCGACGGCGCGGCCTATACGGGCCAGCCGTACAGCGGCAGCTATGGCTTCGCCCACACGGTCAGCTACCTCACGATCAACCACGAGGTGGCCCCGGCCAGTATGGCCCTGGACTGCAGCGACTGCCACGGCGTGGCGGCGTTCTGGACGGAAGTCGGGCTGACCGACCCGCTGGCTCGCTGACGAAATACGAGCTGCCGCTCAACGACAAGGCCGGTCCGGGCACAAGCTGTCCGGGCCGGCCTTCTCTATTGCGCCCCCCTGCCGCGGCTTGCTGGTCCGCGGCTTCGGTGCGGGGTGGGTTGCTATTCTTCTTCGGCGTGGGCGTGGATCTGGCGGGCAATGGTCACGGCGCCGTCGAGTGTCAGGGGGAAGACGTTGCCCTCGCCGTGATGGCAGCGTAGGCACACGAAATCGACCGTGACGGCGGCGCGGCCGGCGGCGTCCTTCTGCACCGCGGTGCCATCAGCGGTGAACATCGCCGAGTAGCCGGGGTGCTGCGTGTCGATGCGGAAGATGTGGGCGCGGACGTCGCCGATGCGGGCGAGGTCGCCGACGAGCGACGCCGGGGCGGAACTCACGCTCAGGCCGGCCAGCGGCATGTGGCAGCTCTGGCAGTTCACCGTCTCGGTGTAGTCGCCGAAGGTGAAGACGGCCCCGTCGTGGAAGGCCATGTTCACGTCGGTGTGGCAGGCGGTGCAGTCGTTACGCAGACCGTTCGTGCGGTCGTACGTGATCGACGCGTGCGGGTCGTGGCAGGTGACACAGGCGAAATCGCTGTGGCCGCCGCTGGCCAACAACTGCGGATACTGCGTGGTGCCGCTCATGAAGCCGGCGGCGGAGACGATCACGTCCGGATCATCGCCCTCCGTATGACACGTGCCGCAGACGGTGGCGGCGGAATCAACATAGATATCGCGTTCGGCCGGCTGCGGGGCATGGAAGCTGCCCGGACCGTGGCAGACTTCGCACTGCACACCGACTTCGGCCCAGGTGCCGTGAATGCCGGGGCGGCCGTCCTGTGATTCGGGGTGATCGGCGTCCTGCGGCTGCGGGCCGGTCGTGTGGCAGCGGAAACAGGTCTCGTACTCGTACGGCTTGGGCGCAACCTGAGCGGGCAGGTATGCGGCAAAGCCTGCGGCGGTGCCGTTGGCGGGGAAAGCCAACTGCCACCCCGTGTTCACGCCGGCCACCCCGTCGGTCAGAACGTACCCGTCCGCATCGACGAAGAACGCCCCATGCAGATAGCCAGAGATGACGTAGCTGACGTCGGTCCAGGCAAGGCCGGTCGGCGGGTTGGGCACGCCGGCGCGGGTGGCTTCGGCGGGGAAGGTCGGGGCCTGGCCGAGGATTGGCGTGAGGGCGTGGGCGTGGGCGTGTTTCTGCATCGTGGCGGCGATGGTGGTGTGGCAGGCGCCGCACGCCACCGAACCGATGTAGCTCGCCCCGCCGTTGGTGGGGTCGGCGTCGTTTTTGAACTCGAACCCGCCGTCCGTAGAGCTATCGCCGGACGTCACCGGGCACCCGCCGACGAGGATGAGTCCGAGCGACACGGCGGCGACACCGACCGCCAGCAGCCGCCAGACGTATGACTTACGGGCGCAATTCTGTGGCATCATCCGTCCTCGCGTCGCCGGGGCCGGCCCGACCCCGCGGCGTTGCTACCGTTCGTGACATTCGGAGCACAGGTCGATCCAGTCCGTGCGCAGGGCGCTGCGGCGATCCTGCGGGTTGCTGGCGAGGGCGCCGACCTCGCTGTCCGGCGGGAACAGGCCGTTGTAGTGCGGGTTGTGGCAGGTGTAGCAGGTCACCATGTTCTCGCCGAGCGGCAGACGCGCCGGGTGCCGCTTGGGGTCGGCGGCCATCCTGGCCAGCTCCGCCGGCGTGATCTGCGTGTCGAGGCTCAGTTCGCGTTTCAGCATCCACTCGCGGATGTGCGGCGTCACCGGGCGATCGACGTGCCCGAGCGGCGACAGGTCCCAGTGCTTGCTGTGGCAATTCAGACACAACGCCGAGCTTTCCACACGCAGGTGCGGCTCAAATCGGCGGCGGCCGTCGGCGGGGACTTCCGGCGTCTGCGTGTGGCAGAAGAGACAGGCATCCTCGCGGATCTTGCCCTGGGCGTCGCGCTGCCGATGCGGGCTGAAGCGATAGCCGAGCTCGGTGCGGTGACAGGTCTCGCAGTAGGCGAGGGCCCGCTGCGGGTCGAAGTGCCGCAGGAGCACGACGTTGCTGTCCGGCCGCTGGGCGTCGGGCCGACAGTGCCGCTCCATATCGTGGCAGGTCAGGCAGCCGATCCGGCCGTCGACGGTCGGCCAGTCATCGGGCGTGGTGACGAGATCGGTCACGGCCGGGCGGCCGATGGGATGCGGATCGGCGAAAGCCTGCACGCCGTCGTGGCAGGAGACGCAGACGGCATCGACGTCCTGCGGCGGAATGGGCAAACGCCGGCCGTCTTCCAGCTTGTGGCACTTGTCGCAACGGTCGGGATGCCAGTGCGGGTTAATGGCCGCCGACTGGGGAAACTGCGGCTGCCAGTGCGTAGCGATGCCGGAGGAAAGCGGCGCGTCCTCCGCCCGCCCCGCCGCGTCGAGCCAGGCGTACACGCGCACGCCGGGATCGTGCAGTTGCTCGGCGACGAGCACGTAATACGACACATCTTCGCCGGGGGGGAGCGGCGTGTAGTGCTCGGGCGGGACGGTGGAGACGGCGATGCCGCTGGGCAGCACGAGAGCGTTCGGGCCCGAGTCGGGCTCGCCAAACGCCAGCAGCACGGTGCCGTCGGCAGCGAAGGCATGCACGCGCTGCGAGAAAGCGTCGGTCACGAAGATAGTGCCGTCGGGGCCGACGGCGACGTCCTTCGGCCGCCCGAACGAACCCACGTTGTCCCCCGGCTGTCCGATGTCGCGGAGCCACGTTCCGTCGGGGGCGAGCATCTGCACGCGGTTGTTCAGCACGTCAACGATGCAGACGTTGCCGTCGGGCGTGCGGGCCAGGCTGCGCGGCAGGGCGAACTCGCCCGGCCCGCTGCCGTGCCGCCCGATGGAGCGGAGATGGGCCCCGGTATCGGCGGCGAAAACCTCGACGCGATGCTGGGCGAGGTTCGTCACCCAGACCTCTTCGCCGACGGCCAGCGCGCCCGCCGGCTTGAACG
The DNA here is from genome assembly GCA_050115495.1 of Phycisphaerae bacterium. GTDB lineage: Bacteria > Planctomycetota > Phycisphaerae > UBA1845 > Fen-1342 > JAAYXS01. The sequence continues at coordinate 91,004 of JASFQK010000004.1, read as the reverse complement.
GCTCATCGGCCAGCGTGTACCGGCACTGAAGCCGCCCGGCCGCGTCGTTCCGGCGAACGCCCGACCGGTCGCAGATGAGCGTCCCGCCATCGTTGGTGAGACCGACGGCGAAGGGACGGTCGAGCGGCGGATCGGCGGCCACGCCGTGCAACTGGGCGGTGTCGGCGTTCCAGCAGAGCAACTCGCCGACGGCACTGTCACAGATGAGCGACTCGCCGCCACGGGCGGCCAGCCCCGTCGGGTTCAGCAGCACCAGCTTGGCCGGCGGCTCCGCCCCGAAGAGGAACATGGAGAGCTCGACAGAAGAGGACGACGGCGGCGGCGCCCCGCGGAGCGTGCCGCGGGCGAGCACACGGGGGATCTGCGGAGCAGGTGGGTAGGCGGGCCACGCCGACGGCCCGTGGCGCTCGCCGCCGGCGCAACCCGCACCCGTCAACCCCGCAACCGTGGCCAGCACGACGAGCGCGACCACGACCAGCCCCCCGGCCACTCGGCGTCGCGCTGACCTGCACTTGTCTAGAGATCGTGACATGTCAGACAAAGCCGACTCTGTTGGTTGGAAATCTTCAACATGCCGCTGTGACGATGCGTGTTGTGGGCATCGTGACAGGTTGTGCACTGGATACGGCCGTCGGGCAGCAGCAGACCGGCGGCCTCGACCGCCGCCCGCGGGTGATAGCCCTCGCCATTGGCCGGGTAGACGATGCCCACCGGGTGGCTGCGCAGGCCCGTGGTGCCCAGCCGCGAGTTTCCGAGGGCGTCGTCGGCGATCAGGGCATGGGCCGAGGAGTAGACGTCCGGTGCGGTCACGCCGTCATGACAACCCAGGCAGAGCAGCGACCAGCCCGTCAGCTCAATGCCGGGAGCATCGTACGGCCGGAGCGGCAGCGTCGTCTCCGGCCGGCGATCGAACCGCGGTGTCGGCGCCGACGCCAGGTGCGGCGTGTGACAGGGCAGGCACAAATCACGTCCGAGGCGACCGTTTTGAGTGAAATCGTGCTTGCTGCCGATCAGGCCGCTGACGAGATGGGCGCGGGCAGCGCCCATTTCCGCCGGCTGCGACGTGGGCTGGGACGCAGGCGGAGGCGCGTCGGTATCGCCCGGTGGTCCCTGGTCGGCAACCTGGGCGAAGAGGAGGCTACCGGCCGCAACGGCCAAGCCGGCCAGGACCGCGATACGGCTAGGCCGTCCGTGCATCATGGGCGAGCTCCTAGGGAAATGCACCGGCGCTCGGCAATCGGTTGAAACGAACGGGGACAGGCACGCATCGTGTGGTTCCCGGATCGGCCCGAACATCTCGGCTCAGAGCCGGTCCCCTCTTCTTCCAACAGACTGCCCGCGCAGAAGAACTATAGCGAACCGGCCGGCGCGATACAACATTCTGTGACTGAAAAGCCGCGGTTGCGCTGGACAGTACGCACGCTGACCGCTAGCTTCCGCGTATCAGCGCTTCCGGTCGCGGTCTATGGTGACGAAACGAACGGTGCCATGCGACGGCCTCTCCGCTTCGTCGGTGTTGCCTTCGGGGCGGCGCTTCTGCCGGGCGCAGCCGCGCTCGCCGAACCGCCCGCTTCGCCCCCCACTACTCAACCCGTAACTTCCGCGCCCACATCGGCACCGGCGCCGGCTACGGCGCCCGCCGGCAACGAACGCGGTCTGTTCGCCTTCGACGAGCTGACCTTCGAGCTCGGCTTCGAGGCGCAGGCCGATCGACGTGAGAACCGCTCGCGGGTGGCCGGGGCACGCGGGGGCTACGCGAAACAGACGGACCGGGCCTGGCGGCTCGAAGAGACGTTCGGCGCACGCGGGGCCGGGTCGGTCATCGACGACCGCGTGCTGCAATTCGACTGGGATCTGCGCTGGGGGTTGTCGCAGGAGCACTTCCACGAGACCTGGACCGGCCGCGACCGGGACAGCCGGGCCCACGGCGATCTGTTCGAATACGACGTGAATCTGACGTTCCTGCCGCGTGGCAAGCTCTCCGCCACGGCACAGGCCTCCCGCGAGAGCAGCCGGCTGCCGCGGGCGTTTCTGCCCAGCCTGGACCGTACCCGCGAGCGATACACCGCCGGCCTGTTCTATAACGATGAGAAGCTGCCCATGCGGCTGACGTTCGAGCACGAATGGGACGAGCTCACCAGCCGCACGCACGATCTGAGCGACGACGAGCAGCGCGGCCGCCACGCCGTGCGCTACGAGGGCACGTGGCAGATCAGCGAACTGCACGCCCTCACGCTCGAATATGAGCACGAGGACCGCCGCGAGCGGTACTCCGGCACCGACACGCGCTTCGACACGACGCGCGACGACGTCCTGCTCCGTCACGTGCTGCGCTTCGGGCCCGAGGGCCGCAGCTCCGTCGAAACACTGGCCCGGTTCCAGGACGAGTCCGGCGATCTGGCCCGCGATCTGGCCGAGTTCTCCTCGCGCCTGCGCCTCCAGTGCACCGACGCCTTGGCGACGAACTTCGCCGCGCAGTATCTGCGCGAGACGTTCCAGGATCTCGAAACGAGCACCTGGCGCGGCGAGGCCGGCCTCACGCACCAGTTCGACAACTGGCTGACCACGTCGGCCCAGCTCTACGCCCTGCAAACCAGCGCCGACGAGAACGCCGACTGGGACGAGTGGGGCGGCATGCTCGGCACGGCGTTGACGCGGGACAACGATCTCGGCCGGTTCAGCGCGAACCTGTCGTACAACCACGCCTCGACCGAGACGCGCAACGGGCGGCGCAGCGGCGTGGTCATCGGTGAGTCGGTGACGTTCCGCGACCCGCTGCCGGTCTACCTGGCGCACACCGACGTGAACCTGGGCAGCCTGGTCGTTACCGACGCCAACCGCACGCGGACGTACCTGGCCGGCCGCGACTACCTGGTCGTTCCGCTCGGCCGGTATACGGCTCTGCGACGCATGCCGACCGGGCAGATCGCCGACCGGCAAGGCGTTCTGGTCAGCTACACGTACCGCGTCCAGAACAACTACGACGTGGCCCGCGATCGCATCGATTTCCGCATGCAGCAGGCGTTCGACTGCGGCCTGACGCCCTACTACGCGGCGTCGGTGCAGAACGAGGACCTGGACCGCGGCGAGCACCTGGGCTTCCGCGCCCGCAACGTCAACCGGCACCGGCTGGGGGCGACGTTCCGACAGCCGCGGTGGTCCGCCGGCCTCGAATACGAATACAACGACGACGCCATCGATCCGTTCCAGGCGGTGCACGCCAACGGCGACGTCGTCATCTGGCAGGCGGCGGATAGGCAGCTCGACGGGCGCAGCACGCTGTCGCGCTTCTGGTTCGACGGGTCGGAAGGGCTCGAAGCCCGCAACACGACGCTGCTCGATTGCGGCCTGTCGTATCGCCAACTGCTGAGCCGGCAGCTCGAACTGACGGCGAGCGGCATGTACCGGTTTGAGGACGACACGCTGTACGGGCGTACGCACGGCGTGGACTTCAACGCGGCGGTGGAGTGGCACATCGGCTACTTCTCGCTGCGGTTCGAGGCGGAGTACGACCTGCTCGATCTACCGGGCTCACGGGACAACTCGGCGGCGTTCTGGCTGAAGCTGAAGCGGGACATCCCGGTTCTGGCGAGGAAGGAACGATGAGGCGCGTCGCCGGGCCGGTCATGCTGGTGGTGTTGCTGGCGGCGATGGGCTGCCAGGGGCCGCTGCAACCGGTGTTTCCCGAGGTCTCGCCGGCGATCGTGTGGCCGAAGCCGCCGGACCAGGCCCGGATTCGGTACGTGGGGGAGCTGCGCGGCGAGGCGGATCTGCATCGGCGCGTCGGCGGGTGGGAGGCGATGCGGGCGGCGCTGACTGGACCGGCGCCGAAAGGCGCGTTTTCGCGTCCGTCGGCGGTGGCTGTCGCCGGCTCGCGTGTTTTCGTCGCCGACACCGGCCTCGCCGCCGTCCATGTGCTGGATCTCGAAGCGCGGACGTACGCGGTGACGACGGGCTCGCCGGCGGATCCGCTGCAAGTGCCGATCGACGTCGAGTTGGCGGAGGGTGGGCGGACGCTGGTCGTTGTCGATCGGGCCCGCGCCGCGGTCGATCTGTTCGAGCCGGATGGAACGTGGCGTTGCACCCGACGGTGGCCGGAGATCGCCGCGCCGGCGGCGGCGGCGTGGGATGAGACGCAGCAGACGCTGTGGCTGGCGGACGTTACCGCGCACGCCTGCGTCGCCTGTCGCGGATTGACGGATATTGGCGAGCGCTTCGGCCGGCGCGGCGGCGTGCCGGGCGCGCTCAACTACCCCAGCGACGTCGCGATCTGCCCGGAGCAAGGGCTGGTCGTCGTCGACGCCATGAACTTCCGCGTGCAGGTGCTGAGCATGACAGGCAGGCCGCTCGCCGTCTTCGGCCGCAAAGGCGACGCCGCGGGCGATTTCTCGCGGCCGCGCGGCGTGGCGGTGGATTCGGCGGGACACGTCTACGTGCTCGATAACCAGTTCGAAAACGTGCAGATCTTCACGCCGGAGGGGCAGTTGCTGCTGGCGTTCGGTCAGGGCGGGACGGGGCCGGGCGAGTTCTCGGTGCCGTCGGGCATCACAATCGACGGGCAGGATCGCATCTGGATCGCAGACAGTTACAATCGCCGGGTGCAGGTGTTCCAGTATCTGGCGGAGGGTGCATGATGCGGGTCGTAGTCGCCACCATGCTGAGCCTGATGCTGCTGGGGGTGGCGGGGGCGGACGATTCGGTCGTGCGCTCGAAACATGACCTGTCGATCTGGGGGCCGGGGCCGGTGCGGGCGCTCGAAGAGACGCAGGTGTGCATCTTCTGCCACACGCCGCACAACGCCGACCCGGCGGCTCCGTTGTGGAACCGCCATCAGCCGACGACGTACTATCGCATTTACCGCAGCGATACGACCGACGCCCGCATCGGGCAGCCGGGGCCGGCCAGTCGGCTTTGCCTGAGCTGTCACGACGGCAGCATCGCCCTCGGGCTGACGCTCGATCGGGCGGCGACAGAACCGATTCCGCTGACGCATCCGTACATGCCGTCGGGGCCGAGCGATCTGACGAACGATCTGTCGGACGATCATCCGGTCGGGCTGCGGTACGACCGAGCGTTGTGCAATCGCGATCGGCAGCTCCGCTCGCCGGAGTTGGTCGATCATCGGTTGAAGCTGGGGCGCTGGGGCGAGTTGGAATGCACGGCGTGCCACGATCCACATAACAATGAGCTCGGCGATTTCCTGCGGGTCACGTCGCGTGAGGGGGCACTGTGCAACACGTGCCACGATATGGACGGCTGGTCAGCCAGCGCTCACGCCCGCAGCGTGCGCTCGGTGCCGCCGAGTGCGACGAATGGCGAAGCGCTCCCCTACCGCTCGCTGGCGGATAATGCGTGTGCGGCGTGTCACGTGTCGCATAGCGCGCCGTGGCGGCCGCGGCTGCTGCGCGATCGGCCGGATCGGCTCTGTCTCAATTGCCACGACGGGCTGAGCGCTACCGACATCATGCCCGTGCTGAATCTGCGCAGCGGGCATCGGCTCAGCCACGTGCTGAATCCGGAGCGGTCGCCGGCGCGGGGGCTGCGGCCGTCGGTGATGGTCACGTGCGCCGATTGCCACAACCCGCACGCGGTAAACGCGACGCTGGGCGACACGGCGACGCGCGTCGGCGTGGTCGGGCCGCTCGTGCCGCCGGCGATGAAGGATGTTCCGGGCGTGTCGCTGACGGGAGCGCCGTTGTCGGCGGCGCGGTTCTACTACGAAGTGTGTTTCCGCTGTCACGCGGATCGGCCGGTGTACGTGCCGGAGCGCATCGTCCGCCAGCGGGACACCGACGGCAACGTACGCCGCCAGTTCCTGCCAACGACCGCTTCGGCGCACCCGGTCGCGTTTCCTCGCCGACTCGGGGCCGATGTGCCGAGCCTCACGCCGGAAGTGCAGGCCCGGCGGTTCGTGAGCTGCCAGGATTGCCACAACAACCCGGACGCCCGCAGTGCCGGCGGGACGCTCGTGAACGGACCGCACGGGTCGCGCTACGCGTATCTGCTCGCCGACCGGTACGAGACGAGCGACTACACCGTCGAATCGCCGCAGGCGTATGCGCTGTGCTATGGCTGTCACGATCGGGCGTCGATTCTCGGCGACGAGAGCTTCCCACTGCACCGCGAGCACGTCGTCCGCGGGCGAACGCCGTGCAGCGCGTGCCACACGGCCCACGGCGTCAGCGGCAGCACGGGCAACCACGGGCACCTGATCAACTTCGACCTCTCCATCGTCGGCGGCCGGCGCGGGTACGTGGACACCGGCCAGCGCCGCGGCTCGTGCACGCTGAACTGCCACGGCGTGAATCACGTGAATTTCACGTACGAGCCCTAGGGCGGGGAAGGCAGCGCGCCCACACGTAGCGAGGCCATCGTGGCTGGGGACAAGCCAGATCGATCCGCCGATGAGCCGTTCGTCCGCCGACTCGCGGCGTGGTTGCGGACGCACAGCGTCGGGTGGCTGCTGTGCGTGTGCGGGGCGAGTTTGCTGCTGATGCACATCGGTCTGCTGGTGCGTCTCGCCCCGACCGTGACGCGCGGTTATGTGGTCTCCGTGGCGGCCGGCATGGTCCTGGGCCTGAACGTGGCGGTCGGCGTCGTGGGCGCCTGGCAGCGGAAGTGGTGGGTCACGATCGCCGGCGCGGTCACGATGTGGGTGACGCCGGCGGCGGTGGGCATGATCTGCGAGATGATCTCTCAGGGGACATTTCGCCTTGTGCGGGATTGGCACCTGATGCTGCCGGTTCTGTGCTTCTCGCTCATGCTGGCGGGCGCTGCACACGGTCTGGCACGAATCGCGATCCGGTCCCGCGAGCGACGATCGGGCCCGCCACGCTGCCCGGAGTGCGATTACAACCTGACGGGCAACGTCAGCGGCGTCTGCCCCGAATGCGGCACGCCGATCACCCCGCCGCACGAACCGGGCGAAGAGCCACCGGGTGAGTAGAGGCGCGATCACGTTTGATCGACGTCAATCCGGGGCGGCGGGACAGCCTTTGCATCACCGCCCGCACGTTTGCATCCGAGGGGTAGGCCACGTACGCTAACGGCACGCTGCAACGGCATGGTGGGGCAGCCGGCGGGCTGCCGGGCGAGAGGCCCGACGCGGGGTCGCAGATCCTCGAACCACTGGCCGAGGGGCGGGGCAAGCCCGCCGGGGAGTATGAGATGGGGACAAAACACGGTCGAAGCTGGTTTGCCTGCGTGTGGCGGCGTTGTGTGACGCGGAGAGCGAAGCACAGCAGAGCCGCGACCCTATGTGTTGTGGTCGGATTGGGCCTGCTCGGCCTGCCGGGCTGTGCCGAGGGGCAGCACGCTTCGTCGCGGCAGCCGCCGGCGACACAGGCCGCCGGCAAGCCCATGGTGTTCCTCCAGCGTATCCCGCACTACCCCGGCGTGAACGAGGAGGTTGTCGGCGGCGTGGTCTTCGCGGTATGGCAGGATGGGACGTTCGTGCGGTGCACGGCGCCGGACGCGATCGGGAAGACGTACATCAAGGGGCACCTGTCGAGCGAGCAACTGCAGACGCTGACAAACGCCGTGGACCAGACGATTCAGTCGCTGCCCGCGAATGACGCGATCCCGGTGGATGCGGGCGGGTGGTGTCTGTGCCGACGAGGCAACGGCCGCCTGGTTGCGCGCGACGTGCGGGAGCGAACCGTCGCCAACCCGCTCCATCCGATCATCGCTCTGACGGACCAGGCTCTCTCCCTGGAGATGGCGGACGCAGAAACGCTGGCGAAGCCGTTCCCCATGCACAGTGAATGGCTGGAATGAAGGGGGGAGCCGACAAGTAGTCGCAGATACTCAGGCGTACGTCCTTTGCCCATCTGTTGAGCACCGCTATGCAGCACCGACGGCGACGGCCCTTGCGAACCGCGGTGGCGGCAGTGCGTATTATCTGCGTGTTGCTGTGCCTGACAGGCGCGGGGTGGTGTCTGTGGGTGGGCCGAGACATGCGGCTCAGTACGGTCGGGGACATTCCCCTGGTGCAGGTGCGCGTGTACACCGCCGCGCGGGAGTTGGTGTTCGTCTCGACGCGCTCGGGGCCATGGGAGGCTCAACAGCGGACCGAACGTGAGCTGCGCCGTCTGCCCGAGCCGAAGGAGACCGCCGACGGTGCGTATGACGCCAAACAGGCGTTGCTTCTCTCGGAGCGTAGTGTTCTGAAGGCCGAACGTGCCGTTGCAGACGAGGAGGAGAGGACAGTCCTCTTCCTGCTCGCGACGAAGCTCCTGGCGCGGTCGCCCAGCGCTTGGACGCGTCTGCGCAACCTCGGCATCATCACAGTAAGGGGCTCGTCCGCATTCGCCGTGCCCGCCCGGGTCGCGGCGGGCGTGTTGGGGTTCATCGCTGCACTGCTGTTGATCGGCCCCGCCTGGCGTTTGCTGCGGCGCTGGCGTCGCCGGCGAGCGTCGTTGTGCGTGGTCTGCGGGTACCCGCGCCACGGACTGGCCGCGCAGCGCTGCCCGGAATGCGGGACACCGTTCAAGTAACGCCGGCGCCGCGCGGGGTTCGGCGGAATATGCCGTCCGATCACCAAGCGCAGAACAACTGGGTCTGCGGCGGTGCGTGGTTGACCGGGGATAGAGCGAGGCCTAACGAATGCGAACGTCGGTCGCGATAGACGGTCCCCCGGTCGCCCGGCATCCCCTTTGGGCTGACCGAACCAGGGAGACTCGCGCAGCCCTGGTGACCGGCTATCTGCTGGTCGTCGGCATCTTTGGCGCGGCCAGCGCGTTGCTGGATCTCTGTCGGAACGACGGACCGCTCTACCGGGCGCTCACAGGATCCTGGTACGGCAGCACCGGAACATGGGCGCTCATCGACGAAGCCCGGTACTTGTGCTCTGTGGCCACGGGGGTCCTTGCGCTGCTGGCCGGCCTGGTGCTGTGGCGCAGGCCTACCGCGTGGCTCGCGGCCGTGACACTTGTCTGCGGGGTCATGCTCGCTGAGACCATCCTATCGCTGTCTTCTACCACTCATGAGTGGGCGGTTGATCCACCTTCGACCTTCGTGTGTATCGGGGTAGCGCTGGTGTGGACGGCGGAAGTCGCCATACCGACCTGCGTCGTGTGGGCTGCTTGGCGCAGCCGGTGCAGGCCGACCCGCTCGATGGTCGTCGTGGCCTGGACGCTGGTCATCTACGGTGCTTGCGGCAGCTTCTGGTACTGCCTGTTGTTCCTTGATCCAGGTGAGCATGGCTACGCGTGCAACGTGGACTGGGGCATGGATTGGAAGTGGGCGTTATGGTACATCACGAGGCCGCTGTTGCCGCTGATCTGTCTGGGGGCCGGGGTAGGCCTCATTCTTGGGCGAGCCAGGCGCATTCCGGCGGCGGCGTTCGCCCTAGTCTGTGCCACGAGCGCAGTCGCGGTGCCGGAGATCGTCTGCTGGTACGGCGGCACCGTTGCTCTTCAGGGAGGGCCCGGGGCTGAAACCGTGCAGTTGTTTGTCGACGGGCTGTGTGCGCCGGCAGTCGCCCTGTGGTTCTTCATCTTCGTGTTGCGCTACAAGGCAGCCATCGACCCGTCCAATCCCGTCTGCCCACAGTGCGGCTACAGCCTTCGCGGCCTACCGAGTCACGGCCACCGCTGCCCGGAGTGCGGGCGCCAGTTCGCGGTCGGCGACGCCAAGGAAGGCTGACACGTTGACCCGGTCTGACGCGTCGGCGATCCCGCCGGGTTTCCTGCGGCTTGACCGCGGGCCTGCCGGTGGACGATACTGCACCTAACAGGTTTGGGGCCCGTGATGGGCAGGCTTCCGACAGGGGTATTGCGGATGCCGGGGACGATGTTCCATTCGATGACGATCTCGGCCCGCGAGGCCGGCGGCCCGCGTCTCACGCGGAAGGAGCGGTAGATGCGCTCAACCGGCAGACGGTGGACGATTCTGGCGTACGGGGCCGTCTGCGTTGTGGTGGCGACTGTTCTGCACGGCCTGCTGTTCACGCAGGCGTACTCCATCGCCTGGAGCCCAGGGGTTGACCTTGTGTACGCGGCAGGTGAGGCCCTGGAGATGCCCGGGGCCGCCGATGCCCGGCATGCTCTGAAGACTGGCTCCGCGACCGGCACGACGAGAGCTTGGTTGTGGCGGTGGTGGGTCGAAGGTTGGGTGCGAAGGAATGTCCTGATCGCCATCACGACGGGCGTAACCCTGCTGCTGTACGACTATCTGGTGCTTCGCCCGGTCCGCAACGCCCCGCAATGCGCCAACTGCGGAGCCCTGTTGCGACGGCTCACCGAAGCCCGGTGCACGAAATGCGGGCAGAGACTGTGAGTAACTGTGCTGTCCAGGTGGCGTTCGGGGGCAAGCAGTCCCCCTGATGGAGGCCAGCGGCTTGCGTACACATGCGAGTAGATACTTCCTGCGAGCGGGCATCGCCATCATCGTGGCGATGGCGGTGTGGACCGCGACGTTCTACTGGGTGCTCTTCATCTACATGAACGATGGACGACGCGCACAACTTGGCTATGTTCTGACGAGCCTCATGGAAGACACACTACCCCCGGCGCTGGCGTTTATCACGGCGCTAACCGTCTATCACCTGCTCGCCCGCCGCAAGCCGGTGGAACAGCCGGCGTGCCCGGACTGCGGATACCTGCTGCGCGGCGTCGCCGAACCCCGCTGCCCCGAGTGCGGGCGGAGGATCTGAGGATGACGAGCGGCACCGGCGTCACGGGCGAGGACCAGCCGTTGATCGAGCCGCTGGAGTACGCGTCCGTCCATCGGCGCCGTGGCAGGCTGTGGCGGCGTGTGCTGTGCTGGTGCGCCGGCCTCACCGTAATCGGGGTCACGTGTGGGCTGGGGGCGTGGGTGTGGAGGGGCATCCGCACGCTCGACGGACGGCCTGGCATCGGGCCGCTGGACTCGGGCGCGATCCTCACGTCCCCGACGCTCCTGCGGCTGGCGATCCAGCTCTGGTGGGATGAAAAGCTCACGCGGAAGCTCTCGCTCTATTATCCCTTCCCCCAATCCTGTGGAACGAGTCTATGGTCTGACAATCTCGCGAGCACGAGTGTTCGTCTGGAGACGCCGGTCACATACGCCGACAGCTACATTCACTTGCGCCTGGTGGTAACCAACCATGGCGATGCGCCGGTAGTCATTCCACCGCTACGTTTCCCTCCACGCGCGGTAAGCTACTGGGATCCGCTTCGCTTTGGCGACCCGCCGGAGGTCTGGCTGGAGGTGGCGCCCGGCCCGCTACTTGGCACGGGGGTGCGTGTTGTGGGCGCGGGCGAGGCGACGACACTTGACGTGGAAGCCTACGCCGCGGAGCGACCCTCCAAGGGGATGATACACATCTCGGCAAGTGGTTGGTTTCACGGATTCGCCGTGCGTATTGGGGCTCCTGCCGCGCCTGGGACTCCGGGCGTTCGGTTGCCGTACGCGTCCTGGAGCGATGTGCCGGCGTCCGAGTTCGTCGTATTGCTTGGGGGCCAGCCGGTGTCGCCGCAACCCGCTCAGCCCGAAACCACCCCGCCGAAGACAGGAGCCGCGCCATGACCGTCCTGCGTTTGGCCAAGTACGCCGTGACGGGCTGCTTCCTGGCCGCCGGCGCCCTGATCCTACTCAGCTTCCTCGTGCCCATCTACTGGGGGCGAAGCGGCTCGACGTGGTACGCGTTCGAATCAGGCGGCATCTGGCGCGTGCATGCGCACGGCCCCTGCGCCGTAAGCGAGGAGTTGCTGTCGCTGTGGGTTGTCGCCGCCGGCGCGGCGATCCCGGCGACCGCGCTGTGGGCCCTGGACGGCTCGCAGCGAAAACCCGCAGAGAGCGAGGGAGAGGCACATGGCGTCTGACGGTTCGGGGCACGCCAACGAGCCGGCGGCTGTGACGCCTCCCGACGGCGGCCACACGGCGGAGAAAGACACGAGCGCGTTCGCACGGCCGCGCAGACCTGCCACGGCCAGGCGGAGACTGATCGGTATCGCGATCGGCACGGGCGCTGGGATCGCGTGCCTCGTGACGATCATGACCGCGACCGGCGCTGTAGAGCGATCCGCGTGGGATTCCTTCTACGCCATCTGTGACCGCCTCGGTGCTGAGGGCGCGGCCGTCGCCCGGGCACAGCGCGAAGGCTGGGGGTGCTTCCGTTGGCAACCCACTCCGCCGCCCGATTGGGCCATGAACGTGGAAGGAGTCGTCGTGTATGCGGGCGCGGTAACAGGGCTGATCGTGTCCATGGCAATGGCCCTGGTCGCGCACGACGCACTGGTCTGGGGCGGTCGCATCCTGCCACGCTGCGAGCGATGCGGGGCGGCGCTTCGACACCTGGAAAAGGCCGCGTGCCCGAATTGCGGCACGCCGCTGTAGGACTCGGCGGCGTTCGCAGGCACTGCAACCCCTGCGACGCGCCTCGATCCGGCGGCCTTGGAGGACGTGCACATGAAGGCACTACGGACACGGCACCGCGTGAGCGCCCTCGTCAGCATGGCGGCCGGTTTGCTGACGTGTATCTTGCTAGCTCGTATCGGGCTTGGATCGAGAGGGCCCCTGAACGGACTAATGTACATCTTCGGGGCGATGGTCGTGCCGTTCCTGGTCTGCGTCAGCGTGCACGACGTGTTGACCGCCCGCTGGGTACGTGTCGGCCCGTATTGCAGCGGCTGCGGGTACCTGCTGCGAGGTCTTACGGTCCCGCGCTGCCCCGAGTGCGGGAGGGCAATATAGTGTGAGCGCGACAACAGGCGTCGATACCGAAGCGCAGTGCGTGGTCGCCTCACTGGACTGCACGACGAACGCCGCCACCGGTCCCGCCGATGCCGCCCCGCCCTGGGCAACAGTGGACGGCGGCATCGCCCTGGAGTGCCCGGCGGAGTAACGCCATGCGAAAGAAGTCGAGGTTCCTCGCCGCATTCTGGCGAACACTGCGCAGCCCGGGCTTGATCCTGCTGCTGGTGGGCGCACTCCTTTACGTGCCCTTCTTCGCCTATCGGGGATCATTCTGTGCAAGTTGCCCGCTGGGCATGGTCGACTTGGAAGATGGCATGGTCTTCGCGCATGTCGTGCCAAGCATGAGCTACCCATATGGGTTCTGGCTCAGCTACCGCGAGCGAGGTGCTCGCGTCGGATGGGAGGTATTGGCCTTCTGGCCGCAGTACTACGCGATGCGTGCGCCTCCTGCGCATGCGGTCACGATGCCTTTCCTGGTACCCATGCTGTTTCTGGCGATCGTGCTTCTCGCGTATCGCCTGTTCCGCTCCTGGCGGGAGCGTACGGTGCTGCACTGCCCGTGCTGTGCCGGGCTGGCCGACGTACGCCGATCGCGGAGCCTGCGGAGCACCCTGCGGCTGATCGGCAATGAGCTGCTGCTCTTCGGCTGGCCGGGGTTTGGCACATCCTGGCGGTGTCTGTCGTGTGGAACCGTGATCTGGCGGCGAGATCGCCAGAATGACGCCGTCTGTGCCGAATGCGGCTATCCGCGGCAAGGTCTGCCGACCGCGATCTGCCCGGAGTGCGGCACGGCGTTCAGTGGACCATGCAAGCCGGGCGAGCCTCCCGCCGACGAGCAGAGGTGCAATCACGTTCCATCGGCACCGTCCCGGTGCGGCGGGGAACCCCGTTGAAACGGGGTGAAATCCGGAGGGGGAATAGGGGAAATCATGCGACGCAGATAACCAGCCCTCAAAGGGCCAGCCCATCAGCCCGCCTCCGGCGGGAAACGCCTCTGAAGCGGCGTGGCTCAGCGGCTGGTGACCGCGTGCCTTCGCAATGCCCGGAAGGCGCCCCCGGCTGGAGATTCGTCTTGCACGCCGGCGGGGCCGCCGGATAATGGGCCCGGTCACCTCTCGCGCAGCGGCGGCGTGGTCCTTCCGGAGCGCATCCCGACCGTCTGATGAGGGGCGGCCCTCGGCTTTGCGGGCCGGCCGGCCTGATCCAGCCTTTCCCGCCGGGTCGTCCCGGCTCCGCGCCGCCCGCCAGCGACGGAGGTATACGCCATGGCGACGACGGACATCGTCAGGTGGCTGCGGGATGAGCATAACCACTCCCAGGAACACGCCGACGAGCTGCGAGGCACCGTGGCCCACCTGCCACGCGGCGACCGCCGGACGTGGCTCAGCGAGCTCCGCGAGCAGTTCGACGGCTTCACCGCCTGCGTCCGGCAGCGGATGAGCCGCATGGAAGAGGGCGGCTATCTGCAGCCGGTGTTGCAGGCGCGGCCGGACCTCGCCAAACAGGTCGAGCTGCTCACGCACGAGCACACCGAGCTCGTTCGCCTCATCGACAGCATTCACCACGCCGTGCACCAGCTCTCGCCCGACGACAACCTCCTGTTGCGCGATTGCTGCCGGCGGATCGAGACGCTGTTGAGCTGGGTTGAACGCCACGAGGAGCACGAGAACCACATCGTGCTGTACGTGTTCAACCAGGGCGGCGGCGGATAAGGCGCTGCGCGAGAGAGTTGAGCAGGAGAGAGTGGAGAGTAGAGGGGGGATTTCGCGTTTGCGCGGGGACGAGCGGTGGATGGCGCGGGGTCGTTCTGCCGCCCGTCCGGGGCTTGGTGAATGAGGGGTGGCCGCGGATCCCAGCAGTTCCTGCTGGGCTGTATTCAGTCGTCCCTTCGGGACTGAAGAGGAATCAGTACGACGCGCTGCGAGACGCTGGGTGCCACTGGTGGCTTGCCCACCAGTGTGGGTGCGGCATGCCCAAGCTCTAAGGCGCGGGCATGAGTAGGCGCGAACGTGCCTGTGCGAGGAGGAAGACATGCCGGCGCCTAAGGCTTCAGCATGCCACACTCCGGCTCAAGGCTCAAGGTTGGAGCTGGTGGCTGATGGCTGATGGCTGATGGCTCGCGCAAGACGGCCGGCACGGAACCCGGACGCTACGCGCTCGCGAGACGCGCGGTGGCGTGATACGCTGGCAGTAGCACGGTCCGCGGTGCGGGCCGGCGGTTGATGTAAGAGCAACGATGCCCGCCAACGAGACCGCCAAACTGCTCGCCACGCTGCCGCAGACGCTCCGCGGCGAGGTGCGCGCGGACCGCCTGTCCCGCACGCTCTACGCCACCGACGCCAGCATCTACGAAATCCTGCCCGACGCCGTCGTCCTGCCCGCCAGCGTGGACGACGTCGCCGCCACGGTCCGCGCCTGCCGCCAGCACGGCGTACCGCTCACCGCCCGTGGCGCCGGCACCGGCCTCACCGGCGGCGCCGTCAACCGCGGCATCATCCTCGACTGCGCCCGCCACCTGAACTGCATCGTGCACGTCGATCCGGCGGGACGCTTCGCCCGCGTCGAGCCCGGCGTCGTGCTGGATGAGCTCAACGCCGTCCTGGCCCGCCACGACCTGCACTTCGCCCCCGACGTCGCCACCAGCAGCCGGGCCACGATCGGCGGCATGATCGCCAACAACTCGTGCGGGGCCCACTCGCTCGTCGTCGGCCGCACGGTCAACCACGTGCACAGCGTCGACGTCGTGCTCAGCGACGGGTCGCTCTGTACCTGGGGCCCGGACACCCCGCCAAGCGACAACCCACTCGCCGCCGCCGGCGAGGCGTGTCTGGCGGACATCCTCCGCAACTGCGGCGACGAGATCACGGCGCGCTATCCGCGCGTGCTGCGCTCCAATGGCGGCTACGGGCTCGACCGGCTCCACCGCGACGGCCGCCGACTGAACCCCGAGGCGGTACTTTGCGGCAGCGAAGGCACGCTCGGCGTCGTCGTCGGGGCCACGCTCGCCCTGACGCCCCTGCCCCACCACCGCGCCCTGCTCGTCGTGCACTACGACGGCGTACTGCCCGCCCTCGCCTCCGTGCCGCACATCCTCGAACATCAACCCGCCGGCGTGGAACTCGTCGACCGCCTCATCCTCGACGCCTCCTGCACAAACCCGGCCATGGCCCGCCGTCGGCGGTTCCTCGTCGGTGAACCCGAGGCGTTCCTCGCGGTCGAGTTCTTCAGCGACGATATGCCGACGCTCGAACGCCGCCTGAACGACCTCGCCGCCGACCTGCGCAGCCGCGGCATCGGCTACGCCTGGCCGATCCTCACCGAGCCCGCCGCCCAGGCCGACGTCTGGGAGTTGCGCAAAGCCGGCCTCGGCCTGCTCATGTCCCGCCCCGGCGACGAGCAGCCGTACGCCTTCATCGAGGACACCGCGGTCGCCCCCGCCCGCCTGCACGACTACATCCGCCGACTCGGCGAGGTGCTCGCCGAGGAGGGCGTCTCGCAGACCGGCTACTACGCCCACGCCAGCGTCGGCTGCCTGCACGTCCGTCCCGTGCTCAACCTCAAGAAACGCGAGGACATCGCCCGCCTCCGCCGCATCGGCAACCGCGTCAGCTCGCTCGTGCTCGAGTTCGGCGGGACGATGACCGCCGAGCACGGCGACGGCATCATCCGCTCCGGCTGGCTGGAGAAGCTCTACGGCCCGCGGCTCATCGCGGCGTTCCGCAGGATCAAGCAGACCTTCGACCCCGACGGGATCCTCAACCCCGGCAAGATCGTCGACCCGCTGCCCATCGACGAGAACCTCCGCTTCGGCGAGGGCTTCGCGACGCAGCAGCCGCAGACGGCGCTCGACTTCGATGCGTTCGGCGGGATGGCCGGCTTGGCCGGCATGTGCACCGGTGTCGGCAATTGCCGGCAGCGACTGGTCGGCACGATGTGCCCGTCGTACATGGCCACCGGCGACGAGACGCACACGACGCGGGCACGGGCCAACGCCCTGCGCGTCGCCCTGTCCAACCGCGGGCTGCTCGACGGCCTCGCCGACCCGGCCCTCGACGACGTGTTCGATCTCTGCTTGAGCTGCAAGGCGTGCCGGACCGAGTGCCCGACCGGCACCGACGTCGCCCGGCTCAAGACCGAATGGCTCCACGCCCGCAATCGGCGAGAGGGCGTCCCCCGCCGCAGCCGTCTCATCGCCAGCACGATTCGGCTGGCGGCCTGGGGCAGCCGGTTCGCCCCGCTGAGCAACTGGCTGATGCGCTCGCCGGTGGCGCGGGCGTTTCTGGAGCACTGGTTCGGGCTGGACCGGCGGATCCCGCCACCGGCGTTCGCCCGGCAGACGTTTCGGCAGTGGTTCAAGCGCCGGCCAAGAGCGGACACGGGCGGGTCGCCGCGACCGCCGGTCGTGTACTTCGTCGACACGTGGACGAATTACTACCTGCCGCAGGTGGGCATGGCGGCGGTGAAGGTGCTGGAGGCGTTGGGCAACGAGGTGCTCGTACCGCCGACGGTGTGCTGCGGCCGGCCGCTGATCAGCAAGGGGCTGCTCGACGAGGCCCGCGCGTTGGCGGAGGAGAACGTCCGCGTGCTGGGGCCATACGCCGAGCGAGGCGTGCCGATCGTCGGCACCGAGCCGAGCTGCGTGTCCGTGCTGCTGGACGAGTTGCCGCAATTCGTCCGCACGCCGGCGGCGCGACAAGTCGCCGCCAGCGTGCGGAATATCGAGGCGTACATCGCCGACGTGCTGGCCGAGCGGCCGGACGCGTTGCGGTTTCGGCCGGGCGCTCGCCCAGTGCTATTCCACGGACATTGCCACCAGAAGGCGCTCACCGGCACCGCTGCGGCGCTGCGCGTGTTGAACGCCTGCACCGCCGGCGGCGCCAATGAAATCAACAGCGGCTGTTGCGGCATGGCCGGCTCCTTCGGCCACGAAACCGGCCATTACGAAATCGCCCGCGCCATCGGCGAACAGCGCCTCTTCCCGGCGGTCCGCGCCCGCGGCGACGCCGACATCGCCGTCGCCGGCTTCAGTTGCCGCGAGCACATCGCCCACCACACCGACGCCCGCCCGCGGCATCTGATCGAACTGGTGGCAGACGCGCTGGTGTGATGTACCGCGGCGATGCCGTTTCCTGCGCGTGCCCAGCGGTCATCTGGGTGATCGCCCACACTCCGGGCAGACCTCATCTGGGTTTCCACGCTGATCATAACCGCAGTGAACGCACAGGCCACGTCGCCTACGCCGCGCGGTCCTGATCCTCCGGATTACAAACGCGGTGCAGGGGTATGCTCCACAGGCAAGGACCACCCACCAACCGGAGAAGTTGATATTGTACGTGACCGCGGCCGGCAGGTCCCGAACCACGCCATCTTCGAAAAGAGCTGAGCTCGGACCCTCTTCCTGCACCAGGACGTGCACGCCGAGGGCATCGAAGCAAACCACGTCGTCCAGCCTGGGCGTCTGGTCCTGCGTAGCCGACGGATCAAATACCCCGATGTAGACTTGACCATGCGCGATGCTGCAGCCGCCCCTGATTGCATCGACCTCGTCGTCTGTCTTCCAGTCCCACGAGAATCGACGCACCCCGCTTGCGAGCGTAGCGACAGCGGCAAGAGCAGCCACGATGAGCAACACCGTACGTATGCAGCGCCTCATGCTGAACTCGCCATCCCCGTTTCTCTACATCGCTCATTCGCCTGCGTTGGCCGGCACCGCGTCCCAGGCTGCCGGTACACGCTCAGCATGCACCCGGTAGCTGCGGCCGGATTCGCGCAGGATCGTCTCGACCTCGGCGACCACCTCCGGCGACGTACCTTCCGTCGCGACCACCAGGAAAACGTGCCCATCGTGCCGGCCTTCGCGCAGTTCGCCCGCCAGTTGCCCAACCGGGTGCGATGCGGCGAGCCATTCCTCCGGGCTGTCCAGGCGCTGCGGGTCGGACGTGCCGGCGTCCGCCGCACTCGCGGAGTCACCGTCCACGGACTGTCCGCGAACGATCATGTAGCGCCCCTCACTGACCAGCACGACGCGTAGCGCCCTTCGGACGGATTCCTCGATCCAAACGCCGACCACGTCTTCCAAAGACGGGCACGCCTCCGCGCCGCCGCCGGCCGGCGAGGCGGCTTTGTCCTGCTGCGCGCGGTCGGTGACCGTCGTGTCCGCCGGCTCGACGAAATGCACGTCACTCCGGCTGACCACGGCCGCCGACTCGCACCGGACTGTGATCGTACCCGGCCGTTGCATTACAGCCCGAAAGCCCAGCCGGAGCAGCTCGTCGGAGGTCGAGGCCCCCGTGCCGGCCAGATACACGTACAGGTGCGCGGGGACTGTGAGGCTGGAGCTTGGCGTGTCCAGCGACTCCCTGATCCGATCGCACCATTCCAGCATGTCCGCCTCGGTCGCCACGGGCCACGGGCGTGCCTCGTGCTCACTCTCCCCGATGCCGATGAGCCGGAAGACCCCGCTGGTTTGTGCGTCGACGAGCGTGTCACAAGGGTATTGTGCATCGAAGCAGAACTCCTCGCCGACGCTGTCCAAGAGCTCTTGCTGCGTCCGGTCACACAGGCGAAACGCCGTCAGGCAAGCCGCCGACCGGAGCGCGATCGCATCATGGATTCCGCGGCCAACATCATCCAGCGCCCGACCGAGGTCCCTGCCGGCCGCACCGCGCTGCGCTCCGCCGTGACAGGAGCACAGCACCACCGCGAGACCGAGAGTCAACGCCATCTTCCACATCGGATCGCCTCCTCGCCGGGATAGAACGTAAGAACACGCAGCTCCACCCGTGCACACCACCTCCCGCCTACGTCTCCGCGGCTCGTGCACGCCCGCAGTATACATATGCCGCCCTGCCGGCCGGACACATTCATACACGCTCCTGCCGGGGATTACGGTCCGCAGTCGGCGGCCGCCGGAGACCCGCGGAAGCGGGCTGTGGTAGGTCGGAGGAGAGGATGGGGGTGGGACCGTCCGCTCAACCAGTCCTAAAGGACTGACCTAGTAGCCCGGCTGCGCCGGGGAGACCCCGTGAACGGGGTCGCAGACCAGCCGCCTCACCGCACGCCGCTTCAGCGGCGTTTCCCGCCGGAGGCGGGCTGATAGGCCAGCCCTTCGAGGACTGGTTGGACGGACCACACCACCGCCCCTCCCCTTTCCTCCCCCCCCTTCCACATCCCACCCCGTTTCAACGGGGTCCTTCCCCGCACATTCGCCCATCCGGATCGCGCCGCCGCGCACAGGCCTTGACTCGCGCCTGGGGCGATCTAGACTTTAAATGACAGACGGATGGTATAGCCCGTATCGATCCGCTGCATCTTCTCGTCATCATCCAATAATCTCCCTCTTCGGGCGGGCACCACCATCCATGACATCCTGATGTGATGGTTCACTGCCACACGTGCGGTGCACGCGGCGTCTGCCGTGCCGTCTGCGCTGCGCGCCGCGTCCCCCGTCCGTAACCGAGGGAGGAATCTGTCATGGCCGTAACCCTTTGCAGCGCCTGCGCTCAGGCGGGGCACTGGTGGCTCCGCCGAAACCCCACGTACCTGCTCAGCGCCGCCGCCATGGCCGTCGGCGCCAAGCTCTACCTGGCCGCCCCCGACGCCCTCGCCGGCGACGTCGGCCTGATTCTGCTTACTTTCGGCGTGCTCCAGGCCTACGAATTGGCCGTGGCCGGGGTGCTCATCCTCTTGCACCGCGCCCGCCGCAGCCCGGAGGACGAGCCGTCGCTGCTGTGGGTCGCCGCCCTCTTCTGGACGGGCCCGCTGGCCGCCGGCCTGGAACTGACCGCCAACGACGCCCGGTTGGGACTCTGCCTGGCGGTGGGTACGTGCGTGCTCGCCGTCGCCGAACTGCACATCGTCCGCCGGCTGGTTGAGCTGCGCCTGAGTTGGGCCGGCCAACTGGCGGCGATGCTCTGTGTGGCCCTTGTGGCCATCGCCCCCTTGCGCCTGCGCGTGCCGTACGCGACAGCGGGCACCGACGAGGTGGCCCTCTACGCCTGTTGGTGGCTGCTCGCCGGCCTGGCCCTACTGGTCCTGCCGGCCATCCGGCGGCACGCGCGGGCAGGGACGATTTCGACGCCGAACGGGCTGCGTACGGAACTGGGCTTCCTGGTCACCGTGCTCGTCGCCGGCGGCGTTCACCTATACGCGATGAACTACGCGTTCTGCGGCCACGCCGGACGGCTATACGCTGCCCCGCTGGTCGCCGTGGCGGCGGCGGCCGGTTTCGAGTACCTGGCCGTCGCCGCCCGACAGAAAGGACCAGGACTGGCGGTCTGCACCATCCTGCCCGTGCTGGCCATGCTGCTCACGCACGAAGGCTTCGATGCCAGCTTTCCGGTGGAGCGGCTACCCGGACCGATGCGTAACCCGCTCGTGCCAGCGATTGCCTGCGCCGCCGGCGTATGGTGGTACGGCTACGCCCGGCATCGGCTGACGTTGCTCCTGCACGGCGGGTGCCTCGCGGCGGCGGCGGCCCTGTATCTCAGCCTGTCGCCGGTGACGATCGTGCCGGAGCGCATGACGTGGCCGCCGACGTTCCCGCTGCCGCTGAACGTCGCCTGGGCCGCCTGGGGACTGACGGCTTATCTGCTGCTCATCGCCCTGATTCGCCGGTCGCGCTTCGACCTCGTCGCCGCCCTGCTCGTGAACGCCTGTGCCATCGCCGCCTTCGCCCTGGGTCGCACGACCGCGGACGGGCTCGTGCTGCTGACGACGATCGGCTGGACGGGGTTAATCGCGGTGCAGGTGGCGTCGCGGCGGCCGCCGTGGGCGTGGCAGGTCGTGTTCGTACTGATATTGATGAGCGGGAGCTGCGTGTGTGAGTTCGACGCGTCCTGGCAATGGCCGGCGCGGCTGCACGCGGTGACTTCGGCGGCGGCACTGGCCGCACTCGGCTGCGGCTGGGCGATCCCCCGATTCTGTTATTTCGCCGGCCTGGCCATCGGCGTGTGGCTGCTGGCGGCTGGTGCTCACGGGCTGAGCGCCGCCACCAATCCAGCCGCCGCCATGGCCGCCGGCAGCGCCTTCCTATTGCTCCTGGCGGCGGCAGCGACGAGCTGGCACAAACGGCGTCTGCTCGCGCTCACCCGCGTGCTGGGGCAACAGCCGGTCGCCATCCGCGAAGACGATCCGACCGCGCCGGCAGACGACCCCTGGCCGACGGAAGATCAGGCCGGCGAGACGCGGTAGACGACGTCGTGCTCGCGAGCGTGCTCGATGACGCGCAGGCCGATCTCATCCCCCGGCCGGGCGGCCTGGACGGTGGCGTGCTCCACCTGCATCGAGTCCACGGGCTGCGTAAAGTCGGACGTGTGGCCGACGATGTGGATGGTGTCGCCGGTGTGCAGCTCGCCGTCGGTGATCCTGATAGCCGCAACGCCGACCTTGCCAAAGTAATGGGTGACGATTCCGATGCGCTGCTCAGACATGACGTGGCTCCTGGACGAGAGGCGAAATGCGGGCGTGATTATACCGCGCCCGGGCTGGGCAAGGGCGTGATCCAGGCGCCAGGCCGCCAGCCGAAACCACGCCAACATTCCCTGCGCGACGGCTCCTGAATCCGCCATTCCGCCGCGGCCTGGTTGTTCCCGCCCAGCCTCCAATCGTCTCTGGATTGTGTCTAGATTGTATCGAGATTTATTCTTGACATAGCCCGGCAACCCGGCTATATTAAGAGAGGATGGATCCGATCGGGGGGCCTTCTCGGAAGGGAACGAAGGAGTCCGGCTCAGAAGCTTCACACCGGCGAAACGTGCATCGCTTTCAACTTTGGAGGAGTGCTTCGGCACGCAGGAGGTAGAAGAGTAATGAAGATGACAGGTCATGCGGCAGCTATGGCAGTGCTGGCTGTGGTGGTATCCCTGGCGACCAACGCCAGCGCGGACGTCCTGTACGACTCCACGGTGTTCAACGCCGTCGGCGGAGGTCTCACGTCCACAACCTGGACGGACGTGGATGCGGGCTTCATCCTGATGGATGACATCAGTGTCCCCGCGGGAGGCTGGGTCATCGACACGGTGTCGAACTACTTTGGCACGCTCAATTCGCCAACGGCCACCACGGCCAACCTCGTGGTGTTCCCCAAAGCGCTCGGGGAAGTCAACGCCATGGACTTCGCCATCGAGGTTCCCATCACCGTCGAGACCCTGGTACTCACGGATTCGGAAACCGGTTGGAGCCGCTATGTGGAGAAGGTCGATGCTTCAGGACTGAACATGGCGCTGGCTCCGGGCGACTACTGGATCGGCATGTCCCCGATCGAAGCGGCACCCCCAACCGGATGGACGGCATGGGGATCGTACGCCGCCAACGGCGATCGGCCCATCTGGTACTCGATCGGTACAAACACCTACGAACCGTTGTTCGGTCTCTGGAACGGCCCCGATCAAATGCTGCAAATCCAAGGTGTTCCCGAGCCGGCGACCTTCGGTCTGGCGACCGTGGCGCTGCTCGTGTTGAGCCGTCGACGAAGCGGGCGCTAGCCTGCGGCTCGCTCGCAGGACATGGGTAACGTTCGGCGGGTCTTATCCTCTGCCGAGGATAAGACCCGCTCGATTAGCGATCGTCGAAGGACCGGTTCGCGTCAGCTTGCCCTACGGGTTCTCTACTAGTCTGACGCATCCGGAGCGACGTTGCGGCGGTAGCCGCCGGTCTCTACACTCACTCGAAGCCAGCAGCATGCGGCTGGCGCTCACGTGAAACGCACGACTGCGACGGAAACCGTCTTCATGGAAAACGTGACGCAACTGAAGCGCAAGACAACGTCGGCGGGCACGATCGCCCATCGCGGTGTGCCTTCGTTGCCGCACGCCGAAGATCTGGCGCGATACGGTGAACGTCTGCAATCGGCGCTTCTGGATGTGCTCCAGGCATTACCTGTTCACATCCGCAGTCCGAGGAAACTGTACGATGCGTTGGGGGTCGATCGATCCACCTGCTATCGTCTGTGGCGAGCTTCGCAGGTGTCACCGAACCGGTGGGACGAGATCGCCAGGTCGCTGCCGGGGACGGCGGCGATGCGCGGTTTCGCGGCGGCGATCAAACACCGACGACTGGCTCCGGAACAGGTCGATCGCTTCGAACTGGCCGTCGAGCAGTTCGACTCCTTCGTGCACGAGAAGTACCGCAGCCAGACGCGACTCAAGGACCTGCTGAGCCAGGTGCCGGCGGTCGAAGCCGCCAGCGCTCAGCCTGAAGCAGAACTACCCTCCACGGCGTCAACGTCGACGGCAGCGATCAAGGCCGCGGCGTTCGAGAACGCCCTGGCCGTCAATCGCAGTCTGGTCGATCTGAACGGGGCGATCGTGCTGGTCATGCCTTCGCAGGAGCCGGGTCACATCGTCGAAGTCGCGATGCTGCTGGCCTACCTCGGATACCAGGCCAGCCCGGGTGGTCGCCCCTTGATCGTCCACGTCGGCTCGCAGAAGGAGCAGCCGCTCGCCCCACGCCGGTCGGATGATCCCAACAGCGGCTTGGAGATCCGCGATGCGGCGGGTGGCCCCATCGCCGGACGGAGCGACCATTGCATCGTGCCCGAGTTCAGCAGTCACCCTCTGCCGGCGGTGCTGCGTGAGCATTCCGCGTCTCGCCAACTGGCGCGGCTGTGCGTCGATCCGGCAGACGTGCAGCAATTGCGGGCAGGCTTCGACATCGTGGTGGCGTTCCGGCTGGATCCGATCCCGCATAGCCCCGAGCAGGCCCTCGCGCCGTTCAAAGCCTTCATAAAGACAATCGACCATCCCACGCGCAACCTGATCGTGGACGTGTACCTGCATCGGTCGTTCGCGAAATCCTGCATCCCCGAAGCGGTCTGCCAAGCGCCGGTGCCCGCGTGGATGCACGAAAGCGAGATGGCCCGCTGGGCGTATCGGATTGCCGAGTACCCGGACCTGCGCATCCTGCCAAACGAGATCGCCGCCGCGGAAGATCGGGCGTGGCCGCGCTACGCCGAAATGTGCCGCTTCTTCTTCGACCGTTGCGGTGCAAACCGTGGCGACTACGCAGGACACCGCATGTCAACCACCTTCCCCATCTGGCCGACATCCTACATGCTCGCGTTCCGTTACGACTGACGGCCCGAGACAGAGGCGCCGCTCAGCGTCGCACGAGTGCCGTCGCCCCCACCAGCATGCCAAGAGCGATCAGGCCGGCGACAACCATCGCGGCCATGCCGAACCCACGATCCGGCCCCTTCTGCCACGCCTGGTAGCCGTTGCCGAAGGCGATGAAGAACCCGAACATGATGACGATCGTACCGAGCGTCGCGAGGGGGTGCCCTCAGCAGAAGCGCACCCGCAGCCAGTAGCCGACGATCGGCAGAAACGCCGCCAGCAGAGCGAGTTTTCCGGTCAACAGGCCGTCCTCCTGGAGTCAATGCCGGCCCCGCGCCATCGCCGCCGGCGGGCTCGTCCCGCCTGATGATAGCGCCGCCGGCGGTTACTTCACGACTTCCGCCGAGACGGTCCGGGCGAACTCGAAGACCTCACCGGACGTGTCCACGTGGATCTCGTCGCCGGGACCGAAGGCACCGTCGACGATACCGCGGGCGAGCGGGTTCTCGATCTCCTGCTGGATGAGCCGCTTCAGCGGGCGGGCGCCATACACCGGGTCGTAACCGTCGGCCACCAGCCGGTTGCGGGCCTTCTCGCTGAGTAGGAGCGTCATGCCGCGATCGGCCAGACGCCGCTGGAGTTGCTGCAACTGGAGATCGACGATGCCGCGCAGGTTCTCCCGCGAGAGCCGCTGGAAGATGACGACGTCGTCGATGCGGTTGAGGAACTCAGGCCGGAAGTGCCCCTTGAGCACCTCCTTGACCTTCGCCTCGATCTCGACATCGTCGGCCCCGCTCTCGGACAACGACTGTATGTGCTCACTGCCGATGTTGCTGGTCATGACCACGATCGTGTTCTTGAAGTCGACGGTGCGGCCGTGGCCATCCGTCAGGCGGCCGTCGTCCAGCACTTGCAGCAACACGTTGAACACATCGCGGTGCGCCTTTTCGATCTCGTCGAGCAGAATGACGCTGTACGGTCGGCGGTGCACGGCCTCGGTCAGCCGCCCGCCTTCCTCGTAGCCCACGTAGCCCGGCGGAGCGCCGATCAGGCGGGCCACGCTGTGCTGCTCCATGAACTCGCTCATGTCGATGCGCACCAGCGCCGCCTCATCGTCGAACAGAAACGCGGCCAGCGCCTTGCACAACTCCGTCTTGCCCACGCCCGTCGGCCCGAGGAACAGGAACGAGCCCAGCGGTCGCTGCGGATCGGACAGACCGGCCCGGCTCCGCCGAACGGCGTCCGAAACGGCGCGGACCGCCTCGTCCTGGCCGATGACCCGCCGGTGCAGCCGCTCCTCCATCTGGATGAGCTTCTCCTTCTCGCCTTCGAGCATGCGTGAGACGGGTACGCCGGTCCATTTGCTGACGACCTCGGCGATTTCCTCGGTGGTGACCTCCTCGCGAAGCATGCCACCGCCGGCGGCGTGCAGGTCGGCGAGCTTTTGCGTGCGGCTATGCAACTCCTGCTCGAGCGCCGGCAACTCGCCGTAGCGGATGCGAGCGGCGCGTTCGAGGTCGCCGCGACGTTGAGCCTCTTCGAGCTCGGTCTGCCTGGCGTCGAGTTCGGTCTTGAGGCTCTTGATGGCCTCGATGGCGGACTTCTCGTTCTGCCACTGGGCGGTCAGGGCCTCGTTGCGCTCGCGCAGGTCGGCGATCTGCTTCTCGACGGTCGTGAGCTGCTTGCGGCTGGCGTCGTCCTTCTCCTTGCGCAACGCTTCACGCTCAATCTCAAGCTGCATCAGCCGGCGGCGCAGTTCATCGAGCTCGCCGGGAAGCGAGTCATTCTCGATGCGCAGACGCGAGGCGGCCTCGTCGATCAGGTCGATCGCCTTGTCGGGCAGGTGGCGATCCGTGATGTAGCGATGCGCCAACGTCGCCGCGGCCACGAGCGCCGCGTCCTGGATGCGCACGCCGTGATGGGCGTCGTAACGCGGCTTCAGCCCGCGCAAAATCGCGATCGTATCCTCAACGGTCGGCTCGCCGACGTAGATCGGCTGGAACCGCCGCTCCAGTGCCTTGTCCTTCTCAACGTGCTTGCGGTACTCCTCGAGCGTCGTGGCGCCGATGCAGCGCAGCTCGCCGCGAGCGAGCGCCGGCTTCAGCAGGTTGCCGGCGTCCATCGCCCCTTCGGCCTTGCCCGCGCCGACCATCGTGTGCAACTCGTCGATGAAAAGAATGACCTGGCCGGCAGCCTCGCTCACCGCCCGGATCACCGCCTTGAGCCGCTCCTCAAACTCGCCGCGATACTTCGCGCCGGCGATGAGGGCACCCATGTCGAGCCCGATCAGCTTCTTGCCCTTCAACGCTTCCGGCACATCACCGGCGAGAATGCGCTGAGCGAGACCCTCGACGATTGCCGTCTTGCCGACGCCCGCCTCGCCGATGAGCACGGGGTTGTTCTTCGTTCGGCGGGCGAGGACCTGCATGCAGCGGCGGATTTCCTCGTCACGTCCGATGACCGGATCCAACTTGCCCTGCCGGGCGGCTTCGATCAGGTCGCGGCCGTACCGCTTCAGCGGCTCGTACGTGTCCTCAGGGTTTTGCGTCGTGACGCTCGCCCCGCCGCGAACGGTCTTCAGGGCAGCGAGGATGTCATCCCGCGTCGCCGCATTGAGCTTCAGAATCTCCTTCGCCTCGCCCGGGACGGTCGTCAGGGCGAGCAGAAGATGCTCGGACGAGATGTACTCGTCCTTCATCCGCCCGGCTTCCTTCTCCGAGGCGTTCAGAACATCGACGAACGATCGGTGCGTGCCGAGCGAGCCGCCCGACTGCTGCGGGAGGCGTTTCAGTTCGGCGTCCACCATGGAGCGTAACTGGTTTAGGGGAACCCCCGCCTTCTCCAGGAGGGGCACAACGATCCCGCCGTTGCCGCCCGTTTCGGGGGCGGTGAGGGTGGCGAGTAAATGAAGACCCGTTATCTCCGGATTTCCGGCTCGCTGGGCGAGATTATGGGCGCTTTGTACGGCTTCCGCCGCCTTGATCGTGAAACGGTCCATCTGCATACTTCGACTCTCCCGTCTGGCGGCGCGTACGCCGGCCATTGCCACCTGTTGCACACGCCGTTCCAGCGGATGAATCAACGCAAGCTAAGCATTCACAAATAGTTATGAATCATGCCCCTCGTCCCCCTTCGTGTCATAATGGCACGTGTGGCCGGCGTACGAGGCGGGCGCTGCAACCGGGCGTCCGTCTCGGGCTGGTCCGTCGAGTGCGGCGTGCGCGTTTCCGGGAGTCAACTCGGATCCACAAACGCTTGGACCTGCCCATCCGCGCGGGTTAGAATGTGCGGGTCGTTGTGATGGGCGAAAGGTTCGGAATCTGTTTGGTTCCAGCCGGTCGCATATGATCAACCTGTGGCCAGGGGGCGGAGTAAGGAAGGACTGCAATGCGCATCATTTGTGTACTCGTCGCGGGCCTGATGCTGGCGGCGGCGGCGAACGCGAACCTCCTCGAAAACCCCGGGTTTGAAACCGGCCTCGCCCCCTGGGTTGGCGGCGGCGTCTACGAGCACGGCGTCTACGGCGCCCCCGGCAACGAGACCCTCGGTGACTGGTTCAACGCCGAGGCCATGGGTGTCCTCGACCGCAAGATCCAGCAGACCACGACCGCTGTCTTCATGGACGGCGTCACCTACGACTTCTGGGGCTGGGCCATCGGTGGCGGCAACCGCACCGGTATCGCCCGCTTCCAGATCGGCTGGGATGACGGCAACGGCTTCATTCCACTCGCCTCGGCCCACTACGACGTCACCGGCGTCGACGCCTGGCAGGAACTCGACGGCGTGTCGTACACCGTCGATGGCGGCGCGGAGATCGGCGCGAACATCATAGTGCGGATGGCCGACGTGAACGACCTGGTGCCACCCGAGGACGTCAATCTGTACGACATCTGGTTCGACGGCGCGGTCCTCACGCCCGAGCCGGCCAGCCTTCTGCTGCTGGGCCTGGGCGCCCTGGCGCTCCGCCGGCGGTAGCCGGAATAGGCCACACAACCGGTTCATGACGATCGCGGCCGTCGATGGAGCTGTCATGCGCTGCCCACGAGGGCAGGCACACTGACGCACGTCGCCGGCCGCGATCCCTTTCTTGGGGGACATCCAACAGGCGTTCGTCCAACGAAGAGGGGACGACGGGCGGCAGACACCAGTGAGATGTCGTTTTCTTATTTTCACGAAGTCTTACTGCACTTATTGCACGTTGCGGCCTATTAAACATATTGCGCGGCCTGGCGCGCGCGTCCAACCGCGGATGCCACCACCGTTCGTAAATCCTTCACCCGTCTGCCGTTACGCTCCCGGTGTGCCACTGCTCTTGAGCAGTGCGGCCAGATAGCGCAACCGGCGTCCGTCCAGCCACGCGTGTCGTCAGATGGTCGAGAAACGTCCACTCCCACGCCCGGCGAGGCGCACTGCTCAAGAGCAGTGGCACACTGGAACGTTCCTCCGCGTTCGACGGCGGCCACGCAAGGCCGACACCACCAAACGTCCGGCGCAGAGCCCGAACGCTACACGCGGAGTCCGGATGGTGCGTGTGATTAGCGGCCTTCGTAGAGGCGGGTGCCTAGCAGGTCGTCAAGGGCCGGCTCGGCGAGGATCTTCTGCACGGTCGTCTCAAGGTCATACTCGAGCCGCACGAACTCGACCTGCTCGATGCTGCAACTGAGCGCCGCCGCCACCAGGCTCTCCGCTGAGTCGCCGAGGGCATCCGGCCGTCGGGTCACCAGGGCGTAGCTGGCCCGGGGATCGCGGTCGCGCGGCTGGCCCACGCTGCCCACGTTGATGATCGCCCGCTCGTCCTCGACCTCGAAGAACGGGGCGTCGGCTAGCTCGTTCGGCGGGTCGAAATACGGATCGTCGAGGAACACGCCCGGCTGGTGCGTGTGGCCGACGAAGCACAACCGGCGGTCGAGCCGCTCGAAGTTCGCCATCACCTTCTGCGGGTTGGTGAAGACGTCCTCGGGGAAGATGTACTCGTTGATCGGGCGGCGGGGCGAGGCGTGCACGAAGAGGATGTCCGCCGACTGCTGGCGGACGGGCAGCGCACCGAGAAACGCCCAGCGCTCGTTGCGCAGCTTGTGATCAGCCTCCTGCTCGAACAACTGCCGCGTCCAGTAGCACGCCCGCTCCGCCGGCAGGTTGAAATTGCACGGCTCGAACAGGACGGCGTGATCGTGGTTACCCATGAGGGCGATGCGGCAGCGCTGCCGCACGAGATCGAGGCACTCCTTGGGGTTCGGGCCGTAGCCGACGATATCCCCCAGGCAGACGATCTCACGGACACCGCGGCGCTCGATGTCGTTCAGAACGGCTTGCAGGGCCTCTAGATTGGAATGAATATCGCTGATAACAGCGAAAATGGGCTCTTGCATGACTGCTTCCGCGCCGCGCCACGAGGCGTTTCGGACGACCTACGGGCCCGGTCCGAGCGACCCGGACGCCCGGCCCCGCCGGCTCCGCACGGGGTCTTTCGTACGATAGGGTCAGCCGCCGGCGAAATCAATCGACAGTGGCCCGACCCGGGTTCAGGCCCCCCACCCGGCCGTTACCGTTGCCGTTGCCGTTGTCCTTGACCGAGAGAATGTAGAAGCTGCCGTAGGTCGCGGAGCGGTCGATGGCCAGCAGGCGGCGGGCCAGTTCCGTGTGCTGCTCCACGTGAGGCAGAATCGAGGGCGGGGGGTCCAGCCGATAGCTGCCCGACCGGTAGATCATGATCGCCCCGGGGGCCGCCGCCCGCAGGACGCTCTTCAACGTGGCTTCGAAGACCTCCGGCGACATCCAGTCGAAGATGTCGAGCAGATTGAAGCGGGTGATCGAGCCCGCCGGCAACGTATCGAGATAGGGACCCAGCCAGCCGTTGACGATCTGCACGCGGTCGAGGTTCCGCCGCAGGGTGTCGAAGTTCTCTTCGAGCAGGTAGGGCGGCACGCGCGAGCCACGGAAGCGACCGGTGACGGCCTGGCTGAGGAAGTAGTTGTCGTAGACCGGCACGCGCGTCAGGACGTACTCGACGCGCTCCTTGACGTATTCGTACATGTCGTGCCGCCCGTCGACCAGGCGGAACTGGTTCGGGTGCACGCCGGCCAGGTACATGAAGGGGCGGAACTGGACGAAGCGCCGCGACCACGGCCCCCACAGCTTGGGCGCCGCAAACTTGTAGTACCAGGCCGTCTGCTCTTCCAGCGAGCGCAGCTCGAAGAACCGCTCGACGTGCTGGCGCTTGATGCCGAGCATCGTCAGGAAGCGGCGCAGGATCCGGCAGAACAGGCCCATGCCGCCGAACTGGTACAGGTCGCGGGCGATCATCCACAACCGCTTGTCCCAGAAATCGCGGGAGGTCTGCGACAGCAGCGGCCGCAGGCGCCCCCGGTACACGCGGGTGATCACGTTCGGCCGCCGGGCCGCGAAGATGTCGAAGAACGTCTCGTAGTCGAGCGTCTTCAGCGCCGCGAGCTTCAGCTCGAGGATCGCGTTCTGCGCCGGGTTGCCGTCGATGGAGATCAGCTTCTTCGGGCTCTGGCAGAGGAAGTTCAGCGGGTTGCAGCCGGCGGAGCTGATCGAGATGACCGTGTCCTCAGACGTCAGCTTGAACGCCTGGCGGTCCATCTCTGGGTCTTCCCACGACATATTGAAGACGATGCCGCGGAAGACCATGCGCTCCAGCAGATTGCGCTTGGTCGGCAGGGGCATGTCCAGCACGGGAGCCACGGTCATGCGCTTCTCCGTCCAACGGCGGTGAAGTTGTATCCCCCGAGCCAGTAGCCCACTTCCATGTCGGGGAACAGCTCGCGCATCCCGGATTCGTACGGGCGGAGCGTCTCCACGTGGTTCATGCGCAGCCAGCCGCGCATCAGCGCCCCCGCCGGCCCCCACCTCTGGAACCGGCCGAAATCGAGCACAACCAGCCGCCCGCCGGGCCGCAGGTGCTCCCGCGCCCGGGCCAGCGACGCGGCCCAGTCAGGAATCATGGTCAGGCTGTAGGCGAACAGAATGGCGTCGAACTGCCGGCCGAGATCCATCGCGGAAGCATCGGCCTGCACGAGGTCAACGTTGCTCCAGCCGCGCGCCTGGAGACGCTTGGCGGCCTGGGCCAGCATGTCCGCGGAGAAGTCGAGCCCGGTCAGCCGTCCCGCCGCCGGATCGAGCCGGGACAGCACGTGCCGGAAGTTCAAACCGGTGCCGCAACCCACTTCGAGAACTTCGCTGTTGGGGCGCAGCTCCAGCCGCTCCACGGCCCGCTTTCGTCCGTGCAGGATCATCCAGCGGGTGCTGTCATACACGTGAGCATGAAAGCGGTAGAACCGCTGTACGGCGGATTGGGCCAAGAAGGCAACTCCTTGTGTGCGGAACCGACGGCGACCAGCGCCCGGGCCGCCGACCCGGCCCGTCACCGGGCCGCGCTCGCTGCCCGCCTGTGCGGCGGGATCTGGCGAGGTAAGCATGTTAACCCGTTTCCCACCCCGGCGCCAAAGGGTCGGCCCCGAAAGATGCCGATAGCGCCCAGAGGTCTCCCTCGCGAGAACCGGAGGTTGACACTGCCTGTTAGCGCGAAGAGAATCCCTCGCGCAGGCGGTACAGGACGAATGATCCGTTTGAAGGCCGGCGGCGGTGCGCTTGGCCCGACTGGCCTGGAGGTAGCGTGGCCCATGGAACAGCCCTCGTCCCACCTGAAAATCAAGCGTACCGACGGCATCGCCATCGTCGAGTTCGCCGACCGCAAGATCCTGGAAGAGTTATCGATCCAGGAGATCGGCGATGAGCTGGCCGGTCTGGTCGAGGCCGAACCGGGAATCAAGCTCCTGCTGAACTTCCGGAACGTCGACCACCTCTCCAGTGCCGCCCTGGGCATGCTCATCACGCTCAACCGCCGCGTCCAGGAGCAGCACGGAGCGCTGAAGCTGTCCGACATCAACCGGCAGATCTTCGAAGTCTTCAAGATCACCAAGCTCAACCGCGTCTTCGAGATTCACGATTCCGCCGAGCAGGCTCTGTCCGGCTTCGGCCGGGCCTAGCCGCGAGCCTCGGCAGCCGAATGCAACGGCGCATGGTACGCCCATGAAAGCCCCTCCGGACTTCGGCGTGGACGAGTCGGCCCTGGTCAAGGTCGTCGTCCCCAATGATCTGCACGCCGCCAAAGTCCCCGAGCGGCAGATTCTCACCAGACTGCTCCAATGCGGCTATGACGAGGACACCATCTTCGGCATCAAGCTCGCCCTGGAGGAAGCCCTCACTAACGCCGTCAAACACGGCAACTGCAACGACGGCCGCAAGCACATCACGATCCGCTACAGCATCGATCCGCAGCGTGCCGTCGTCGCCATCCGCGATGAGGGCTCCGGTTTCTGCCCGGACCTGGTGCCCGATCCGACCGCCGAGGAGAACCTCGAACGCCCCAACGGCCGCGGCATCATGCTGATGCAGTCCTACATGACCAAGGTGCGCTTCAACAAGGCCGGCAACGAGGTCTGGCTGTTGAAGGAGCGCACGGGAGCCGCCCCGTGAGCGACCCCACGCCTGCTCCCGACAGCATCGACGTCCGTGTCCGCGACGAGACGGGCGTACGCATCGCCGCCGTGAGCGGTTCCGCCGGCGCCGAACTCGCCTCTGAACTGATCCGTAAACTCCAGGAAGTCTCGGAGTCGGCGTCCCGGCTGGTCCTCGACCTGTCCGGGCTGACCTTCATCAACTCCGAGGGGCTCGGCGCGTTCATCGAGATTCACCGCCACTGCCGCGAGCTGGGCGGCATGCTCTGCCTGGCCGCCCCGCGGCCCTCCGTCGCCCAGGTCTTGCGCGTCACCCGTATCGACCGGCTGATCGTCACGTGTCCGGACGTGCCGAAGGCCCGTGCGGCGATCACCGCGCACCTCGACCACCCCAGCGCCCCATCGAAGTAACGACCGATCCGCCACCACATTCCCGGGCGAATCCCCGGTCCGCTGCGAGCCGATAGGCTGGGCGAACGCGCGCAACCCGTGACGAGAACAGCACTTCCGTGACTCGACAGCACGTGGCCATCATCGACGCCATCGCCGCCGGCCAGCTCCTCAGCGGCCGGAAGCGGATCGAATCGCGCCTGTCCCGCAGCCGGCGCCTGCCCTTCGGGCGGATCGACGTGGGCGACGCGGTCCACTTCAAGCTGAGCGGCGGGAGTGTTATCGGAACCGCTCACGTCAAGCACGTCCGCCACTTCGACTGCCTCACCCCGCAGCGCGTCCATGCTCTTCAACGTCAATACAATCAGGCGATCTGTGCCCCACCGGCGTATTGGCGGGCCCGTCGGCACTGCCGCTACGCCGTCCTGATCTGGGTCGACCAACTCGCCAGTCCGCCGCCGGCGTTGCACGTGCCGCGGCAGTTCGGCGGGGCGTGGCTCGAGCTGCCGGGCGAGCCCGCCTCGCTTTTACCTGCGTAGGGGCTTGGCACCGGGGTGGCTTTCGGTATACTGGGGGGCTCGTCGGCTCGTCATGGCCATCAGGGAACGAAAGGTTCTCAGGAGTAGGCGTACGCTATGCCCACCGTGAATCAGCTTGTCCGTCATCCACGCCGGACCGCGCCGAAGAAGTCGAAGGTCCGCGACCTGGAACGTTGCCCCCAGCGGCGCGGCGTCTGCCTCCAGGTCAAGACCCAGACGCCCAAGAAGCCCAACTCGGCCCTCCGCAAGGTGGCCCGTGTGCGGCTGACCAACGGGCGTGAGGTCACCGCCTATATCCCCGGCGTGGACCACAACCTCCAGGAGCACTCGATTGTGCTCATTCGCGGCGGGCGTGTACGGGATCTCCCGGGCGTGCGCTATCACATCGTTCGCGGCAAGCTGGACTGCGCCAGTGTCGGTAACGACAAGGAAGGCAAGCTCCGCAACCGCGGCCGCAGCAAGTACGGCGTCAAGCGCAAGAAGAAATAACACGGTTCGTGTGGTCGCGAGGCGCGTCCGGACTATTCGGGTGAGCAATGGCGTACAAGAGTTTCACGGCTTCGGCGAAGCAGCAGATCGGTGACCCGCGCTACGGCAGCAAGCTGGCCACCAAGTTCATCAACTCGATGATGTGGGACGGCAAGAAGTCCGTGGCCCATCGCATCTTCTACGATGCCATGGACAGCATTGCCAAGAAGATCAAGGACGTCCCGCCCATCGAGGTGTTCGAGCGAGCCCTCGAAAACCTCAAGCCGAACATCGAGGTGCGCTCCAAGCGCGTCGGCGGTGCCAACTACCAGGTCCCCATGCAGGTGAACCCCAAGCGGCGTCAGTCGCTGGCCATCCGCTGGCTCCTGGCGGTCACCCGCAAGAAGACCGGCCGCCCCATGGCCGAGCATCTCGCGGCTGAACTGCTCGCCGCCTACAACAACGAAGGCGAAGCCATGAAGAAGCGCGAGGAAGTGCACCGCATGGCCGACGCCAACAAGGCCTTCGCCCACTTCGCCTGGGGCCGCTAAGCCCCTCGCCGTCAGAATTCCACGGCCGGGCCACGCGGCCCGGCCGTTTCTTATGGGTCTCCACGGAACAACGCTGAGCAGCCGAAGCTGAGGTAGGGCGGGCTCAGCCCGCCGCGTCGTTTTTCGCGGAGCCGGCGCCAGTCCAGCGCTGAGACAACCGTCGCGCAGCGGACAATCGGCGGGCCAAACCCGCCCAGCAAGTGGAGGGACCGCCCGCAACCTGCCGTCGCCGAAGTGCATGCGCGGTATCATGCTCGATATGTCCGATTCGTTTCCGCTGACCACCGAACTGCCCACCGCGGCCCAGCCCGCCGTCGCCATCGTGCGGCGGCTGGTCGACGCCGGCCATGTCGCCCTGCTGGCCGGCGGCTGCGTGCGCGACCTGCTGCGCGGCGATGAACCGAACGACTACGACGTGGCCACCGACGCCCCGCCGAAACGCGTTCAGGCCCTCTTCCGCCCGACGCGCCTTGTGGGTGCCCAGTTCGGCGTGGTGCTCGTCCGCCAGCGCCGCCGATGGATCGAGGTCGCCACGTTCCGCACCGATGGCCCCTACCTCGACGGCCGCCACCCCGCGCACGTCGAGTTCACGAACGCGCGCGAGGACGCCCGCCGCCGAGACTTCACCGTCAATGGCATGTTCCTCGACCCGCTCAGCCGGCAGGTGATCGACCACGTCGGCGGCCGGGCCGACCTTCAGGCCGGGCTGATTCGCGCCATCGGCGATCCCGTGGCTCGCTTTGACGAGGACCAGCTTCGGCTCCTGCGGGCGGTGCGCTTCGCCGCTCGGCTGGACTTCACGATCGAGCCGGCCACGCTGGCAGCGATTCGCGAGCACGCCGACCGACTGACCGCCGTCGCCGCCGAACGAATCCGCGAAGAGCTGGAGAAGGCCCTCGGTAACCGGCGACGAGCGCGGGCGCTGCGGCTGCTGCGTGAGACGGGGTTGCTGCCATACCTATGGGCCGGGGCCAC
This sequence comes from Phycisphaerae bacterium, assembly GCA_050115495.1. Classification (GTDB taxonomy): domain Bacteria; phylum Planctomycetota; class Phycisphaerae; order UBA1845; family Fen-1342; genus JAAYXS01. The sequence goes on along the minus strand of JASFQK010000004.1, from coordinate 54,870 downwards.
GTGGCACGAAGAGCATCTGGACCGTGCCCAGACGCTGCTCGAACGCCTGCCCGCCGACGCCGGCTTCGAGCTCGCCCTGGCCGTCCTGCTGGCCGACCGCGACCACCGCGAAGTCCGCGACCTCGGCCCCCTGCTGGCCCTGGCGAACCGGCAACGCGACACCATCGCCTGGCTGGTTCAGCACCACGCAAACCTGGACGACGCCGACGCCCCGACGCTCGCCGACTTCAAGCGGCTGTTGGCCGATCCGGCGTTTCCGGCATTGCGGCAGTTCGCCGAGGCCCGCTATGGCGACCTGCCGGACGGCCCGCAGCGACAGGCCGCCCTCGCGACACGCATCGCCGCTATCCCTTCGGAGGCGATTAGCCCGGCCCCGCTCGTCACCGGCGACGATCTCACGGCGCGCGGCATTCCGCCAGGACCGATTTACGGCGACCTGCTCGAAACCTTGTACACCGAGCAGTTGGGCGAAGTGCTGACCACTCGTGAAGCGGCGCTGGCCCGTCTGGCCACGCTGCTCGTCGACCGAGGCCATCATGAGCAGAACGATTGAGCATCGCCGACGACTCCGGCTGTTCGGCCTGCTCGCCGCCTGTTTGGGGCTGGCAGCAGCAGGCTGCGTGCGGGACAACGCCGTCGTCCCCCAGCGCGAAGCCAACCGCAAACCGGCCGCCCTGCGCGTGTACCTAGCCAGCGAGGCAGAGCAGCCCGACTGGCCGAGGATGACCGACCGTCTCGGACAAACGGTCTACGTTTCTCCGATTGTTGAGCTCGATCAGGCCGACGTGGCCAGCGCCCTCGCGCTGCACAGCGACAAGCGGAGCATCGTGCAGGTCCGGCTGAACGCCATCGGCGCGGAGCACCTGACGCGGCTCACGCAGCAGTACGCCGGCCGCTACCTGGCCATCTTCGCCGGCGACCGTTTCCTCTGTGCCGCGCGCATTTGGGGTCCGGATAATAGCGGCGAGATTCGCATCATCGCCCACCTCTCGCGCCGGGAGGCGGAGGACCTCGCCGCGGACCTGGACCCCGGCCGCTCGCCGTAGCGCGGAGTGGCGTTCGGCGGGCCGGTCGCGTAGACTGCCTGGACTGTTCGCGACCCCCGCCGGGCCCGGCGGTTCGCTGGCAACAGACGGGGCGACGGGTTATTTTTCCCGCCCACCGCGTCGTGGGAAGTACGTAGTCGTTTTCTCAGGAACGCCCACTCATGACGAATCGCATCAAGCAACTGACCGCCCTTGGCCAGGCCATCTGGCTGGACTACATCAGCCGCGAGCTGATCGACTCCGGTCGGCTGCAAGCCCTGGTCGAGCAGGGCATCTCGGGGGTGACGTCGAACCCGTCCATCTTTCACAAGGCGATCACCGGTAGCAGTGATTACGACGCCGAGATCCGCCGGCTGGCCCTCGAGGGCCGCTCAACCGAGGAGATCTACGAGACGCTCGTCCTGCGGGACATTCGCGACGCCGCGGACGTGCTCCGGTCCGTCTACAATGAAACGCACGGCCGCGACGGCTACGTCAGCATCGAGGTGAGCCCCAAGCTCGCCGACGACACCGACGGAACGATAGAGCAGGCCCGCCGGCTCTTCCGGACCATCGAACGCCCGAACGTCATGATCAAGGTGCCGGCCACCGACGCCGGCCTGCCGGCAGTCACCACGCTGATCGGCGAGGGGATCAACGTCAACGTCACGCTCATCTTCGCCCTGAGCATGTACGACCGCGTCATGCGGGCCTACCTCGACGGGCTGCGGCTCTACGAGAAGTGCGGCAAGCCGCTGGGGCTCGTGTCCTCCGTCGCCTCGTTCTTCATCAGCCGCGTGGACACGCTGACCGACAAGGTGCTGCTGCACCGCATGGAGCACGGCGAGAAGCACCTCGAGCCGCTGCTCGGTCTGGCCGCGGTCGCAAACGCCAAGCTGGCCTATTCGCGGTTCAAGTCGGTGTTCACGACGGGCGTCTTCGAGGAGCTGCGCTCCAAGGGTGCCCGGCCGCAGCGCCCGCTGTGGGCCAGCACGAGCACCAAGGACCCCGCCTACCCGGACACCAAGTACGTCGATCCGCTGATCGGCATGTACACGGTGAACACGCTCCCGCCGCAGACGCTCGACGCCCTGCGCGACCACGGCGTGGCCGCTCAGACCATCGAGCGCGACCTGGCCCGCGCCCAGGCGGTGATGGACGAGTTCGCCGGCCTCAAGGTGGACATGGACTGGATCACCGCCGTCCTGCTCGAGGACGGCGTCAAGGCGTTCAACGCTTCCTTCGACGCCCTGCTGGCCGACCTGGAGAGCAAGCGGGCGGCGATGAAGCGATCGGCGTAGCAGGCGGCGGACCCGCAACGGGCCCGACCCGGAGATCGCGAACGACATGGCAAAACGAGCATTGTTCGTCTGGGGCGGATGGGACGGCCACACGCCCCGCGAAAGCACGGACGTGTTCGCCCCCTGGCTGAGCGGCCAGGGCTACAACGTCGGCGTGACCGATCAGCTCGAGGTCCTCGCCGACGCCGAGAAGCTGCGCACGCTCGACCTGATCGTGCCGGTCTGGACGTGCGGCGACCTCACCGGGGAGCAGGAGCAGGCCCTCTGCGCCGCCGTCGCCGCCGGCACCGGCTTGGCCGGCTGGCACGGAACGGCGGGCGACGCGTTCCGCCGGAACACCGAGTACCAGTTCATGACCGGCGGGCAGTTCGTGGCCCATCCCGGCGGTATCCAGCCCAGCTACACCATCAACCTCGTCGACCGCGAGCACCCCATCACGCGCGACCTGGACGATTTCGACATCCCGGACAGCGAGCAGTATTACATGCACGTCGATCCGGCGAATCACGTGCTGGCCACGACGACGTTTCCCGACGGCACGGTCATGCCGGCCGTGTGGACGCGCCGCTACGGCCAGGGCCGCGTGGCCTATGCGTCGTTCGGGCACACGTGGCACGATTTCAATGTCCCGGCCGCCCGCGAGATCGTCCGCCGCAGTCTGCTCTGGGCAAGCCGGTAGCTGCCCTTCAAACGTACGTTTCCCGGCGATCGACGTCGGCCACGGGGGGCCGACGCTACGGAACGCCCGCCGACACGCCATCTGTCCGAGCCCCGAGCGGCAGCGACGGGTCGCCCGCGCAGCACCACCGCACCCCGAAAGACCGTTCCCTGCCGGTCGCGGCTCGGACAGCGAGGCGTTTTCACGGGCGTGAGGCGGGGCTATGATGAGGGATTGTTCGGCTCGTGGCCGGCGGGAGGTCCCCGTCGGCTGGCGACGCAGCCCGGTGTGCAGGTTTCGGCACGGATGAGCCAACCCAACGAAGCAGTAACCGAGGGCAAGCCCCGCCGTGATTCCGCCACTGCCTGGCAGGACTGGCGGCTGAAACGGTTCCCCCACCTGATGCGCCGCCGCGTCGAGGAGATCCTGCTGGTCTCCAGCGCCTACGACGCCTTCAGCCTCGAAGAGGACGGCCTGCTCACCGAGGCCATCTACACCGACTACGCTGACCTCGGCCTGACCCACGCCCCGAACGTCACGCGCGTCTCGACCGGCGAAGAGGCCCTGGCCGCCGTCCGCACGCAGCACTTCGACCTGGTCATCACCATGCTCCGCCTGGGGGACATGGACGTCTTCCGCTTCAGCCGGGAGCTGCGGCAGGTCAACCACGAACTGCCGATCGTGCTGCTGATCGCCAGCAACTGGGAGCTGACCCGGGTCACCGAGCAGCGCCACCAACTCGATGTCGACGGTGTCTACGTCTGGCACGGCGACACCAAGGTCTTCCTGGCCATCATCAAGTGCCTCGAAGACCGCTGGAACGCCGAGGAGGACGCCCGCCTGGCCGACGTCGGCGTGATCATCCTGGTCGAGGACTCCGTCCGTTTCCGCTCGTCGCTGCTGCCGATCATGTACGCCGAACTGGTCAAGCAGACGCGGGCCGTGATGGCCGACGGCATCAACCGCATGCACAAGCTGCTGCGCATGCGGGCCCGCCCGAAGATCCTCGTCGCCGAGACCTATGACGAGGGCATCCGCCTCTACGAGCGTTTCGGCCGGCACCTCTTCGGCGTCATCGCCGACGTGAGCTTCCCGCGCGGCGGCCGGCAGGACCCACATGCCGGCATCGACTTCATCCGCCGGGTGAAGGCCGACGCCCCGGATACACCCGCCCTGCTGCAATCATCCGACCCGGCCAACCGGGCCCTGGCCGAAGCCATCGGCGCCCAGTTTCTGCACAAGCGTTCGGCGACGCTGCTCGAAGACGTCCGCCACTTCATGCTGAACAACTTCGGCTTCGGCGATTTCGTCTTCCGTCTGCCCGACGGCCGCGAGGTCGGCCGGGCCGGCGACCTGCGAACGATGGCCCACGTACTGGCCCAGGTACCCGTCGAATCGCTCGATTACCACGCCCGCCGGAATCACTTCTCCAACTGGCTGCGGGCCCGCACCGAGTTTGCTCTGGCCCGGCGACTGCGACCGCGACGCGTGTCCGACTTCCGCGACATCGAGTCGATCCGCCGCTACCTCATGAACGCCTTCAGCCAGGCCCTGCGGACGAACCGCCGCGGCATGGTCGAGGATTTCTCCCGCGAGCGGTTCGACGCCGCCAGCCGCTTCGCCCGCATCGGCGGCGGCTCGCTCGGCGGCAAGGCCCGCGGCCTCGGCTTCGTCGACGCCCTGCTGGCCGGCACCGAGCTCGAACGCGACTTCCCCGGCGTCGACGTGCACGTACCGAACTCGGTCGTCATCGGCACCGACGTCTTCGACGAGTTCCTCGACGCCAACCGCCTGCGGATGGTCGCCCTGCGCACGGCCAACGATGAGTGGCTCACCTGGGCCTTCCTCACAGCGAAGCTGCCCGAGGCGGTGATCCGCGACCTCCAGGTCTTCATCGATCGCGTCCGCGGCCCGATCGCGGTGCGCTCGTCGAGCCTGCTCGAGGATTCGCAATACCACCCCTTCGCCGGCACCTACGCCACGCACATGATCCCCAACGCCCACGCGGATCATCGCATCCGCCTGGCCCAGTTGTGCGACGCGATCAAGCTGGTCTACGCCTCGACCTTCTTCGCCTCGGCCCGCCGCTACCTGGCGGTCACGCCGCACCGCATCGAAGAAGAGAAGATGGCCGTCGTGCTCCAGCCGGTCGTCGGCACGCGGCACGAGAACTGCTTCTACCCAAGCTGCGCCGGCGTGGCCCGCTCGTACAACTTCTACACGTTCGGACATATGCAGCCGGAAGACGGCGTGGCCCTCGTCGCCCTCGGCTTGGGCAAGACCGTCGTCGACGGCGGCAAGAGCCTGCGCTTCTGCCCCACCCATCCCCAGGTGCTGCCGCAGCTCTCCGGCGGTAAGGCGTTCCTCGACGAATCGCAGCGCACGTTCTACGCCGTCGACCTGCGCGAGCCGGAGCGCGGCCCCACGGTCGATCCCGACCAGGCTCTGGTCAGCCTCGAACTCGAGGACGCCGAACGCCACGGCACGCTGGCGCCGCTCGCTTCGGTGTGGTCGCCGGAGAACCAGGCTCTGTACGACGGCATCTGCCGTCCGGGCCTGCGGGTGGTGAGCTTCGCCCACGTGCTGAAGTCCGACCTGTTCCCGCTGGCGGCGATTCTGCGGCGGCTGCTGCAAATGTCCCAGTCGGGCATGAACCGCCCGGTGGAGATGGAGTTCGCCGTCAACCTCGACACGCAGCCACGCGAGTTCGCCATTCTCCAGGTGCGGCCGTCGGTTCGCGGCGACGATGACAGCGAGCAGGTCGACCTGGGCAACTGTGCCGCGGAGGACATCCTCTGTTGCAGCCCGCGGGCCCTGGGCAACGGCGTGATCCGCAGCGTGCGCGACGTCGTCTACGTGCGGCCGGAGCGCTTCGACGCCACGCGCACACGCGAGATCGCCGCCGAGATCGGCACGCTGAACGACACCCTGCTGACCGAGAACTGCCCGTACGTGCTGATCGGTCCGGGGCGCTGGGGTTCGTCGACGCCGACGCTGGGCATACCGGTGGGCTGGGGGCAGATCTCGGCCGCCCGCGTGATCGTGGAGACGACGCTGTCGAACTTCGCTGTCGACCCGTCGCAGGGCAGCCACTTCTTCCAGAACCTCGTCTCCTTCGGCATTGCCTACCTGACCGTCGACCCGCGCACGGAGCGTGGCCACGTCGATTGGGACTGGCTGGCGGCGCAGCCGGCTCAGCAGGAGGGAACGTTCGTGCGCCACGTGCGCCTGGCTGAGCCGCTGGAAACCCGCATCAACGGGCGCAGCTCGCGGGCGGTCATCCTCAAGCGGGCCCGCCCGGGCGGCGCAACTTGACACGGCCCGACCCGCTTATAGAGTGGCCGGGATGAACACGGCAACGTGCCGGCCGATGGCCACGGACGCGGATCCGGTCGCTGGCCGCGAGCGAGGATGGCGCCCATGGTGACGCTGCACGGGCACGTGCTCCGCGAGCTGCTCAAGACCTTCGCCCTGACGCTCGTCGCCCTCACCGCCCTGTTCACCATGGGCGGCGGACTCTACAACGTCCTGAAGTACGAGGGTATCGGGGCGGCTGATCTGCTGCGCTTCATCCCCCTGATGGTGCCCATCGTCGTGGCCCTGACCATGCCCGTCGCGGCCCTGTTCTCGGTCACGATGGTTTACGGCCGGTTGGCCGCCGACAACGAGCTGCTCGCCTGCCGCGCCGCCGGCATCAACATCCACCGCCTCTTCCTCTCGGCGATCCTGCTGTCGGTGTTCGTGGCCGGCTTCTCGCTCTTCTTCGGCGATCTGGTCATGCCCGACTTCGTCCGCCGCGTCGACCGCTACGCCCGGGCCAACCTGCGGGACATCGCCTTCACCAAGCTTCAGGTGATGGGCTACGTGCGCTACGAGAAGAGCGGCAATCGCTACCTGCTCACCGCCCGCCGCGTGCGCATTCCGACGGACGAAGCCCTGGCTCAGCAGAATCTGCCGCAGGACGAGGGCATCACCTACCTGCTGGTGGACGAGCCGGTCTTCCTTCAGATCGACAACCACGACAATCTCGTGCGGCAGGCATCCGCCGCGCACGGCCTGTGCCAGTTCGACGCTCGCACAACGCCGCTGGAAATCACCATCTACGTCGACAACGGGCGGGAATTCGATGTGACCGGCCGCAGCGTCAGCCTGCAACAGCAGCAGATCGGGCCGATCATGATCCCGCTCCAGTTCCCGCGCAAATCGTCGATGGTGGATCTGGCCACGCTGCTGCGCTGGCGCCGGCGGCCGTGGGAGGTGGACAAGCTGGAAGGGCCGGTGCGCAACTTCCTCACGCGGTTCCAGACCGAGTACTTCTTCACCGACGCCGCCAGCCAACTGAACGCCGGGCAGACGCTCACCCTCCAGGACGACGAGGGCCAGACCTTCCGGATCACCGCGCCCGAGGCGGTCGGCAACGACGCCAGTCTGCTGCTGCGCCGCGCCCGCATCGAGATACCCGGCGATCAGCCGCAGCGACCACTGTTCTACGATGCTCCGGAGGCCCTGCTCCGCCCGCGGCCCATGCCCGACGGCGGTCTGCGGCTGGCCCTGGACCTGCGCGAAGCCGGCGGCGAGCCGGTGCGCGAGCACCACCCGCGGGCCAGCGACTACGAGCAGGGCCGCCCCAAGCGCGACGCGGCCCTCGGCGATACGCTGCAACTGCCGCCCGACGTGCTGACCCGCCTGCAACCGTACGATGCAAAGGTCATCTTCGATACCAACGCCGAGCTGCCGCTCAGCGAAACACTCGCCACCCAGCGGGCCAAGCTGCTCGACGATGGCCAGCGCCAGCGGCGAAAGATGACTTCGGTGATTCACTTCCGCCTGGCCTCGGCGTGCAGCGTGCTGGTCACGGTGCTGATGGCCGCGGCGCTGGGCGTGATGTTCCGCGGGGCCCGGGCCCTGGCGGCCTTCGGCCTGGCCTGCATCCCCTTCGGCACGGTGGCCGTGCTGCTGGTCATGGCCCGGCAACTCGGCGAGAAGGCGGGCGGCGAGATGCTCGGCCCCGCCCTCACCTGGGGCGGCCTGGCCGCCGTCGCCGTCATCGACCTCGTGCTGCTGCGGCTGGGGGTGCGGCGATGATGCGCACACTCGACCGCTACCTGGTGACGACCTTCCTGCGCAGCTACATCATTCTGCTGCTGGTGGGCATCGTCCTCTTCATCGTCCCCGACCTGCTGATCAACCTGGACGAGTTCACCGAGAACCGTGAGCTGTCGCTCGGCCAGGTGCTCTGGATCATGCTCGACTACTACGGCTGCAACGTGCCGCAGTACTTCTCGCAACTGGCCGGACCGGTGATGGCCTTCGCCGGCGCGTTCACCTTCGCCATGATGCTGCGCAACAACGAGATGGTGGCGCTGGTCGCGGCGGGTGTGCGCTTGCAGCGGCTGGCCGTGCCCGTGCTCGTCTGTGCCGTGGGGCTGGTCGCCCTGTGGATGGTCAACCGCGAGTACGTTCTGCCCCACCTGGCCCACAAGATCGCCCGCCACCACGACGACATCACCGGCGTGCGCGTGGCCGGCATCTCCTTCGCCCGTGACGAGAACGACGCCTTCCTCACCGCCCGGCGGATCCACCTGCCCGAGCGGCGCCTGGACTACGTCGTCATCGTCGAGCCTCCCGGTCGCGGCGGCCACAGCATCCTGGCCGACGCCGCCATTTACGACCCCGCGCGCAAGACCTGGCGGCTCGAGCGCGGCGAGCGCATCGTCGAGGGCGGCCGTGGCGACGACGACCACGTGCACGGCATCGCCCGCGAGCCCGTCCGGGAGTACCCCTTCGCCCTCGCGCCTGAGGAGCTCCTTCTCCGCCAGTCCGCCCAGTGGGCCGGCATGCTCAGCCTGCGGCAGATGAACGAGTTGCTCACCAGCCGCAATCTGCCGAATCTGGCGGCGGTACGCATGCAACGGCACATCTGGCTGACGCAACCCATGTTACAATGGCTGCTGCTGGCCCTGGCCCTGCCGTTCTTTCTGACACGCGAGCCGGGCAGTGTGCTCGTCGCCGGGGGGCGAGCCCTGCTGGTGTGCGGCGCGTTTTTCGGCGTTACGTTCGTCGCCCAGGGCGTGGTCAGCGCGCAATGGGCGGCCCTGGTGGCCTGGGTGCCGATCCTTCTGTTCGGACCCGTGGCCGTACTGCAACTCGCCAACGTGAAGACCTGACATGGCCCACATCCTCATCATCGAAGACGAACCCGATCTGGCGATGGGCTTGCGCGACAACCTCGAGTTCGAGCACCATTCCGTCGCCCACGCTCTCGACGGCGCCTCCGGCCTCGAACTCGTTCGACAGCGCGTCCCCGACCTCGTCCTGCTGGACATCATGCTGCCCGACCTCGACGGCTTCGAGGTCTGCCGCCGACTGCGCGCCGCCGGCAACACCATGCCCATCCTCATCCTCAGCGCCCGCAGCCAGGAGATCGACAAGGTGCGCGGTCTCGAACTCGGCGCTGATGACTACATCACGAAGCCCTTCGGCCTCGGCGAACTGCTGGCTCGCATCAACGCCGCGCTCCGCCGGGCCGACACGCCGGCCTCCTCGCGGCAGCAGTTCCAGGTCGGCCAGCGCCGCGTCGATCTCCTGCGCCAGAGAGTTATCACGCCCACCGAAGAGATCCCGCTCGGCTACTACGAGGCCGAAATCCTGCGCATTCTGCACGAGCACGTCGGCGAAGCCGTCCCGCGCACCGATCTGCTCTCAGAGATCTGGGGTGCCGGCGTCTATCCGGCCGATCGCACGGTGGACAACCACATCGTCAGCCTCCGGCGAAAACTCGAACCGGACCCGAAAAACCCACAATATATTCTGACAGCACACGCTGTCGGGTATAAACTGGTTCTGTAGGAGGTCTCGCAAAGACCACCGACCGAGCGCGCGATGGGGCGCCGGGGAGGTGATGTCGTTGCGCTGCGCGAGCGGTTGGACGGCCGCATCAAGGAGCGCTGCTGTGAGTCGGTCCCCGTCGAGTGTGCGCAGGCCGCGCCGCGGGCGCTGTCTGGGCAGTGCTGTGTTCCTGTTGGTTGGGTCGGTCCTCGCCGGCTGCTCGAAACCGGACGTCGGCCGCCTGCCCGCCAACGCCTCCCAGCCCGCGAACATCATCCTCATCGTCGCCGATGCCCTCCGTGCCGACCGCCTGGGCGCTTACGGCAGCAAGGGCGAGCTCACACCGACGATGGACGCCATCGCTCGCGAGGGCACGCTCTTCCAGCGGACGATCGCCGCTGCCCCGTGGACGCAGCCGTCGGTGGCTTCGCTGTTCAGTGCCTGTTACCCCGGCGTACACCAGGTGCGTAGCTATCAGGTCGCGTTCGACAGCACCTTCTCCGGCGATCCGAAAGTGGCCGTCTTCGGTGACACCTTCCAGACGCTGGCCGAAGCGCTGCACGCCGGCGGCTACGAGACGGCCGCCTTCTCCGCCAATCCGTTCGTCATCGCCGACTACGGCTTCGGCCAGGGTTTCGACCACTTCGACGCCAGCTTCGCCAGCTTCGCCGACACCAACCGGCGGGGCGCCGTGCTCAACGCTGCCCTCTTCGACTGGCTCGCTCAGCGCGACAGCAGGAAGCCCCTGTTCCTGTACCTGCACTACATGGACGTGCACGGGCCATACGAGGGCGACCCCGCGTACCTCGAGCAACGCATGGTGGAGCTGGAGAGCTCGTCGAACCTGCACGCCATGACCGAATACGAAACGCGGGCCCTCATGCACCTGCGGCGTCCGCCGAAGTATGCGAAGGACCTGGCGCGTCACGCGCGGCTGATGGGCTATCGCGAGTACTGGATCGCCCGCTACGACGCCGGCGTGCGGCAGATGGACAAGCATCTGGCCGCCCTCCGCCAGCGGCTGAGCGACCTGGGCCTCTGGGATAACTCGCTGGTGGTCGTCACCGCCGACCACGGCGAGGCCCTCTGCGAACACCACATCTGGGATCACGGTCTCTCCGTGCATGACAACCAGTTGCACGTGCCGCTCATCCTGCACTGGCCGGGTGTGGTCCCCGCCGGCAAACGCGTCGCCGCCACCACACGGCTCATCGACGTCATGCCCACGCTGCTGGATCAGATGCGGTTGCCGGCGGTCGCCGGCGTGCAGGGCCGATCGCTGCTGCCCCACGTACGGTCCGACGAGCCGCTGCCGGGTGCTGTCGCCTACGCCGAGTGCGTGAAGTCCGGCACCGAGCAGAAAGCCGTGTACGACGGCAATCGCAAACTCCTGCTGGTGGAAAGCTCGCCGCCGCAGGCCGTGTGGTTCAACCTCGCCGACGATCCGCGCGAGCAGAACCCGCTGGTCGACCAGGTGGCCTTGCGCAGCCTGCTCGACCTCGCCGCCCGTCAGGCGAAGGAGAACGCCGCCGGCGCCAGCGCTCACGCCGCAACCCAGGTCGAGCTCAGCGACGACGAGCGCAGCCGCCTCGAGTCCCTCGGCTACCTACACACCAACGAGCCGGCCGAAACCTCAAGCCCGTAGGCACCCGCGACGACTCAGAATGTGTGGCATGCCGAGACAGCGTGTGTGGCATGCCGAAGCTTTAGCGCCGGCATGAGATCCGCCGCAGCCACTAGTATGCGCAAACATGACGCGCGTGGTATGCTGCGACACAAGATGCACGAGCCGCCGCCGCAACGGCCGAAATACAAGACCTGCCAGCGCTGCAACACGCCGGGTGACGCGCACGCCCTCACGTTCTGTTGCTTCCACCGACAGCCACTGTTGAACGCGGATCGATCCAGGAAGTGGTTTCTGGAGAGCCTGGACGCCGCCCGAGCCAAGCATGCCTTTGATCTGTGGGCGTACGTGATCATGCCCGAGCACGTACATTTGCTGATCTGGCCGCGAGATCCTGTCTATTCGATCGGCAACATACTGAGCGACATCAAACTGCCGGTGACACGACAAGCCATCACCTACGTTCAAGTAAACGCCCCGGCATTCCTCGCGCGAATGCGTGACCAGCAACCCAACGGCAGATTCCGGCACCGGTTCTGGCAGCGTGGTGGGGGCTTCGATCGCAATCTGTCGAACGCGGAGGCGATCTGTGCAGAGATCGAGTATCTGCACAACAATCCGGTACGGCGCGGGCTGGTCGACGCTGCTGAGCAGTGGCCGTGGTCGAGCGCACGCTACTTCGCCGGGCGCGGTGAGGTGCCGCTGGCCCTGGACGTGGACAGTCTGCCCAGGATCGGCTGAGCAGCGTGCGTGGGGACATGCCGGCGCCTAAGGCTTCAGCATGCCACACTCCAAGCTCCGGCATGCCACACCTACGGCTCCGGCGTTTCGCCCTCGCCGCGCAGGTACTTGTCGAACCACGCCAGATCCCACGCCATCTTCGCCGCGCGGTGGTTCTTCACGACCAGCCCGTGTCCCGCCCCGGGGTACACCAGCAGCGCAGTCGGCACGCCCACGTAATCCTTCAGCCCACGATACAGCGTGCGGCAGTGCGCCGTCGGCACTCGGGGGTCCTTTTCGCCCACGTGAATGAGCGTCGCCGTCTTCACGTTGCCGAGGTTGTACACCGCCGACGCCTTCACGTAGGCGTCGGCCCGCTCCCACGGCATACCGCGCATGTAGTTGACGACGTGCCCCGGCGTGTCCTCCAGCCCCCACTGCATCACCTGGTCCACGACGCCCGCCCCGGTGCTCGCTGCCTTGAACCGCGTCGTTGTCGTGATCAGGACGTTCGTCAGGAACCCGCCGTTGGACCAACCCATCACGCCCAGCCGCTCCGGGTCGGCGATGCCGCGCTCCACCAGGGCGTCCACGCCGGCCAGGATATCCTTCACGTCGACGTCGTTCTCGTGCCCCACCAGGTCGGTCAGGAACTTGTCGCCGTAGCCGGTTGAGCCGCGGTAGTTCGGGCTCAGCAGGGCGTAGCCCTTCGCCGGCAGCAGCGTGCGCCCGTAGATCCAGAAGCGCATCTCCAAGTACGTGCAGTCCGTCGGCCCGCCGTGCAGTTCGATCACCGTCGGCAGCGGCCCGTCACCCTCCTTGTAATCCGGCGGCAGTTCGAGGACGCCCTCGACCTCGGTTCCATCCGGCGCCGTCCAGGTCATCAGCGAGATCTGCGGCAGCCGCCACGTATCCACCTGCGGGTTGAACGTGGTCAGCCGCGTGTACTTGCCCTTGTCGTCCTTCGCCCGGGCCAGGTACACGTCGGGGCAGTTCATCGTGTCGGCCATCACGAACCCGACGCTGTTCCCATCCGCCGAGAAGCTAAACCCCTTCACCACCACGTCGCCCGGCGTGAGCGCCCCGGCGGTCTCCGTGTTCTGCCGGCCCGGACTCACGTTGTCCAGGTAGTAGATCCGTGCCCGGCCGCGCTCCACCGCCAGGAACGCCAACCCACGCTCGCCCGGCACCCACGTCAGGTGCCCGGCTACGGTCAGCTCATTCGGCCGATCCAGCATCCAGACCGGCGTCTCCGCCCCGCTCAGATCCGCGATGAGGATCTCCGACGGGAACCCGTCGTAATCCACCATCCACGCCAGCCGCTGCCCATCCGATGACCAGGACAGATCGCTCACCCAGCCGTAGGGCGACGGCACGTTCTCGCGATACGTGGCCTCCGGCAACACCGTCACCTGCCGCGTCGCTGCGTCGTACACGTCCACGCGCGACTGGCCTTCGTTCGTGATCAGCCGGTTGTCCGGCGTCGTGATCATGGCGATGCGGGCCTCGTCCGGCGAAACCTTGAACTCGCGGATGACCCGCTCCTCGGCCACCAGCTTCTCTTCCCGCCAGGTCTCGAGGTCGAGCTTCCACAGCTCCGTGTACGTCACCGGCCCCGAACCGTACTTCACGTCCTTGTACTTGCCGCGCAGCTCCTTCCACTCGCCGGTCGCCTCTTCGCCGTCCTTCGTGTAGTAGAGGCACGCCCCGTCCGGCGAAAGCTGGTAGGCACCGACGCCGCCCTTGACCCGCGTCACCGGCAGCGGCTCGCCCGCCTCCAGGCGCATGACCCACACCTGCGTGCTGCCGTCGTACGGCGGAAGCTTGTCGCCGCGGTCACGCTTCGTCGTGAAGTACAAGCGCTGGCTGTCCGGCTGCCACTGCGGCGACATCTCGTTCTCCGGCCCGGCGGTCAGGCGCAGTAGCCGCTTCGTGTCCGTGTGCACGATCCACATGTCGAACTGGCGCGGCGTATCGTCCTCGCCCCAGCACAGGTCGTTGAACGCCACCAGCGTTCCGTCAGGCGACGTCGCGCAGTCATAGATGAAGTGCAGCGTGAAATAGTCGTCCGGCGTGATGTCATGCGTGCGCGGCGGGGCATCCGCCAGAACCGCCGCGGGAGCGATTGCGAGACAAACGACGAAAAGGGCTGCTCGGGTCCAGATGCGATGCACGGTATTTCCTCCTTGGTGAGTGTGGTTTACTGCGTTAGCCGGCCATTCTCGGCGCTACGGCAACGACGAGCAAGGCTCGCCCGACGTACGTTGTCCGCCTATCGCGCCGGCGGCAGACCCGACCAAAAAGGACCCGGGCCGCCGAGTCGAGAGTTCGGAGAACTCGCGTCTCGTGCGGCCCAGTCCAAACGAGGGCACGTGAGGGAGGAGGGAGACGAGCGCCGGACGGATGCCCGGCGCTGGTGTTCACTTCGGCCCGAACACCCCGATCGTCTCAGCGATGATAACCCCTAGGTAAAATACCCTATTCCGCGCCGCGGCCGAAAAACAGTCGAATTCGGGCCCGCAATACGCAACCCGTTTCACTTGCCGCGTTTAGAAATGACAAATTTCTTAACATTCCGCGCCGTCCGGGTGTTCAGTACGTGCTCTTTCCGCAGCCAGGCTCGCCGGCCGGTCAACACGCCGTACTGCATGTCCCCGTACTGGTCCGTGGCGTGAGCGTCGGTGTTGATGCACAGCAGCGCCCCGACCTCAGCGGCCAGGCGGGCATGCTGATCCTTCAGATCCAGCCGGTAGTCGGAGGCGTTGATTTCGAGAGCGGTCCCGGTCCGGGCCGCCTCGCGGCAAACCGCCTTGATGTCGAGGGCCATCGCCTCCCGCTTGTTCAGCAGCCGGCCCGTCGGGTGCCCGATCACGTTCACGTACGGATTCCGGATGGCGGCCAGCGTCCGCCGCGTGTTTGCCTCGATGTCCTGTCCCATGCCGCTGTGGATCGACGCCACCACGAAGTCCAGCTTGGCCAGCAGCTTGTCCGGATAGTCCAGCGACCCGTCGGCGAGAATATCCACCTCGGTGCCGGCCCAGACCTGCACGCCCTTCGTCTTCGCCGCCAGCTTCTGGATCCGCGCCGTCTGCTCTTCGAGTCGGTCGACGTCGAGGCCGTTGGCGATGGTGCTGCTGTGCGAGTGATCCGTGATGCAGATGTACTCGTGGCCGAACGCCTTCGCCGCCGCCGCCATCTCTTCGACCGTATGCACGCCATCGCTGGCCACCGTGTGCAGGTGCAGATCGCCGCGGATGTCCGCCAGCGTCAGCAGGTCGCCCGGCACTTCGCTCAGGGCCAGTTCGCCGCGATCCTCGCGCAGCTCCGGCGGTAACCACGGCAGCCCCAACGCCTTGTAGATCTCCTCCTCCGTATGTGAGGCGATGACCCGGTCGCCTTCGGTTAGGCCGTACTCGTTCAGGCTCCAGCCCCGACGAACGGCCAGTTCACGCAGCCGCACGTTGTGCTGTTTGCTGCCCGTGAAGTATTGCCACGCGGCCCCGAACGACTCCGCCGGCACGATGCGGAGGTCGATCTGCACCGAGCGTCGCGGGCGGTACTCGAAGACGACCGAACCCTTGGTCTGGCCGGCGGCGAGGACCTCGGTCACACCGGGCAGCTTCGTGAACAGTCCGATAACCTTTTCCGGATCCTCCGCCAGGCACAGCAGATCCAGGTCTCCGATGGTCTCCGCGCCCCGCCGAAGCGAGCCGGCCACCTCAACCTGATGCACGCCCGGGAGTTCGCGAACGGCGTCCGCCACCGCCTGGCTGACCCGCGTCGCCACGCCCAGCCGAATCCGCCCCGCGCTGCGCGCCAGGAAATCGAGCCCCTGTCGGATCTGCTGAATGCTCTTCTCGCCGAAGCCCTTCAGTCCGCTCATCCGCCCGGCGTCGATCGCCGCCCGCAGGTCCGCCAGCGACGTTACCCCCACCTCGCGCCACAGCAACGCGATCTTCTTCGGCCCCAATGACGGCACGTCGCGCAGCGCCAACAGCGTGTCGGGCACCTTCTCCGCCAGTTCCTCCCGCAGCGGCAGCCGCCCGGTGTCCAGCAATGTTTGGATCTTCTCCGCGGAGCCCTTCCCTACACCGGCCAGCTCGGTGAGTTCACCGCGTGCGGCGATCTCGTTGATGTCCGTGGCCAGATCGTCGATCGTGCGGGCCACGCGCCGGTACGAGTTCACCCGGAACGCATCTTCTCCCTTGATTTCCATCAGGTCCGCCACTTCGGCGAAGACCCGGGCCACGTCGGCGTTGGTCATGGACAACTCTCCCGCATCAATCGGCCCCGCGGCGGTTATATGACCTATTCCCGCCGCCGACAACTGCCCGCCGATCCCGCGCTCCGCCCCGCGCAGCTATAATCCATGACTCGGCGCGGCGGCAGACCGCCGGCAAGCCACCCCCACGAAGGAGGATAGACCATGGCCGAACCCAAACACGGCACTCAGCCCATCGCTGTCGACGAGATCCCGGGCAAGAAGGCCTACTGCACCTGCGGCCACTCGGCCCGCCTGCCCTACTGTGACGGGGCGCACGCCCGGCTCGAAACCGGCTGCAAGCCTGCCATCTGCGAGATCGACGCCCCCGGCAAGAAGTGGATCTGCCAGTGCCACAAGAGCGCCAACATGCCCTGGTGCGACGGCACGCACAAGCAGCTCGGAGCCTGAAACCGGGCCCCCGCGCAACCCCTGACCGGAGAGGCCGATCGTGCCCGAGCCGATTTCGAGTTGTGACATCGACATCCGCGTCCGCTACGCGGAGGTCGACGCCATGGGCTACCTCCACCACGCCCGCTTCGCCGTCTTCTTCGAGATGGGCCGCACCGAGCTCCTCCGCCGGAATGGCGTCAGCTACCGCGACCTGGAACAGCGTAGCGTGTATTACGTAGTGGCGCGGCTCGAATGCCGATTCCGCGCCCCGGCCCGCTACGATGACCTGGTGACGCTGACGACCACGACGGAGCGGCTGTCCGGCGTGCGCGTCGATCACAGCTATCGCCTTCGCCGCGGGGAACAGCTCCTGGCCGAGGCGTCGTCGACGCTGGCCTGTGTCGGGCGCGACGGCCGCCCAACGCCCCTGCCCGACGACGTGTACGATATGCTGACCGGCGTGGCCCCCCGCCCGCCTGTCGAATAGGATGGTGGGGGATGTTCCCGCCGGATCGGCGGAGACGGCCCCGCAGCGGAGAGATGAGCCATGATGTTGAGCCGACGTACCGCCTGGCTGGCGACCCTGCTGATCGTGGTGTTCGGCTGCGCCTACGCCTGGCCCCAGACTATCGAGCGCGAAGCACGCCGTCGCGCGGCGCGCACACAGCCGCCGCCTAGGCCCACCCAGCGCACCAAGCCGCCGGCCGTCCGGCCCGGCGGGACGGCACAGCCCCCGCGGATCCAGAGAACGGTCCCGGAATCCACCCGCTTCACGCGCGCCCGCCCGCTGGTCGAGCTCGAGATCGGCACGGCCAAAGACGTGTGGGGCACCGTCGTGATCGAGCTGCACCAGCAGCGTGTGCCGGCCACCGTGCGCAACTTCCTCCGCTACGTCGACGAGGGCTTCTACAACGGCACCATCTTCCACCGCGTCCTGCCGGACTTCATCATCCAGGGCGGTGGCTACACCGGCATCGGCGAGATCAAGACCGAAGGCATGCACGGCGCCGTGCGAAACGAGAGCCGCATCGCCGAGAAGAACACCCGCGGCACCATCGCCATGGCCCGCAAGCAGGATCCCCATTCCGCACAGTGCCAGTTCTTCATCAACGTCGCCGACAACAACCGGCTCGATTGTGCCGGCTCGACCCGTTACGGCCACTGCGTGTTCGGCCGCATCATCTCCGGCATGGAGATCATCGACCGGATCAAGAGCATGCCCACGACGGTCGGCCCCGAGGCCCAGCGCCGCTTCGAGAGCTACAAGGCCCGCGGCTACGACGTCCAGGCGCCCGAGAAATCCCAGCCGATCACGCCCGTCATGATCATCAGCGCTCGCCGAATCGAACGCAGTGAGTACGAGCAGCGCCACAAGCACGGCGAGGAAGGCGACGGCGTGGTTCCGGTACCGGTCCAGGGACACCTCGAGCAGCCGGAGTTCCCGCCGCCCGAAGGCGACCCCAACCTCGAAGAGCCCGAGTCTCCCGCCGACGAGCCCCTGCCTCCGGAAGATGAACCGCTTCCCGAGGAGCCGGCCGACGGCGACGAATAACAGCAGCGGCCATCCACCGCCGCCTGACGACCCGACCTCGAACCAACGAACGGAGGCAAGTGAATTATGCCCGACCCCGCCAGCAGCGGCGTTCGCGTGGCCCTGGACATCTCCTGCGGCGACGAGGACTGGGGACAGATTATCCTCGAGCTCGATGAGCAAAAGGCTCCCGCCACAACGAAGAACTTCCTCCGCTACGTCGATGAGGGCTTCTACGACGGGACCATCTTCCACCGCGTGATCGCCCATTTCATGATCCAGGGCGGTGGGCACACACCCGACTTTGCGTCCAAGACCAAGGGCCTGCACGAGCCGGTCGAGAACGAGGCCGCCAACGGTCTGCCGAACAAGCGCGGAACCATCGCCATGGCCCGCACGTCGGAGCCGCACTCGGCCACGTCGCAGTTCTTCATCAACACGGTCGACAACGGCTTCCTCAACCACCCCGGCAGCGACGGGTGGGGCTACTGCGCCTTCGGCCAGGTCGTCGAGGGCCTCGACGTTCTCGACCGCGTCAAGAGCGTCCCGACGCAAAACGACCCGGCCCTCGGCGAGGCTTCCCGCCCCGTCGATCCGCCGCAGATCAAGCGCGCCCAGCGCGTCTGACGCGCCCGTTGCTGCCCGCCGTCGCCGCGAGGTGCACCATGACGGTCCGTGAACCGGTCGGCGAACCCCTGACGTGCCAGCAGATCCGCGAGCTCGACGTCCTGACGATCGAGCACGTCGGCATTCCGGGGCTGGTCCTGATGGAGAACGCCGGCCGTGGCGTGGCGGAGTTCATCCACGGCAGCCTCGTGGACCCGCTTCAGTCCCACGTCGTGCTGCTGTGTGGCGCCGGCAACAACGGCGGTGACGGCTTCGTCGTCGCCCGCCATCTGCACAACGCTGGCGTGACCGCGATCGTCGCCCTGGCCGTTCCGCCGGACCGGCCGCGTGGCGACGCCGCCGTCAACCTGCGCATCATCGAACGCATGAGCCTGCCGCTGATCAACGTCTTCGAACCGGACGGCCTTCGTGTGTTGAAAGCCGAGGCCGAGCAGGCCGACGTGATCGTCGACGCCCTGCTGGGCACCGGGTCGCGCGGTGCTCCTCGGAACACGGCGGCCGACATGGTGCGGATCGCCAACGCCGCCGTCCGCCCCCGCCGCGTGGCCATCGACCTGCCGTCGGGCCTCGATGGCGACACGGGCGAAATGAACGAGCCCTGCTTCCGCGCACACGCCACGGTCACGATGGTCGCCGCGAAAACCGGCCTGGTTACCCCGGCAGCGCGGGCCGCCGTCGGTCGGCTGCTGACCGTGGACATCGGCGTGCCGCGGGAGCTGATCCCCGGCCGAGAGATTTCCCCGCCAGGGGGGTTGACGCGTTAGGTCTTTGTTTGCAT
The DNA here is from genome assembly GCA_050115495.1 of Phycisphaerae bacterium. Lineage (GTDB taxonomy): Bacteria > Planctomycetota > Phycisphaerae > UBA1845 > Fen-1342 > JAAYXS01. Next base: position 35,124 of record JASFQK010000004.1, on the reverse strand, counting down.
AATGAGTGTCGTGGTCCGAGTAGCTCCCGGGGCGGTCCGGGGCACGACGCCGACGACCTGAACGCCAACGGCCGATAACTTTCCCTCAGGAGGCCGACATGTCCATCGAGCAAGAAGGCACGCGCGAGCAGGCCCTCAGCCGCGCCATCCAGCAAATCGAGAAAGCCTACGGCAAGGGCACCATCATGTTCCTCCGTGAGGCCCTCGCCCCCACCACCGACGGCATCTCCACCGGGGCGCTGTCGCTCGACCTCGCTCTCGGCGGTGCGGGTGTCCCCCGTGGCCGCGTCCTCGAAGTCTTCGGACCCGAGTCATCCGGTAAGACCACCCTCACGCTGCACATGATCGCCGAGGCGCAGCGGGCCGGCGGCGCCGCCGCCTTCATCGACGCCGAGCACGGCTTCGACCCCAGTTGGGCCAAGCGCATCGGCGTCAATCTCGAAGAGCTCATGGTCAACCAGCCCTCCTGCGGCGAAGAGGCCCTGGAAATCTGCGAGCTGCTCGTCCGCTCGAATTCGCTGGATCTCATCGTCGTCGACTCCGTCGCCGCCCTGGTGCCGCGGGCCGAGCTCGAAGGGCAGATGGGCGATTCGCACGTCGGCCTTCAGGCCCGCCTCATGAGCCAGGCCATGCGCAAGCTCACCGCCATTTGCAGCAAGAGCCGCACGAGCGTCGTCTTCATCAACCAGATCCGCGAGAAGATCGGCGTGATGTACGGCAGCCCGGAGACCACGCCCGGTGGCCGGGCCCTCAAGTTCTACTCCTCCGTCCGCATCGACACGCGGCGCATCGGCATGCTCAAGGACGGCGACCAGGTCATCGGCACCCGCGCCCGGGCCAAGGTCGTCAAGAACAAGGTCGCCCCGCCCTTCCGCGAGGCCGAGTTCGACATCTACTTCGACGGCGGTATCAGCAGCGAATCGGACCTGCTCGACGTGGCGTCCGGCTGCGGCGTCGTCGCCCGCAGTGGCACCTGGTACAGCTTCGGCGAGACGCGCCTCGGCCAGGGCCGCGAGAACGCCCGGCAGTTCCTCCGCGACAACCCCGATCTCGTCCGCGAGATCCGCACCCAGGCCCTCGCGGTCAAGCTGCCCAAAAAGGAATCGGACGTGCCCGCGAAGGAGCCGGCCAAGGGGCCCGCGGACACCGCAAAATCCACCAGGTCCGAGAAACCCTCCACCAACAAGCGACCCGCCGCGGCTGCCGCCGGCACGTCTCGTAAACGGTGACCTGCCGCGGGCGCCACGCGCCGCCCCACAACTGACTTCCGTGCACCCTGCGCCGTACGTATGATGCGAGGCGGCCGCCCAGCCGACGTATTAAGGGCTGCTATAGGCGTCGTTGCGGCTTCGTCGCCGTACGCACCGGCGCAAGGACTCTGGAGTTATGCACCCACTTCCTGCGCGATTGGGACGCACGACCGCCGCGAACCTCGTGTCGTGGCCCCTCTGGGTTTACGTCCTGCTGCTGTTCGCCGCCCTGGCGGCGTTGTGGCCGGCACGGACGGCGGCCCTGGCAGGTGGCGCGGACGACGTACCCGACCTCCACGCTCTTGAACGCGCCTTCCAGAACGTAGTCGATCACGTCGCTCCCAGCGTCGTCGGCATTCGCGCCCGCCGCGAGTACGTCACCCCCGTCCCCGGCGGCACGGGCAGCGAGCAGATCGTCACCCTCAACGGCAGTGGCACGATCCTCCGCGAAGACGGGGTTATCCTGACCAACCAGCACGTAATCCAGGGCGCCGGCGAGATCACGGTCATTCTGCACGACGGTCGCCGCCTCTCCGCCGCCGTCATCGGTGCCGATGCCCGCTGCGATCTGGCCATCCTGCACGTGGACGCCGACGGGTTGACACCGGCGCCGCTGTGCGACTGGAGCACCGTCGCCCGCGGCCAATGGAACCTGGCCATCGGCAATCCCTACGGCCTCGGCAATGACGGCCAGCTCAGCAGCTCCATCGGCGTGATCGCCAACCTCGGCCGTCGCCTGCCCGGCCTCGGCGAGGTCGACGACCGCCTCTACGCCGACATGATCCAGACCACCGCCGCCATCCACCCCGGCAACTCCGGCGGCCCGCTCTTCAACGTGCGCGGCGAATTGATCGGCGTGGTTACCGCCGTCCACACGCACGGGCCGGACGACGTCGGCGTGGGCTTCGCCATCCCGCTGACCCCGGCCAAGCGCCGCATCATCGAGCAGCTCATGGCCGGTCGGCCCATCCAGCACGGCTACCTCGGCCTCACCGTCGGCGCCCTTACCACTGCCCAGCGCACCGCCGTCGGCATCGCCGGCGATGTCGGTGTCATCGTCGAGCAGGTCGAGCCCGGCGGACCAGCGTCCCAGGTCGGCATCCAGGTGAGCGACGTCATCACGCACCTCAGCAATCACCCGATCGACGCCCCCATGGCCCTCGCCGAGCTCGTCGGCCAAACGCCCGTCGGCCAGGAAGTCACGCTTTCGCTCCGCCGGGAGGGCCGGACCGTCCGCGTGCAGCCGCGCGTCGAGGCCCGGCAGATCAGCCGCGTGGCCTGGATGCGCAGCGGCGCCGTCATCTGGCGTGGCATGCGCGTCGCCGATCTCACCGCCGACTCGCGCCGCATGTTGCAGGCCGGCGGCGATGTTGCCGGCGTGGTGATCATCGACGTGCAGGATGCCAGCCCGGCAGCCCGGGCCCGCCTGCGCATCGGCGACGTGATCCAGTCCGTCGACGATACGCCCATCGGGCAGACGGCCACCTTCCTCCAGGCCGTGCGCGGCCGCCACGGCGCCGTCCACCTGACGCTCCGCCACCGCGGCGATATCACCGTCCAGCCCTGACCGACCATTTCCCGACCAGGCGCGCTGGTCGCCAGCAGCGGCCCTGTGGGCTAGAATCCAACATGCGCCGGCGTGGGATCGGCGTCGCGGCTCTCATTTTGCGAAGGCGGGTGGCCCGTGAGCTTCAGCAAGTTCGGCAACTGCGGTGACATGGACCAATGGTCGCGCCGAATCCACGAGCTGATGGACGAGATGCACAAACGCAGCTACGTCGGATTCCGCGGCCAGGGAACCTGGCAACCGGCCACCGATGTGTACGAAACGCCCGACGCCTATTACGTCTGCGTTGAGCTGGCCGGGATGAACCCGGACGACGTGGACATCGAGTGCCGCAACCCAGGGCAACTGCTCGTCCGTGGCACCCGCCGCAATCCGCGGCCCGAGGGCGTCCCCAACCCGCTCAGCGTGCACGTGATGGAGATCGACCAGGGTCCCTTCCTTCGCGAGATCACCCTGCCCGAAGCCATCGACGTGGATGCCGTCGAAGCCTCCTACGACAAGGGCTACCTATGGATCAGGCTGCCAAAGACCGCGACGTGACCGCACGCCAGGGCGGTCCCGCCGTCGATGAGGATACTCTCGCCACCACCACCGACGCCGGCCCCGACGGCGCGATCGACGACGGCAGCCTCCCCACCGAGCTGCCCATCCTCCCCGTGCGCAACCTCGTCGTGTTCCCGGGAACCGTCGTCCCGCTGACGATCGGCCGCGAGAAGTCCAAGCTGCTCATGGACGCCGTCCTGGCGGGCGACAAGCGCCTCGCCCTGTTCACGCAGCGGCACGAGGACGTCGAAGATCCCGGCATCGACGACGTCTACCGCGTCGGCACCGCGGCCAACGTGCTCAAGCTGCTGCGCATGCCCGACGGCAGCAACAACCTCCTCGTCCACGGCATCATGCGCGTCGGCCTCGAAGAGCTGACCGCCACCGAGCCCTACTGGCGGGCCCGCATCAACCGGCACGAGGACCACGTCGAGCCCTCCCTCGAGCTCGACGCCCTCATGCACAGCGCCCGCCACACCGCCGAAGAGGTCATCAAGCTCAGCCAGAACGTCCCCGACGAGGCCCGCATCGTCCTGGCCAACCTCGACCGCGCCGACGCCCTGGCCGACTTCCTCGCCGCCAACCTCTCCCTGGGCGTCGTCCAGAAGCAGGAGCTGCTCGAAACCTTCGACGTGGCCGAGCGCCTGCGCAAGGTCCACGCCACGCTCAACAACCAGCTCGAGGTCCTGCGGCTCTCGCAGAAGATCCAGACCGACGTCCGCAAGGAAATCGACAAGTCCCAGCGCGAGTACTACCTCCAGGAGCAGCTCAAGGCCATCCAGAAGGAGCTGGGCGAAACCGACGCCCGCACCGCCGAGGTCCAGGAGCTGCGCCAGCGCATCGAGGCGGCCGCCATGCCCGAGGCCGTGCTCAAGGACGCCGAGCGTGAGGTCGACCGCCTCGGCCGCGTCCCGCAGTCCTCGCCCGAAGGCAGCGTCATCCGCGACTACATCGACTGGCTCTGCGAGTTGCCCTGGAACGAGGAGACCGACGACAACCTCGACCTCGACCAGGCCGAGGCCGTCCTCAACGACGACCACTACGGCCTCGACAAGGTCAAACGCCGCATCCTCGAATACCTCGCCGTCCGCAAGCTCAAGCCCGACAGCCGCGGCTCGATCCTCTGCTTCGTCGGCCCGCCCGGCGTCGGCAAGACCTCGCTCGGACAGAGCATCGCCCGCTCCCTCGGCCGCAAGTTCATCCGCATGGCCCTCGGCGGCGTTCGCGACGAGGCCGACATCCGCGGCCACCGCCGCACCTACATCGGTGCCATCCCCGGCCGCATCATCCAGGAGATCCGCAAGGCCGGCTCGCGCAACCCGGTCATGATGCTCGACGAGCTCGACAAGGTCGGTGCCGACTTCCGTGGCGACCCTGCCGCTGCCCTGCTCGAAGTCCTCGACCCGCAGCAGAACCACACCTTCACCGACCATTACCTCGCCGTGCCGTTCGACCTGTCGCGCGTCCTGTTCATCGCCACGGCCAACTACATGGACCCCGTGGCCCCCGCCCTGCGCGACCGCATGGAGGTCATCGAGCTCCCCGGCTACACCACCGCCGAGAAGTTCGAGATCGCCCGTCGTTATCTCGTCAAACGGCAGCTCGACGAGAACGGCCTGGCCAATGCCGACGTCACGTTCAGCCCCGACGCCCTACGGACCATCATCGACGACTACACCCGCGAGGCCGGCGTCCGCAATCTCGAACGCAGCATCGGCACCGTCTGCCGCGGCTTGGCCGCCAAGGTCGCCCGCGCGCAGAAGGCCGACCTCACCGTCGACCCCGTCGATCTTGAAGAATACCTCGGCCCCGCTCGCCACCTGCGCGAGGCCGCCCTGGCCACGCCCATCCCCGGCGTCGCCACCGGCCTGGCCTATACGCCCGTCGGCGGCGAGATCATCTTCGTCGAAGCCACCAGAATGTCCGGCCGTGGCGGCTTCACGCTCACCGGCCAGATCGGCGACGTCATGCGCGAGTCCGGCATGGCTGCCCTCTCCCTGCTTCGCTCCCGCGCCGAATCCTGGGGCCTGCCCCTCGGCGATCTTGGCAGCACCGACGTCCACGTCCACGTGCCCGCCGGCGGCATTCCCAAGGATGGCCCCTCCGCCGGCTCCGCCATGCTCGCCGCCCTCGTTTCGCTCTTCAGCGGCCAGTCGGTCGACCCCACGATCGCCATGACCGGCGAGATCACGCTGCGCGGCCAGGTGCTGGCCATCGGCGGCGTCAAGGAAAAGGTGCTCGCCGCCCATCGCGCGGGCCTGAAAACGGTCGTCCTGCCCAAGCGCAACGAGCCCGATTTGCACGACGTCCCCGCCGATACCCGCAAGGAGCTGGACTTCGTCTTCGCCGAAACCGTCGAGGACGTGCTCGCCGCGGTGATTCCGGGGGTCGAGCGGAAGCCGGCCCGCGGCAAGCGCAAGCCGGCCCGGACGGCGGCCCGGAAGAGCACACGAAAAACGGCCCGTACCCGGTCCCGATCGAGCAAGCGCTAAGACGCTCTTTTACGTCCTCCCCTGCGGCCGCCCCCTTGGGGGGCCGACGTAGCTAACTCGTTACCCCGCATGGAATTCCGCTTGATCGACCGCGCCTCTTGCCGTATCATGGCACCATATGAGATGTCTCAATTCGTGCCTCGGAAGTGCCGGAAATGACCAGTGAAGAGGAGTCAGCCCGCCGGCGGGCGGTGACGTGGGGAACGATATGAAGACAGCAACCAGGACCGTGACGAAAAAAGACCTCGTGGACCGGATCGCCGAGCGAACCGGCAACAAGCGCGTCATCGTCAAACGCATCGTCCAGCGCTTCCTGGACGAGATCGTTGACGAGCTCGGTCAGGGCAGCCGCCTCGAGTTCCGCGACTTCGGCGTCTTCGAGCTGCGCGAGCGGGCCGCCCGTCTCGCCCAGAACCCCAAGACCATGGAGAAGGTGCCAGTACCTCGCAAGCGCACCGTTAAGTTCAAGATCGGCCGGCTCATGAAAGACAAGCTCATGAACAATCACACCGATGAGCAGCCGGCCCAGTCCCAGACGTCGAACATGACCGTCTGAGCCAACGGCATCGCGGAGACGCGAAGGCGTTAACAGGTATCGCGGGGGGGCCCACCATTCATTCAGCCACAAATCACGACTCCCTCAATCCACAACCACAGACCCTCGCACGCTTTGAGTGACGGTCTTCGCGTGCGCCTCGCGCCGCCCCAGGGGGAATAATCCGACGCGCCACCGGGTAATACCAGACAGGGCCGGCCACCGAGCACAGGGCAGCACGCCGCTTTCGGCGTCGTCGCCCGCCCACCTCGGGCGGTTATTCCGCCAGGAGGACCGTTGAAATGGCGTTTACCCGCCGCCTGCCCACGCTGTTTGCGTTGCTGCTCCTGCTGACGAGGTCACCCATGCTGAGTCCCGGCCAGGATCCCTCGCTGGCGCCACGCGTCCGCGCTCCCGAATTCCCTCCGACCGCCGAGTGGCTCAACACCGAGCAGCCGCTCAAGATGGCCGACCTCCGCGGCCAGGTCGTTGTGCTCGATTTCTGGACCTACTGCTGTATTAACTGCCTTCACATCCTGCCCGACCTGAAGTTCCTCGAAGACAAGTACCGCGGCCAACCGCTGGTCGTCATCGGCGTTCATTCCGGAAAATTCGATCAGGAAAAGGACCCCGACAACATCCGCCAGGCCATCCGCCGCCACAACATCGCCCACCCTGTCGTTGTCGACAGCGACTACACGATCTGGCGTGCCTACGGCGTTCGCGCTTGGCCCACACTTGTCGTCATCGACCCGGAGGGCAAGGTCGTCACGCAGATGTCCGGCGAAGGTCACCGCGGTGATCTCGACCGAGTTATCCGCAACCTGCTCGACCGCTTTGGAGCGAAGGGCGCACTCGCTCAGCCGCGCGAGGCCGGTCTGCAATACGCCCCGCCCGACGGCCCGCTGGCCTTCCCGGGCAAGGTGCTCGCCGACGCCGCCGGCCGCCGGCTGTTCATCAGCGACACAAACCACCACCGCGTGCTCGTGGCGGATCTGGACGGCCAAGTGACGCAGGTTATCGGAAGTGGCGCGATCGGCCTCACCGACGGCACGTTCGCCGAAGCTCAGTTTCATCAGCCGCAGGGCCTCGAGCTATCCGCGGATCACCAGACGCTCTACGTCGCCGACACCGAGAATCACGCCCTGCGCGCCGTCGATCTCGACAAGCAGCGGGTCACGACCGTCGCCGGCAACGGGCAGCAGGCCGCGTATCACGATCACGGCGGACGCGGGCGGGCGGCCAAGCTCAACTCACCCTGGGATTTGGCCCGCGTCGGCGATCGGCTGTACATCGCCATGGCCGGCACGCATCAGATCTGGGTCTGCGATCTCGACACGGCGCGAGTCGCAGTCTTCGCCGGCTCCGGCCGCGAAGACGGTACGGACGGTCCGAACCGTGACGCAGCCTTCGCTCAGCCTTCCGGTCTGGCTACCGACGGCCGGCGTCTCTTCGTCGCCGACTCGGAAATCTCGACGATTCGCGCTGTCGAACTCAGCAACAACGGCTCGACCAGCACCGTCGCCGGCAGCGGCGGCTTGTTCGATTTCGGCGCTCGCGACGGCCGCGGCCGGGCAGCCCGCTTCCAGCATCCGCTCGGCGTGGCTCTCTCGAACGACACGCTTTTCGTCGCCGACACGTTTAACCACCTGATCCGCCGCATTGACTTGAAGAGCGACGAAGTGACCACGTTCCTCGGCACCGGCCGGCCGGAAATCGGCACGCCGGCCGCCCCGGGCCTGTTCGAGCCGGGTGGTCTGTCGATGGCGGGCGACACGCTCTACGTCGCCGACACGAACCACCATCGCATCCTCGCCGTGGACATCGCCACGCGGCAGGTTCGCGCACTCGAAATCCGCATGCCCGCCCCTTCCCAATAGCCCGCCGGCCGGGAATCATGCACGTCTGGGGACCGCCGCGCTGCGCCCCGGTCGGGTGCGCGTCCGTCCGGGCAGACTTCGCGGCGGTCCGTGAAAGACGTGGACATAGACTTCGCGCCCGAAAGAGCCGGGATGATCAGACCAGCCATCAGTACACGCATCGTCACTACGGGGATCATCAGCCTCAGCGTCCTGCTCGCGGTTGCGGCTTACGGACAGGAGCCCCGCATGTTGACGCCCGTCGATTTCACCGCCGTGCAGCTCGCCGATGAGTTCTGGCTGCCGCGCGTGCGGACGATACGCGACCATACGCTGCCGCATGTCTTCGCCCAATGCGAAGAGACGCACCGCATCCGCAACTTCGAGGTCGCCGCCGGCCGCGTCGAGGGCGAACACGAGGGCTATTTCTTCAACGACTCCGACGTGTACAAGGCGCTCGAAGGCGCGGCCAACCTTCTGGCCCTGACGCCCGACGCCGCCCTCGAAAAGAGAATGGACGATCTCATCGCCCTGTTCGCCGCCGCCCAGCAGGACGACGGCTATCTGAACACGTACTTCCAGGTGGCCAAGCCCGGCGAGCGCTGGACGAATGACCGCTTCCACGAGCTCTACTGCGCCGGCCACCTGATCGAAGCGGCGCTCGCCTGGGAGCACGCCACCGGCAAGCACAACCTTCTCGACGTCGCCGAGCGCTATGTCGATCACATCGAGACCGTCTTCGGCCCTGGTCGTCGACTCGAAGCCCCCGAGCACCCCGAGATCGAGCTGGCCCTCATCAAGCTCTGGCGTCGCACCGGCGAGCAGCGGCACCTCGACCTGGCCCGCTTCTTCATCGAACAACGTGGCCATGACCGCGGTCGTCCCGCGTGGGGCGAATACGCCCAGGACCACCTCCCCGTCGAGCAGCAAACCGAGGTCGTCGGCCACGCCGTCCGGGCCATGTACCTCTACTGCGCCATGACCGACATGGCCGCCATCGCCGACGACCATCCCTATCTCACCAACCTCGACCAGCTCTGGCAGGACCTGACCACCCGCAAGATGTACATCACGGGCGGGATCGGCGTCAGTTCCGATAACGAGGGCTTCACCCACGGCTTCGATCTGCCCAACGAGGATTCTTACGCCGAAACGTGTGCCTCGATCGGCCTTGCCCTCTGGGCTCACCGCCTCAACCTGCTGCACCGTGACGCCCGCTACTTCGACGTATTCGAACGCGTGGTGTTCAACGGGGCTCTCTCCGGCGTGGCGCTCGACGGAGAGACGTTCCTCTACGCCAACCCGCTCGCCAGCCGGGGCGCCGGTGCCAGGCAGCACGGCAGCGCCGGCGTCGGCGAAGGCCACGGCCACCGCAGGCCCTGGTTCAAGTGCGCCTGCTGCCCGCCGAACATCCTGCGTTTCTTCCCGACCATCGGCGGCTACGCCTACGCCCAGGACGACACAGACCTCTACGTCAACTTCTACGTCGCCAGCCAGGCCCAGCTCAAGCTCGGTGAGAAGTCGCTGGAGCTCATCCAAGACACGCGTTACCCGTGGGACGGCGCCGTCCGGCTGTACGTCCGGCCGGCGGAACCGACGGCGTTCGCGCTCTACCTGCGCATCCCCGGCTGGTGCGGCGAATACCACGTCGCCGTCAACGGTGAGCAACTCGACAACGCCCCGGTGCAGCGCGGCTATATCGAACTCAGCCGCACGTGGAAACACGGCGACGTCGTCACCCTCGATCTGGCCATGCCCGCCACCCGTGTCGCCTGCGATCCACGCGTCCGCGCCAACGTCGGCAGGCTCGCCCTCCAACGCGGCCCGATCGTGTACTGCGTCGAAGACGTCGACAATCCCGGCGGCGTCTGGTCGGACTTCGCCATCCCCCGCGACACCAAGCTCACCGACGAGCACCGCCCCGACCTGCTCGGCGGCGTGACGGTCATCACCGGCCCCGCCTGGCGCCTGGCCAAACCCGACCAAGGCGACGGGCTCTACTACCCGGCGCAGGCCCCCACCCGCGCCGCGTTCACCGCGATCCCGTATTACGCGTGGGACAACCGCCGACCCGGCGGCATGACCGTGTGGATCCCCGAGGGCCTCAGCCTCACCGAACCCCCGGCTCCGCCCAAATAGCCCCCCGCGGCGCGGTTACTTGCGCTTCTTCTCGCGGAGCTGCTTGAAGAAGCCCACCAATACCGGCCGAGGCACATCCGCCAGCTCCGACGGCGGAATCTCGTCGGCCGTCAGACGCTGCATGACTTCTTCCGCCGCCGGCATGTCACCGCGGATCTGCACGGCCAGGTGTTCGGCCGCGGCCAGATCGCCGCGCGCCATGCACACGGCGTACTCGATAATCATGTATTCCATGTTCGCCGCGTCGAGCCGCGCATCGCCGACCGGCGGCGGGCCACCGACCCGAAGACCGGCCTCGGTGTCCGCGTCGTCCCGCTGCGCATCGCTGCGCGACTCGGCCGAACCGCCCTTCTCGTGCAGGATCGACTGGGCCAGCCCGCGGCTCTCGTCGTCGAGCCGCTTCTGCTCCGCCTCGTCGACGCCGTCGATCGGGGCGAACGCCAGCGGCTCGATCTGATCGCTCGGCGTGGGGATGTACACGCTGTTGTGGCAATAGGGACACTTGCCGCGTCGCCCGGCGTGCTCGTCGCCCGTGCGCACCTGCTTGCCGCAATGCTGACAGTGGAACTCAATTGCCATGGTCGCACCCTCTGCTCGCCGGAGCCTGTCGGCACGCGGCGGCACCAACCCCGCCGCTCCGCCGGCAGATTCTCAGCCACTCCCGCCCGCGGTTCAAGTCCCCGCCGGCGCCCGCCGCGGTCGAAACAGGAGCTGCATCGGCACTTCGGCCAGCGGCAGGTGCTCGCGCAGCCGGTTCTCCATGAACCGCCGGTAGTTCTCGTTCACTGCCGCCGGATCGTTGCAGAAGAACACGAACGTCGGCGGGGCGACGGCCACCTGCGTCGCGTAGTAGATCTTCACCTGCTTGGTGCCGCGCTTGGCCGAGGGCCCGCGGGCCGCCAGAATCGTCTCCAGGGCCTGGTTCAGCCGCCCGGTCGGCACGCGCGTCTGGGCCTGCTTGTGCAGCGACATCGCCAGGTCGAGCGCCGCGTCGACGTTCTTCGCCGTCGTCGCCGTGATGAAGGCCAGCGGGGCATACGGCAGCATCGGCATAACCTGCGTCAGGTAGTCCGCGTACTGCGACGTCGTGGCCCGGTCCTTGGCTAGGTCCCACTTGTTGATCGTGATGATGACCGGCTTGTATTCCTCCAGCACCGCCGCCGCCAGCTTCAGATCGACCTCCGCCACCGGCACGGTCGAGTCCATTAGCATCATGACCACGTCCGCCCGGCGGATCGAGCGCAGCGCCCGGCGGTACGAATAGAAGTCGACGTCGTCCATGCGGGCCCGCTTGCGCACACCCGCCGTGTCGATGGCGATGAACTCTCGCCCGTCCTTCTCGAAACGCACATCCACCGCGTCACGCGTCGTGCCCGGCACCTCGCTGACGATCACCCGCGGCTCGCCGGCCAGCGTGTTTACCAGCGTGCTCTTGCCGGCGTTGCGCTTGCCGACGATGGCCAGCTTCATCACGGGCGTCCCCGGCGTCTCGCCGGTCTCGGGCCCGAGCAGCTCCAGCACGCGGCCCAGCAGCCGCTCGCGGCCTCGTCCGTGCACCGCCGACACGCGCAGCGCTTCGCCGAAACCCAGCCGTCCGAACTCCCCCACCGCCGGCTCCTGCGCCGCGTCGTCCACCTTATTGGCCACGAGCACGACCGGCTTCTCCAGCCGGCGTAACTGCTCGGCGACGGTCTGATCCAGGGCGGTGATTCCGTCGCGCACGTCCACCAGGAAGACGATCACGTCCGCCCGGCCGATGGCGTAGCGGATCTGCTCCTCAACGTGTTCTTCGAGGGCGTCGTCGTCGATGATGCCGATGCCCCCCGTGTCGACGAGCTCGATGTAGCGCTCGTCCTCTTCAATGATCGCCGACACGCGATCGCGGGTGATCCCCGCCCGCGGATCGACGATACTGATCCGCTGCCCCGCCAGGCGGTTCAGCAGCGAGCTCTTGCCCACATTGGGCCGACCAACGATAACGACGACCGGTAGTGCCATGGGTGTGAATATACGCGGGCAGTCCCCCGGGGGGAAACCGTCGCCTACCTGCTCCCCCCGCCCCCGCGTCAGGACGCTCAGGCCACGAAGCGTTGCTGCCGCAGGCCGGGGCCGCCGAGGCGGTGCAGCTTTGCCCACTGACCCTCGATCAGCTCGCGTGTGCTCACCACGTGGCAGCCCTTTGCCGCCAGTTGCCGCATGGTCATGTCCGCCTCGGCCGCGTTGAAATAGCCGCAGGCGTCCCCGACCAGCGTCACCGCCCGGTGGCGGAGCAGCAGTCCGAGAACGAGCAGCCGGATCGATGTCTCCAGCGACACGCCGAAAATCACGAAGCGCCGTGTCCGCATTTCCGTCAGCAGCCGATCCATCTTCGGATTGGTGAACGGGTCGCGGTGCTCCTTGGCCAGGATCACCTGCTGGTGGTCGTGCAGCACGTCCAGCGACACGCACAGGCAGTTGTCGGACTGCACCACCACGTGATCGGGCAGCAGCGAGAAGTTCATCTTGCGCTGCCCGGGCGTGCCCAGCACGCACCACGCGTGGGGCACACCGCACACCTGGTGCGGCCGGCAGGCGTCCGCGCAGGACAGCGTCGGCACACCCGCCCAGCGAGCAAAAGCCATCAAATGCTTCAAGTTCGGCGTAATGCGCGCGGCGTTCAGCGCCGGATGGGCGCCGCTGATATGCAGGTAATCACGCTGCGTGCAAACGTCCAAGAACACGTCGGACATGCGGCGAGTCGACACGGCCCTGACCCTCTCCGGCCCCGTGAACCGTTTGCCGTCGCCTCCGCGCCGTTGCTTCCTGTCGGCGCCAGACCAGGTGGGACTTCATGTCCGTCTTGAAGTGTGGAGGCGGTAGCGCGGTCCGCCGAGGTACTTCCTTTCCGCTCCTCTGCCGTCGCGGATTGTATGCCTCTCATCGCCCGCGTGGCAAGAGAAAATCGGAGCCCAACTCGCGTGTGTTCAGGTCCGGTAAACTGCGCGCAAAGAGATCCCCAATACCCCATCGTGTGCCCCCCGCGCCAGCGCTATCCGCGGCCCTTAGTCGACGACCACGCCGTTCACGGCCACCACGACGTCGAATCCGTCAGCGTTCCCAAGGAACTGGAATGTAATGACGTCGCCGCAATCGTAGTCGTCATCGCGCACCAGAATGCGCGACTGGTTCGCCGTGTAGGTGAAGATCGTCACGAACTGCTCGGGCTCGTTGCTGTAGACGACGCCGATGTTGTCGCAATCGATGTCCAGGCTGTACACCTCGCCCGGCGCCAGGTCGTGCACGCCCAATTCCTCGGCCGGGAACCAGCCCGCCAGGAAGTTGTCGTCATCGTCGAATACGATGTGCGGATCGACGTAGTAATCCGTGTCGTTGATCAGCTCGATCGTCACCACGCCGACGCCCGGCACGGTGATCACTCCGTTCCCCAGGTCGATCGTCAGGCCGCCGCAACCGCCCATCAGCAGCACCGGCGAAAGCAGCAAAGCAACGAGCCCGGTTCTGGTCAGCCGTGTCATCTTTTCGTCTCCTTCTCCCGATTGGACGCCCGGCCGCGCCGGTGGCATACTGCTCTGCCCCGACAGCCGGCGTGACAGCCTGGCTCGCAATGCGTCCCCTTCCGGACGCAGCGCGCGCCAGACTACTCCACTGCCGGGACCACGACAACCGTTAGACAGCTTCCGACAACCGAGGTTGGCAACATGGCATTGATGGTCGGTATTTCCGGCGTTCGCGGCCTCGTCGGTGAGACGCTCACCCCCGCGGTCGCCCTCGAATTTGCCCAGGCTTACGGCACGCTGCTCGGCGGCGGCCGCGTCGTCCTTGCGCGCGATTCGCGCCCCAGCGGCGAAACGTTCGCCCACGCCGCCGCCGCCGGCCTACTCGCCACCGGCTGCACCGTCACCGAACTGGGCATCGCCATGACCCCCACCGTCGGCCGTACGATCCACGCCGGCGGCTACGACGGCGGCATGAGCATCACCGCCAGCCACAACCCCATCGCCTGGAACGGCCTCAAATTCTTCGACAATCTCGGCCTCGCCCCCGACCCCGAGCGTGCCCACCGCATCGCCGACATCCGCACGCAGGGCGCCTACCGATTCCTGAAAGAAGACTTCCCGGCGATCACCATCTGCGAAGACGCCGGCGAACAGCACGTCGACGCCGTCCTCGACGCGGTCGAAGTGGACCTCGCTCCGCTGCGCGGATCGCGCGTGGTGCTCGACAGCGTCAACGGCGCCGGCTGCCTGCATTCGCCGGGGCTGCTGGCCACGCTGGGCTGCGAGGTGGTGCACATCAACAGCGAGCCGACTGGCCGCTTCGCCCATCCGCCCGAGCCGCTCGCCGAGAATCTCTCACAGCTCGGCCAGGCCGTTCGTGACGCCGGCGCGGTCATCGGCTTCGCCCAGGACCCCGACGCCGACCGCCTCGCCATCGTTGACGAGAACGGCACGTACATCGGCGAGGAATTCACGCTCGCGCTCGCTGTGCAGTCGGTGCTCTCCCGGCGGCGTGGCGCCGTCGCCGCCAACCTCAGCACCTCGCGCATGATCGACGATGTCGCCGCTCGGTACGGGGCGCAGGTCCTGCGCACGCCCGTCGGCGAAGCGCACGTTGCCCGCGCGGTCAAAGCCGGCAACTGCGTCATCGGCGGGGAGGGCAACGGCGGCGTCATCGACCCACGCATTTGCCTTGTCCGCGACAGCCTGTCGGCGATGAGCCTCGTCCTCCAGCTCATGGCCGCCACCGGCCGCTCGATCAGCGCCCTCGTCGCCGACCTGCCCCACTACGCCACGGTGAAACAGAAGGCCACGTGCCCGCGGGAGCGCATCGACGAGGCCGTCGCGGCCGTCGCCAAGGCCTACGCCGAGCACAAACCCAACACGTCGGACGGCGTGCGGGTCGACTTATCGGACGGCTGGGTCCACGTCCGCGCCTCCAACACAGAGCCGATCATCCGCTTCTTTGCCGAGGCCCGGGATCCGCAAATCGCTGAGAAATTCGTCCGGAACGTCCGAGAAATTGCCGCCCTGTGACGATCGACCGACGCAACGTATCATGTCTCCGCTGCACCCGCCGGCAGCGCTCTGCCGACGGTAGTAGGAGCGAACCGGGCGCCGCTCCGCGTGGCGCTGCCGGCCGAACTGGCCTTTTGTGCTGAGCCCAGATTATGAATCATGTGCGTACGTTCGTGGTGGTCCCCCACCTGCCCGAACCGCTCGAACCTCTTCGTCAACTGGCCTATAACCTGTGGTGGTCCTGGAACCACGCCGCCCGTGAGCTCTTCCGCCGACTGGACGTCGACCTCTGGGAGCAGGTCGGCCACAACCCGGTGGCCATGCTCTGGCGGATCGACCAGCATCGCCTCGAGCAAGCCGCCCGGGACGACGCCTACATCGTCCAGCTCCACCGCGTGATGGACGCCTTCTACGTCTATCACAACAGCCGCGCCTGGTATCAGGACCGCTTCCCCGACGGCCGCGACGAAGTCATCGCCTACTTCTCCGCCGAGTTCGGCCTGCACGAGGCCCTGCCCATCTACTCCGGCGGCCTCGGCGTACTGGCCGGCGACCACCTGAAGGCCGCCTCCGACCTCGGCGTCCCCCTCGTCGCCGTCGGCCTGCTGTATCGCCAGGGCTACTTCGAGCAGCAGCTCACCGAGGACGGCTGGCAGCTCGAACGCTACCCCAGCTACGACTTTCACACGACGCCGGCGGCACCGATCAAAGATGGCGAGGGCAAGCACCTGCGCATCTCCGTCGCCGTCGGCAAGGACACGCTCCATGCACAGATCTGGTGCGTCCACGTCGGCCGCATCAATCTCTACCTCCTCGACGCCGACATCCCCGAGAACTCCCCCGAGCTGCGCACGGTGACCTCGCGCCTCTACGGCGGCGATCAGCGCATGCGCATTCGCCAGGAAATCCTGCTCGGCATCGGCGGCCTGCGAGCCCTCGACGCCGTCGGCATTCGGCCCACCGTCTGCCACATTAACGAAGGGCACGCCGCCTTCCTCGTCCTCGAACGCCTGCGTCAGGCGATGGTCGAGAACAAGCTCAGCTACGAGGAAGCCCGCGAAGCCGTCACCGCCGGACATATTTTCACCACGCACACGCCCGTGCCGGCGGGTATCGACCGCTTCGAGCCCAAGCTCGTCAAGGAGCATCTGTCCTGGCTGGCCGGCGAGCTCGGCCTCAGCGTCGACGCCTTCGTCGCCCTCGGCCAGGAAGAGCGCGACGAGCCCAGTGCGGCCTACTGCATGCCCGTCCTCGCCCTGCGCATGTCGCTGGCCAGCAACGGCGTCAGCGCATTGCACGGCGAGGTCGCCCGCGCCATGTGGCAGGGTCACTGGCCCGGCGTGCCGCAACAGGAAATCCCCATCATCCACGTGACCAACGGCGTGCACGTCCGCACCTGGATCAGCGCCCAGATGGCCGAGATGCTCGATCAGTACCTCGGCCCGACCTGGGCCGAAGCCCCCGCCGAATCCGAGGTCTGGCGGCGCGTCGAGGAGATCCCCGACGCCGAGCTATGGCGCGTCCACGTCCGGCGGCGCGAACACCTGATCGGCATGGTGCGCCGCCGACTGCGCGACCAGTTACGTCATCGCGGGGCGCCGCCGGCGGAGATCAAGACCGCCGACGAGGTGCTCGATCCGGAAGCGCTGACGATCGGCTTCGCCCGCCGCTTCGCCCCCTACAAGCGGGCCAACCTTATCCTGCGCAGCATCGAGCGGCTGGGCCGGCTCCTCAAGAGCTCCGATCGGCCCATCCAGCTCATCTTCGCCGGTAAGGCCCACCCCGCGGATGGCGCCGGCAAGGAGCTGATCAAGCAGCTCTCCGCCGTCTGCTCGCGCCCCGAGCTCCGCCGCCACGTCGTCTTCCTGGAAAACTATGACATGCGTCTGGCCCGCGTGCTGGTCCAGGGCGTGGACGTCTGGCTGAACAACCCGCTGCGGCTACACGAGGCCAGCGGCACGAGCGGCATGAAGGTCGTGGCCAACGGCGGCCTGAACCTCTCCTGCCTCGACGGCTGGTGGCCCGAGGCCTACAACGGCGAGAACGGCTGGGCCATCGGCGACGGCCGCATCCAGGACGACCCCGGCTACCAGGACCACGTCGAGGCCGAGTCGCTCTACAACCTGCTCGAACGGGAGATCGTGCCCCTGTTCTACGAGCGGGCCGTCGACGACGTGCCCCGCAAGTGGCTGGCCCGCGTGAAGGAGGCCATCCGCACCATCTGCCCCGTCTTCACCACCATCCGCATGCTGCGCGAGTACTCCGAGGCCATGTACGCCCCGGCCCTGCTGCGCTCGCGGCGGCTGCGCGACCACGAATTCGACGTGGCCCGGCAGCTCGCCACTTGGAAACGCCGACTCCGCAGCCATTGGCACGAGGTGCGCATCACCAACGTCGTCGCCGACTGCAGCGATGTCCTCAAGGTCGGCGACCAGATCCCCCTGCACGCCAAGGTCCACCTCGGCCCCATCGATCCGCACGACGTGGCCGTCGAGGTTTACCACGGTCCGGTGGACGCCTCCGGCGAAATCGCCACCGGGCAGGCCCTCGCCCTCCAGCACACGCAAAAGGAATCCGACGGCATGCACGGCTTCCAGGGCGTGGTATCCTGCACGTCGAGCGGCCGGCACGGCTTCGCCGTCCGCGTCGTCCCGAACCATGCGGATCTGGCCAACCGCTACGAGCAGGGCCTGATCGTCTGGGGCTGACCGGCCGGCGGCGTCCGCCCCGGCCACGACGGAGTTGGGAGGGTTTGATGTCTGACAGCACGACGACGCTCGCCGAGCTGCGCGCCTTGCTGGCTGAGTTCATCGCCGAGCGCGAGTGGCAGCGTTACCACGACCCCAAGAACCTAGCCATGTCCATCGCCATCGAGACCGCCGAGCTGATGGAGCATTTCCAGTGGGTCCGCTCGGACGAGCTGCCCGCCCTGCTCGAGGATCCCCGGCGGCGGGCCGAGATCACCGACGAAGTGGCCGACATCATGTGCTACGTGCTCTCGCTGGCCAACACGCTGGAGATCGACCTCTCGTCGGCGGTGACGGCGAAGATGGCCCGCAACGCCCGCAAGTACCCCGCCGACGAGTTCCGCGGCCGCTACTACAAGCCGGCCGCCGGTCCCGAAGACGATTGACCACCCCCTAGTCGCCGACGGTGGGAATCGCCGGATCCCCATGCGCCAGCAGATCGAGCCGCCACACGGCCAAGTGATATTCGTTCATCGCCTGTGGACGGTACTTGCCCTCTTCCAGCACGAGACCGGTGTCGACGCAGGCGCGGAAGGCGTCGCCCGCTACCGCCAGCCAGCGTTTGACTTCCTCCACATTGCGGGCGGCCCGGGCCCGCAGTAGACAGGTCTCGCCGGCGTAATAGCAGGCCTCGCAGGTGTACGTTTTGCTCCTCGGCGCCGTGGTGGCTCGCAGCTCGTCGGGCGAGATCTCACCACGCAGGCACTGGAAGAGGGTCGACATCCAAGCATTCGCACGCGCCGCCTCGGTACCCATCGCCAGGGCCTCCTGCGCCGCTTGCTCCGCTCGCTCGGCTTCGGCGATTTCCCCCGCCCGATCGTGAAGGTAGGCCAGCTCGGCGAGTACCAGGTACAGACGGTGGTCCGCGTAAAACGTCCGCCCGTACTGCGCCCGGAACTTGCGGTACTCCTCCACAGCCTCTTCCCGCCGGCCCAGGATCCACAGCAGCGTGGCTCGTCGGTACACGACCCACATCACTCCCGAGTCGCCGTCCCACCCTTCCGTCGCAACCGCGGCCGCGGCGTACTTCCCCGCACAGAGGTAAGCATGGCCCTGTCCGTCCCACGGCTCGTAGCGTTCCGGACGGCACTTGGCCGCAAGCTTGTATTGCTGCACTGCCGCCTCGTACTCCCCGGCCATCAGGCACGCATTGCCCTCGAACATCCGCCACGTGAAATCGTCGCCCCCCAAAGCTCGCACACGTTTGGCCGCCTCGCGGGCTCCGGCGAAGTCGGCCGTCACCAGGCGCAGATTGGCCAGCCGGATTGCCGTGAGGTAGTGGTCCGGATCACGCCGGGCCGCCTCCTCGGCATACGCACAGGCCCGAGCCGGGTCCATCGTGGCGTAGGTGCGGAGATAGCGTGCCTCGGTTGTGTCCGGCACAACCGCCGCAGCGCTGCCGTCCAGCGACGCCAGCCGCGTGTCCTTCGCTTGCTCACCCATCTCTGCGAGCAACGCCGTGGCGGCCCAGCTTCTTGCGTCACCAGCGGGTATTTCCAACAAGCGGTGGATAGCGTGCGTCTCACTGCTCCGATCGCCGTTCTGCCGGCCGAGCCGAAAGATGATGCTGGCCCACAGCAACTCCAACTCCGGGGCCTCATCGCGCCGGTCGACTAGCGATTGCACACGTCTGAACGCGACCTCCAGCCGGACGAGCTCCGCATCGCGAGCGATTTCGACGATCGACGCGCGCATTCTGGCCACTTCACGCTCCCGCCGAGCGTCCAGCGCCGCGTCACGCCACCACAAGCCGCCATGGACGCCCAGCACGGCCAGCAGCACAGCTCCCGCCGCCGCCAGCAACCGCCGCCGATGCCGCCGCACCCACCGGGACGCCACGTAGCTCACGCGCCGCCGCCGGGCCATGAGCGGCTCACCCCGCATGTGCCGCCGAACGTCATCGGCCAGCTCCTCGACCGAGGCGTAGCGCTGGTCGCGCTCCTTCTCCAATGCCTTCAGCACGATGGTGTCCAGATCGCCCCGCAGGGCCGGGTCGTGCGCACTCGGCGGCTTCGGCAGCCGCTCGCAGATGATCCGCGCCACCTCGATTGAGGAAGCCGCTTTCAGCTCGTACGGCCGCCGACCTGACAGCAGCTCGTACAGAATCACGCCCAGCGCATACACATCCGCCCGCGCGTCGATTTTCGCCGAGTCACCGCGGGCCTGCTCCGGACTCATGTGCGAAAACGTGCCCATGATCCGCCCGGGCTCGGTCGGCGGCGTGACCAACGACACATCAGCTCCGGTCAGGCGGGCCAGGCCGAAGTCGAGCAGCCGCGGATTGCCCTCCGCGTCCACCCGGATGTTCGCCGGCTTGAGGTCGCGGTGCACGACGCCGTGGCGATGGGCGTAGGCCACCGCCTCGCACACCCGCAGAAACAGCAGCAGCCGGTCCCTGCGGGACAGTCCGTGCTCCCGGCAGTA
This sequence comes from Phycisphaerae bacterium, assembly GCA_050115495.1. Classification (GTDB taxonomy): domain Bacteria; phylum Planctomycetota; class Phycisphaerae; order UBA1845; family Fen-1342; genus JAAYXS01. Next base: position 14,553 of record JASFQK010000004.1, on the reverse strand, counting down.
CTCGATCAGCGTGGCCCCCTCGACGAGCTCCATCGTGAAGAACTGCTGCCCACCTTCGGTCTGCCCGGCGTGGTAGATCGTGGCGATACCCGGATGTGACAGAAGGGCCAGCGTCTGCACCTCGCGGTGGAACAGCTCACGGGCGTGTTTGTCCGCGCCCAGGGTCGGCAGCACTTTCAATGCCACCCGCCGATGCGGGTGCTCCTGCTGCGCCTCGTAGACCACACCCATCCCCCCACGGCCGACCTCCCGCACGATCTGGTATCCCGGGACCTCGCCGTCCGCCGGCAGTCCGACCACCCGCACCGCCCCGCCAGCGAGCAGTGGACCAAACATCGCGTCCAGTCCGGGACCGTCATCCGACTCGCCCAGTAACCCCGCCAGCGGCGCGCTGTCCCCCTTCTCCAGCAGGGCCGCCAACGCCTCATCGACGCGGTCGGCCAGTTCGTCCGGCTTGTCTCCACCCGGCTCAACCATCCACGAAGCCACACCGGCTCGAACCCGTCATTTGCCGCCGCAGTATGCGGATGGCCCGTAGCAACATCATGGCCACGGCCCCGCGCTCCTTGCCCTTGTCCGCCGCGATCTCTCTCGTGGTCAGCCCGCCGAAGAAGGCCAGCGTAACGATGTCGCGATAGTGCTCGGGCAACCGCCCCAACTCACCCAGCATTCGGACCGCCAGCTCATCGCGCTCGAAGGCTGCTGAGGGCGTCGTGCCGCTGCTCGACAGCAAGGCCCACAACGGAGCAGCCCCGGACAGCGCGTGGATCGTCGTCTCGAGGCACACCGTTGCCGTCGCCCCGCCGATGCCCGCATGACGCCCGCCATCGATATAGTCGGCGACCTTGTTCCTGGCCGTCGCGGCGATGAAGGCCCGCAGGCCGGCCGCCGTCTGTATGCGCAGTCCCCTTAGTCCTGTCATCGTTGCGAGCAGGACTTCCTGTGTGATGTCGTCCACGGCGGCGAATTGCTCCGGTCGTGGACTCAGCCGCGCCGCCACCATCAACCGCACCCGCGGCTCCACCGCTGCGAGCAACGCGTCGCGGGCTGTAGACACGCCCTCCGCCGCCGCGTGCACCACCTCGTCGGAGATCGGCACGCCCATCATGTCGAGGCCATTATACCACAACAGCCCCGACAACTCACGAGATGCGCGCACCACAGAAGTTGCCGACGACGCACTGGAGCAATAGGCGCTGTCGAGCGCAAAGGGTCACGGGCGGCCCCCCGGCCCGCCCGCGAGAACAGTATTCCTGTTCTCCTAGTCCGGCGGGAGGCGCAACCGTAACGCGGATTTCGGGAAATGACGCAGGTCTAGACAAGTAGCCGACCCGCCAGCACGTCCGGACGCACGTCAACGGGCGCCACACAATGACAGGAACCGGGTCGCTTGTTCACGACCCGGTTCCCGCCTCACGCGTAGCGCGCCGATCCTGAGACTCGTCGACCAACAACCGGCCTACCGTCGGCGCAGCAGGGCCAGACCGCCCAGGAGCAACAGCGAGAACGTCGCTGGCTCAGGAATGGACAGCCGGAATCCGCCCTCGAAAACGCGGCCATCTATGTCCACGTCGATCGTCGTGTAGATATCGAAGAAGTCCTCACCTCGCATGCCGCGGTCGCCGACGGTCAGGGCGCTGAGCCCGGTGAAGTCGGTCACGATCGCGTCGGCGTCAGGCAAACCGTCGCCATCCCAATCCACCGCATCGCCTTCTTTGAGAACGATGTCGCCATTGACGATCAGCACTTCGATATTCGCCCGGCCCGGTTCGTTGACGTCCCAGACGACGGCCCAGTCGCCGTCCTCGTTCATGTAGCCACCTTCGATCGAACCGCTGAGAGTGTAGTCGCCAAGCATGTCGCCTTCGCGCATGACGACCTGGCCGTTGACGATGACGAACTCGTCAACGCCACTGGCGGCATCGCTGTCGCCGGTCATGAGGTAGCTGCCGGACTCGGTGATGCTGAGGTAGTCGAAGTTGTCCCAGTTCTCGCCGGGCAGACCGCCGATAGCCTCCGGCATCGTGGAGCCCTCGCGAACGAGGCCGCCGCCCAGCATAAGACCCGAACCGTTCATCACCATGGCATTGTCGACGGTGCTGGTCGTATCCATCTGGACTTCGCCCATGTAGTTCGTGCCGAGCGCCGAGAAGCGGTAGTCGAAGCTGACGGTGCTGCTCGTGTCGAGCACGTAGGGCAGGTTGGGCAGTGTGTCGCCGCCCATCAACAGCGGCGTGGCCGACATGCCGTAGAACAGACCGCGGTTCTGCGTCGAACCGCCCGGCGTCGTCGTGATACCGCCGACGAAGTACGGCACACCGTCGGCCGTCACGCCCGGCCGGCTGCCGAAACTCCAGTAGTAGCCGGCGGCGTGCGGATACGCCGTCTCCTCCATGGCGATGAAGGTGTCCTCCAGCCAGACGCTGTCCAGGCTCGTCGTGCCTGAGGGAATGTACGTGCAGAGCGGGCTGTAGCTTAGCGCGCCGGAGTTGGCCATACCGTAGAAGCTCTCCCACGACGTCTGATCGTAGTCGCCGAAGATCCCCTCGGTACGCAGCACGGTGCCCGCGCCACCCGTTGCGTTGCCCCAACCGGTACTCAGCGTGCCCGTGCCCACCGTGACGACACCGAATGCATAACCGCCGACGTGGTTCACCGCCGAGTTACCGATCGAGTCGACCACCTGCCCTGGAGCGCCGGGGAGCTCCTGTTCCTCCCGAACCAGCGCCGTGGCCGTCTGGGCTGCCACCGGCGTCGCCAGGGCGAGCAGTACGCCGCAAGCGACAACGGTTGCCAAACGCAACCAAACAATCATGCGCATGACCCATCCTCCTTTCCGTGGACAGCGGTGATGCCTTCCACGCCACAAGAATTGAGTAGAAGCACGAACTCGGCTGATAATGCCAGGCCCAACGAACAAGCCGGCGCCGAGTACACGAAACGCGCAAGCGAATACGCGGAGAGGTGAAGCTCGCCCTCCGTTGCCTGCCTCCGTTCCCTTTGCTTCCCTGCGAAAGTCTGGTTCCGTCGAATCAGACTTCCCACCTGCCTGCATTGTAGTGCATACGCCATAAGGTGTTCAAGCGTACTCTGTCCGGGGCGCCGCCAGCGCCTGCCGCTCGGAAGCGCTCGTCGTTCGCTCGACCACGCAGCGCCCGATGAGGCCCTGAGATGATGGCGGGATCCGCGGCGACACCCGCCGCGTGTCGGCAGGACTCCAGGGGTCAACATCACGCGCCCCGGGTGTTCATCGAACAACAGCGGTCGCCCGGCGATTCATTAGCCATAAGACACTGTACTACAAGAGTTTATGAACACTTTCCCTTGCCTGGTTGCCTGTCGCGGCGCATTTCCGTGTGTGTTTCGGAAATTCACCTGGAAATCCAGGCCGGAATCCGTTATTTTCAGGCGCATGGAAACGACGGGAGAGAAAGCTGCCGGCTTGGGGACACGCCCGTTTGGGGTCGAAGCTCCGGAGGTAATCGGACGCGTTCGCGACGCATTCGTGGCCATCCTGCATCGCCTGCCCGGCGAAGTCACCCGCGCCCACGAAGTCTCGAAAGCACTGGGTATCCACCGCAAACTGGGCTGGCAAATCGCCAACGTCGTCTACCAGCCTGATCTCTTCCTCGCCGGCCACCACGTCCCCACCGCGGTGCCCCTAAGCAGGTTCTTGGCCGCCGCGGAACTGCGCGGCGTCGAACCCACCCTGATCGATACCGCCCGCGCCGCCATGAGGGATTTCGACCGCCTGACCAGAGTTCATGCGGGTGATCGGGAATCGCTCAACATGCTCCTGACGGCTTGCGCCAGCGACGGAGCCCAGAAGGCGGATCTCGCCCAGCGCCAGGCTATGTTCAACTCCGGCAGCTACATCTGGGGCATGCAAGCCCAGGTGCACGTGGTAGCGCTTCTCATGCAGCCATCGGCCCAGGACGGCCTGTTCGACGTGACGCGCCTCCGGGGATTCCGCAACTTCCGCCGCACGCGACAGAACGTCCCGCACGTCCTCTTCCGGACCAAAGGCACGGACGATGACTGGACCGAGCGCCGACCCGACGCGCGCGAACCGCTGGGCGGCACCGAGAGCCTGGGAGCGGCGGGCGGCGTCCCACTGCTGACCGAGTTCTGCTCGCAGCCGTTGCCGAAGTTCCGGCGACGCCGCGGCGCGCACGGCTTCTTCGAGGACGAGCTGGTCGAGACACCGATCGGCAATCGGGGGGCAATGACGTTCTACATGGCCGAGGTGTCGCGTAACGCCGCCACGCGCTATCAGGACGAACACAACGAGATCGCCGAGTTTGGCGTGCAGTTGCGCACGCCGGTCGAACGGTTGATCTTCGATCAGTTCGTCCACCAAGACCTTTTTGGGCCCACGGAGCGTGAGCTGCGGGTGTACGGCGAACTCGGCGGGCCGGACATGCGCGATGACCGGGATCGATTGCGCGTGTTCGAGTCGGTAACGCACCTGGGTCAGGGTGTGCAGGTGGCCCGCACGCCGCTCGTGCCACAGTACGCGGAGATGGTGCAGAGCATGTTCGATCGCCTTGGCTGGGCGGCCGATCGCTTCGACGTGTTCCGCGTGCAGATGCAGTATCCGCCGATTCCGACGTCGGTATGCGCGTGGCAACGCCTGCCCCCGCGGCCGTGAGAGAGGAGTACCACCGGCAAACGCCGGCCCCCGTGTGAAGTACGTCGCCGCACCGGGCGGCATGAAGTGGTAGCGTCGTCCGGTCGGCGACTTCGTTCGAGGAGTCGTGCCTGCAAGGCACTGGTGTAGCAACCCCGAGTTCCTCAACACTTGTAAAGGAGGAGGAGATGATGCAGTTGCACAAGCTCAATCTGTCGCGCTGGTTGACCACGGCGATAGCCCTGCTCGCCGTAGTGTCGGTGTGTGCCGACGACATCGAGGGCATCTGGGAGATCCCGTCCGATGGGTCGAGAAGTCAAGTGTTTGACGTCAACAATCATGGCCAGGTCGTCGGTACATCCTACACCGCGAGCGGCACGCGGATGGCGTACCTGTGGGACAACGGCACCATGACCGACCTGCTCGCCGGTCAGACCGGCGTGACCCAGGGTCTGGCCTGGGGGATCAACAACAACGGGCAGGTGGCCGGCTGGTACGGCCGCACGAGTGGCGACAACCGCGGGTTCTCCTGGGATGCCGGAGCGGTGACGACGCTCAACCCGCCGGGCAACAGCTCGACGTGCTGGTCTGAAGGCATGGGCATCAACGATGCCGGCGTCATTGTCGGCTCGTACGAAACCGGCGGCTCCCCGGAGTTCGCGGCGTGCACTTGGCAGGTGGGGCAGTCCGAGCCCTCGAGTCTGATTCCCGCTGTCCCCGGCAGCGTGTTCTATTCGGGCCACCGCATCAACAACCTCGGCCAGACCACCGGCTACTGGATGGGTGACGGCCCGTGGCGGGCCTACGCCTTCGACGGTGAGACCTCGAAGGACCTGGGCACGATTGGTGAATCCGACTGGTGCTACGCCGAGGCCTGGGGCATCAATGATTCGGGCCAGATCGTCGGCTACTCGGACCTCGTGCCGGACGAGATCATCCATGCCACTCTGTGGGAACAAGGCAACATCATCGACATGGGCCATCTGGGCGGGAACTACAGCTTTGCCTGGGACATCAACAACCTGGGCGTGGCCGTCGGCGTCTCTTCCACGGACAGCGGCCAGACGCACGCGTTCATCTGGGAAGACGGCGTCATGACCGACCTGAATGACTTCCTTCCGGCGGGCTCGGGCTGGGTCCTCCGTGAAGGCATCGCCATCAGTGACACCGGCTGGATCGCCGGAAACGGCACGTACAACGGACAGAACCGCGGGTTCGTCCTGCTGATTCCGGAGCCGACGTCGTTCCTGTCGATCGTCCTCGGCACGCTGGCTCTGCTGCGCCGCCGCTAAGACCACGCTCCCCATCTCCAACCTGGCCGGAGGGCCGATCGGCACACCAGCGCCGGTCGGCCCTCTGTGATGTATCCCATGCTGCACCGCCGGCGTCGGCGGTAGCAGCCGCGTCTATTCGTCCGGCGTTTCCGCGATCTTCTCATCGATGATGCGCAGTTCCAGCTCCGCGAGCTCCACCTCAGCCTGGATTGTGCGCAGCGTCGCCTCGCTGGCCCGCAGCTCCGTCTCGTGGACCATGCCGCATTCCGCCAGATCCGCCCGCCGCTGGTGCTGCTCGGTGACTACTGCCAGCCGCCGAGTCGCCGCCTCGCGGGCGACACTTGCCGACAGACGCATGCCCTGGAGCTCCACCTCCCGCGCGGACAACTCGCCGGCCAGGAACGACGCCCGTAGCGTCAGGCGCTGGTCCAGGTCGTCCAGGTTCGCCTGGATATCGGCGACATGGGCCTGAGCGTCCTTCAACTCGGTCGCCATCGCCAAACCGCTCTCGACAAGCACCTGCTTGCGCTGCGCCACGGTGACCGCGAACTTGAGCTGCGCTTCCAGCGGCGGCCGGCGAACGGCCAGGCGCTCGGACACGAAATCGCAACCGTCGACGCGCGGGGCGGCCAAGCCGTCATTCGGCTCCTTGCCGGTGAGGCGCGTCTCGGTGAGCTCCAATTCGCGGGTCTCGACGACCGACTGTGTTTCTACGTACCGGGCTTCCGCCCGCAGCACCTCCCGGGCCATCACCATACCCGCTTCGCGGAGCGAGCGTACGTGGTCCAGATCGCGGCCCGCGTACTGCTCTAGCGTTCGGGCGATCTCCAGCATCGCTTCGCCGCGGGCTATGTACAACTCCGCCGCCACCCTGTCGCTGCGGTGCGTAGCGGCGTAGGTGCCGCTGCCGCCGATGAACATGGACACAACGGCGAGGGCCAACATCGTACCCACCCGGGAGCGCACGAGCTTGGCCGCTCGTGGCGTGCCGTTGAGCGTCTTCTGGCGACGAACGGTAGATTCGAGTTGCCACTCGAGGAACTTCACGAACTCCGGATTCGGCATAGCTTCCGCATTCATGATTGGTCTCCATGCTCTGGCATGATCGGCATCAATCGTTTCTTCAACGCCTGCCGCGCTCGGCGGAGACGGCCTTCGACAGCCCGCTCGGACACGCCGAGCTCCGTCGCGATGGCTCGGGTCGATGCACCCTCGATATAGAACGCCTCGAGCAGTCGGCGTGGACCGCGTCCCAGCCGCGACAGACCCCAGTACACCACGGCCGCCGCATCGGGCCCCGCCACCGGCGCCGTCTCCAGCACCTGCGCGAGATCCAGGCCGTCGAGCGACGCGGGGCTCTTTCGGCGGTAGTGATTGAGCAGCAGCCGGCGGGCGACGGTTTGCAGCCAGGCCAGCGCATTATCGGGCGGCCGCCCGTTTCGCCACTGCACAACGGCCCGCAGGTACGTTTCCTGCGTGACGTCCTCGGCCAACTGCCGAGACCGTCCGGCCCGCCGGGCAACGAACTCGTAGAGGGGGTGCACCGTATCGCGATACGTTTGGATCATGTCCGCGATGCCCTCTTCTCCGCGTGCCTGGCTCATCCGCACGAACTCCGCCGCCGGCCGGCAGGCTGGTTCCACGTCCGTCATATACTCCGACACATGAGACCGGCGAAACCCACGGCGACAATGAACGACAGAATCGTCCCGTGCGGCGGGCCGACCGTCGACTATGAGTGAGGGATGCGGCGGCTTGCTGTGAGAAGAAGGCAGGGAGTGCAGCTATCGCGGGCCGGGCGTGACCTCAGCCGGTCGCGTCGGCTTCGCGTGATCGCGGCGGCAGCGGCGAGTGAACCACCAGCGCGGCGGGCACTGGCGGGTACTGGACCCGCACCCTGTAGCAGTCGAACTGCTCGAGGTTCCACCCCAGGCGATCGCCGCAGTGCTGGATCATTTCCGCGTAGCGCGGCATCTCCGGCATCGGCGCGACGTACGGCCCGCCGCCCAGAGACTCGACCTGATCCTGCAGCGGGAGCTGATCCGTCGGCCCATAGATAATGCCCATCCGCTCGCTGAACAGGTCGCTGACCAGCCGGAGCGACGGCGATATCTGCCCGAAGAAGTCACGACGCAGGAACAGGTCCGCCACGACGACCTCGCACGGCGTGCGCAGCGGCGTCTTCGTGCCGAGCACGGCGTGCAAGTCGTCGGCGAAACAGGGCTCCGCCTTGCGGATCAGCTCGCCGGTCAGGCACGTGACCGCTCCGGTGTTGCCCACGTCCGACTCCGCCAGCACGTAGTCAATCACGGCATGCGGCCCGACCTCTCGCCGGACCTGGGGCATTGGCTTGGAGCAGAACCGCCGCAAGAGAGGCACCGCGTCCTCGTCGGGCGGATCGATGGGCGAGCGTGCGAACTCGCCGTGCACCTCGCCGGAATCGTCGATGGTGTAGAAGCGTGAGATGCGCCACGGTGTATGGGGCCGCACACGCCGCAAGCGCACGAAGCCGCGCACCACCGCCGCGTCCAGATGCTCACCGTCGCCGGACGGTTGCACCAGATACGTGTGAATCTGGGCGCGGGCCTGCACACCCCAGATGTAGCTGTTGTGCGTGAAGGCGCCCTTGCGGTGCTCCAGGTCGACGTCGCCGCGGTCGGTCTGACTGTGGCCGGCGACCATCATGTCGAACGATCGGCGGTCGCCGCCCTCACGCCGCACCAGTGCTTCGAAGTCGCCGAAAGCTTCCTTGGCAGCGGCGATGGCCGGGGCCACGCCCGGCCGCCGCGCCGCCGCATTCAGGAAGAGCTTGATGCCGCGCGGACCGGGCACGTAGCGGATCGCGGCCAGCGGGTCGCCCGGCTGAATGATCTTGACGAACTTCCACGCCAGACGCGGATCGACGGTCAGCGCGTCGACCAGGTCCGAGCTGCGCGTGTGCGTGCGGCCGGTGACGCGCGTGACGAGGTGCTCGACGGCGGCGCGCACACGCTGCATGACCTCGGCGGCCTGGTTCTCGAAGGACTGCTCGGCATCACTGAGCTTCTGCGCCATGCCGACATTCTAGCGACTTCCGCCCGGGCATGTCCATACCATTATTTCGCACGTAACCATTTTATTCAGAGGCACTTAATTATATCCTGACATTTTATCTTGACATGCCCCCTCGGCAATCGCTACGATCGAAATCGCGATCCGGTGGGCCTGAGCGGTGGCCCGTGGTCGCGGAAGTGCGAGACCCGAGGTTTCGCGGCGAATGGTCTTCCGCACCGCCCGATCGTGATGAGGCGCCCTGCGTGGGGTGTCGTCGGTAGTCCTCGCAAGAGGAGGAGGAAACCATGAGACGAGTTGTTGCCCTGATGCTGTTGGGAGTCCTGGCCGCCGTCGCCGGCGCCGCTGACATCGACGATTTCGGTTTCGTGTGGAACGGATACGGCTCCGGCACGCTGTACTCGCCGGATGCGATGCATGTGGATGGCCCCGGGGGCCCTGGGCTTCAAGAATCCGAGGGCTTCTTCAGCGGCATCGCCCCGGCCACCGGCGTGCTCACGTTCGACTTCGACTACTGGACGGACGACGGCTTCGAGGCCGCCTTCTATCGCATCAACGGGGACAAGACGGAGTTCGCTGACGGTTCGGGCCATACCATCGGCAGCCTCTCGCTGAACCTGACGGCCGGCGATTCGTTTGACATCGGTATTTGGTCGTTGGACAGCGCCTACGACACCGGCCATATGGACGTCACGAACTTCCACCAGGTCCCAGAGCCAGCGACGCTGATTCTGCTGGTCCTGGGCGGGCTCACGCTTGCTCGCCGGCGGTAGTCCACGGGCGCAGTGCGATGCGTCTGTGCCAAATTGAGCCAGCGCTCGTACGGCCAGTCGCACGATCTCGGCGTCCTGGTGTTCGAAAGGTCGCTCGGCACGAATGAGGTTCTGACCCATGGGGACGTCCAACCATTTCTCACTCGCTGCACTCCCCATCAGAATCGACCTGTATGCGTTTGTGACCGAGACACTCACTCATATCCTGACGTTCTGTCGTGACATGGCTCCCCGGCGCACGCACAAACCGACAGCAAGACCTGGAGGGCCTGAGCGGTTGCCCGTGGTGCGGGAAGCGCGAGACTTGCGATCTCGCAGCGGTTTGTCTTCTGCGCCGGCGGATCCTGACGACACGCCCTGTACGGGGTGTCGCCCGTAGTCCTTTCGTGAGGAGGAGATCTGCTATGAGGACGATGATTGCGATTATGGCGATGAGCACGCTGAGTGCGGCAGCACTGGCCGGCTGGGGCCATCCGGTTAAGTGGGATCAGTTCGACAACCCCGACCCCCACGGCCGGAGGACCGAAAGCTGGTGGAGCACCATGGGCGGCGGGCAATTGGTGGCGGACGACTTCCTCTGCACGCAGACCGGCTGGATCAATGAGATCCGCGTGCGTGGTGTGGACGATATCTACAACCTCGGCGTCCGCGTGTTCATCTGGGCGGATATCCCGGCAACGACGGACGAGGACGCCCATCCGGGCGAGCTGCTCAAGTCCTGGGACCTGGGCACTGCCAGTGGCAGCGACCCAAACAAGGTAGGTTGGTGGGACACGGGCACCGGGGAGTTCTGCATCACCCTCCCTGAAGACGACTGGTTCCTCCAGGTGGGCTCAGCCAGCAACCCGGTCACCTATTGGGTCGGTGTGCAGCCCGAGCACGACATCTTCCACATCGAGAAGTTCTATTGGAGCCATCGCGATAACCTCAGCAACGACGAGCCCAACCCGCCCGACATCCACAACCTCAGCGGCGCGGTCGTCGGGAACACCGATGGCGGCGGGAACTGGCAGCACCTGGGCGCCCACTACGTAGAGGACTCGTTCAACGGCGACCACTGGGAATTCGGTTCCTACGCCGGCACGCTGCCCGACGATTGGCGCTCGGTGGACATGGAGCTTCAGGTGTACGGCACGCCCGAGCCGACGACGCTGGCCCTGTTGATGCTGGGCGGGCTGATGGTCGTTCGCCGGCGGTAGCTCACCGCCGCAGAGCGACGCGCCTGTGTTGTCTGAGTAAGCGTTCGTGCAGTTGTTGGCCAACGACGCGTGTCAGGACCCGTCAGGCCAGTCTCGTTTAGTCTTCTGCGGAGTCAGTGACATGAATGCTCGACTCGGTTCGCTCCTGCGTCTTTTGGCCCTGCTGTTGATCGTCACACCTGCCGTGGCAGGTTGGGGAGATCCGCTCAAGATCGACCAATACGGCCCCGTCGACTACTTCCGCGCTCCAAGCTGGCGGGATGGCGACGCCAATTTCTACTTCCTCTGTGCCGACGATTTCGTCTGCACCGAGCCCGGCCGCATCTCTGAGATCCACGTTCGCGGTATCGACGACCCCTACAACCTGGGCGTCGAGGTGTTCTTCTGGGCCGACGTCCCGGCGTCGGAAGACGGCGACAGCCACCCTGGCGAATTGCTCTACTACAGCGGGTGGCTGCCGGTCGCCAACCCGAGCGACCCCAACCACTACGGCTGGTACGACGCGGGCGGCGGCGAATTCCACATCACACTGCCCGAGTATTATCGCTTCCTGCAGCAAGGCACTCCCGATAACCCCGTCGTGTACTGGGTCGGTGTCCAGGTTCGCCACGACGTGTTCGGGATGGAAGAGTTCAACTGGAGCCATCGTCAGCCCGGCTTCCAGGACGGTGGCCCCGCGGCGTTCTCGGCCGACGGCGAGAACTGGGTGCACTGGGGCAGGAATCCACTGGGCGTGATCACCACGTATAGTGGTAGTCTCCCCACCGGTTGGCAGCCCGTTGACCTGACCTTCCAGCTTTACGGCGCCGCACTGCCACAGGAGGGCGTGATCAGCAACCCCAGCTTCGAGATCGAATGGGCCGGCGAGATGCCCAACGGCGGCTGGACCGACGGCCCACCCTATCGCGGCATGCCCGAGTCTTGGCAGTGGCGACGCGTGGGAAACGTCAACGGTCACGGCGAGGCGTTCATCAACAACCCCGAATGGAACTACGTGTCCGACGGAGACTTCTCGCTCTACATGTTCGCCTCCCGCTACAACGGCGGCCACTATCCGGGCGACCTGCTCGAGTTCTACCAGACGGTGGACCTCACCGATGTGCTGGCCGTCTGGTTCGACGTGTCCATCCATCAAAACGACCACAGCAGCCTGGCATACGTAGCCGTGGACGGCGAAAAGCTGTGGTTCGGCCGCGATGTGCGCGAGTACCCCAATCAATACGCGGACGTGCGTAGCTTCTCCGGCACACACGAACTGGCGCTCGGGATCGAGATCACGCAGGAGTTCGGCGACTTGGCCGACGGCCACACGTTCTTCGACAACCTGCGGGTGTGCGGCCCGGGCGACATGGACGGTGACCTGGACATCGACAGCGTGGATCTCGAACTCCTGGCCGATTGCCTGTCCTGCCCGGACTGCCCGCACGCATCGGGCTGCGCGGCAGCAGACTTGGACCACGACGGCGACGTCGACCTCCAAGACTTCATCGTGCTCCAGGCGAACTGCACCGGCGCATTGGCCTTGCCTTCGTAGACTCAGGAACCTGCTGTCGCGGGCCGCTGTCGAACGGCCCGCGGCAGCACACACGAACGTACCCAAGGACCTCCTCCGCGGCACAGCTCGTCGGTACACCTGCCCGTGGTCGCCCCGTCTACCCGGCGACTTCGGACGGGGCCGACGAGCTGCCGCGGTTTCTTCCCGTCGAACATTCCCTCGTCGCACCGCGGGGCAGCATTATCAAACAAATCCCCGCCACGCTCGGTCAGCGTTCGCGAATTCACGTGTGCCGACTCGACACCGCCCGCCTGCCGCCGGATACTTCCATCAACATACCCGCCGCGCCTCTCGCCCCTGGCGATGCGCATAAAGGGCCGGTTTTCCTGTGCGCGGCTGCTGCCGGGCCCCTTCCGCACGCGAGCGGATGGGTTTGACCGCCGACTGGCGCGCTCACCCGGCGTGGGCGTGAGCCGAGCCTCTCTCCCACGACCTTGCTGAAACAACCGGCCCGGGTCACAATCCCCACATTCCCGTGTGGAGGGCAACCGATGGACACGAAAGAAACGCGGGGGCTTACGCCGGAACAGGTCATGCGCGGAATGCGCCGCGTGTGGAAACGCTGCCTGACGGAGGAGATGCCGGACGATCCGAACACGCGGGTCGACCGGTGGTTGGAACAGAAAGGGCTGGACGACATCGATCTGTCCGATGTGCTGTTCGAGCTCGACCGCTTCTGTGGCCATCCGCGCGCGGTGTGGCTCGCCTGGAAGCGACAATCGCTGCCGGAATGGAAGCAGCATTTCGGCATGGACGTGCGCAGCAGAGCCAAGTGGGAAGCCGAGTACGGGCCTCGTTGTACCTTCGCAGAATTCGCGCGGTTCATCGCCGGCCGCGCATCGGCCCCGACCCTGGAGCCCGTGGTCGTGCTCGGCAAGCCCTGCCTGACGGCGGGAGCGTTCGGCGTCATCGAGCACACCGTCGCGGCGATGCAGCCCGGAACGCCACGTTTCGCCCCGAGCACGCCCGTGGCAGACGTGATCCGCGGACGATGCCTCCGGCAAGTGTGGGAACGGTTGCGTTGGATCTCCGAAGACCGGCTGCCGCCGTTGCGACCGACGTGGACGGACAGGCTGACGGAGGGCCTGGAGAGCGACGGGCGTGTCCTCCTGGTCCTCATCATCATCGCGGCGAGCACGATCCTGCTGCATCTGCTGATCGGGGGGCCGTGCTTCCTGTCGGTTGTCGGCGGGGTCCTGGCATTCCTCGGCATGAGAGCGGTTTGGGACAACACCGTCCGCGGCGCGGAATGGCACTCCGACCCGCTGCCCGAGAACCTTCGCGACTTCCGCGCGGTCGCTCGGGCGATGGTCGGAACCTGAACCGCGGCCAGCAGTGCCGGACAGAGTGACGAGGCATCATGGACGGCCCCATCCTGTTCGTGCTCGTCGGGCCTCCCATCGTGATTTGCCTGGTGTTTGTGCTATACGCATGCATAGAGGCCGGCCGGCGTCACCTGCCCATCCGTCCGGTCTGGCTGACCCTCACGGCGATGATCACGCAGGTTGCGTGCGCCGTTCCCGTGGGATACGCGACAGCCCTCCTCTACGGTGCGTTACACCCAGACGACTGGTACGAGATTGGGGACTTCACGGCAGGAGTGGGCGCCGCGGTGGCGACCACTATCTTCGCGCCGTTCGTCGGCCTCGTCGTTGTGGTCGTCTCCTCCACGCTCGAACACCGACGACAGGAACGCCGTCCGCACCATTGCTTGAAGTGCGGCTACGACCTCACCGGCAACGTCAGCGGCCGCTGCCCGGAATGCGGCACGAAGACGCGCGCGAAGGTCCAGTGAACCGAACGCGCCGACCCTCGCCGAGCCGGGTCAGGTCATATGTCGGCTGCACAGGGGGGCACGCAAACGTCCCGTACGACCGCGGCCCCACCTGTGTTAAATCCCGCCCAATGTTCTCAGACCGCGCTTTACTTTGGCGCGCGGCGGGTCCTAGTGTAGTGCCTCATTAGTTCGATGACTTATCGAACGCTGCGTGCGTGCGCGTGATTTTCGGCAAGATATCCTGGAGGTCGGCAGTCCAGACGAATGGCTTGGGGTCGTCATTGTGCGTGTCGA